>JAJRQO010000015.1 GCA_024280215.1 Candidatus Zixiibacteriota bacterium
AGTCTCGCTTCGGCGAGGACACAAAGAAAAAACAAAAATGAAAAACCCAACCCGAAAAAAACAACTATCACGATATTACCCAAAGAAGGGAGCTTTCCCTAAAATAGTGATTCGTGAGCGTGACCGCACAATAATGAAGTTGATTTATGAGCACCGTTTTTTGGATACCAGTCTTATTTGGCATCTTCTGAAAACTGAACCTCCTGAGAATCAAGATTTCAAAATTGGCAAGGATGGCAAAAAACGCCCAACTAAATATGGCTTTGGCGAGAAAGCTTTATATAAGCGATTACAACAATTATTTCATGAGCGTTATCTTGAGCGGCACTTGATAACCGATGAGCCTGTTGGACGAGGTTATGGGAGTCCAAAAGCAATTTATGGTTTGGGGTTAAAGAGTGCTCCAATAATTGCTGAGGTCGCTGGAATTTCTCCGCAAGACGTTAGAAATATAGTTCTTTCAAACAAAGTTAAATCTCCATTCTTGAGACATGCGTTAGAGATTGCCATTTTCAGGGTAGCTCTTGAACTTGCCTGCCAAGCGACAGATGATAAAATTAAAGTTCTTTTTTGGGAACAAGGTCAAAGGCTTCAGGATTCTGTTTTTGGAAAAAATGAGAAAAACAGAGAGGAGCGTTTCTCTGTTTTTCCAGACGCATTTTTCGGGATTGAAGTTAAAGACAAAGGCAAGGCTCATTACTTTATTGAAGTTGATAGGGGAACTATGCCGATTATTGCTTCCAAGAATCGCTCTGATATTCGCAAGAAGATATTTGGTTATTATTATTATCGTAAATCAGGGAAATGTGCAACACGTTATGCCTATCGGAATCTTCCCGATGGTGAAGTTTCAGGATTGTGTTTTTTCGATGAAGCAAATAAACGAGATGAATATATACATGACAATCTTGAACCTATCAGAGGATTTCGAGTACTTTTTTTAGTTCCCGGAAAAATTGATCAAAATGGTAAACCATCTGGCAGGATGGCAAATATAATTTCTGCGTTCCCAAGTTTTGGGCGACAATTCTCATCGACATCTTTGTTCTGGTTTTCAAATATTAAAACCTACAATCCTGAATTTCCTGAAAAAGTTTTAGAGCCAACTTGGGTAACACCAAAATTGGAAGGCGGACTGCAAAGTCTGATTGAATAAATATGTTAAAATATTTAAAAGGAGTCTTGGCTTCATTCATTCTATCTGCTCCGCAGTGGATCTCGCTATCCCGTGAGTACAAGGGGGAATATAGGGTGATATTTCTTTTTGGCTGGCATTGTTCTCACCCAGTTGGGTCAATGTCATCGTGGAATAGTGAAGCCGACATTCTTTTAAAGGAGAGAGCTGGCAGATGAAAAGAAAAAAAAGAACCAGATTTGAGGTCTGGTTCATTAGCGTGAAAGAATTTGGATTAAGAGCGAAGATTGTTTATAGAAAACGTATTCTTAACATTTCGTTTTATAAGTCTCATTCTCCATTTAAACTATTCTTGGATCATATCGTCGATCAAATCGAGAAAACATTGAGACAAAGGCTCGTCTATTTTTTCGATTGTTTCCAAAAGTTTTTTCAATTGAGCGAATTTTTCAATATCATCTCGGTAAAGAGCTTTAGTCATTACTTGCAATTTAGCGAGCGTGACTGTCTGACGTATGGAACTAGCCATGATTATTTTCTCCTTTGTTCGCAGATTCGGTGCTGGCTTCAGCATATTATCTCAAGCCAATCCTACTACAGACAAAGAAAATATCACGAAATAACTATTCAGACTATCATAGATAAAGCGTTTTGTCAAGGGAGGCAGGATGGGTAAAGAAATAAACAAGGATATCTTTGGACGCTTTGTCGTTGGTGGAATTGTCGCATTTCTAATGTTTCATTATAACGTTGAAATAATTCATTTACTTGAAAGTGGGAATAACTATTTATTATCACTCGATAAATCATTCATGGCGAATCTTGGACGTACTTTTGATGATGCGGGGATTCTTTTAGCTTTTGTATTGCTCATCGTGATGATAATTTATACTATTTTAAAAATAGTCATACTACTATTAGCATGGGTTATTGTTTCAATATTAGGTTTTCTTAATGATATTTACGTCTTACCACTTTTGATTCCACTCTTAATAGTATATTCAAAATTTAGTTATTCATTTATTGCGACACCTATTTTATGGGTACCCAAAAAGGTGCTTGGGCTATTGGTTGCCGTTGGACGGTTTTTATCCAAGCTGTTTAATCTATTAGTTGTTGTCCCAATAGCCGAAGTTATTGCTTTAAAGAAGTCACCCAAAAAACAATTCTACAAAATCGTTACTTCTTTACTTTTTGTCTTTGGCTTATGCGGAGTTGTTATAGGTGGGACGGGAGTTGCTGTTAAGATAATTCAAGACGGTAGTTTTGTTGGGGGAGTACAAGCATTTGTCAAAAATAATCTACCAGATGTTTTCTCAGAAGATATCTATACTAATATCAAACGTCAGGCAGTAATACAAGCATCAACTCCTAATTGGACTAAGACTTCAATTCAATTAAAGAAAGGTGATGTTATAACATTTACAGCAACTGGAAAAATAAAATGCATTTCACCGCTCAAAGGTGGGTTGTCTGTAACTACTCCGATGGGAGTATATCTTTTTAATGGCTATGTTGTTCCAGACCGACTGACAAAATCATATCGACGAAAAGGTTTTTATCCAAGCAACTACATACTTCCTGGAGAAAATATTAACTGCTTAATGGCTAAAGTAGGTAAGGGAGGAGCATTTTTTGTCGGTACTAATAAAACCTATAAAGTAGAACATGACGGAGTTTTATTATTAGGGATAAATCAAGTATGGAAGTCGGGAGCGTGGAAAAAGAATTCAGGATATTTTGATATAAATATGATAGTAAGAAGAAAGGTGTAAAGTGGAATATATCAGTAATGGATTCGGGCTATTACTTTTGTTTGGCATTGTAGCCCTGATTGCAGTTGGAGTTATGTTTTACAATCATAAGAATAATTTAAGACCGAAAGTAGGTAGGGCAGTGGTAAAAACAAATACAGAAGTAATTGATAAAGCAGGGGAATTGGTTGAATTAAATTCTAATTCATTAAAAGAATATCTAACTCCTCTTAGAAATGACCAGCCAGTGTTTATGCACGTAGTTGCTAATTTGCTTGAAAGAACTAAGAAATCAAGCGAAATAAAAGTTATCCATGCCGTAACAAAACAGTTGGAAGCACAAAGTGAACTTTTATCTAAAATTGATGAATATGAAGAACAAATTCATACCCTTACTAGAAAAAAGGATAATTTTAGACAAAGAGACGAAATGCAAGACCTTAAACATAATAGAGATAAAAAACGCATTCTCAATGAGATTGAAAACCTTGCTGATGAAGCAGGTGGCAGAGAGAAATCTCGCAAGCGTGAACTGGATAACCTTGAAGCTAAGCTTACTCATGAATATGCCAAGAAAAGGGTAGAAAACAGATTAGCAAGTATGGCTGACAGGGAGAAAAACGCTCAAAAAACTACGCAATTTAATGATATGAGAGATGTTTTTAATATCCAATATGAAGCAATAAAAAATGATAAGACTCTTACTCCCGCAGTTAGAAAGGAAACACTTAGAACGTTGGAACGAACCTTTATTGCACAATTAGATGAATTTACAGAGGGGCTATAATGGGAAAAGTAGAAAAAAAACTGGAAGAGGTTAAGCAACTTCTTAATAAGAAGAAAAAAGCCAAACTGCCACGACTGCTTTTAGGGCATAGATATGATGATCCTTTTATTTTAAAAGGAAAAGACCTTAATAATTCCTTTCATATTATGGGAGCGACAAGAGAAGGCAAAAGTAAACAGATTGAGAATATCTATCGTCAATTTATAGAGCAGGGAATTGGCGGAGCCGTAATTGATCCGCATGGATATTTATATGATGATTTGTTGGCATATTGCTCATACAAATCATCTCGAATGCCAGAAATTTTAGATAGAATCGTTTTGTTTGACCCAGGGGATGATAAAAGTGTTGTTGGATTTAACACACTTCAACAGATAGCAGGTCATGATATTGATACTCTGACCCTATCAAGAATGTATGCCACGATAAAAGCAAGAGGAAAAGATAATTTTGATGAAATGCCAACAGCAAAAACTTGGCTTCAAAATATCTTTCATCCCTTAATCCAAAAAGGTCTGACTCTGATTGAGGCAAAACATCTAATTGATAGAGGTTCAAGCGATAGTGATTTGTCTATGGCGATTGTTAAAGATTCAGGAGCCATGCTGATAGAGCATGATTGGGATTGGTATGAGAAGCAAACAAAACAAACACAATATGCTGAATTGCTTAGCTCAGTAAATATGCTCAGAAGTTTTGTTTCATCAAAACGGATGGAGCTAATACTCGGACGTAAAGAGGGAGTCATTGATTTACGTAAAATTATGGATGAGGGAAAAATTCTCTTAGTGAATCTCAGTTCCCGAAAAATCCATCAAGATATTGCCCGATTACTCGGTACATTATTAGTTAATGAATTCTTCTTGGTTGCTAAAATGAGACCAAAAGATTCAAAACCGTTTTATCTTGCCATTGATGAATTTGAAAATTACGTGACACAGGATATCGCTGATGTTTTAGATCAGGGACCAAAATTCGGTATTCACCTCATTTTGGCTCATCATTCACTTGAGCAATTAAAAGAGAAGAATCAAAAAGTTTATGCGGCGGTTATGCAGAACGCCAAAATCAAAATAATTTATGGCGGACTAACTTATGAAAATTCTGAGATACTTATCAAGGAACTTTTTAGTTATCGAGGCAGGGGAGGATTAAACCCTGATATGATAAAGAGAATTCAAAAATCTCCATATATTGAACCGACTGAATCAACGAGGACTGTAAGAAGTAATAGTGAAGGTCATTCTGAAACATTATCTTCTAGTAGTTCTTCGGGGAGCGGTAGTCAGTCAAGCGAAACAACTATTCCGATAGATGATTTATTTTTGTCTGATCAAGTTGTCAGTCATATCAATGCAAATTCAAGTACGTCTTCTTCTGGAGAATCAACAAGCAGTACCAGTAGTCATAGTCATACTGATTCAGTTGTCCCTTTTATGATTCAAGAACTCAAATGGTATATTTCCAGTATTCAGAATTATTCTTTAGAGGAACAAGTTTATCGTGTAATAGCAAGGATGAAGAATCTGCCTCAACAAATCTGCATGGTGAAATTACCTAAACAGCCTGTCAAAACGATTAAGACTAATTTCGTAGAGGAATATCATGAACTTGATAATGAAGTTGAAGATTTTACGGAACAAGTTAATGAACTATCTCCTTACCATATAACACCACTGGAGGCTATAACGGAACGTGAAAAAATTACTCAAGGTATTTTATCACGAATAGAATTTGAACAACCTGATGAAGAAGATGACCGTTGGCAATAATTATCTGCACTAAACGATACTTGAATTGACAGTCATTTACCTCTAAGAGGTTATAGTTTATGCTGTCAGTTTATCATCATTTTCCATGCTTGTTTTTAAGCCGTTTGTTTTGCTCTAGTTATTTTACGAGTAGGTTTGTTGGGGATGATGTGAATATCAATCTTTCCGTTGCAAGCGTTGGATATTTTCTGGAGTGTTGCAACATTGAAATTATTACAACCTTTTCTTTCCCATCTGCTAATTGCTGTTTTTTGCGTACCGATTTTATTGGCAAGTTCTTCTTGGGTCATTCCAGATTTGGATCTTAGATTATAAATCTGCTGAGAAATTTCTAATCTAATCTTTGCTTTGGCAACATCCTTTTTAAATTTAGTAATTTTATCTGAATCGTCGCCGACAGCAAGTTTAGTTAAAAGCTCGACTGCTTTTGATGTTTTCTTTTTCATATTATCCTCACTTACATAGTATGCTTAGATGGATTAGCCTTGAATTTTTTCATTCTTTTGACGGCTAAGTCAATTTCTCTATTTGGAACAGCTCTTGTCTTTTTAGTAATGGCATGAGTCATAATAACCGCTTCCTTGTCATGGTAGAAGTATAGGATTCTGAACTGTCCTCTTGAAGTTATTATTCTTAACTCATTTATTTTATCTCTTAATGGTGCTGAATGAGGTCTTTGCAGTTTATGACCTTGTTCTGCAAGTAATTCTATCATCGCAGTGAATTCTACCTGAATAAGGTGATCCACTTTCTTATACCATTCAAGCACAGGTGATTTTCTATTTTCTTTATAGAATTCAATTTGTGCCATTTAAACTCCTATGTTCTGGCTATCGGTAAGTTAACATAAAAGTTAACATTGTCAAGCTGTTTTTTTTGGGTCGCTTTAAAAATTTACACACTAATAGCATTACTTGGGCTGAAGTGGCTATACGTATCAATCATATCCTGATTACTCATATGTAAATAATTCTGAGTAACAGTCAGAGATGTATGTCCCATAATTTTTTGTAAAATTACAGGAGAACCTCCTTGCCTGATAAAGTAGGTTGCCGAACTATGTCGAATAAGGTGAGGGTAAAGAGTGAATCCTGCTTTCTTGCCAATATCCTGAATAATTTTATGGCAATGCCGAGAAGTAATAGGTTTACCGTTGCGCTGACAAAACAATAATTCACCTGTGGTATCTGCTCGCCACCGATTGAGATAGAAGTGCATGGTCTTAATCATTCTGGCACCCATAGGAACTTGACGTTCTTTTCTGCCTTTTCCGTAAACTTTAATAAGTCCGCCTCGCAAATCTATATTAGAAAGTTTCAAAGTAATAAGTTCTTCTTTTCTTATCATGGCATCCCAAAATAGCATGACCATTGTCAGGTTACGATAGCCTTCATAAGTTCTTTTATTCAAAGTATGAAGAGCAAGCTGGATTTGCTCAGGGGAAAGGACAGGTTTAATTCGTTTTTCTGCTCTGATGAGTTTTATTTTATAAGTTGGATTTGGTTTATCCCAAATACCTTCTTCTTCAAGGTAATTGAAGAATCTACGATATACACGTATCCGCCCATTGACGGTTTCGTCTGCGACGTTTCCGATTAACTCCATCAGGTAATTTTGAATATCCTGTTTGGTTACATCTTCTATGTCGATGCCCTTTTTTTCGAGATGTTTGGCAAGGTAGCCTAAACGTTCGGCGTATACGTTGAGGGTGCGTGGTGCTAAGTTTCTGATTTTACAACCGAAGACAAACGCATCGACGTATGTCTTCCAGTTTGAATTCACATTAAAAGTATCGACCAATTGGTACAATCTCTTGAGATGATCTTCCATGTCTTCTCCTACCAGTCAGAGGCCCTTTAGGGCTATCTGAGCTAACTTTGTGGTTTGGGTAATCGCTGGAAGTTGTTGTCTGCGTGGATTTTAATACCCCGGACAGGACTCGAACCTGTTACCCTCTGCTTAGAAGGCAGATGCTCTATCCAGATGAGCTACTGGGGCATATCAAAAGCTTGATTTATATACAATTCAACTCTTATTAAAGCAAATTGAACCAATTTACACAATAAAAAAAACACCCTGAGACTACGCTAAGGGCGACTATATAAAAATCGGGGTGAGAGGATTCGAACCTCCGGCATCTTGCTCCCAAAGCAAGCGCGCTACCGGACTGCGCCACACCCCGATTAAGGAACCACATAATACAGCTTGATTTACAATATGTCAAGATGATAATATAAGAGTTTTCATATTACTCAATTTTATTAAATTCATACTATGAAAGAGTATATAAGACTACTTTTCGGTTGCAAATTCCTATAATTCAGCTACATTTAACAATTATGAAGAAAATTAACTTACTCGGATATTCTCTCTCAGATTTAGAACAACTCATGCTCGACATGGGCGAAAAGAAATTTCGAGGCGGACAGCTTTTTAAATGGCTCTACAGAGACCATCAGACCGAATTTGAGCTTATGACCGATTTTAGCAAGGAATTACGTCAAAAGCTCGATGAAAAATTTGAATTTAAATCAATGCAACTTCTGCATTCGCAAACATCAGAAGATGGCACAATCAAGTTTCTGTTTAATCTTGATGATAATTTACCGGTCGAAACTGTATTAATCCCCGATTTTGGTTCAGAACGGAAAACGGTCTGTATTTCGTCGCAGGTTGGCTGTGCGGTCAATTGTGGCTTTTGTGCTACAGGGAAGATGGGTTTCTCACGAGATTTGACGGCTGGCGAGATTATCGGACAGCTTGTGTATCTTCGCGAAGAATTTGGGCTGGATGCTTTTTCCAATGTCGTTATGATGGGTATGGGTGAGCCTCTTGCTAATTTTGACAATGTCGTCAAAGCGGTCGAACTGATGCTTGCTCCGACAGGGATGATGCTTAGTCGCAAAAAAGTGACTATCTCAACCTCGGGGAATTCGCCAAAAATCAAGAAATTAGCCGATACTGGGCTCGATATCTGTCTGGCGATTTCGCTCCATGCAGCGACTCAAGAGAAGCGTGTCAAGATTATGCCGATAGCCGAGACATTTGGAATTGAAAAATTAATGCAAGCAATTCGATATTATTCAGAAAAAAGTCGAACTCAAGTGATGTTTGAGTATATAATATTTGATAACTTTAATGACAAGATGGAAGATGTTCATGCATTGGCAAAATTAGTGCGAGGACTTCCATGTAAAATAAATTTGTTGGCGTACAACCCTGTAGAAGGACTTGATTTTAAACGTCCGTCTGAAGAAAAGATGAACTGGTTCGGTGGGCAACTTTCCCCACGGGTGCCAGTTGTGACGGTTCGCAAAAGCAGAGGTCGTGATATTGATGCTGCCTGTGGACAACTTGCCGCAAAACAACAATTAGGGAGAAAATTAGATGTATAAATTTGTAAAAGTTTTATTGATTCTCACAATGATTACAATTCCTTTTACTGTTTCAGCTGATGATGGTGATATTCACGTCGGTGAAGTTGATCTTTCTGGGTTAGGATGGGGAAACCAAACGGTAAATATTGACATTGAAAATAAAACCCAAAATGTCAAATTCATCGTCGCACGTACGCACCTATTGTTTGAGGGTCTCTATGCAAATCCAGAGTTTACTACAAAAAAAGTTTATATCCTTGAGCCAGAACAAAAACTAATGATTGCTCCCGAGATATTTATCCCTGGTAATTATGGTACTGCCAATATTGAATTTAAGTTATATGATGTGGTTGATACGCTTGATGAGTTGATGCCATGGACTAAGTTTTTTGAACAACCATTTATTGTTAAGTTTCATCCGACCGATGAAATTCTTCCTTATCTTCAGGAAAAAGTTACTTTTCCTCCAAGAGTCGATGTCCATCCTCTGTTTAATAATGAATTTATTCGAATCCTGATTACTCTTTTAGCTGAGGGTAAAAATCTTGAAGAAATTGCGAAAATGAACAAATGTAAAGTTTCATTTGTTGAAGAACAAGTTCATCTTTTAATCAAAAAAAAATATGTTGAGGTCGATGGTGATTCGTATAAAACTACTTTTCCGTATATTACCAGAAAAGAAGCAGAAGACGGTAAACGTATCGCTGATATAGCATCCGACAAATTAGCTGATTTAATAGCCAAAAATATTAAATCGTATCCTTCGGTTCTTGAATCTATGATACAAGCGAAAATGATTCCGAATGATAAACATGATTTTTTATCGGGAGCAACGCTTCTCTTTAACCCAACACCTGTGGTTTCTGTTTTAGCCTTATGGTTTGAAATGGGCAAAAACTTTATTAGCCGTTCAGCACCATTGTTGATTTATAATGGAACCGATGTATGTAATGCTGAGATTTTACAATATATGTATATGGTTGATGGTGGTCCGTTTGTAAACGGCTCTCAATTTTTTGGTCTATTTTATGGAGAAGATTCCTACTCATTGATGTTCTCAGAAGGTCCATTACAAATTAATTGTAAAGAAGATTTTAATCTTTACAAAGTGAAACGAACTGGTGTTTGGAACTATGACGTAAAAAATCTTCCTGAGTTTTTTATTATTGATACCGCTGATGCCAGACCGTTGATTAACATGTTAACAATTGGAAGTAAAGTTATTTTGGAAGATGCTTATAATGCTTTGAAGAAAAACAGTTACAAGCATGGTCAAGATAATGTCTATATCGGTCATCGTTACTGGATGTGGAATTTGATAGCGACCCTTACGTTAGAAAAACTTTATGCAAATGGCACTCTTGAAAAATCTGATAAAGAAGAAGTTTTCTACCGTTTTGATAAGGTAAAAGGGTAATAAGTATGAGACGGTTCTTTCTACTTTTAACTTTTATTTTAGCTATTGGGTGTGGAACTGAAAAGGTAAGTCGGAACCATTTTCCTATTATTAAAGCAAACTTGTATAAACTACAAGTCGCAGTTAAAGAGAAAAATTTAGCTCAGATAGATTCTTTGTTGTCTGTTAAAATCTTAGATAAGAAACAAAGTTCTGACTCACTGATTAAGTTTGTCTATGGTGTTGATGGGAGTTTTCAATTCAGACAATTTGGTAATGCCGAAATTATTCATTCAAATAACCAAGCTCGTATTGATTGTTATGTTATGGATTCTACTGGTTCAACAGAGCGACCTATGGTCTTTTTCCTAACGGTAGAACATGAAATGTGGTTGTTTTCAGCATTTGATGAAAAGAAAGAATCTGATAGTTTACGATTTGAATAGTAAAATTTAAGTCACAAAAAAACCCGCCTATAAGCGGGTTTTTTTTATCTAAAGTTGAAATCTTATAGTTCGGCTTTTTTCATACCTTTTGAAAGCATTGTTGAATATTCTGATGGGGATTGTATTAGCTCAACTGCTCGTTGAACAGTTTTATCCGTTGGGAGAATGATGTTTTCATAGACGCCACGTTCACCAGCGATAGATGAAACAATCTCACGCTTGATAGTACGTTTGATATAGACTAATGATTCGTTGAAGTCATCTTCTTTTTCTGAGTCAATCAAACCATGCATATTTTTAATTGAAGATTCAAAAGCATCTTTACTTCCATCTTCTTCAACTTCACCTTCAAATTTTTCTAAAGCAACTTGTAAAGCTGTTTTGTAATCAAAATCTTTCGACTTGATAAAATCTCTAAATTGTTCGACGATTTCATCACTGATTTCGATTGTCGGTTTTACATTTGGATGATCGGCAACATATTGAATAGCAAAATCGAAGAATAAAGAGTTGCGAGTTAAGTTGATTTCAATCGGTTTCCATAATTCTCTATCGACTTCAACATCTGGAATAATACCACCACCACCATAAACAATCCGTCCACCGTTGGTGTAGAAAATTGGCTCGTCAGAAATTTTCAACGAGTCTTTATCTTCTTTAGCTTCCATAGCAGCAGCATGTGATGCAGCGTTGTTTTTGCCTTGTTTGTCAGCTTTTTGAATACATCTGCCAGATGGTACATAATATTTAGCAGTAGTTAGTTTAAGATGATAGTCATTATCATTATCAATATTTATCAGTCTTTGTACTAATCCTTTGCCATACGTATTGGCACCAAGAATCAAGCCACGATCCCAATCCTGAATTGCTCCAGAAACAATTTCAGATGCCGAGGCTGTGCCTTCGTCGACTAAAATAATCAATGGTTTGGTTGGGTAAATTGGAGGTCTTGAGGAATAGTAATGAGTTTCGTTTTTAACAAATTGACCTTTTGTATAGACTACTTCAGATGCTTCAGGGATAAAAAGTTCTGATGTCTCAACAGCTTGGTCTAAAAGTCCACCACCGTTTGAACGAAGGTCAAAAATGAGTCCATCGATATCTTGTTTATTTAAAGCGTTTATAGCATCACGAAGTTCATGAGATGTTTCTTTGGCGAATCGTGAAAGACGGACATAACCAATATTAGTGTTTGGTACAATACCAGAATAATTTACAGATTTTAAAGCGATAACCGCACGCTCAACTTCAAACTCTAACATATCGTCAATTCCAGCTCGCTTAATCGTAAGCATAACAGATGTACCAGCTTTACCACGCATAAGCTTGGATGCGTCAGATGTCGACATACCGTCAGTTGGTTTGTCATTTATTTTCCAAATTGAATCACCAGCACGGAGACCTTTACGGTCAGCAGGAGTACCTTCAATAGGGGCTACGATGACAATATGATTGTCACGAGCATCAATTTGCATTCCGAGTCCTTGATATTTTCCATCAGTGGATTCCATCAAAGAGTTATAAGCGACTGGTTCCATTAAGACTGAATAGCGATCTAAGCTCGAAAGCATTCCCTTAATACCAGCTTTGATAATTTTTTCGGTATCAACCTCTTCCATATAGTTTTCACGAATGTTGTAGGCTGTTTGTGTTAATTTTCGAATATCACGTAAAAATGAATCACGAGTGTTTTTCTTTTTTACGACCTTTTTTTCAGTGCCAGGTTCGGATACATTCATATGAACAGTATCAGCCCATAGTACTTCAGAGCCTGTGCTTGCTGTTTCGACTGCTTCACCTGTTCCGACAACCCAAATAAGAGCGATGGCAAAGACCGTTAAACCAAATAGTTGAACTGAAAATCGAATCATATATTATCTCCTAATGAAGGATATTATTTTACAATTTTAGAAAGTCTTTATAAGAGACTTAATTTATACATATTATACGCACTACTATATTGAACAGTTGCAAATTTGTTGCCCGAAACAACAAATGAACTAATCTGTTGTCAGAACATTACTTGCAAAAAATTTCCTGAGCAATGTAACATCTGAGTGGGTTTTCACGTTTAACAAATATGAAAACCTGTGCATCTTGTTGTAATGTATCGGTTTTTTTTATAAGAATAAAGAAGAATTTAAAAAATTTGTTCACATTTTATACAGAGAAAAGTATATTATAGCTATGCGAATTGAAAAATCTAAATTTGTCTCACTGATTTTAAACTTATTTATGCCTGGCTTGGGGCATTTCTTTTGGAAAGAATACATCTTTGGGTTGTTTGTCTTTCTGATTGTTTTAATCGGTGTCATCCTCTTTTTTGTCTCATTTTTTATAGAACTATCGACTGGTTTGATTGTTGGCTTATTAGCCCTCCCAGTTATTTTCTACTTTTTTACATTTGTCGATTTACTGAAAACAATTAAAGAGAAAACTAAAACAACCCATCGTACTCGAAATACAACATTTATATTTATTGTAGCAGGCTCAGCTTTTCAAATTTTTGCTCCGATTACACCTACCAATTTTATAATACGCAATTTCCCTGAATATTTTATCGTTGAGCAAAATAATTTGAGTCCATTGTATCGTCAGGGGGATATTTTAAAAGCTGACAGACTGGCTTACATCGTTGATATTTTCTTTTTGGAAAAACCACTTTTGACAGATTTACCAAGTAGGTATGAAATTATTAGGTTTCATAATGCCAATGACTACAAACAAGTCGGCATTGTCATTGGATTACCAAAAGAAGAAATTGAAATGGTAAATGGTATTTTGCTTGTTGATGGGAATCCAGATTTAAATCTTCCACCTGGAAATTTATCATTTATTGGTGATTTAGAGTGGACACGGGTTGATGATTATTCTATTTTAGTGGCTACATTAAAATTAGGTACGATTGACAATGTCTACGAAATTGATTTTTCGGACATCATTGGGAAAGTAGAAAAAGTTTTTTGAAAAATTTACAAACTATAATCTTTGATTTAGACGGTACTCTCATTGATTCATCTGATGGAGTAGTGGAGGCAGTAAATTATTCACTGGAAAAAATGGGAGAACCTTTGCAATCGCCTGATAAAATTAAACCATTTATTGGATTTCCATTATCGGTGATGTACCCGTATTTTTCAGATAAACCTCTACAAGAGCTTTATGCACATTTTCAGACAAAAGCTGCCGAGACTGTCGTCGCATCGACGGTTGTTTTACCTGGAGTAGAGGATGTTTTAGCACAATTAAAAGATTCAGGTTATACGATGACAATTGCCTCGACAAAAATTAGAAAACATATCACAGGTGTTATTGATAAGTTTGGTTGGGATAAATATTTCGACGCTTATAGTGGTGGCGATGAGGTCAAGCGTGTCAAACCTGCCCCTGACATATTTTCTCTGACTATGGATAAAGTTAATGTCGACAATTCAACAAGCATAGTTGTAGGTGACACTATCAACGACGTCTACGCTGCTCAGGCAATTGAACTGACTGTGATTGCGGTACATTCTCCCTATGGAGATAAAGAAGAACTAATCCAAAGTAAGCCAAATTATATTCTTGATTCGATAGAAGAGTTGGTGCCACTTTTAAAAGGCAAAACAGATTGATTAAAAATAAAACAGAATTTAGATGCAAAAAAAATTAAAAGGGAAAGACAGATGGATCCACGCGTACAAAAACTTGCCAAAATCTTAATTCATTATTCATTAAAACTCAAAAAAGGACAGTTGTTTAAAATTCAAGGGCAAGCGGTTGCGATGCCATTGATGATTGCTGCCTATGAAGAAGCCCTCAAAGTTGGAGCTCATCCGTATATCGTGACTCATCAACCTGAAGCTGAAGAGTTGTTTTTTAAATATGCCAATGACAGTCAGATGAAATACGTCTCTCCAATGACAAAACTTGAGATTAATAAAATGGACGCCCTCCTTTCCATTTGGGGGTCGCAAAATACAAAACATCTATCGGGTGTTGATTCTAAAAAACAAGCCAAAGTGCAGATGTATCGTAAGCCTATTATTTCAAAGCTTTTTAAACGTATCGGCGATAAGTCACTAAACTGGGTCGGTACACAATTTCCAACTCATGCTGATGCACAAGACGCTGAGATGTCACTTGCCGATTATGAAAATTTTGTCTATGGTGCTGGGCATCTTGATGATAAAGACCCTGTCAAACATTGGTTGAAAGTTGCCAAAGAACAAGACCGTCTGATTAAAATTATGAATAAATTTAAAAATATCCATATCCAATCACCGAACGCTGATTTGAAAATGTCTGTAAAAGGCCGGAAATGGATAAACTGTGCGGGAACTGAAAACTTCCCTGATGGTGAAATTTTTACCGGACCGATTGAAGATTCAGCTGAAGGGTGGATTCGTTATTCCTATCCTGCTGTCTATGGAGGACGTGAGGTAGAGGGTGTCTGTTTGGAATTCAAAAAAGGAAAAGTTGTCAAAGAGTCGGCGACCAAAAATAAGAAGTTTTTAACCGATATGCTTAATATGGATAAAGGTGCACGGTTTGTTGGTGAATTTGCCATTGGCACAAACTACGACATTCAGCAGTTTTCAAAAAACATATTGTTTGATGAAAAAATTGGTGGTACGTGTCATCTTGCCGTGGGAGCATCTATTCCTGAATCAGGTGGTGTTAATAAAAGCTCACTGCATTGGGACATGGTTTGTGACTTGAAAAAAGATTCAACGATTACTGCCGATGGAAAAATCATCTACAAAAACGGTAAGTTCAAGATATAGGTTGGGTATGTCCGAATCGTATTTGTAGCGACAGGGCATTGCCCTGTCTGAACCTTTCTTAGGAACAGGCATGCCTGTTCCCTACATAAATAAAAGTAGGGCAGAACTCTTTAGTAGTTCTGCCTTTTTGTATCGTAATGACAGGGTTTTGGGTTCCGCTTTCGAATGTGATTGACATGCGAAACTAAATCAATTAAACAAATAAGCGATAAAAAAGTCAATATCTTATACAGCTTTTATAGGAGGTGGAAAATGAAGCGATTTATTCTGTTAGCCAACTACCAATTGATTCAGTAGCAATTTTTTTATCAAATACAACTATAACTACATCATTCTATTCTGATAGTTTATGTGTTTTTGATTATGTTATTTTGGGTAGAGGAGTACAGGGTATAGTTTTTAAGAAAGATGGATATGATACTAAATTTTTGGATATAAATTTTAGTGACAATCCTACAGATATAAAAATCGAATTAGAAAAACAATAAATTTAAGATGTTGTAAAATCTTTTAAAGCAATTAAGTAAATAAGATAACTTCTTAGTAGTAGTTTTTGTACATAAACTATCTTCTGGATTCCCAATCAAGTTGGGAATGACATTGTTGACGACCCTTCGACTCCGCTCAGGGTGACATTGTTTTACAAAAATAAAGCGAACCCGAAAAGAGTTCGCCTTTTTTAGTATTGAAGTCTGTCAAGCGAGGACGCATGACATCACATAATAATCTACGGAGAAACTGGGGCTGGCCCATCTTGGAACATGTAAGCAACCAGATAAACTATGTCACCAATGTCCATTGATAAATCTGCATTTACATCAAAAGTTTGATTAGAAACTCCCGGTAGTCCATCAGTGAATGAAAAGCTAACCATCGCCACCAAATCAGCTATGTCGATTTGAAAATCATAATTCAAATCTCCACGCAATACCGTTGTAGATATAATAGAACCATTTTGAAAATTTGGACCATAAACAAAAGCTGGTGAAGTTAGTTCAATTGAGAAAGGAGCTGTTGTTGAATCGACCAAGTAGCTTAATCCGCCTAATTCCCATTCATTGATAGTAAAGTGGATTTGCATTATTTCGCCAGAGCCAGATGGTAAGTCAGGAGAGCCGCCACCATTATCAGCTCTTAGACGGTAGGTGTATTTATTGTTCCAAGCATCAAATGCAATCGCAGAAAATTCTTCGAAGTATGAAGTTCTGGCACCAAGAGTGACAGAGTCTAATACAATTTTAGGGTTATCAAAAAACTGAAATGGTACATGAATCTCAGAAAGAGGTTGTGTGTTGACCAATGAGACCGAAAGCACTGCTGGGTCTCCTGCAAAGGCTGAGTCAGTAACAAAAGTCATGGTGTCACCAAGAACAGCAATATATCCAGTTTGATAATTTTCAATAATCCCCGCATCAGTATCAACAGTTAAGCTGACATCAAAGAGTCCTGTTGAAGTATATGTGTGTGTAGGGCTTTGTGCTGTTGAAAAGTTTCCATCACCAAAATCCCATGACCAAGATGTTACTGTTAGTGGAGATGTCCCAACAAAGTTTACTGTGATAGGAGCATCACCTGTTTGAATATCAGAAGCAATAGTTGCTCCCCATCCTAAGGCAGCATCAACATCAATAATCCCCCAACCATAAGTATTATCAGGTGTACTTGCTTGGCTGGCAGTTTCCATAAAAGCTTGTCGAATGTGTAATGGACTAAACATTGGACGAGCTTCAATCAACAAACAAGCCGCACCCGCAACTAAAGGAGTAGAAAGTGAAGTACCACTTGCGGTCGTATAGTTGTTGTCACCTGATGATGATGCTGAAAAAGTTGAAACACCTTGAGCACATACTTCAGGTTTCGTTCGACCGTCTGCTGTCGGTCCTCTTGAAGAAAAAGATGCGATATCGCCTGATGAATTTACTGCTCCAATTGAAAGAATATCAAAGGCATCGGCTGGAGCTGATAGTGAAGTTGCTCCAGGTCCAGAGTTCCCCATAGAGTTACAAAGGACAATTCCAAGTGATGCACATGTATTGGCGGCAAGAGTTATAGTCGCAGTATTGCCGTCATAGTCAGCTGATGTATACCAATCAGAGTAGCCGAGTGAGGTCGAGATAACATCGGCACCCAATGAGTCAGCCCATTCTAAAGCAGCGACCCAGTTATCTTCTTCAACTGGTGATTCTGTAGGGACATCCTCTGTTTTGGCAAGAAGGATATTTGCATTGTAGGCAGGACCATATATTTGTCCGGAAAGATTACCAGCAGAGACTGACCAAATCAGTGTTCCATGACTCCATTGGTCTGAAACATCACCTGCTTCGTTAGCAGTATTAGAATCGTTATTGATGAAATCATATTCAGCAATTACCCGACCCGCAGCATAGGCGGCAGCAAAGGCAGCGTGAGATTTTCTGTATCCTGTGTCTGTGAGACAAAGAGTGACTCCAGCCCCACTATATCCTTTAAGATGTACCGCTGGGACGTTAATTTGTTCAAGCTGTACGAACGAGGAACCGTAGCTGAGAACTTCAGCAGAAAATGGAGACTGCTGATACTTCTCAGGTTGAAAATCATTTACAACAGAGAGTTCCGAATAGTCTTTCTTAAAACTGACCATCGGTTTTACAGATTTTACAAATGGTAAGTTTGAAATTTTATCAATATCAGTTAAAGGAATTTCAAATGAAGCAGCGTTGAGCCATCTTGAACTTCTTCGATGGGTTGCCCCTAATTCATTTATTTGTGAAACATAATTGTTTGAAACAGGAAGATCGACAAACAAAATTTGATTGATACCTGCTTTTGCTCTTCGTTTTAAAACTTTATCGCTCAATTGAACTGAGGATGCAGCGGTCGAAAAAGATGCTTTGTTTGAAAATCCTTTGTCGGTGAAAAAGACCCATACTTTCACTCGCTCAGAATTTTGGTTAGTTAGATATGCGGAAGTTTGTGAATTAACAACTTCTATATCTTTTTCAACAACAAAATTAGTTGCATTAATGTCTATTCGAGATTTAGCGGTAAGAGAAATTGTGAGGAGAAATATCAGACAGGCGGATGTCGTCAAAGCTCTTAGAGTGGTAAACATGTGTCGATTCCTTTCGGATATTTTGATTATCTGTAGTATTTATGCAGTAGTTTCTTTTTTAAAGTATATCAAAACTACATTTTGTCAACATAAATAGCTTCATACCTCTATATATAGGAATATTCCCATATAAAATGAACAGTTTCTGCGATTTAATTGTTCATCCAAATAAGGATAATGATAAAAATAGTCTTATAACATACGCTTCAATACAGAGTTATGGATAAAATTGTTAGATAAAATTATTTTGGTACGAATTATGCATAATTTAAGATGAAAATAGAAAAGAATGAAGATAAGGTTGATATTATGAAAAGAAACAATATAAAAGGTTTTACTCTTATTGAGTTGATGACTACGGTTGTTCTTATAGGAATAGTAGCCTCGATGGCAGTACCACGTTTTTCTAAAGCGTATGAACGGATGGAATTCAAATCTGCCAATAGAGATTTAACATCGACACTCAGATTAGCACGTTCTATGGCGATTTCTAATAAAGAAGTCTTCGGAGTAAATTTTGACTCAGACTCAAAATTAATTTCACTTTTCAAGAAAGATACTTCGTCTGTGTTATTTTCTACTTTTGAGGCAACAGACTCGCTTATAAGTGTCGATTCAATGTCAAATACTTATAGTACGATTTCAACTGATGTGAGTAATAATACAATTTCATTCAGACCAAATGGGTCGGCAGTATTTACCGGTGGTGGTAATATTGTGTGTATGGCTTATACTGATAACATGGTTGGAATTAGCCAATTTAACATCTTAGCATCAACAGGACGGATTAAATCTGAAGGTCATTATTACTAATTTTCTTGTTTTACGTCATGTTTTACTCCCTCAAAGCCCGCTTCTGCGGGCTTTATTTTTATATATCCCAATAAGTTAGCATTTATTCTCAGGTAGTTGTAAAGCTTGTCACCTGACTATCCGATAGAGAAGGAACAGATTTAAATGATTTTAAATCAGAAAAAGAGATTAAAATACCAGAATTTCTAAATTAACGGTTAAATACTGTATAAATGTGACGATATAAAAAAAAAGAAAATTAACTTAAAGAATAAAGAGTGTTGAGCTTATGATGTTCTCACGAAACAAAAAAAGTATAGTCGGTTTAGATATTGGGACAAATTCTGTAAAGTTGGTCAAACTTGATCAAACAAAAACAGGTTATTCTGTCTCAGCTATCGGCATCCGTGAGTTTCCGCCGGAAGCGATCGTAGCTGACGAAATTAGAGATCGGGAAGCGGTTATTTTTAGTATTCAATCGCTTATTGATCAAACTGATCCAAAAATTAAAGATGTAGTCGTTTCTGTTGGTGGTCATGGTGTCATTACTGACCGTTTTACCATTGACAAAAAATCAGGTACTGAAGCTGAACAAGCTATCCTGTTTGAAACTGAACAGCGTGCTCCGTTTGATGTTGATGATGTATCTTTAGATTATCACATTATTGAGACTGATGATGATGCCAATAAAATGGACGTTCTCTTAGTCGCCGCACGTAAAGAATTTTTACAAAGTTATCTTGATTTGGTCGAAGACTGTGGTCTTCAGCCTATCTGTGTTGATGATGATGCGTTGGCAATTTATAATTCCTATGTAGGAAATTATGATGTCGATCCTACTCGGATTACTGCACTCATGAATATTGGTAATGATATTACAAATATTACATATCTACATGATGGAAAATTTCATGCGACTCGTGACGTTTCTGCGGGTACCAGAGATATTTACAATGCGATTCAAAAAGAATTTAGACTGAATCCAGAACTTACCTCAAAAGCTATTAAAGGTGAGATGAAAGATTCTATTGATGAAGATATGCTAAAAGCAACAATCGTTTCAGCAACAGATGAGCTAATTTCAGGAATTGAATTAGCCTTTTCATACTATAAATCACAAGCAAAAGTTGACTCTATTGAATGGATTGTCTTATCAGGTGGCGGAGCATTGATTCCATATCTTCCTGAATTCCTTCAAACAAAACTCAATGTACCGCTTGAAATTGCAAACCCTTTGAGAAATTTAGACTATGATCCTGAACTTTTCCAATATCTCCAACCGGAAAAAATCGCTCCATTATTGTCTGTCGCAATTGGTCTTGCAATGCGGAAGGTGAGGTAAGGGATGCAAAATTTTATTGAAATAAATCTACTACCCAAAAATTATAATAAGAAATCTTTAGATTTCTCACTCGGAAAAACTGGAATCTATGCCGTAGCCGCTGCTGCTGTTATTGTGGTTATGTTGATTTCAGTATCATTTTATCAGCAAAATAAATTGTCTGAACTTGATGAAAATATCATCAAAGCCAAACAACGGGCAACCATGCTTCAAAAAGATATTCAACTCGTTGACGCTTTAACTGAAGTAAAGAACAAAGTAAAAGCACGAATGACTGCTGTTGAAAAACTGGATTCACATCGTTCTTCATGGGTACGAATTTTAGAAAACATGGCTCGCAATGTTCCTGAATTTGTTTGGATGGGGCGTTTTGAAGAAAAACCTTTAATTGTAGCAGCCGCTCCGAAGAATAAAAAGAACAAAAATAAAAAACAAGCAGAACCTACCAAAGAAGTCTATACGATTCCAACTGTACGTACTGCTGAAATAGAAGGCTATGCTTTCACATTAAATGCATTGGCTTCATTTATGATTAAAATGATGCGTTCTGATTATTTTGATGAAGTTGAATTAGTAAATACAAAAGAGATTGAACTCGAAGAGAAAAAAGCGTACAACTTTACTATTTCTTGTAATGTACATTATCTCTCCGATGAAGCACTGCGGAAAAATATTGCTGCAGTGACAACAAAAAATAAACAGGCTTCCACAAGCCACAAAAGCTTAAACTAGGATTATAAGTATGGATTTTAAAGATTCTAAAACTCAAAAAATAGTTCTGGGAGCATTAGCTTTCTTTATTGTTGTCTATTTTTGGTATTCAAGAGCCTATTCAGTAAATGAAAACAAAATTGCTCAGAAGACTACCGAATTTGAAACAATAACTACAAATTTACGCCGTGTGGAAATGAAAGCCAAATCGCTTGATGCCTTAAAGATTGAATATTCTGATTTAGTTGAACGGTATCACGAAATTGAAGAACTTCTCCCAGAGGTAAAACAGATTCCATCATTTTTGGTGCAACTACATACTGCATCATCATTGACTGGAACAAAGATTACTTCTATTCAACCACTTCCAAATGAAGCACAAGAATTTTATAACGTTGTCTCTTTTGAAGTGGAACTGACAGGTACTTACCATGACTTTGGTACATTTATAAGTTATGTCGCTAACTTCCCATTTATTACAAATGTTTCCGACATGAATATCAAAGCTCAAAACATCGCTATTTCAAAATCCCTTTCTCAAATGGAAAAAGATGAAGGGGTTCAAGAGATAAAAAAACAAGAAACTATGACAGCAACCTTTAAACTATCCACATATTTTGTGAAAGAAGACGAACGTCTTCAAGAACTGAATATCTAGGAGGATGAACGTGAAAAAAATTCTTTATATAGTGATCGCGTTAGCAGTTGTTTTAG
Organism: Candidatus Zixiibacteriota bacterium; assembly: GCA_024280215.1. GTDB lineage: Bacteria > Zixibacteria > MSB-5A5 > GN15 > FEB-12 > QQUK01. The sequence continues at coordinate 22,084 of JAJRQO010000015.1, forward strand.
CTGCATCTGTAAACGCCTCCCAAGTAAAAAATGTGGAACTTCAATATAAAGATGGTTTTACATCTGCTATTATTTCTATTGATGGTCCTGTTCGCTTTACACATCAAACTGAAGACGCAAAAGATGGCAAACCATTTCGAGTGATTGTAGATATTTTATCTGCAACTCATGAACTTGGAAGTAAAAATTTCCATGAGCTACCAAATTGTCCTGTACAATCAATTCGTACATCTCAATTTTCTGTAATTCCTGAAAAGGTTGTCCGTTTTGTATTTGATATGGATTCTGAAAGAGTCTATCGTGTTGATTCAGATAAAAATTCTGTATCACTCTTTTTCTCTGACAAATCGACTCAAAAATTTACAAGTTGGTCATCTTCTAATAATGTATTGAAAAAGAAAAAACCTGTCTACGCAAAGACAGCTGTTGATAAAACAAAAAAACGAACGACTTCTAAAACAGTCGCTTCATTAAATAAATCTATAAATAGTGATAGGCTTTCATCTTTTGAAAGTAATAGTAGTGCGGCAAAAAAAGACGTTTCAAAACCTCAACCAAAAGTTACAAAAAAAGTTGAGTTCTATGGACCTGAAATAGACGCTGATTTACTTGCACAAGATTTAGAAGTTGAAAAAATAGCTGAAGCGGCTAAGCTTGCTAAAGTTGAAAAAGCCAAACTTGCTAAAGCTCAAGCAGACAAAAAAGCAAAAGCCGACGCAACTAAACTTGCGAAAGCTCAAGCAGACAAAAAAGCAAAAGCTGACGCAACTAAACTTGCTAAAGCCAAAGCAGACAAAAAAGCAAAAGCTGACGCAACTAAACTTGCGAAAGCTCAAGCAGACAAAAAAGCAAAAGCTGACGCAGCTAAACTTGCGAAAGCCAAAGCAGACAAAAAAGCGAAAGCTAACGCAACTAAACTTGCGAAAGCCAAAGCAGACAAAAAAGCAAAAGCTGATGCGGCACTTCTCGCAAAAGCAAAAGCAGACAAAAAGAAAAAATCAACTTCACGTTTTCGTCGCAACCCAGCTTCCAATAAAATTAAAGGGACTATGGTCGCACAATTTCCAAAACGTTTAGTTATAAAATATAAATCAAAATCGTATCGTGATCCATTTGCGACGTTAATTGATGAGTCTAAAACTTATAACAATCCTGTTGAGAAAAAAATACCGAATGTAGAAGGGTTGCAATTGGTTGGTATTATTCAGGCAGAACAAAAATCAGATAACAGAGCATTGTTTGAAGATAATGATGGCTATGGATATATTTTAAAAACTGGCGACAAGGTCCGCAAAGGATATGTCTTGCGAGTTAACTCAGATAAAGTGTATTTCCAAATTTTTGAATATGGTTGGAGCCGAACTGTTGCTCTGACATTAGAAAGCTAATGAAAGGCAGGACTTTATAATGAAATTGAGTACATTCAGCAAATTATTTTTCACTTCACTGTTAACAGTAGCGGCTCTGTTCTCTATTGCTTTAGCAGCCGATGTAGAAAAAGATCCGCAGGCTCCAATTAAGAACCTGCAGTTTCAGTCAGCAGATATTAATTCTGTTTTGACATTTCTTTCCGATTATGGAAATGTCAATGTTGTTGTTTCCCCTGAAGTAAAAGGAAACGTTACTATTAAGCTTAATGATGTTCACTGGCGTACTGCTATGGAAATCATTGGAAGAACCTATGACTTAGCGGTTGTTGATGAGGATGAAGGATATATCCGAGTTCTTCCAGCTGATCAATATCGTAAAGAAATAACTCAACAAGAAAAACATAGCAAAGAAAAAAGAGAACTCGCAGCTTTAGAAACTAAGATTATTAAAATTGCGAACTCGACATCAGATGATATCGTCAAAGCAGTCAAATCTCTTATGACCAATAGAGGTAAAGCCTCATCTGATTCTCGTTCTAATTCAATTATCATTCAAGAAGTGCCATCTAATATGCCAACTGTTTTGAGCTTTGTTGAACAGCTTGACAAACCAGCTGCACAAATTAGAATCTCAACAAGACTACTTGAAATCTCTACAAAAGGGATTGAAGAATTAGGAATTAATTGGTCAATCAATGGTACCTATACCTCAGAGTCTGGTCGTTCATATCCTCAGTCTGCATCTGTTAATGCCCTTCGTAATACTGACCAAGCTGGTCAATATGTTGTGAAAGCATTACAACATGGTTGGGATGTTGACGCTATCATTCAGGCAATTGTCAAAGATGATAAAGGACGTATTGTTGCTCATCCTGAAATCACAACATTAGATAACAAAGAAGCCAAAATTCAGATGGGTCAAAAAATTCCTGTCAAACAATTTGATGCTTCTGGTAACTTAGTTATTAAATTTGAAGAAGTAGGAACGATTTTAACAGTGACTCCACATATTACAGCTGAAAATCAAATCCTTATGGAACTTGCTCCTGAACGTTCTACTTATCAGTTTGATCCAAATGGTGTCATCATTAATACAAGTAATGCGAAAACTACAGTGATTGTTGCAAACGGTCAAACTGCCGTTATCGGTGGTTTAACAACTGAAGATGAAGTGATTACTGAAGTTGGTGTTCCAGTATTAAAGGATATTCCATTGATTGGTAGACTTTTTAAATATACAAACAAACGAATCGAAAGTCGTGACCTTGTTATATTTGTAACTCCTACTATTGTTGAGAGTTCATTAGCGGTCAATACAGACGGATAATAAATTTTTGAATTTGCTGAATGAACCCTCTCTTTAAGTAAGAGGGGGTTTTTTATAAAACAAGAAAACAAAAATAAACATTTATAAAATTTTTAGGAGTGAACATGACACGCAAGAAAAATTCAACCTGGTTTATTTGTATGACTATGGTTGTTTCAATCGCATTAATCGCACTTATTGGGTGTGATTCTAAATCCGTACTTGATGATGTTCCAGCAGGGACAACATCTGTCTCAGTCTCATCAAGTCCAGCCTCGATAACTGAAAACACAACGTCTATTATTGAAGCAACAGTTATTTCTAATTCTGTTGGGTTAGCTAATCAATCTGTTACATTTGCTGTCTCTCCAGCATCAGCGGGTTATTTTACCCCTGCAGTTGGAACAACAGATTCAAGTGGTGTTGTAGCAACTGTCTTTACTGGAATCTCTGTCGGTACTGCTACAATTACTTGTACAGTTGGTGGTGGGGCAACCTCAGGAACGACTGCTATGTCTGTAACTACAAGTACCCAATCAGGTACGGGTGGTAATGTAGGTATTTCAGCTTCACCGACAGTCATCTTTGCTGGTGGTACTGATACATCTGTTGTTACTATCGTAGTAAGAGATGCAAATGGGCAACCTGCTCCAGACTCTACTCTTGTGAAACTAACGGCTGGCGAACAGTTTATCGATATAGATGGAAATGGTTACTGGTCGGCAGGTGACTCTTTGTTAGTTGATGCCAATAATAACGGAATATGGGACGCTATTGGTGCCATCTCTCCAATTCCAGCATTTACCTCAGGCGGTACTGGGCAGGTAACAGTGAATTATATCTCTGGTTCAGAACCTACATCAGTATTTATTAAAGCAACCGTTGATGAAAATGGTATTTCAGGTACTATTGAAACTCCAATATTGCTAACTCCAGATGCTACTATTGCTTCGATTTACATGAATTCAGACTCTGTCAGTTTAGTTATTAAAGGTACAGGCGGAATTGAAACTTCAGTTTTGTTTGCTACTGGGTATGATTATTTAGGGAATCCAGTCCCTGAAGGGCTACCAATAATATTTTCAATTATTGACAATCCATATAATCCACTTTTCCCAGGTAATGACTCTGCTCATTTAGCAGATGTATTACCACATGAAACTTTTACCGCATATACAAATAGCCAGGGTGTTGCACAATGTGCTATCTCATCTGGACATTATTCTGGTACGGTTAGAATTCGTGCGAAAAATGGTCCTGCTCTATCTGAAGCGACACAACTGCTTATTGCTTCTGGTCCTCCAGTCAATATCTGGGTTGGTATTGGTGCTGAAGATGATTGCAATGTACCATATTGGAATATTGTAAATGAACGTGTTGATGTTGTCGCTGTTGTAAGTGATTACATGCATAACCCAGTCAACGATTCAACTGTTGTTTATTTTACAACTGATGAAAGTACGGTGAAATCTCATGAAGCAAGAACTCAAGACGGTGATGGTACCGCATCCACAGAATGGATTTCTGGTCAAACCTCAGCACCTGCTGACGGTATCGTATGGGTCATTGCTGAAACTGCTGGTGGAACTGTGAAAGATTCTGCTTGGATCTTTAGTTCTGGTATTACTGCTGGTGTCACAAATAGTGGAGCAAGTGATACTATCTCTGTCTTTGCTGATGGTGACTCAAAGTTCTTAATAACTTTCCTTGGTACAGATGTGAATGGCAATCCTGTCGATGACGGAACACCATATAAAATGTACTCAACGTATTTAGATGTTTCTGATGATCTTTTTGAAGGTGTTTGTGGTGCTGCTGTTGCGGAAGTTGAAGTAACATCGATGACTCTCAAGGCGGATTATTCTATGACAGGTGGTTCTGATGATGGAATCGGTGCAGTTGATTTTCTTAACTTGAGTTCTTTTGGCGGTTCAAGTGGGTATACAATTTTACTGCAAACTGGTATTGCTAACAAATCTATGTCTACTGGCAATGCTGATCCATCTACAGTAAGACTCTCTGGTTACACAGACATCGATGTCTTTATCGCTGACAGATGGGGTAACCCATTGGGTGACCATACTCTCAATATGACCTCATCTACTGGTACGGTTACAGGAGCTACACAGAATACAAATATGTATGGTGAAGCGACTGGATTCCGTTGGACTGCTCCTGCTGACTCAGCATCTATTGGCGACCATGTTGTCACTATTACTGATACAGACGCAAGAGGAAATAATCTTGTCCTCAATGTAAAAGTAACAGTCGAATAAATTAACAATCTTGATATAAAAACCGCCTCTTGAGGCGGTTTTTTTTATGACTAATTTTGTCGGTTTTTGCTTTCCAAATTAAGACTTTTTGTATAACTTTATACCTATGCATACTATTGTTGAGACAAAAACAAAAAAGAAGACAAACCTTTTTAATCGCTTCGCTCTGACAGTTCAAAAGAACCCTGACCACATTGCTTTTAAAGCAAGTGGGGGGAAAGGGAAGTCGTACAGCTATAAAGAGGTCTTACTACTTGTTCGAAAACTCGCTGACTTTATAAGTAGAAGTTCAATCTCTTCAAACAACGAAATTGGTCTTATCTCAGAAAATAGACCAGAATGGGGAATCGCATATTTAGCTATTTCAGCAGCTGGCAAAACTGTTGTTCCTATTGATGCAAATTTAAAAGAAAAAGAAATTGCTTATATCTTTGATCATTCAAATATCGACACAATGTTTACATCTGTTCGGTTTGAGGCATTTTTACAAGATAATTATAATAATCTAAACCTAATTTCATTCAACGAAGCATCGCCAAATTACTGGATGAATCAGTTATCGGATGATAATCTTTTAGAAGAATCCTTAGCCGATGAAAATGATGTCGCTGTCCTTATCTACACCTCTGGGACAACTGGTGACCCCAAAGCAGTCGAGCTGACTCATGGCAATCTGATTTCTAATTTAGATGGAATTCAGGCAGCTTTTGAGTTTCAAAAAGATGACATCTTTTTGTCTCTCTTGCCACTGCATCATACTTTTGAAGCGACCTGTGGTTTTCTAACTCCCTTGATGAATGAGTGTACTATTGTATACGCTCGTTCGCTCAAATCAAAAGAGATTGTTGAAGATATTAAATTCAATCAAGCAACTATCATGATAGGCGTACCTCTACTGTTTGAAAAAATGTACCACTCTATTTTACGTTCAATCAATGCTGCTCCAAAATCTAAACAGATTCTTTTCAAAACTTTATTTCAACTTTCGGGGTTGAGTTGGAAATCTGGTGGTAAGTTAGGAAAAAAAATATTTCTATCACTTCGTGTAAAAGGGGGTCTCGATTCTATTCGGATGTTTATCTCGGGTGGAGCCGCTATTCCTCCTCATATAAGTAAATTTTACAATTATATAGGCTTTGATTTTATTCAGGGATTTGGCATGACCGAATGTTCCCCTGTGGTGACTGCCAATCGACCTGAAGATATTCGCTTTGGTTCATGTGGAATACCGCTTATTGATGTCGAAGTAAAAATTACTGACAAAGATACTTTCGGTGTTGGCGAGATTATTACGCGTGGGAAAAATGTCACACCAGGTTACCGCAACAATGCAAAAGAGACCTCTAATCTTATCAAAGATGGCTGGCTCTATACGGGCGATTTAGGTAAAATAGTAAAAGGCCATCTCTATATAACTGGTCGCAAGAAAAATCTTATTGTCTCGGCGGCGGGTAAAAATATCTACCCTGAACAGATTGAAGAAAATCTACTCGGTTCAAATCTTATTATGGAAGCGGTTGTTTTTGGACGTGCCAAACAAGGCAAACAGGGTGAAGATGTTTGTGCTATTATAGTTCCTGATATGGAGCAGTTACAAGTTGAACATAATGTTGATGTTGAAAAACCAAATTTAGAATCTATCCGTGCGATTTTTGATGCCGAAGTAAAACGTATCAACGCCGAGGTTACCGAACATAAACGGGTCAACAGTTTTGAAGTGCAGCTTGAAGAACTCGAAAAAACTTCTACCAAAAAAGTAAAACGTTTTATTTATACATAATATATTTTTTTAAACAGGTTTTAATCTAAAACGTTTATTTGTAAACAAGATGTAATATAGGGAGTGTGTAGATTATGAAAACACAATTTACAATATTTTTATTTATTATTTTAATATGTGCCTCAAAGATATTTCCTTTGTCTGATGAATATAAAATCCAAACTAAAGAACAAGCATATGATGTTGCTATTCAAGTTACAGGCTTTTAAGAAGAGACGTTTCCCTTTGATAGCTTGGTTCTAAGCGAGATTGTCTTAGATACTATCTTTGATGAAAATATCCCGTTTTGGGTGCCAGAAGAGTTAGGTACTCCTGTTTGGGTTGTAACTTTTGACGAGTTAAAGTATCTTCCTAGAAAAGGAAATAAGAAGGCTTACAAAGTATATCTAAAAGCAAAAACAAAACAGTTGATTAAAATCATAGGTCAAGAGGACATATTAAAAAATTTCTTCTTTGATGAATTTAGCAAAGAATCTTTAAAGAAAAAATTATATTCGACAAATTTAGAAGAATGGGTGAGCTTTCCAGAAAGAATAGGATGCCCCTTAGATCAAGCTTTGGGGAGGGCTGTGCCAAGACCTTTTCCAGCTAAGGAAATATATGCTGTGTGTGTGAATATGAAGGATTCGAGTAATGACTCAAGATTAGTGTGGATTGTTATTTGTAACGGAAGACCGAAAGATAATATCCTTCCATCTAACCGTATTATATTATTTATGAATGGTAACTCTGGACACGCAATAAGTGCTGGTACTTTTTAGTATTCTATCAAGTTGTACTTGAGTTCATTCTTTTCTCTTCTTATACTGTCCCATAAGAATAATACGAAGGAACCAACATTGAACTTTAAAACGCTTGAACTCACCGACAACAAACTCAGGTGGATTGACCAAACAAAACTTCCCCTCGAAGTTGTCTATAAAATATCCGACGATTATAACGAAATCATTACCGCGATAAAACGTCTTGAAATCCGTGGAGCTCCTGCGATAGGAATCGCAGCGGGTTACTCCTTTGCTATTGCGGCTCATAAAGCCCAAGATGTATCCGAAAAATTCATTCTAAATGTCGCTGATCAACTCAACGCTTCACGACCAACAGCCGTTAATCTATTTTGGGCGGTTGCTCGAATGGTTGAGATGTATCATAAATACAAAGACGAATCCAAAAAAGTCATCATTGAAGAGCTCTTTTTTGAAGCAAAATGTATACATAACGAAGATATCGAAATGTGTCTCGGAATCGGCAAACATGGTGCAGAGCTTATCAAAGATGGTGACACAATTTTGACTCACTGCAATGCAGGTGCCTTAGCAACTGGGGGGATAGGAACTGCTCTTGCAGTCATATATACCTGTAAAGCACAGGGGAAGACGCTCAAGGTCTTTGCCGATGAAACCCGCCCACTTCTCCAAGGGGCCAGATTGACTGCGTGGGAGCTTCAACAGGAAAATATCGACGTGACCCTGATTACAGATAATACCGCAGGGATGCTCATGCGTCTGGGCAAAATCGACCACGTTATAGTCGGTGCCGACCGAGTAACAGCTAATGGTGATGTTGCTAACAAAATAGGAACTTACGCAGTAGCAGTATTGGCAAAAGAAAACAATATACCATTTTATGTCGCGGTACCAGAATCGACATTTGATCGTTCGCTTGAAACTGGTGATGAGATAATTATCGAAGAGCGTTCATCTGAGGAAGTCACCAAAGGCTTCGGTAATCAAACTGCACCCGATGGTGTGAAAGTTTACTCACCTGCTTTTGATGTCACTCCAGCAAAATATATCAGTTATTATATTACCGATACGGGACTCAAAAAAGGAATGCGGGAGTAGCACGGTATTTTATTTATGAAAAAAACAATCCGTAAAATTTTCAGAGCTTTTAACTACGATCTTTTCGGTCAAACTCCAACAATAGAACCGTCCCATGTTGAACTGCCATCTTCATTTCTTAAAATTGAAACTCCACCCAAAGCTGATTTACCGTCGATTGAAGAACTCTATATCATGTTTGACAAGATTAACGCTTTCTATTTTGCTAACAAACTTCCTCAGGCAAAAATTGAATACTCCTCTCGCATGACCAATGCGGGTTCATATACACCAGCCCTCAAGCTAATCAAAATTTCAAAGAAATATCATCAGATTTTCCCCGATGATATCGAAGATACTCTCAAACATGAGATGATTCATATTATTCATTTTTATCATAATGCTGAATTTAAAAAAGAAGCTCTCCGAATTGGCACTTCTTTAAAAGCAAAACCCCATCCTGCTCTGCGTCGCAAACCCAAATATCTTTATCTCTGCCCAGGCTGTAAAAAAGAATACCCTCGTCAAAAAAGGCTCCGAATGGCGTCATGTGGAGACTGTTCTGATAAGGGCAGATTTGATAATCGTTTCAAATTGAAACTGTATAAATCTTAAACTTTTGTAGCTATTTGTGTCTGAGTTGTTTCCGAATCACTTTCTAATACTTCATTGATTAGGGCTGTGACTTCGCTTAGGGCTTCGATGTTGCCAGTCGAAGCAAAGAATTTAATGAGCTTTAAAAGTACTACCTGAGGGTTTCCGACACAACTGACAATCCGACCATCTTTAGAAACGCCTAAACCTGCTTTTTTGGCATGTTCTAAGGCTAATTCTTTCCCTACAACTTTTGCTTGTTTTTGTATCGCTTTTTCAAATAATGCTAAATAGGTTTCCATGATTTTCCTTTTAGTCGGGAACAAAATCTGTCAGTCTCATATTATATATCGGTAGAACGTAAAAGAAATAAAGTAGAATATCTGCTTGGATTATGGTCGAATTATATGTAATATGAGCAGGTAAAATTGAATGTAGTTAAAATAAACCTTTTTAAGATACGATAGAATAAGGAATCAAAAAAATGGAACAAGATTTTATGCAACCAAAAGTAGCTGTCGGAGCTCCTGCTCCAACATTTGAACTTATGGCTTATCAAAACAACGAGTTTAAATCTGTTAAACTTGAAGACTATAAAGGCAAATGGGTTGTCCTGTTTTTCTACCCAGCTGACTTTACATTTGTTTGCCCAACTGAGCTTGGTGACCTTGCTGATAACTATGCCAAATTTCAGGAAATGAATGTTGAAATTTTAGCTATTTCAACAGACTCACATTTTTGTCATAAAGCATGGCACGACTCATCGGAATCAATCAAAAAAATTACGTACCCAATGCTTTCCGATAGAACTGGTGAAGTCTCTTGGAACTACGGCGTTCTCATTGAAGAAGCACACGAGACACATCGTGGTACATTTATCATCGACCCAGAAGGAAGCTTGCGCTCTATTGAAGTGAATCATGACCAAATCGGTCGTTCTATTTCAGAATTAATGCGTAAATTACAAGTTGCTCAGTTTGTTCACAGCAATGACGGTACTGTTTGCCCTATGAACTGGAAACCAGGCGATGAACCATTAAAACCTGGTATGGATTTAGTTGGGAAGATATAAGATAATTTGCTTTGCTAAACGCCTAAACAGTAGATGTTTGGGCGTTTTATTTTACTAAAATAGGTTTATCGACTTCATGAAATATATGATAAAGCCATTAAGTAGTAGGTGTCCAATAGGATACGCCCATGAATCGGGTGGAGGTAGCCACGGTTTTAATCTAAAAAACATTGGTTTATTTTAAATTCACCTGTTGACTTCTCAGTTTATTTTTATATCTTTGAAAGCTATTTTAGAAAAAAATATTTACGTATATAATAGGAATAGAAATGAAAACATTTATACCGAAGATTGACCCAGCTACAAAAAAGTGGCATGTCATTGATTTAAATGATGTGGTACTTGGTAGAGCAGCTTGTAAAGTTGCTGATATTTTACGTGGGAAAAACAAACCAATTTTTACTCCCCATATGGATTGTGGTGATCATGTGATTATTATCAATGCCGAAAAAGTAAAAATTCAAGGTAGAAACAAGCACGACCAGCTTCGTTACTATAACTATTCTGGATATCCAGGAGGTTTGACAACAACGACTTTTGATCAGATGATGAAAAGGAAGCCTGGAGATGTTTTTAAGCTTGCCGTCAAACGTATGCTCCCAAAAAACAAACTTGGTCGTAAAATTTACAAAAAATTACATGTTTATGCGGGTGAAAATCATCCTCATTCAGCACAACAACCTCAAGAAACAAAATTGTTTTAAGATAAAGAAAGAATATGGAAAAACAAAAATTTGCAGCAACAGGACGACGTAAAGAGTCCACAGCGCGTGCGACATTAGTTCCTGGTTCTGGTAGAAATTCTGTCAACGGTAAAAAGTTGGAAGATTACCTTACTCGTGACACATTGATCAATCATGCTTTGCGTCCACTCGAAGCAACAGAAAATCTCGGTAAATACGATGTTATCTGTTCCGCTCGAGGTGGAGGTATTTCTGGACAAGCTGGTGCTATTCGCTTAGCTATTGCTCGTGCATTAAAAATAATGAATCCTGACCTTCATGCGATTCTTCGTGCTGGTGGTTTCTTAACTCGCGATGCTCGTGAAGTTGAACGTAAAAAATACGGACAACCTAAAGCTCGTAAAAAATTCCAATACTCAAAGCGTTAAGCCGAGTATTAGCAATCCCTTTCTATTTATGTAGAGAGGGAAATAAACAGTCTCGACAGACTTATCTATTGGTCCCGTTTTGTGGGTGTAGATAAGAATGACGTCGGGGTAAAGTAAACCGTATTACCAAAGGATTCAAATGTTATCTCCTGAAGTAAAAGAGCTTCTTGAAGCTGGGGTACATTTTGGTCATCAGACCAGACGATGGAACCCAAAAATGAAACCGTTTATCTTCTGTGCAAGAAACGGTATCTACATTATCGATTTATCAAAAACTCTCAGTTCATTAAACAAAGCCAAAGAAAAAGTTCGCGAAGTTGTTGGTCGTGGAAAAACTATTTTGTTTGTTGGTACAAAAAAACAAGCGAAAGAAGTTTTGGTTGGCGAAGCACAACGTTGTGGTGGATTTTGGATTACTGAACGTTGGCTTGGCGGTATGTTGACCAATTTTAACACTATCAAAGAGTCTATCAAAAAGCTCAAAGATATCGAGCGTATGAAAGAAGATGGTACTTTAGATAAATTCACTAAAAAAGAACGTGGGAAAATTGAGCTCAAAGCGGTGAAACTTGAAAAAGTTTTAGGCGGAATCAAACATATGAACTTCCTTCCCGGTCTTATGATTGTTGTTGATGCTAAAAAAGAAGCTATCGCTGTTGCCGAAGCAAAAATCTTAGGTATTCCAGTTATTGGTATTATTGATACAAATGCTGATCCTGACCCTATTGATTTTCCAATTGCTGCCAATGATGATGCTATTAAATCTATCAGAATTCTTATCAAACAATTAGTTGATGTCGCTTATGAAACTAAACATTCTGTTTCACAAGAAATGATTGAAACTGCTGTTGAAGAAGATAGAAAAACAACAACGAGTACATATGTTTCTGAAGAAAAAACAGAAGCTAAAGACGAAAAAAAAGATAAATAGTTTTTAGAAAGTATATAAAATGGAAATAAATGCAAAAATGGTGAAAGAGCTTCGGGACAAAACTGGAGCTGGAATGATGGACTGCAAAAAAGCCCTCAAAGAGACTGACGGTGACCAAGAAAAAGCAGCCGCATATTTAAGAGAACATGGTATCGCAAAAGCAGCTTCAAAAGAAGGTCGTGCTACAGCCGAAGGTGCTATCGCAACGTATATTCATGCTGGTGAGAAACTCGGAGTGATGGTTGAAATCAATTGTGAAACTGATTTTGTTGCTCGTACAGATAATTTTAAAGCTTTCTGCAAAGATATTGCTATGCACATCGCTGCTGCTAATCCTCAATGTGTCTCTCGTGAAGAAGCAGACCAAGAAGCTATTGCCAAAGAACGTGAAATGTTTAAAAATGAAATGTTGAACGAAGGCAAACCTGAAAAAATTATTGACAAAATTGTTGAAGGTAAAATTGAAAAATATCTCAGCGAAATTGTTTTGATGGAACAACCATTTGTTAAAGATAATGATCTCACTATTGGCGAACTCTTAAAAAGAACCATTGGTGAACTTGGTGAAAATATGGGAATTAAAAGATTTACTCGCTTTAGTTTAGGTGAGTAATATGGATTCTGATAGTTCATTAAAACCTCATTATAAAAGAATTCTTCTAAAAGTTTCCGGAGAAGCCCTCATGGGATCTGGAAACTTTGGTATCGACACCAAAACTGTCGAATTTATTTGTGATCAAATCAAAGAAATAAAAGATCTCGGGATTGAAACTGGGATTGTTGTTGGTGGCGGAAATATCTTCCGTGGGCTTGGTGCCTCCGAACGGGGTATGGATAGAGTCACTGCTGACAATATGGGCATGCTCGCAACAGTTATCAATTCACTTGCTTTAATGGATACTCTTGAACAGATGGGAATCTATACAAGAGTGATGTCAGCGATTAGTATGGAAGCATTTGCCGAGCCATACATCAGGCGTCGTGCTGTACGTCATATGGAAAAAGGCCGATTAGCTATTTTTGCTGCTGGTACAGGTAATCCATATTTCACTACAGACACTGCCGCATCACTACGTGCTATCGAAGTAGGGGCTGAGCTTTTTATTAAAGCGACCAATGTTGATGGTGTCTATTCTGCTGACCCAAAAAAAGATGCAAATGCTGAGTTTTATCCTACATTAAAATATATGGAAGTATTAACGAAAGAATTAAAAGTTATCGATGCGACCGCAATATCTTTACTCACAGATAACTGTATTCCTAGTCGTATAATTGATTTACACACTCCTGGTAATCTCAAAAGAGTTGTCATGGGTGAAAAAATTGGAACTTTAATTTCTTAAACAGCTTAAACCTTAAGCGGGAGTAACAAGTATGTTAGAAGAATTGAAAAAAGATGCCGCTGAAAGAATGCACAAAAGTGTAGAAGCGACAGCCAAAGATTTAGGAACTATCAGAACTGGAAAAGCATCGATTCATTTGCTTGATACTGTTAAAGTAGAAGCGTATGGCTCGCTGATGCCTCTTAACCAAGTAGCAACAGCATCAACACCTGAACCACGTCTGCTTGTTGTTACTGCTTTTGATAAAACAACAGTTGGAAATATTATCAAAGGAATTCAAAAAGCAGATTTGGGATTAAACCCTCAAGCTGATGGTGGTATTATTCGAATTCCAATTCCAGCTCTCAATGAAGACCGTAGAAAAGAACTCGCCAGACATTGTAAAAAGTCTGCTGAGGATGGTAAAATTGCAGTACGTAATGTTCGTCGGGATGCAAACGAACATATCAAAAAAGCAAAACAGGCAAAAGAAATTTCTGAGGATCAGGAAGCTGATTTGCACGATGAAATTCAGGCTCTGACAGATAAGCATACAAAAGAGATTGATGAAATGCTTGTCAAAAAAGAAGCTGAGGTAATGGAAATCTAATTTGTCTATTACATTTTTTATCTAAATAAGAATTGAAGAAGCGAGGTAGGTGCTACCTCGCTTTTTGATATTAATCTATTATCCCGGATATGAGCCATCGATATATTGTTTTAAGTACCTATTTTCAAATACCATATCTTTTTCTTTTGCTTTGACTATATCACCAATAGAAATAAGTCCAGTTAACTTTTGTTCATTTACAATGGGAATATGACGAATACGATTTTTGGTCATCAGGTTAGAAATATACTCGATATTATCTTCAGCAACTCCCACGATAAGGTCTGTTGCCATAAAATTTGAAACGGTCAACTCATCAAAATGAGACCTGTTTTCAAATATCGCTCGAAAAATATCCTTATCGGAAATAATACCGATTAAACTATTATTTTCGATGATAGGGAGACAACTTATCTGATTATGCAGTAAGCATTCCATTGCTTTGACAATAGTTTCATGCTTTTCAATTGTATGAATGACAGATGTTTTTGCGTGGAGCAACTCTTGGACGGTCATGAATACCTCCAGTTTTATGAGATTAAATTTCTACTTGTATTTTTGCAACAAATTTATCTTTAAAAAAGTGCCTGAATTGTTTGATATTCTTTGAGTCTTTTGTGGCTTTCGTATTTATAAAGATATATATTATGTGCGATATGTCAAGAGAAAACAAGTATACGTGGATGTCAATAGTCTTTGTTGTCGCATTGCTCTGTGTTAAAACAGCACACGCTCAGAATGAAGTAGACGATATTCTTATTCATTATCAAACCAGAGCGAGTGAAGTTTTTGATGGGAGAAATCCAATTGTTTCTGGAGTTTCATTTTCATTTGAAGCGAAAAGATATAATCTGATTTATGACCAACAAATGCGTAAGAAAATTATTGATTCAACTATTGCAAAATATTTCTATAGCTTTGGTGAATTAGACTCTATGGTCGTTTTGATCGAACCAAAAAATTCGTTTGATTCTCTTGATGTTAGTTATCCTAATGTTTTTGCAAATAATTATACTTTTAATTTTTTTCCAAATGATACTGGTGGTCAAAATCTCGCAATAGGATATGATAGTCATAACTTTGATGTCTCTCTGCCAGTTGGCATGGCAATAATTGATAGGGAACGTTATTTTCTCAAACAGCTCTATTTGCATTTTATGGCTGAAAAGAAAATTGACCGTAAGTCAAAAGTTATCAGATTTGTTGAACATGAAGGCTTTGTCTTTCCTGACTCCTTATGGGAGATTAGAGTTAAAAGTGCGATTTTTTCAAGCGAAATCCTTAGAACCGAAACTGGTATTACAAACATTCAAATTCAGAGATAAAATCTAATTATTATGACTGATTCTATAGAGCTTCTTAAAGAGAAAATTTTAGAAAATAAAGATAAAGTCCCAAAACATATTGCTATTATCATGGATGGCAATGGCAGATGGGCGGAAAAACGTAACAAACCGAGAACCTACGGACACGAAGCAGGGGTCTCTGCGGTGCGTGAGGTCGTAAGAGCGGCATCCGATGTTGGTGTCACATACCTGACCCTTTACACATTTTCAATTCAGAACTGGAACCGTCCCAAGGATGAAGTCTCGGCACTGATGTCACTTCTCAGTCGTACAACTAAAAATGAAATTTCTGAAATGATAAAAAATGATGTTAAGCTCCGTACTATTGGACATGTACATACATTGCCGCTCATTCGTCGTAAAGTGTTAGAATTAGCAGTATCCCAAACAAAAAACAACAAGGGTTTGATTCTGACTTTAGCACTCAACTATGGTGGACGGACAGAAATTTTAGATGCTGTTAAAGCGTTGGCAAATTCTGTCCGAAGCGGGCTGATGGATTTGCACGAAATCGACGAGGAACTTTTTTCTGAATTCCTCTATACTTCCGATATGCCTGACCCTGACCTTATGATACGAACTTCTGGTGAACAACGGATTTCTAATTTTCTCCTCTGGCAGACAAGTTATACAGAGTTGTATATCAATGATACTCTTTGGCCAGATTTCAAACGGGAAGAGATGTTCAAAGCGATTTTGGATTATCAAAGTAGAGAGCGTCGTTTCGGAAAAGTGAGTGCTGACCAAGATGAGTAAAAATCTTATAGCACGCATTTCCGTTGCCCTTGTCGCCATCCCGCTTATATTGTGGATATGTTATCAGGGTGGATATTGGTTAAGTAGTATGGTAACATTGTTTGTATTAATAGCCATGAATGAATTCTTATACAATGAAAAGTGTACCCCCAAAAATATTGCTTTTTGGGTGTTAAACATAGTATTATTATTTTCTTTTATACCATACTTACCTCTCAAAGAATTGGTCTCTATAGATAATAGTATAATAAATACATTGTATTATCGTATCCAATTGTTTGTTATGGCAAGAGGTCCTGTTGTTATTATTCTACTGATTGGAATGTTGTTCTCAGTTAGTAAAGAGTCACCATCAATACTGTTTACTAAATATTCTCGATTACTATTTGGGTTTATATATATTAGTATGTTATATCCTTTTATCGTTGATATTGGGTTCTTTAAATATTTAGAAATTTCTGGTGGCGATTGGCTCTTGTTTCTTTTTGCTATTCTTTGGACAGGTGACTCGATGGCTCTTTTCATTGGTAAAGCATTCGGCAAACACAAACTCGCTCCTTCAGTTTCGCCTAATAAAACAGTAGAAGGATTTGTTGGCGGCTTACTCGGAGCAATGATAGTAGGCGTCATTATGTACTTCTGGAAATTTGATGTCATCGCTTGGTATCATATTATGCTCATCGCAATCGGCTGTTCAATCTTTGGTCAACTTGGTGATTTAGTCGAATCGATGTGGAAGCGTTCTATAAATATTAAAGATTCATCAAATCTTATTCCTGGGCATGGTGGGATTCTCGACAGGTTTGACTCCCTGCTCTTTGCCGCACCATTTATGTATTTCTATATTCAAACACTTAGAGCGTTTTGAAAATCCTTGATTACATATTCGCCGCTCGACCACTTTTACATCTACCAGTCTGGTCTATCTATTTAGTCACCCTACATTATCATCTTGAACTTTCAAAGGATAGTTTTGCTCTTTCAGATATTCTTATGCTACTTGCTTTAACGCTCGCTACATCGGCGTCATATTATATCAACCAAATTTATGACTATGAATCCGATTTACTAAACGACAAACTCGGGTTTTTGCAAAAAGAATATATATCTTTCGCAGAAATAAAAACGCTCTATTACCTATGTGCTGCAATTTCAATCGGCATCGCTTTTTATCTCTCAAATCTCGCAGGCTTTTTAATTTTAGCCTTAATCGTTCTCGGGGCAATCTATTCCGCCCCGCCACTAAGGCTCAAAGACCGCCCAATATCGGGACTCCTCGCCAACGCTATCGGTTACGGTTTTATCGTCCCACTCACCGTCATGCCCGATATGACCCTGCACAATGATGGCTTACTCGGATGGGATAATCCGTTTTATTTTACCTTAACAATCGGAGCAATCTATTTACTCACTACAATCCCCGACAAAGAGGGCGACCGAAAAGCTGGCAAACGAACATTAGCAGTAATACTTTCAACGCCACTTGTTAAGCTCTTAGCACTCATCCTGTTAATTGACTCGGTCGTAATAGCACACAGTTCAAATTTTCTGCTATTAGTCATTTTGTCAGCAATTTCTATATTGATACTTATTATCTCATTATTTTCAGAATCTGAGAAAATTCTCTTTTTCGCAATCAAAATGCCGATACTACTATTAACACTCTTGGCTGGTTATTTTTTCTTTTACTACGTATTGTTTATTGTTGCTCTGCTAATTGGAACACGGCTATATTATCGCAAACGTTTTAATATGGATTACCCAAAACTGACATGAAAAAGATACTGTTACTCATAATTATTTTCTCACTTATCGGATGCGTCACTCACCCACGGTACCGCACAGGTGGTTATGAAACCCGCCCAGAGGTCAGGCATCTTGATGGTTCTCCGACGACATCGGAAAATATCAAGCTTGGACTTGTCATGCAATCGTATCTTGGCAAACCATACAAAGGGAAATCTAAATACGAAGAGGGGCTTGATTGTTCCCATTTTACTCGTTCAGTTTTCAAACGATATAATCGTTCGACTCTTCCACAAACTGCAGCACTGCAATATGCCGGTGGGAAAGAAATTCACTTTCGTCATATTCGTTATGGTGATTTAATATTTTTCAAAACGGATAAGAAAAAAGTATCCCATGTCGGAATATATGTCGGTGACCGTCAATTTATCCATGCCTCAACATCACGAGGTGTCATTGTCAGTCATTTAGATGAAAAATATTGGGCAAAACGATATGTTGGTGCAAGACGCTATTTGAAATAATCAATTTAATTCCGTATATTCTTTTATGTCAAAGACTGATCTAAAACTCAAGCTCCAAAATCTCCCAAAATCTTCAGGGGTTTATCTCTTTAAAAACAAAGCTGGAAAATATATTTATATTGGTAAAGCAAAAAATCTGAAAAATCGTGTCCGTACCTATTTTCATTCGTCAAATAATTTAGATCCAAAAACTGCACGGATGATTTCAAAAGCGGTCGATTTTGAACTGATGGAAACTGCTAACGAGGTAGAGGCTTTAATTCTTGAGGCGAATCTTGTTCGTGAACATAAACCGCAATACAATGTTGATTTACGTGATGACAAACATTTTCCTTATATAAAAATAACTACCAAAGAACCGTTTCCACGAGTATTAATTGTTCGTAAAATGGAACAAGATGGTTCTACTTATTTTGGTCCGTACACCAATGCAAAAGGGATGCGACGTACTGTCCATTTTCTCAAAGGCCTTTTTAAAATTCGCAATTGTTCCTACACTATTCCACATCCAAAAGGGAAGCTATACGAAGTTTGTTTAGACTATCGTATCAACAGATGCGGAGGTCCATGTGCAGGACACCAAACTGAATCAGACTACAAAACTCAAGTCAATTCTGTGCTGATGGTTCTTTCTGGAAAATCTAATAAACTAATTGCAAACCTTACGGAAAAAATGAAAAATGCATCAGCAGAAATGAATTTTGAAGATGCTGCCGAAGCACGTGACCAAATCGAAGCCTTGCAATCTATCAAAGTAAAACAAAATGTCGATGTTGGCGAAATTGTCAATCGTGATATTGTTTCAGTCGCTCGGGAAGATAAAGATGCCGTTGCGGTCGTGCTTCAAATTCGTGAGGGTGCTTTGATTGGTCGACAGGATTTTCAACTTCGCTCTGAAATTGATGAGACCGATCAAAATATTTACCATACTTTTGTAACACAGTACTATAATCATCAACCAAATATACCATCACAAATCTTCCTCCCGTTTGAACTGTCTGATGTGAAATTACTTGAAGCATGGTTCAAAGAAGATAAAAGAAGTAAAGTCAAAATTGTAACTCCAAAAATTGGGGACAAAGTTCGCTTAGTCGATTTAGCGGCTCGTAATGCACGTTTGCTTTTGGATGAACTGCTAATAAAAAAGATGACCTACACCGAGCGGACATCCAAGATGGTGACGTCGCTTAAAGATGATTTAGGACTTACACGCTCGCCACGTTCGGTGGTCTGTTTTGATATTTCCAATACTGGTGAGACCGATACCGTTGGTTCATGTGTTTATTTTGAAAATGGGAAACCAAAAAAATCAGAGTACCGTCATTTTAAAATCAAAGGAGTTAAGGGACAGGATGATTTTAAGATGATGAGGGAAATTATTGGTCGTTATTTTTTCAGAATCAAAGATGAAAAGAAAACGCCTCCCGACTTAGTTGTTGTTGATGGTGGCAAGGGACAACTTTCATCGGCGGTTGCCGAACTGACTTATCTTGGCTTTGAAAAACAACCTGTGATTGGTCTTGCCAAACGTCTTGAAGAAGTTTTCCTCCCAAACCAAAGCGACCCTATGACGATTAGTAAATCTTCGCCGTCGCTGATTCTGCTAAAGCAGGTTCGTGATGAAGCCCATCGTTTTGCGATAACCTATAACCGTAAGGTTCGTTCAAAACGGACAATTACATCAGCACTTGATAAAATCAAAGGGGTTGGTCCATCGAAGCGGGATGCATTGCTGAAAACATTTGGCTCGGTCAAACGTATAAAAGAAAAAACAGCCGAACAGCTTGCTGAAATCAAAGGTATCAATATCACTCTCTCCAAAAAAATCCTCACCGAACTTAATAAATAAAAGTAAATTGTAGTGACAGGGCATTGCCCTGTCATCTATTTTACTGGTCGACTTTTGGGAGGTCGAGTTCGAGTTGTTTGTCATGACGGAAACCGAGAACATAGTCGGCTTGCATCAAGGTATGAATCTCACGAGTACCTTCATAAATCGAAGCACCTTTTGAGTTACGGTAGAACCGTTCGACAGGATATTCATCGGAGAAGCCATAGGCACCATGCACTTGTACGGCATTGGCGGCGGATGCTTCCGCTTCTTTACATGCAATCCATTTTGCCATCGAGGTCGCTTTGGTCGAACGCAGTCCTTGGTTTTTCAACCAGCCTGCTTTCATCCATAAGTAAGTTGAGTATTCGTAGCCCGCTTCCATATTGGCAATCATCTGTTTGACCAACTGGTGTTCTTCGATATTGACGCCAAAGGTCTGACGTTCTTTGGAATATTTGACACATGCATCACGTGAGGCTTTGATAAGTCCGCATGAACCAGCGGCAACGGTGTACCGCCCTTGGTCAAGGCAGAACATGGCGATTTTAAAACCAGCACCTTCTTTGTAGAGTAAGTTTTCCGCAGGGACTTTGACATCCTGCATCGAGATAAATCCTGTATTGCCAGCACGAACTCCGAGTTTGCCGTGGATTGCTCCAGTAGTGATGCCATCAAATTCACGTTCGACAATAAAACAGGAAATGCCAGAATGGTCACGATTTTTCTTTTTATCAAGGTCTGTCCATGCAAAGATTAAAAACTGGTCGGCAACATCGGCGAGAGAAATCCACATTTTCTCACCATTTAAAATATAGGAGTCACCATCTTTGACGGCTGTTGTCTGAAGTCCGACAACATCGGAACCAGCGGCTGGTTCGGTGAGTCCGAAGGTCGCAATTTTTTCACCTTTGGCTGCTGGGATAAGATATTTTTGTTTCTGCTCTTCGGTTCCATAAGTCAAAAGTGGGAGAGAAAAAAGACCAATATGCACCGATAAAATTACTCGACAGGAAGTATCTCCATATTCCATTTCCTCAGATGCCAAGCCGAGTGAAATGTAGTCCATTCCCAATCCGCCATATTGTTCTGGGATACAGAATCCAAGCAGATTTGCTTCAGCCATTGCTGGAAGCAGAGCAGGGTTCATCTCTTGTTTACGGTCATATTCGGCTATATTTGGAATAATGACTTTGGCGGCAAGTTCTCGTGCCATATCTCGAACAGCGAGTTGATTTTCGGTGAATGAAAAATCTATCATAATTTTCACTTTCTTTCATATTATGTTTGTTTGCTTCGGTATATATAGGTGACTGGAGCTTATTAGTCAATACTTATTAAATCAGAATTTAATCAATTGCTTGTATTATAGGTCTACGTAATAGGTTAAATAAGAAGAGATTTAAAACTTGTAAAAACAAATTATTTTATGTATTTACATTTTAACTAAAAGGAAAAGTATGTTTCAATTTGACATTGCTATAACTATATCTTTGGCTCTTTTTGCTGGGCTAATTGCCCAGTCGCTTGCTCATCATCTGCGTATACCTGGGATTGTTTTACTTCTTATTACTGGGGCATTGCTTGGACCCGAGGGAATTCAACTGGTTGATCCAAAATTGTATCACGAATCACTACATATGTTAGTCGGATTTGCAGTTGCTGTGATTTTATTTGAGGGTGGGCTAAATTTAAACATTAAGCGAATCAAAAAAGAATCCAAAGCTATACGAAGTTTAATTACATTTGGAGCGGCGATAACTATTCTTGGAGCGATGTGTGTAGCTCATTTTGTGTTACAATGGAGTTGGCAATTATCATTTTTGTTCGGAACATTAGTTTCGGTGACTGGACCGACAGTTGTGAATCCTCTATTGAAACGTATAAAATTAAACAGTTCTGTTAAAACAGTTTTAGAGGGTGAAGGATTACTTATTGATCCAATAGGTGCTTTGGTTGCGATTATCGCATTGGAGATAGTTGTGTATCCTAATGATAGTTCCTTTTATAGTGGTATTATGCATTTGGTAACACGATTAGGCTTTGGAGTTTTAGTAGGTGCCATTGGAGGATTCTTGGTTGCCTATATTATTAAGCCTAAGAAACTAATTCCTCAACATCTGAAAAATATTTTTGTACTGACTTTTGTGTTAGCGTTATATCATTTTTCTAATTACTTCCTACCAGAGAGTGGGATTGGAGCTGTTACAATTGCAGGTATTGTTGTGGGGAATATAAAAAGTAAGGTCTTACATGAATTAGTAGAATTTAAAGAGCAGTTGACCTCGATGTTTATTGCGATGCTTTTTGTAATGCTTGCTGCAGATGTGAAGTTCGCAGATATTCAAACATTGGGTTATCCAGGGTTGCTTGTAGTTGGATTATTAATGTTTGTAGTTAGACCTATCAATGTGTTTACATCTACTGTTGGTACAGATCTGAAATTGAATGAAAAAATGTTTCTCTCATGGTTGGCTCCAAGAGGAATTGTCGCTGCTGCTATTGCATCGTTTTTTGCCGTGACATTGGATGATGCAGGTATGGAAGGTGGTTCACTCTTGCGAGCTTTAGTCTTCATGGTCATTGCTGTGACCGTGACAGTACAAGGAATGTCAGGAGCGACTATTGCTGGTTTATTAAAAGTTAGTAAAAAAGTAAACAATGGTTTTGCGATTTTGGGTGCAAATCCGGTTGCCCTTGAAATGGCAAAAGGGTTACAAAGCTCCGAAGGAGATATTCTCTTTATAGATTCAAATACTGATGCAGTTCGCCATGCTGAAGAATTACAGTACAAAGTGTTGTTTGGAAATGGATTGGATGATAATCTTTTGGCTCGTGGTTCAGTTAGTACTATGAGAGGGTGTATTGCGTTAACTCCGAATGAAGAAGTGAATCTTCTGTTTACAAAAAAAATGTCGAGTGAGTTAAAAATTGATAAGGTTTATATGCCCCTTCATATTAATGCTGGACATGTGACTACTGAGATGGTAGACGAAGCTGGGGGAAGTTTGCTCTTTGGTGTTAAGCGTGATTTAGATTTATGGAATGTTAGATTAAGAAAGAAAACTGCTACCGTAGAAAAATGGCAATGCGGTGCTGATGAGTCTATGCTACTTGTTGGAACTGATAGTCAGGATGCAGTCATCAATAAATATCTGCTTCCGCTTGTTTGTATTCATAATGAAAAAGCAGAACCAGTAGTACAAGGACTAAAAGTGAAATCAGGCGATGATGTTCTCTTCGTGATATTTGAAGAAAATCGTAAAGAAGTCAACGACTGGTTTGCCAAAGAAGGGTGGGGTTTTCACCACTCAGATAGTGATGAAGCTGACTATGAACTTATTGCGTAATCTGGTTGGCTATCTTAAATGATTGCTTAATACAATCATTTAAACTAATGCCGTAATATGCATTACCTGTCAGATAAACATTACCTTGTCTTTTCAATTCCTTTTCAAGTTTCAACATAATCTCAGCATGACCAATTTTAAACTGAGGGATGCCTTTTGCCCAACGGTAAATTTTTGTCAAAACTGGTTTGCCGTTGATACCAACAATTGAATCTAAATCGTGTTCGATAGTCTTGATAAGTTCCGCATCGGATAGATTTATAGATTCATGGTCTCCATCGCCACCAATCATTGTTCTAAACTGTACCATGCCATCGGGAGCACGATTTTCAAATATAGATGATGTCCAGATAGAACCTAAAATTTTCAAATTTTCTTTTTTCGGGACTAAAAATCCGAATCCATCAAGTTTGTGCTGAATGTCATCTTTTTTGTAACCCAAACAAACAACAGAAATCGGAGCGTATGGAATTGAGTTTAATGATTGAGCAAGTGAAGTTGAAAAACTGGTCACAAGGTCGGCAGCTTTATAGGTTGGTGTTGCTAAGATGACATGTTTAGTCGTAACTTCGGTTCCATCTTCAAAAGTTACATGATAAGAGTTCTCTTGTTTGGTGATAGATTTTGCTCTCATACCGCATGAGATGTCATCATTGTAATTTTTTTGAAATTGTTCAATGACAGAGTAAAGACCACCTTTGAATGATGTCAACCATCCGCCAGGTCCACTTGGTGAACCAGATTTTTTCTTTTTAGCCTTTGCTTGTTTTGCTTTAGCAATCATTGCTTTAAACAATGAACCGTAATCATCTTCCATCTCACGCATTATGGGAAAACAGGATTGTAATGAAAGTCTGTCGGCAACACCACCATAGACACCCGATACCATTGGCTGTACTAAGTAGTCAGCTGCTTGGACACCGATACGTCGTTTGACAAAATCATAAATAGATTCGTCTATTCCCTCTGGTCGAGTTTTGGCAAATGGTTCCATCATGACCCGTAACCGGCCCGAAATAGGGAGGATGCTTGAGGTCATAAATTTTGGTGGCGACATAGGCACAGGTCGAAGTTTACCTGCTCGTAAAATAAACCGATTGGATACGTTGTCATTGGCACGTTCTAAAGAGTCAGTTATGCCTAATTGTTCAACTAACTCTAAAGTAAGTGGTTCTCTATCTAAGAATCCGTTTGGTCCCCAGTCTAAAGAAAAACCTTCGATGTTGTCGGTGCCGATAGTACCACCAAGTCGAGTGTCGGCTTCATATAATTTTATTTTTAAAGATGAATCATTTTGTTTGAGAAAATGAAGGGCGGATAATCCTGAGATTCCACCACCGATAATTAGGACATCATATTTATTTTCAGTCATCGAGATGCTCCAATACTAAATTGGCAAGTAAAGCACCAAAGTTGCGGTCATCGTTAAACATCGGCATGCGACGGATATTTTTTGTGTCGCTGACGAGCTCTTTTAATTCTATATCAATTTCAAACATTGTTTCAATATGATCACATACAAAAGAAATCGGTACGATGAATAATTTTTTACCATCGGCAAGAAGTCGTTTGGTTTCATCAACGGTGTCAGGACCGACCCACTTGACTGGCCCTGTTCTACTTTGAAATGATAAGAAATAATCTCGCTCACCTGCGACTTGCTTGGCGGTGAACTTTACTTGCGAGACATAGGGGTCGTTGTCATCGACAAACTTTTGAGGTATTGAGTGAGCAGAAAAAAGTAGGGTCTCATCATCTTGTATGTTGTCATCGATATATGATTTGAGGAGTTTCAAGTATGCCTTGTCGTTATGAAAATCTTTGATGAAAATTGACTTTATGGCAGGTTGATTTAGTAAGACTCGTTTTGCTTCTGAAAATGATGAACCAGTAGTTGCTTTACAATACTGTGGATACATTGGAAGAAATATAATTTTATTATACTCTGCATCGACTGCTTGTTGAATAGCTGATTCAATCGTTGGCGTAAAATATCTCATGCCGATGAAAACGTCAAAGCGTCCTAATGTGGGAGAGAGAATAAATTCAAGATGTTCCTTTTGTGATTCTGTCCATTTTAGTAGAGGAGAAGAACCGCCTATGAGGCTATAATTGTTTTGTACCTTTCTATGACGTAATCTACTAATTAGTTTAGCAAATGGTTTTTGAAAAAGTGAACCACCTGGCAGTTGAATAATCTCTCTGTCTGAAAATATATTATATAAGAATGGTTTTATGTTATCAAGCGAATCAGGTCCACCCATACCCAATAGAATAACGCAAACTTTATCAGAATCATTTTTTGACATAGAGCCTCTTAAATCGTTCTTGAAAAAGTTGGTTTTTTACCATCTGATTCTTTATTTAAATATGCATCAAAAACCATTGCGATATTCCGAATAAAAGTCCGGCCAACTTCAGTAATTTTCAGACCACCATTTGGAGCATCCAAGAAATTATCTACAAAGAATTCAGAGAGTTCTTTATGTTCCTTATGGAAATAGTCGTGATACTGGATGTTAAACTTTTTATAGAAATCAGAAAACTGTAATTGAAAATTGCACATGAGCGAATTAATGACATATTGACGAATCAAATCATCTTCATTGAGTTTCATACCACGAAAAACGGCGAATTCATTTTGTTCGACAGTATCCATATATTTTGAAAGGGTAGGATGCGATTGGAAAAATGAATTGTCGATATATCCGATTGATGACATGCCAAAGCCAACCATTTCAGGTGATGCCTGAACGGTGTAGCCCATGAAATTACGATGGAGCCGTCCGTCGTTTTGAGCGATTGATAGTTCATCCTTTGGTAAGGCAAAATGATCCATACCAATTTGTATATATCCTGCTTCTGTGAATAGTTCAACAGCCAAAGCAAAAAGTTTGTATTTATCTTCTGTTACAGGGAGTTCAGATTCTATGATTTTCATCTGGTTTGCTTTTACTGACGGAAGATATGCGAAGCTATAAAGTGCGACTCTGTCAGGGTGTAGAGTTATTGCTTTTTTGAGAGTATCGGTGAAACTTTCAATAGTTTGTTTTGGAAGTCCATAGATCAAATCAATGTTGACCCCTTCAAAATTCAGAGACTTACAAAAATTAACTTTTTTCTCAACTAATTCAAATGGTTGAATTCGACCGATTGCTATCTGTACATCGTTGTCGAAATCCTGTACACCCATCGAAATTCGATTAAAACCACGGTTGACTAATGCTTTGATCTGTTCGTTGGTTGTCACTCTTGGATCAATTTCAATCGACTTTTCACAACCCTCTACAAAGTTGAAACAATTTTCAAGGGTATCAAGAATTTCATTAAACTGTTCAATAGTCAGATAGGTCGGGGTGCCACCACCAAAATGTAATTGATTGACAAGTTTACGATTTTTTAGATGCTTGGCAGTGTTGGTAATCTCCTGTTTCATCGTATCAATATACAAACGAACTTTATCAGAATTTTTGGTTATGACCGTGTTACACCCGCAATAATAACAACGACATTCGCAAAAAGGGATGTGGCAGTAAATTGCAAATGCTTCATCTTCATTCACGGATGCATTTTGAAGAGCTTGCATATAAGATTCTGAACCAACTTCATTTGACCAAACTGGAACTGTTGGGTAGCTTGTATAGCGAGGACCCGGTCGGTCATATTTTCTGAGCAGGTCAATTGGAATTGAAGTTTTTTTCTTGTCCATTTTATTTACCTAAAGTTTTGTACTGTTTCCACAACCATCTGTACCGACTCTATCGGTGTTTTTGGTTGAATGCCATGACCCAAGTTAAATATTAGTCTATCAAGATTGTCAAAGTTTTGTAATTGCTGAAGAGTTTTTTCTTTGACATGTTCAGGTGTTCCGAATAAAACAGATGGGTCTAAATTTCCTTGAACAGATTTATTTTTAAGAACAGATGCGGCTTTATTTATATCCATGCGATAATCAACACCAACAACTTCACAATCGATTTCATTTACTAAATCAAGATATGGAGAGAGGTTATTGACAAACATTATCCGAGGAACGTTTCTATCTTTGACTTGTCCAAAAATTTTGTTGGCTGGTTTGACTGTGAATTCATAGAAATCATCACGGGACAAAATACCGTCCCAGCTTCCGAATAGTTGGACACAATCGGCTCCTGCGTTGATTTGTTCATTTAAATATCTGCCTGTAATATCAGCAAGCATATCAAAAAGGTCGGTTGCTGCTTCACGATAAGTGTGCATGAATATTTTTGGTTTATCAAAAGCTTTTGAACCCTGACCTTCGATGAGATAACAGGAAATTGTAAATGGTGAGCCAGCAAAACCGATGAGTGGTGTCTCTGGAATTGTTTCTTTGATTGCTTTGATTCCGTTTAAGGCAAACGAGAGTTCTTTTTTTATATCAAAGTCATGTAACTTTTTTATGTCATCAGGTGTTGAAATTGGGTCGGCAATTTTTGGTCCGCCTTGGTCAGGGAATGAAACCGATGCACCAAGTGGATCTAAAAATGTCAGGATGTCTGAAAACAAAATTGCAGCATCAAGATTAAACCGATCAAGAGGTTGTTTGACAACTTTGGTGATAAGTTCTGGTGACTGGCATAGTTCTTTGAAAGTTGCCTTGGAACGTACTTCAAGATATTCAGGTAAGTAGCGTCCTGCTTGACGCATAATCCAAATTGGGATTGAGCCGTCATTTTTACCATAACATGCCTTTATAAAATTGCTATTTTTTAGTTCCATGAGTGAGCCTCTTGGCGAATGATGCCAGCTAAAGTGTTTGCAGAGTTGGAAAGCATATTTTCAGGATGTGCCGCAGAAATAAAACAAACTTCATATCCTGATGGTGGGAGGTAGATACCACGGTTTAAAACTTTTTCGTGTATTCGATTATAGTGAGTAATACCTGCGGTTTTTATTGCTCCTGCAGAACGTGGCAGTTCTGGTTGGAAGACAAGCCAAAAAATTGATGCGACTCCAGCGATGTTTACTTTGCAGTCACGAAGTTGTTCGGTCATATCAGTTACAAAGCGTCGGTTGTTTTCTTCAAGCTTTTTATAGATAGTTCCATCTTCAAGTTTTTTGAGCGTTGTCAGACCAGCGACCATTGCAAGTGGGTTTCCAGAAAGTGTGCCAGCTTGATAGACTGGTCCGAGTGGTGAGAGCATATCCATGATTTCTGCTCTACCGCCAAAAGCACCAACAGGCATACCGCCACCGATTATTTTACCATAGGTCAGTAAGTCAGGTGTGATGCCGTAATATGCAGCAGCTCCGCCTAAGCCTAATCTGAAACCAGTGATGACTTCATCAAAAATCAGTAAGGCACCATGTTTTTCAGTTAAGGCACGGATGAGTCTGATGTAATCATGACGTTGGATGAGTAGTCCGTTGTTGGCTGGGATTCCTTCAATGATAACAGCGGCAAGTTTGTCGCCGTGTTCTTCAAAAAAGTTTTCGAGCACTTCTTCATCATCGAGAGGAAGTACGGCTGTTTGTGATGTTATTGACTCAGGTACACCCGCAGAGGATGGCGTGCCAAATGTTGCCAATCCTGAACCAGCAGCGACTAATAAATGGTCTGAATGACCGTGATAACATCCGTCAAATTTTAAAATCAAATCACGTTCAGTAAATCCGCGAGCAAGGCGAATCGCCGACATGACCGCTTCTGTTCCAGATGACACAAATCGAACTTTTTCAACTGGTTCAACATTATCAACGATGAACTGTGCTAAATTTAGTTCATGCTCGGTTGAAGTTCCGTATGTCATTCCCAGTTCGCATTGTTCTTGAACCGCTTTGACGACATCCTTGTCGGCATGCCCTAAAATAAGCGGTCCCCAGGAGGAAGAAAAATCGATATAAGAGTTGTCGTCAACATCGGTTAGGTAAGCACCTTCACCTTTTTTTATAATGCGAGGTGTACCTCCAACTGAGTGAAAGGCTCGTACTGGAGAGTTCACTCCGCCCGGTGTTACTTTTTCTGCTTTTTGAATTATTGCCTGTGATTTACCTGTTTTAAGCATTGTGCCATCCGTTTTTTAAAATATCCCGTAAATGGTAGGTGAGAATAATCGATGCCCCCGCTCTACTGATTGCGGTGAGGTTTTCGATTACCATTATGTTTTCATCTGCTAAATTTTCTTTTACTAATAATTTGACTGCGGTGTATTCGCCTGAAACATTGTACGCGGCAACTGGTAGAGAAGTGTTTTGTCGGAAGTCTGAAATAATATCAAGGTACGCCATTGCAGGTTTGACCATGACGATATCGGCACCTTCGGCTTCATCAAGTTCAAGCTCTGTTATTGCTTCGGAGCGATTTCTGAAATCCATCTGGTAGCCTTTGCGATCACCTTTGCCAGGGGCAGAGTTGGCAGCGTTGCGAAATGGACCGTAGTATGATGATGAGTATTTAGCGGAGTATGCCATGATAAGCGTATCTTTAAAATTGTTGTTCTCAAGAGTTGTTCGTATTGCTCCTACTCGTCCGTCCATCATGTCGGATGGTGCGACGATGTCGCATCCTGACTCAGCCAACCGAAGTGCCATGAGCGAAAGTATCTCGGCTGATTTATCGTTGTTGATGACATCATGTTCGGAAACACCACAATGACCAGTGTCGGTGTAAGCACAAAGGCAAACGTCGGCACCAATAAGGAGTTCGTTTGGAAATTGTTTTTTTAGTTCTTTTATTGCTTGGATAACAGGGTTTTTGTCATCGGCGGCTGATGATGCCATTGCATCTTTTCTATCGGTCACTCCAAAGAGCATGATTTTTTTTATACCAAGTTTTAAATCTGTTTCGATAGTTTTTGTCAATGAGTCGACTGTTTCACGGTAAATTCCTGGGAGTCCATTTATTTCATCTTTGGTGTTGGTACCATCGCATACAAAGTATGGTTGAATCAAACTGTTGACATTGAGAGTTGTCTCAGCTACTAATTCACGTGTTAAGCTGTTTTGTCTTAACCGTCGTGGTCGTGAAAAAAGTTCCATTATATTTGCTCCAAAACGCTTTCAATTTCTGGTTTACTTAAAATAAAATCTGTCGTCCAATTATTTTTATCAATTGCTTCTTTTGTACTATTTCCGATTGCTATTAGTTTTGCTCTTGGTGAACCAAACTGTTTTTTATAGGAAATTACTGTTGATGGTGCTGTAAATAAGAGATAGTCAGAGGATGATAATTTGTCGACTTCTGATTTGTTTACATCATGTTCTACCGATCTATACGCAATCAGTTCGTTGTATTTAATATTTGAGTGTGCTAAAAATTGTTGTGCGTCAAAATTTACTTTTTCAGCACGGATATATAAAATTTGTAAAGATTGTTCAGAATAGTTCGCTTGGAATTCTTCAAAAAGATTTTTACCGTAAGCATTGGTTGGGCGAAAATGAATTTCCAAACCATACGAATGCACCGCATCGGCTGTTTTCTTACCAACAACAGCAATCTTTATCGTAGAAGGGAGAATCTCTTTATTACAAGCCGCAAAAAAAGTATGAACTCCATTTGCTGAAGAAAAAAAGAGCCAGTCTATCTTGTTGAAATCAGGTAGTGATTCAACTTCAGCCATAAGAGTTTCAATAATCGTTACAGGAAGTGCAACAATATTAATCTGCTTTTTATTAGCTAATGTAATCAAAGAAGTAAGTTGGTTTTTATCTCGTGTGATTCCAAGGTTGAGCATGATGAGCCTACTTTAGTCCTTCAAATGCGTCCATGACAAGTTTCTCTATATCTTTGCCAGTGAGATCAATGGTTTTCGGTTCGACCCATTGTTCATTTTCAAAAACACCAAGAACCGCTTTGAGGCGATAAGAGTCACCATTTACTTCGGAGTATACACCCAAAGGCAATGTACAACCTAATTCGTATTTTGCTAATAGTCCTCGTTCGAGTGCGGCAGACTTTGCATCGGTTGTATCATTCATTTTAGAAATAACTGCTTCAACTTTTGGAAGATCGTTGCGAATTTGAATACCTAAAATACCTTGTGCTGGAGCTGGGAGGAAAATTTGTGGATCAAGTTCGATAACAGTTAGGTCGGAGACATCAAGCTCTAAACGTTTTACACCAGCGGCTGCAATCATGATTGCGTCGTACTCACCATCACGTAATTTTTTAATCCGTGTTGGGACATTCCCACGTAAATCTTTAATCTCAAGTTTGTTATTATATTGAACAATTTGACATTTACGTCTGTTTGATGATGTCCCTATAATGCCACCATCTTTGACAGGGAGGATTCCATCTGTCGTTGTTGATTCTTTGCGAATTAAAAGCATCTCACGTTTGTCGGCACGATAGCCAACAGCACCAAGTTTGAGTGGAATTGGTTGATCAGTCATGAGGTCTTTGAGCGAGTGAACGGCAAGGTCGATTTCTTTGGCAAGAAGTGCTTCTTCGAGTTCTTTTGTGAAAAAGCCTTTACCTTCCATTTTGTCAAAAGAAAGATTGGTGATTTTATCGCCAGTCGTTTTAATGATTTTTATTTCTACCGTACAATCTAATTTTTCTGTTAAGATAGACTGAATAAAATTCGCTTGGAATAAGGCCAAGTCTGAGCCTCGGGAGCCGATGACAAGATGTTGTTTGCTCATACTACTTCCTTGTTTGAGTTATTTAGCTTCTCAAAGTTGAGATTTGTTTGTGCTTGTGCCATTTTTTCAGAAAGAACTTTTGATGGCTGAAATGATGCGTTGCTAATAAGTTTTGTTACTAAATTTTTAATCGAATTTTGTTCGTCGGCACTAAGTGAAGTGACTTTCTTTTTAAAGAGATCATCCATTGCGTTATGAGCAAGTTGGATAGACTCTTTAAAAGAAGTATGAAAAATTGGTTTGATTGAAACTTCAAGTTGAGAACTGACAAATTTATAGACAGCATCTTTGATGATATTGTTGGCTTTGCCAGCTTCGACAAATTTTTTGCGAAGGTTGCCGTTTGCTTTAGTTTTTAGAGCAGGAATATCGACTAAAGTAATTTTTTCATGTTTGTGTATGTCATCGGAAAAATCACGAGGGATCGCTAAGTCAATTGCTAAAATTGGGTGAGCAAGTTTGTCGGCAAATGATGTATCGAAAATTGCATGCTTACATGCAGTTGCTGTAGCAATCACATGAACCTCTTGTGGGTTTGCTTTAAATTCTTTGAGAGAAATTGAACTGCCACCAAACTCTTCTACAAATTTTTCTGCTTTTTCAACAGTACGGTTGACAAATAACAGATTTCCAAGATGTGCTTTTGTTATATATTTTGCGAATTTATTTGTCATCTCGCCAGCACCAACTAAAGCAATTTTTCTATCTTTTTGACCGTCGAGATAATTTTTAATCTCCTGAGCCGCAAGCGATGCCATTGACTGATGTCCATTTCCGATAGTTGTTTCTCTTTTTATTTTTTTGGAAACAGATAGTGCTTCGTCGGCTAATTTGTGGAGATAAAATCCAACATGTCCTGCACCGAGAGCATCTTGATAGGCTTCTTTGAACTGACCTGTTATTTGAGTTTCACCAACGACTAAAGATTCAAGAGAAGAGACAGTACGAAAGAGGTGAGTGATTGCTTCTTTGTCGGTGAAGTGGTAAAAATCATTTGGAAAGAAATTGAGGTCGGAGCCGTCGGAGAAAAAGAAGTCAATCAAACGGTGGAGAATACGGCTGTCGCTGGTTGGTTCATTGATGGTGTAGATGATTTCGACTCGATTACAAGTTGCGAGGTAGATGAGTTCGTCGATTCCAAGAGCTTCTTTGAGCTGATTAATTGTTTCAGATTTGTTGTCACGGTCGATAGTTATTTTTTCGAGGAGTTTCATATTCTGTTGCCAGATTGAAGTGCCGATTATACCAAATTCCATACTATATTCCTAACATCTTTATATTACTATTTTTATGTTAATCTGAATTAACTGTCTTTAGCTTCTTTAATGTCAAAGTTCTGTCATGCTTGTGAAAAAAAGTACAAATACTGGTTTTAATGTTAAACTCTTATTAAGGTGATAAAAGCAATGTAAAGATAAGTGATATAAAGAGATAAGTGTGATAAAAGAGGTCTTGGTTGAAATTGAGTTTCATTTAGATGTCATGCTGATGTCATGGTATATATAGATAAAAAAATCAGTTTAAAAGAGTCGGGTTCGGTATACTGTTTCACGAAGCGTCCTTTTTTTATTCGGTCATTACTTTATAGGATTCAGATCTATCTAAACCTTTTAAACTGTACCGACAGGGCATTGCCCTGTCTAAACGGAACAGGCAAGACAGTTCCCTACAAAACACTCCTCCTCTCCGGCGAAGCCGGAGTCCAGAAAAGATACAAGTTGGTAGCTGATAAAAGAATCATGCTGGGTAGACAACCCCTTGGGGACTGTTGAGAAACCTCTTATTTTGGAACATACTTCGACTCCGCTCAGTATGACAAATTATAAGCTGTTGTCTTTCAAGTCACCCTGAGCGGAGTCGAAGGGTCTTGAAAGACTGTTTGGACTTTATCAACAAGCCCCAAGGGGTGAGCTACACAGCTATTTTAGACAGGGCATTGCCCTGTCGGTACAAATAATAGTTTCTCGAAAATTTACGGGGCAGGGTAGAGTATATCAAGAGCGTCTCTGAAAGAAGTAATAGCGTTAGTCGTATCAGAGTCGTTGAGGTAAATAAGCCCTAAATAATAGTAAGGGCGTGGATTTTGCAAATGTAGTTCTTGAGCTATCTTAAGATTTTCAAGGGCTTTTTCTTTGTCGCCTTGTTCTGAATAACAGAGAGCTAAATTTAATAGTGCTGGAGCATAGAACTCATCTAAGCTAATAGCTCTGTTAAGTGCGGTAATGGCAGAGTCGATATGATTATTTTTTAAATGTAATTCTCCAACACCATTCCATGCTGCGACAAAAGTAGAGTCCAAGGTGACCGCTTTTTTATAATAGTTGAGAGATTTTTCGTTTTCATGTAAAATATTGTAAATTTCTCCCATCAAACTGTATGGAACAGGAAAGAGGGAATCATTTTTTACAGCAATTTCAACATTAGCAAGAGCTCGTTCATACATCCGTTTATTTCGTAAGTTAAGAGCAAGATTGTAGTAGCGAGAAGATTTTAAATTCGGAATATATCCTTTTTTTAACGTATCTGAAACCGTTACTACTTTTTTGCCAAGTAAGACATCAATCGAATCAATTATTAAATCATGAGTTGTTAAAGAAAAACCGGCTGGTCCATATCGAATAACGCCAGTAGTGTCGGTAATTGCTGTTGAAGGAACAGCGATGACACCAAATTGATAGAATATCTCTAAATTGTTATCAATTATAACTGGGAATGGGAGGTCTAAATCTTTTGTAAACTGCACAACTTTTTCTGTAAGTTGTGCCGACATCTTTTGGCTTTCAACATTAACAGCAATAATTTTAAAACGGTCGTTAGGGTGTAGCAAAGTAATTTTTTTTAATGAGATAAGTTCTTCAACCGAACGTTTTGACCAAGTCGACCAAAAAACAACAATAAGCATATTATTATCTTTGATAATCTTGTCAGTGCTAACTTTTTCACCAGTTAAAATATCTGTGTTGTTAATTATTGGAAGTTTCATTCCTTCCTGCAGGTATCGAAATGCTGCCGTTGCCGACGGGACAAATAAGACCGCAATAAGTAAGATTATGAAAAGATTGGTAGATTTGTGCTTAACGAATGACATTATGTATATTAGTTCCCTTTGTTGAGTGCTGTTTCAAGTCCGTTTTGTAAGTATTCTAATGCATTCGTTGTATCATTTTGATATAAGTATGTCAATCCACGTAGATATAATGTTTCTGCTTCATTCGGTTTAATTCTTAAAATTGCATCGAGCAGTTCCGATGCTTGTATATAATCTTTCTTCTCAATTTTAATTCTCGCAAGAAGTATCTTTATTCTGGTTGAGAGGGGAGCAAGAGCTACGCCCTGTGTGAGAGTCGAATCTGCTTTGGTGGTGTCATTTTTTTTTAGTTCAATTAAGCCTTTGTAATAAAAGCCATCTACATTTTTAGAATCAAAAAGTAAAAGTGAATCAATATAGATATAAGCAGAGTCTACTTGTTGGGCATCAAAATATGACCGAGATTTTTTTAAGTAGAGACGTATCTGTTTTCTTTTTGCTCTTTTTTCTTCTTTGGTTAATTCTTGAGCAACAGTAATGCTTGTACATAATATAGAGAAAATTAGAAAATATTTTATCAGTTTCATTTGTTACCGTCTATTTTTTACGGTTATACTCTTTTGGTGAATGACAACCAACAACACAACTTCCGCCATTTTCTAACTTAGTATAAGTCACAGGTAATTCCCAACTAATTTTTCCAAATGGAACCGATTCTCTTATATGTTTAGATTGCGATGATGCGTGTACCTGGTGACAGGCTTTACAACTACGTCCTTTTTTCTCTTTGTTGACATGGAGAAAATGTAGATTGATATCCCCATCACGGAAGTCTGTCAGCGTTTTAGTTTTTTCGTTGAGAGCTATATCTTTATTGTGACATTGAAAACAAATTGCATAGTTGTCTGTATCATACGGCATATAAAATTCTTCAGGGAAATTGTCACGCAAAATCCGATGATACTCTGAACCATGTGGATCATGGCAGGCATTACAATCACCCTCTTTGACAGGGCCATGTTTGTATTTTTGATCAGAAACAAAATCACCCATTTCATTATGACAACTGAAACAAAGGGCTTCTTGTGGTTTTACAAACATACGAGGGTTATCTGAGGCGTGGACATCGTGGCAGTCCATACATTTACCCTCAGCAACTGGTGCATGCTGGTGCTTGGCTCCAACATAGGCAGCAATGTTTTCATGACAGCCATAACAAAGTTGTTCGTTGGCAGCACCTAAAAGGAATTCTTCTTTGTTGGCGTGCGGATTATGACACTTGGTACAATCTTCAGCAACAGGAGAATGAATATGTCGTTTATTCATAATATCAGATTTTTCTTTATGGCAACTAAAACAGAGGTCTTTTTTAGGGGCAACCAGTTGTTTTTCATTGGCGGAGGCGTGTGGATTATGACAGACATTACAATCACCAGCAGCGATTGGACCGTGAACATATTCATTATCAAAATGTTCTTCAGCATGACAAGTAAAGCAAAGTTCGGAGGCATCACCTTTAAGAGTGTAGCGATAGTTTGATTGATGTGGATCATGACAACCAACGCAATTACCATCGGCAACAGGTGTGTGGAGATGTTCTTCAAGCATCATATCTCGCTTACCATCATGACAATTAAAGCAGAGTTCTTCTTGTTCGGCTGCGAAAATGAATTTATGTTTTTTACCTTCAACGGGGGTATGACAGATAGTACAAATACCAGCACCTACAGGTCCATGTATGAATTCCATTGTTCCCATTGTAACATGACACTTGTCAGTCTGACATCCAGCATCACCTTGAGCAGAGATAGGATGCGGGGTCAGTAGTAAAAGTAAAAATATAAAAACTACGGTCGAAATTTTGTTCACAGTATCCTCCTAAGGAGTCAAAAACAGTTTGTCATTGTTTTGGCATTTAGCTCTTACAATTCTTTGTGAAAAAGATAACAAACTCCGTCTTGTTGTCAAGTGAAAAGTAGCTGTTGTTATCTTTATTTGTCATATAGAACTTACTTTCCAACTATTTTAATAGTGGTGAATACTGTCCTATAATATTCTTTGAACTTGTTGTAGTGTCGGCAGATAGGGAAGTAGTGTTAGCGTTTTTAGTGAAATATTCAATTTTTAGCGGATAACTGATTTCTGCTTGAGATTTATTGAAGAAAAATGTATCTTTATACGTATATCATTACAAGACAATAGTTCAATCAATTATATTGAAGTTTTTTAAGGGTTACAAATGGAAGAGTTATATAAAAAGTTATTAGAAGAAGTTGGCGAAGATGTAAATCGTGATGGCCTCAAATCAACTCCAAAAAGGGCAGCGAAAGCTTTTAAGTTTCTTACAAAAGGATATAATGAAAATATAGAAGAAATAATAAATGGAGCGCTTTTTCCGTCTGAAGCAAGCGAAATTGTTTTAGTCAAAAATATCGAACTCTATTCTTTATGCGAGCATCACTTGTTACCCTTTATAGGCAAATGTCATGTTGCCTATATTCCAAGTGGTAAGGTTTTAGGGCTTTCAAAAATCGCAAGAATCGTTGATGTTTTCGCTCGGAGACTACAAATACAAGAACAACTTACTCGACAAATTGCAGAAACAATAAATAAATATACCAACGCCCAAGGTGTTGCTGTTGTCATTGAAGCAAAGCATTTGTGTATGATGATGCGTGGTGTTGAAAAGCAGAATTCTTCAATGGTTACTTCATGTGTTTTAGGAGAATTTCATGATGACCCTTCAACCCGAGCGGAGTTTTTCTCTCTTATAAAATAAATTATGTATTTAACAGTATCTAAAAGATTCGAAATTTCAATTTCTCATAGGATGTATATTCATGACTGTACTGAAGCGGAAAATATTTCCATGTATGGTGATGAGTCAATAGGAGAGCATGGGCATGGTCATAATATTGTTGTGACTTTTATCTTTAACGGGCAAGTCTCTTGCGATGATGGGATGATGTTAAATGTTACTGTTATTAAAGAGAAAATCAATAAGCTACTGCAAGAACGATATGATCATAAGTTTCTTAACGTTGATACTTCACCATTTGATAGAGAAATTCCAACATTTGAAAAAATAGCCCATGAGCTTTTAAAAGACGCCACTCCGTTGTTCGCAGATGAGTTAGCTCAATTGGTCGTTTGTCATATTTGCGAAGATAATGAATGGGAAGCGACTGCTTATGCAGATGGAAGAATTGAGCGAAGTTTTTATTTAGACTTTTGTGCTGCTCGTAGAACTTACTCACCATTTTTATCTGAATCTGAAAATAAAAAATTGTTTGGTGTTTCAGCAAGGCGTTCTGGGCATGGACATCATTATAATATGCGTGTTACATTTGACGGAAAACTTGATCCGAAAAGTAATTTAATTATTGATTTTGCAAAAGTACGACCTGTCTTAAATAAATTTTACCGAAAATATGACCATCGAAATCTTACGACTGATTTACCCGAACTTCAGGGTAAACCACTAACGACTGAATCTTTGGCTCAGCATTTTTTTCAAGAGCTAAAAAAAGATTTTCCTCTTAATCGAATTCGCCTTCATGAAAATAATTATTTTTTCATAGAATATACAAAAGAAGATAAAATGTTCATGGGAGTGAAGACAAAATTTTATGCAGCTCATCGGTTGTATTCACCAAATATTTCCGAAGAAGAAAATATTAAGATGTATGGAAAGTGTAGCAACGACAGAGGTCATGGTCATACATATAAAGTTGAGATGGTTTTAGAGGGAGAGTATGACCGTGATACAGGGACAATTTTTGATTTGGCTATCGTCTTAACGCAGCTTGAAGAAATTTTACATCATTGGAATTATAAACATCTCAATTTAGAAACCGATGATTTTCAAAAGATTATTCCGACGGGTGAAAATATCTGTAAAATATTATGGGGTAAATTGTTTAATCTCTATGGAAATCAGCTCATAAAGCTGTCATTGTCAGAGACTGCTAATAATCGTTTTACTATTAGAAAAGAAATTTAGAAAGAACAATATGAAAACAATTTTAATAACAGGTGCAAGCCGAGGTATAGGTAAAGCTATCGCACTAAAGTTTGCTTCGGGTAACAAAGTTATTTTAACAGGTCGTGATAAATCAAAATTGGATGAGACCGCATCTTTGGTTGTTAAGAACGGTGGCGAAGCAATTGTCATAGAGGCGGATTTGTCGGTACCGCAAAATGTTATCGCTCTTACCAAAAATGAAAATCTGCCCCAACTTGACTTGCTTATAAATAATGCTGGAATTGCACTTGTCGGTTCATTGGATGAGATAACTCTGGAAGATTGGCAGAAAACATTTGATGTTAATGTCACCGCACCTTTTTTACTTATACAAAAACTATCCAGCAAAATGCCGAAAGGTTCTTCTATTGTAAATATTGCATCGGTAGCATCAAAAAGTGGATTTCCTAATTGGAGTACTTATTGTATGAGTAAGTTTGCTTTAGATGGATTTACAAAGTCAATCAGAGAAGAGTTGCGTGAAAAAGATATAAGAGTTTTAAATATCTACCCAGGAGCTGTTGCAACTGATATTTGGAACGGTGTACCTGGAGAGCAAGACTTAAGTGCGATGATGCAACCTACTTCTGTCGCAGAAATTATTTTTACCGCTGTAGCACAACCTACTGGTACTGTTATAGAAGATATTACGATGCGGAATTTGCATGACTTTTAAGCGGGTTGTCTGCTAAATTGATTCCATCATCTATTAGTTTTTTCAAGCTTGTATCGCTATTTTTCTTTTCAGTGAGAAAAATTCTAATTTCTTTTTCTAAATCAGATAATAATTTTTCGTCTATGAGAATTTCAAGAAGTTCTACAGCTAATAACCAATCGTAGCCGTGTTCTTTTTGGAGTGTCTGCCATACTTCCTCAAGAACAGTCTGATTCTTATCGCCAGCTCTGTATTCACGTAATTGTTGATAGAGCTTGTGAAGATTTTTGTCTGCTTCAGAATATTTAACTTTTATAACTCTTGTTTTTGAAATTGCAGTTGGTTGTTCAAAGGCATCTTTGTCAGCGGCACCAGAAGAAACCGATATTATTTTTGAACCAACAGCCATGTCGTAAGTACCCCATGATGGGTCAAACAATGTTTTGTTTTGATAGGTAACTGTGCAATCTTTGAAAGTTATAAGTATCAGTTTTTTGTTGTGGAATTTTATTGACGTACATGTTCCAGTGACTTGTATACCTGATTCAAAATTGAGAGTCACATCAGAATTAACTTTTATATTTTGATGCGTGAGATCATCATTATTGTAATCTTCAAAATCTTTTTGGCTATCCAAAAGATTTCCAACAGGTGAACTAAATCCATCTTTATGGTATTCAATAGAATGTCCATCAAGTTCTTTATTGTCAACAGCAAGATTTGTTTTACTGCTTGTCTTTATAAAAATTGGTTCATTGGAATCGTTGATGAGCATTTCAGAACATATACCTGAAACTTGCAAGCCCGACGAATAGAGGAGGGTAGCAGTGTTATGAGAATTTATAGCTTGTTCAACACCATATTTTCCACCAATGCGAAATGCCATACTATTGGCAAATTGTTCAAGTATTTTTATAAGAGTTTTAAAATTATCGGTTACAAAAAGATGTGGTTGTTTTGTTGTGATGTCAAAAGGGTAATCCTGAGTTGATAAGTCGTATTTGATTTTTTTTACCTCATCAGACAAGCAGGTTGCAGCTTCACCAATTGATGATAGGATACCTGCACCATAAATTTTTGGCTCATCCAAAGTACCTACTAAACCATATTCAACAGTCCACCAATGTAGACGTGACAAACGTGCCATCTCAGAAGGTTCTCCAAGATTATCTTGCTTGTGTAAAACATCTTTTTCTAGTGTATCTATTTTGTGCTGTGATGCTCCTGGAGTTTCTTTTAGAATAGAAAGTTTTCGAATAGCTTCGTATAACTCAAAATCTTTTTTTGATGACATCGCCTTGGCACCTACCTCACCAAATCGTCTGAGATATTCAGCATATTCAGGGTCTGCTATAACTGGTGCATGTCCAGCAGCTTCATGGATGATGTCTGGGCTTGGAGTATATTCAATATGATTTATCTGTCGCATATCAGCAGCGATTACTAAAACTCGATGTTGTTGAAATTCCATAAATGCAGCAGGGGGGATAAACCCATCAACAGAAACTGCTCCCCATCCGATTTTTGAAAGGATTTCATTCATCTCTTCAATAGATGGGATGCCTTCGATTTTTAGACCAGTTTTTTCAAGCCCTTCAAAATAAATCTCGTGTGCATGTTCGATAAGAAACCGATGGTTTTGACGAAGGACATATCGCCAAACAGAATGGTCTATTGGAGTGTATGCTATATAATTTTGGTCAACGATAAACTGTTTGAGGTGATTGGGAAGTTTTTGTATCGCAGGATTTGTGTTTAATTTTTGAAAAAAATCAGAGCCTTCAGAATTGTCGGGTATAGAATCAGATGATGGGTGCTTGCTGGTCATGGTACTTCTCCAATTAGTCATATGTAATAAAGCAGAAAATTAATCGATATAGTCTAATATACTTCATTCTTGACTGAAAAAGCAATAATTTCTTTGTTAAATAAATGCTTCGTACTGCTTTAATGAGTCAGGATTAGCGAGTGCATCTTTGTTGCTGATTTTTTCACCATGAATAATTTTTGTTACAGCCAGCTCAACTTTTTTTCCGCTTATAGTTCTTGGTATATCATTGACTTGATGTATTTCGTGGGGAACATGGCGGGGAGAACGGGTTTCTTTTAGGGTTGATTTGATTTGTGCTATCAACTGAACAGTTAATGAAAGTTTGTTTGCTAAGAGAACAAATAAAATAATTTTCGTATCATTTTTTACTTTTCGTCCTACTACGATTGAATCTTCAATTTCAGGTAGTGTTTCTAAAGCCGAATATATTTCGGCTGTTCCAATTCGTACACCACCAGAGTTTAGGGTTGCATCGGAACGTCCATGGATGATTGCCCCACCACGTTCATTAATTTCAATGTAGTCACCATGTTGCCAAAATGATTCAGAGTATTCAAAATATGCATTTTTATATTTTTGGCCATTATCATCATTCCAAAAATAGATAGGACGTGAGGGGAATGGTGCCGTGCAAACTAATTCTCCAACTTTGTTAATCTGAGGTTGATTGCTTTCATCGTATGACTCAACTCTCATTCCCAAACCTCGACATTGCAATTCTCCAGAGTAAACGGGGAGTAATGGGTTGCCAAGTAAGAAACAGGAAATAATATCTGTTCCTCCAGAAATTGATGCCAGTTGGATATCTTCTTTTATCTCCCGATAGACATATTCAAAGTTTTGTTCAGAAAGTGGAGCTCCAGTTGAGAGAATAGTTTGAAGAGATTCTAAGTTAAATTTTTCTCTCGGTTTAACTCTGCGGGCTTCGCATGCTGAGAGAAATTTTGGTGAAGTGCCAAATATATTTATCTTATGAGTTTCGATTGCTTTAAAAAGTGTCGAAAGATTTGGATAAGATGGAGAACCATCGTAGAGATAAATTGTAGCACCAACAGCCAGAGATGAAACCAGCCAATTCCACATCATCCATCCGCATGTAGTAAAATAGGTAATGACATCTTTCTCTTTGAGGTTAGTATGCAGAACTAATTCTTTGAGATGTTGCAGTAATGTGCCACCCGCACCATGGACGATGCACTTAGGTTTACCAGTTGTTCCAGAGGAATACATGATGTATAAAGGATGGTCAAATGGAAGCTGTGCGAATTCTATCTTTGATGCTGAACTGTCAATGAAGTCATCATACTTAATAAGTTTTGTGTGGGTGATATCTTCTGTTTCTTCGATAGCTTCAATCAATACAATTTTTTCAATCTCTGGAATTGATTCTATGATTTTTGATATGATTTTATTTGATGGGTATTTTTTTCCATTGTAAGAGTATCCGTTGACAGCAAATAGAACTTTTGGTTTAATCTGTTCAAACCTATCAAGTACACCTTGTGCACCAAAATCGGGTGAACATGATGACCATATCGCTCCGATTGAAGATGTCGCAAGCATACCGATAATTGCTTCGGGCGAGTTTGTTATGAATGCGGCGACTCTATCATTTTCTTTGAGTCCTGCTTTTTTAAGAGCTGAAGCGAGAGCAGCAACTTTTTGATGCAGTTCTTTATAAGAAATCGAAATCGGTTCTATATTCTCTGTTTTAAATATAATTGCAGTGTTGTCATTGTTAAAACGAAGCAAGTTCTCTGCAAAGTTAAGCCGTGCATTCTGAAACCAGACGGCATCTCTTATTTTATCACCAGTTAAAACTGATGAGTATTGCTGAGATGATTTCACCTTGGTAAACTCCCAAAGTGATTTCCAAAACAGAGCTGAGTCGTTAATTGATAATTGATAGAGTTCTTGTGCGTTAGCTAAAGAAAGTTGATAGTTTACATTGAGAAATTCAATAT
The DNA here is from genome assembly GCA_024280215.1 of Candidatus Zixiibacteriota bacterium. Taxonomy (GTDB): domain Bacteria; phylum Zixibacteria; class MSB-5A5; order GN15; family FEB-12; genus QQUK01. The sequence continues at coordinate 65,938 of JAJRQO010000015.1, forward strand.
ATTTTTGAATATTTGAATTTTTAATGCGTTCATAAGATGGTGTCCATAGAAGTTTGCGTGCCACTATGCGGTCTTATACTCTAATGAAAGAAGGGCATGTATCGCAAAAACAACATCATTTTGTTCAAGAGCGTTTCGAGCAGCAATCTCAATTATTCGTAGACTGTTCTTTTTATCAGAACTGACTAATGAAAGACCAGCTGAGTAGACAACATGATAATCTGTGTTGTTGATGATATTTGCTATGTCGGTTTCTGTAAAATCTGTTTGACTGTAAGAGTTTATAAAATTATGAACCTCTTCTTGTGTTGGAAGGGCTTCTATATTTCCAAGCTGTCCCAAATTGTTACCAGTAAGAATTTCTGAATGTTTGATATGTTCAGGAAGATTGTCTATGCCAATACCTTTGGTTGCGATAGGTTTTTCAATTTCAAATATCGATTGTTCAAATGCTTTGGTGTAATAATTGGCAGAATTTCGTCCGACTAATTGAATTAGGTTTGGTTCAATTGTGCCATCTTGCAAAATAGATTCATCAAAATGAATTTTCACAACTTCACAAATGACTAAATTGCCTGAACCATTTTTTTCGCCTAATGCGATAATCTGTTGCACTTTACACTCCATTTGAAAAGGCGACTCGGCGACTCGTTTAGGTTGCACTATCTCTGAGTCAATTGGAGTCAACCCGCTTTTGACAAATTCGTCAATGCCAGAATCGTATTCCGTTGATGCTAAACTTACCTGTTGCACAATATCAAATGAAACCGCTTGGACAACACATTCTTTAATTTTCTGTAAATTGTTCAGCGTATCTTTTGTACTGCCATCTCGCCCCCGACGAGCAGGGGAAAAAACAACAATTGGAGGGTTGGCACCAAAAGCGTTATAAAATGAAAATGGCGAAAGGTTGTTGACACCATTTTCAGAAATTGTAGAGACAAGTGCTATCGGTCGGGGAGAGACTCCACCCAAGAGAAGTTTGTGGACTTCTTGGAGTGATGCTTTTTTTGGGTCGACTGTTACAAATGTTTTTTTATCGTCAGACTTCAAAAGAACTATACCTGTTTTTTCTTGGCTAAAATAGAATTGTTTTCTTTTGATTTAACCATTTTGTTAGAAAGTTTTCCTAAGCCATCAATAGTCATTTCAATCATGTCACCATCCTGTAGCCAGATTGGTGTATGCTCTTCGCCTTTTGCTTTTGCTTCAAGTGTCCAAGTTCCATTTAACTCAAGATAACAACCAGTACCAACAGTGCCTGAACCAATGACATCTCCTGGGTAAATGTCAGTACCGTATGATGCCCGTTCTAAAATTTCAGCAAACGTCCAGTTCATATCCTTCATGTTACCCTCTGAAATCTGTTTGCCATTGTGGAATGCTTTCATTGACAAATTATATTTGTTTCCAAACTTAGTTTCAGTTTTGTATTGTTCAAGTTCATCGGGAGTAACCATCCAAGGTCCGATAACAGTTGCGAAATCTTTTCCTTTGGCAGGACCTAAGTTTAGTTTCATTTCTTCCATTTGAAGAACACGGGCAGAGAGGTCGTTCATGATTGTATACCCCGCAATATATTTGTCGGCATCTTTTGATGAAATATTTTTACCACGTTTTCCAACAACGATTGCTACTTCAAGTTCAAAATCAAGTTTGTGCATATGGTCATCTTCAACTAATATTTCACCTTCACCATAAATTGCATTATGATTGGTGAAATAAAATATAGGATATTGGTCAAATTCTGGAATCATGTCAACACCACGATTACGGCGTGCGGTGGCAACATGTTGACGAAATGCATAGGCGTCACGACAAGATGGAGGGTTCGGAATCGGTGCAAGCATCATGATTTTGTCAGGGGTAATAGCAGTTGTGCCTGCTTTGATTGCATCTTCAACTTTGCGGGCAGCATCCATACCAGCTTCTTCATGCCAAAGCAACTCAAGCATACTGTTTGGTATCTCTTGGTTGATAGCTTTGGCGTTTTCAACTAAATCATATATTTTGTCGTTTATAAATAAGCCAACTCGAACTTCTTGTTCTTTTAAAAATGAAACAAATTTCATTGATATATTCCTTTTATGATTCTACTTTTTCTTTGTGATTGTCTTGTAATGCGTTGTACACTTTATTCATTATCTCTAAAGCAAATTGAGTTTCTTCAATCGTACCCGAATTTATTCGAACGCCATTTAAAATTCCAAATGTATTTACATGTCTCAAAATCAATCCATGGTTCATACAATTTTCAGTAAACTCCTTGGCAAAAATTTCAGATGGCATAAGGGATAAAATAAAATTTGCTGATGTTGGTACTTGTTCAATCCCAATCTTTTCTAAACCATCTTTAAGCATAAGAAGTGATGCTTTGTTGAGTTCTTTTGTCTTTGTCAAGAACTCGTCATCATCAAGTGCTGCAATCGCCCCATGCTGTGCTAAGAGATTTGGTTCAAAGGGAAGTTTTACTTTGTAAAGTGATTCAATAACTTCATCAGGACCAACGGCAAAACCTACCCGCAGTCCACCGAGACCATACGCCTTTGAAAGTGTACGAGTCACAACCATATTGTCGTAATCATAACGAACACCATTTGGATAATTTGGGTTATCGTCCGCATAGGTTGTATATGCTTCATCCAAAATAACCATGATATGGTTCGGGACTTTCGCCATGAATGCTTCGAACTCCTCTTTTTCAAACATTGTTCCCGTTGGATTGTTTGGATTGGCAAGATAAATCATAACAGTTTTTTCTGTGATAGCATTATAAATTGCATCAAGGTCAAATGTATATTCTTTGAGAGGAACGGTAATGAGTTTCCTTCCGTATTTTCGAATTGAAACATATATACCAATGAAGGTTCCGTCTGAAGTTAATATTTCATCCGACTCGGTTGTAAATGCATTAACGATGTATGCAAGTAATGAATCGGTGCCATGTCCACATATAACATGGTTCGGTTGTATGTTGTACTTGTTGGCAATAGCCATGACCAAATCATGCGAAAGAGGGTCGGTGTAGCGGTTCAGACCGTTGACAGCTTGTAGAATTGCTTCAACAGCTTTTGGTGATGGACCCAATGGATTTTCATTGGAAGCAAGTTTTACAATCTTCGTTAAGTTTTGCTCCCGAGCAAGTTCGGAAATCGGCTTGCCAGCTTTGTACTGTTTTAAGTTTTTAACAAACTGTGGTATTTTTATCATCTTTAACTTTCAATAATTTATTCTAACCAAGATTGAGCGTAATCTTTATCAATCGTTTCTTTAACATTCGTTGTCGGTGCAAGCGGAGTATATGTGTCAATCATAACCGCCCATTCATTCGTCTCTTTAGCTCCTACAGAGTCTTCAGTACGGCCAGGTTGAGGACCATGTGGAAGACCTCCAGGATGAAGGGTAAATGAACCCTCTTGGATTCCTTTGCGAGACATAAAGTCACCTTCAACATAATAGAGAACTTCATCAGAATCAATGTTAGAATGAAAATATGGTGCAGGAATCGCTGAATCATGGAAATCATATAAGCGAGGGACAAAATTACAAATAATAAATCCACCTGTAACAAAGGCAAGATGTATAGGTGGTGGAAGATGAATCCTTCCTACTTTTGGATGGTAATCTTTGATGTTAAAAGCAAACGGATATAAATAGCCATCCCATCCGACAACACCAAATGGATGGTTCGGGACGATATGTTCGAAGTATCTCTCTTTTGCTTTGACAATAATTCTAAATTCACCAATATCAATAATTGGCTCGGTATAGGTCGGTGGTCGGAAATCACGCTCACAATATGGGGCATGTTCTTCCATTTGACCGTACGCATTTTTATAATGGTTTGGGATTTCGTAGGAAGTATCGGATTCAATTATGAGAAGTATATTGTTGTCAAAATTATCAAATTTCATCTGGTAGGTTGTCGCCCGTGGAATAATCAATTGGTCGCCTTCGGTGAATTTGATAGCACCGAAATGACTGAACAAAGTACCGCTTCCATGATGGATGAAAATATATTCGGCACCTAAGGCGTTGCGATAGAAATCGTCACTGTCTTTCGTAACATGTGCTGTTGTAATTTTACAGCTTGGATTTACAAAATATTCATCACGGCTGTCGATGAAATTACCACCTGACTTTTTATTACCAGAAAAACAATGGTAATACAAAACTGGAGCTTCTGCCCAATCAGTTTTTTTGTGCATCGCAATTTCTTTGACTGTTTTAACGGCTGTAGGTAAATGATGATGATAGACATTTGAATAAACCCCAGAGAAACCTTTAGATGAAATAAGTTCTTCACGATAAAGCGATTTTCCGTCAGGTTTATAAAATGTGGTATGTTTGACCCGTGGGAATTCACCCAATTTATGATAGAAAGGCATAGTAGCTCCTTTATCTTTTAATTTTTATTAACATGGAGGCATCAACTCTTCTGCAGTTTTGTCTAAGTTGCCTCGTAACTTTTGATCAAGTTCAATTGATTCAAATAACGATTGGAAATTTCCTTTTCCAAATCCTTTGGCACCATCAACACGTTGGATAAATTCAAAGAAAAATGTCGGACGGTCTCCAATTGGTTTTGTGAATAATTGTAGGAGGTATCCCTCGGACTCTTTGTCACAAAGAATGTTCTCTTTTTCTAAATCATCGATGTTCTCTTTGATGTTTAAATCATCCCGACTGCGAAGTGCATCGTAGTAGGTTGAAGGGATTTCTAAAAACTCAACTCCGTTTTTACGTAGTGCTGCGATAGTTTTGACAATATGTCTTGTCTGAATCGCAATATGTTGTACGCCTGATCCATAATACTGTTCAATATATTCTTCAATTTGGGATTTTTTTAGACCAGCGTGTGGTTCATTGATTGGATTTTTAATTTTAAAATCTGCAGAGCGAACAACTTTAGAAAGAAGGGCGGAGTATTTTGTCCCAATATCTCCCGCTTTGAAATCAATAAAAGTTTCAAAGTTCATCGTTTTGTTGAAATAAGATGCCCAGATATTCATTTCATTTTCACGGACATTACCGACAATATGGTCGACTCCAACCAAACCAGTATCTTCACATTCGATATTAACTTTTTGACGTGGTTCGCAAAAACCAGGTTTGAAAATATGCTTGTAATTGTCACGGTTGACATAGACCATCTCAGTGTCATCGTACAAACGAATGGCTGCTTCTTCGACATAGCCGTTGTGGTCTTCAAGTTTGTGAGGACGTTCGACCATGATGGCACCATTTTTTGTCGCGTAGTTAAATGCTTTTTCTACATCATCAACTTCAACCGACCATCTTTTGACACCATCACCATGAAGATTTACAAAGCTTGAAATCTCGAAAGTGCTTGGTTGAACTGCTGATGTTATGACAAATTTTAAGTTATCTTTTGTAAGATAATAGGAAATACGGTCACGTATTCCAGTTTCTGGACCAGCATATCCTGTGATTTGCATGCCGAGTGCTTTGGCGTACCAATAGGCGACCATCTTGGCTGAACCGACATAGAATTCTATAAAATTATATCCTCTAATTCCAAGGACATCTGACATAATAATCTCCTGTTATGACAAGGTTGTGAAACCTATTCTTTTTTAATGACTGTACACGTATGTAGTCTAAAATTATATAATATATACGTCATAACCGCAACTGATTTGTGAGTTATTTTAGATTACATGGTGCGATTTTATCTATGAATAGGTTTTTACACGTGAGTGAAATTAGTGATTATTTCTATGAAGGTCAAATTTGTCGTATTTAATCGAAAAAATAAGAAGAAAAAATTGACTGAATGACGAAACGTGTAACTTGTAACGATACCGATATATATAGTTTTCGTTATATTATTATAATAATTCTTTTATTCGTCTGCAGGATGACAACATTCGACTTTTTGTTCACCAGCTTGATCGATAACAATTTGAGGACTTAAATAAGGAATTCCAAGTGATAAACCTCTGAGTATTATGAGCAATGCAATAATTACCCCGCCAATAGGGATAAGTTTGTTGAAGGTCTTTTTTACTCTTCCAGTAATCAAACCTGTCGCAAATGAGAGGACTAATAATAACGGGAGAGTGCCGAGTCCAAATAATGCCATATATAACGATCCTGTTATCATCGAACCAGTTGAAGCGGCACCTGCTAAGGCGATGTAAACAAAGCCACACGGTAAAAATCCGTTTAAGACACCAATTAAAAAGAGAGATGCAATCGATGAATCTTTAAAGAGAATACCCCAATACTGTTTAATTTTTGTGGAAAATTTTGTAAATACTTTAAATGGGAATAGCTTGGCAAAAATTCCTGTTGGGATGAGTACCATGATTAAAATGAGAACTCCCATCGAAACCGATAAAACATTTTGGTACCCTGCTAAAGAGAATTGTTCGCCAATAGAACCAATAACAAATCCCATTGCGGCATAGGTAACAACTCTGCCAAGATTATAAACTAATCGACTCAAAAAATATTTAAACTTTGAAGTCTTAGCGACTGGTAATGCTAACACGATAGGTCCGCACATTCCAATACAATGAAATGAACCTAAAAGACCGAATAAAAATGCTGACCATACTTCCATAATTTTCTAATCTCAGATAGTGAGATTTTCCTCTTGATAATATGAAACCTGAGATGATTTCCAACTCAGTTTCATAATCCAAAGACCTTTAATAAACCGTGTTGTTGGAAGAACCATTGTAGATTTCTCGTTTAATCTAATTTCAAGCACCTGATCAACCCTATTGTCAGAAGGTCTGAAAAAATGTGCTTGGCCCGTTATCCCGATTCTTGCCAATGAATCAGGAAATGCTATAGTTAATAAATTTTCATCATGATTTATATGAATCGATGGTTTTATATCAAGATTTCCCGTGTTTTTCATCATATCAATTCTTTCTTGATACGCCAAAGATTTTTGGTAGTAATTATCTTCAACCATGATATAATTTTGCGTTGTTGAAAAAATGACAAACGACAAAATAAACACAACGAATCCTCCATATAAAAATGCTATTCCCCAACCCCATTTTGATTTTTTAGGATTATCTTTAGTCATGTTAACGGGGTCCCATAAAGTTAGTGGTTACTTCTTCCAGTACAATACCATTAGAAAGTACTTCAATTATTATCGCATTGTTATGGCTGTACAATTCTTCTTTTGAAATTTCGATAAAAAAGACCGTTTCAAAACGACCATCCTGTGGAACGATTGCGCTGTTACCTACTAAGATGATTTTACCTTCTTTATGTTTCAAGCGTAATTCTATAGGCATATCTTCAAACGTTTTATTGACAACCGAAAGGTTGTAAAGGTTTCGTATCTCACCAGTTTTAGTCTCTTCAAATAAAGTCCCAGAGGTTCTGAGAATTGTCGCCTCAACATCTGAACGTGTTGCAAGCAAAATTGTCATTAAAACTAATAGGAAAGTCAAGCCGATTGTATATCCAAGAATTCTACCTGTAAATTTAAACTTTCCACCTTTTTCAATAATGTTACCCGATGAGTAACGAATCAACCCTTGTGGAAGTTTAACTCTATCCATAACAGAATTACAGGCGTCGATACATGCGGTACAGTTCACACATTCAAGTTGGGTGCCATTTCGTATATCAATTCCTGTCGGACAAACTTTGACACAAGCTGAGCAATCGATACAATGTCCGCGGTTTGAGAAATCTTGATTTCGACTGACGATGCCACGTTTTTCACCACGTTTGTGGTCATAAGCAACGATGATGGAATTATTGTCAAGTAGGACTGATTGAAGTCGACCATACGGACATACAACCGTGCATGCTTGCTCCCTGAACCAAGCAAAAACGCCATAGAAAATAAGTGAGAATAAAAACATAAATCCCAGTCCAACCGTATGCATCGAAGGTGGGTCTGTGATTATTTTCACTAACTCATCTAAACCAACTATATATGCCAGTAATAAATTACCAATTAAAAAAGATAAGGCGAAGAAGATTGTATGTTTTAAACCTTTTTTGAAAATCTTTGATATTGTCCATGGAGCATGTGCGAGTCGTTTTTGAGCCGATGCGGTTCCTTCTATAAGGTATTCAATTTTACGAAAGACCATCTCCAGAAAAATAGTTTGTGGGCATGCCCAACCACAAAAGAGTCGACCAAAGACTGCCGTGAATAAAACAATAAAGACAACAAGAGTGAGGGTAGCTAAAACAAAGAGATGGAAATCCTGAGGCCAAAATGCAATTCCCATTATTATGAACTTGCGTTCCATAATATTGAGAAGCATAGCAGGGTGTCCGTCGATTTTTATAAATGGTAAACCAAATAGAACTATAAGTAGTAACCATGAGACATAGGTGCGGGCGGAATATAATTTTCCTTTTGGTTTAGTTGGATAAATCCACAACCGCCGACCATCTTTGTCGGCAGTTGCGATTGAATCTCTAAAACTATTTTTTTCGTCACTCATATAAGTATCAACAACTTATTCTTCAACAAGTTCCCCTTGAGGAGCTTTCTGATTTGGAGGATTGGTTCCTTTGAGTGTTTGTACAAAACTTGCAACTTTAATTATTTCTTCCGGCTTCAAAAATGCTCGCCAAGAAATCATCCCTTTAGCAGGGTAGCCATATTTAACACTTTTTACAACATTAGTAAACGTGTTTCCATGGATCCAATAGTTATCAGTTAAGTTCGGTCCAATTCCACCTTCACCCGCAGCACCATGGCATTGAAGACAGTTTCTGGTAAACAAAGCCTTACCAGCAGTTAAGTCAGCTATTTCAGTTAGGGCAACATATTGTACTGTGTCAGATTCAGCGGTCTCCTCAATATATGCAACCTGTCCAGCACCCATCAAAATCATGCGAGGAGTGATATCACCCTTAGGCGTATAGAATGGTGAGTGATAGCTATCGAGGATTCCAAGTGTTTTACTATCAGCTTCTGAGACTCGAACATAATTCGGGTTCATTTCCTGTTTATATTCATCAGTCTGCAAGTAACCGATAGAAAAGACATGGTAGAAGAGCATATATAAAACAGCCCATGCGATTGTTACATAAAATAACCATAACCACCAAGTAGGGAGATCATTGTCTAACTCTTTTATCCCATCATAATCATGGTCTAATAGTTTATCATTTTCTTCAGACATCAATTGAATCTCCATCGGTCATATCGTTATCAAGTGGTATTCTTTCCATTTCGGTGATAACTTCTTTGTCTAAGCTAAAAGCCCATATACAGACTATCGTAAATATGACAAAAAATATTATCAATGAAATTATTGGAAAAACCTCTATGCCAGCCAAAGACTGTAATGTTTGTTTTATCATATCAGATTAGCTCCTAATTTCCGGCTTGAGGTTTAACTTTAATATCTGTACCCATTCGTTGCAAGTACGCTATCAAGGCAATAATCTCTTTATCGCCAGTTACAGAAATTTTTGATTCTTTTAATGTTGCAACAATTTTCTCTGCTTGAATGACCATATCTTCAATAGCTTTTTGATCGTAATTTTTTGGATATGGAACCCCGAGTGTCATCATCGCTCTGATTTTCACAGGTATCATATTTACGTCATAAGCATCTTCAGCAAGCCATGGGTATCGTGGCATTATAGAGCCAGGTGACATTTTTTCAGGTAAGAGCATATGATCATAATGCCATGCATCTGGGTATTTTCCACCAATACGAGCCAAATCTGGACCAGTACGTTTAGAACCCCATTGGAATGGATGGTCATAGACAAACTCACCAGCTTTAGAGTACTCACCATAACGTTCAGTTTCAGAACGGAAAGGTCTAATCATTTGTGAGTGACAGTTATAACAACCCTCACGAATATAGATATCCCGTCCTTCAAGTTCAAGTGGTGTGTACGGCTTGACCGATTCAATTGTTGGAATATTTGACTTAATCATAAATGTCGGAATCATCTCAATTGCACCACCGATGAAAACAGCTACAAATGTCCAAAGTAAAAACTGCATAGGTTTTCTTTCGAGCCATCTATGTGTTGTTTCTTTCGGTCCACTGTATTCTTTTGGCAATGCAGGAGCTTCTGCTTTTTCATTGGCAAGCAAAGTACCCATTTTCATAGTCTTAATCAGATTGTAAAACATGAGGCAAATACCAGTGAAGAAGAAAAGTCCACCAACCGCACGGATTATATACATCGGAATAATTTGTGTCACAGTCTGAAGGAAGTTCGGGTATGCTAAGAAACCTTCAGGAGTGAATTCTTTCCACATCAAACTTTGTGTGATACCTGCAAAATACATCGGGATAGTCCAAATAAGTATACCTAAAAAGCCTAACCAAAAATGTGTGTTAGCAAGTTTTTTGGAAAAAAGTTCGGTGTTATAAATTTTCGGTATCAACCAATAGAGAACAGAGAATGTCAAAAAGCCGTTCCAACCCAAAGCACCAACGTGCACATGAGCAACTGTCCAGTCAGTAAAATGGGAGAGAGCGTTGATACTTTTGACTGAAAGCATCGGACCTTCAAAGGTTGCCATACCATAGGCAGTCACAGCGACTACCATAAACTTCAATACAGCATCATCACGTACTCGATCCCATGCACCACGAAGAGTCAGCAGTCCATTGAGCATACCACCCCATGATGGAGCGATGAGCATTATCGAGAAGACAGTACCGACCGATTGTGCCCAGTCTGGAAGTGATGAGTATAAAAGATGATGAGGTCCTGCCCAGATATATAAAAAGATTAGTGACCAGAAATGAATAATCGAAAGTCTATATGAGAAAACTGGACGATTAGCAGCTTTTGGAAGATAGTAATACATCAATCCGAGATATGGGGTTGTTAAGAAAAACGCCACCGCATTGTGTCCATACCACCACTGTACTAAAGCATCCTGTACACCAGCATAGACTGGATAACTTTTCATAAATGAAACAGGAAGTTCAATTGAATTGACAACATGTAAAAGTGTAATAGTTATAAATGTCGCGATATAAAACCAAATCGCTACATACATATGTCGTTCACGTCTTTTTATAATTGTACCAAACAATTGAATACCAAAAATAATCCAGACAACCGCAATAGCGATGTCAATCGGCCATTCAAGTTCAGCGTATTCTTTACCCGATGTGAAACCCATCGGAAGGGTTATGGCGGCGGAAACAATAATAAGCTGCCATCCCCAAAAATGAATTTTACTCAAAAGGTCTGAATACATTCTTGCTTTACAGAGTCTTTGTAGGGAATAATAAATTCCCATAAAAATACCATTACCAACAAATGCAAATATTACCGCATTGGTATGTAGCGGGCGTAACCTGCCAAATGATAAGTAAGAAATGCCTAAATTTAATTCAGGCCAAAATAGCTGAGTCGCGATTATTAAACCGACCAGCATTCCGACAATGCCCCAGACTGTTGTAGCCCAAGCAAAGTTCCTTACAATTTTGTTGTCATAATGAAACGTTTCAAGATTCATTAAATAACTCTCCATCCTATCATATTATTTTTTATTTTCTTTTTCATCTTTTATATCATCAAAAAGCATTCGGACTGCTGGGGTATAGGTATCATCAAACTGTCCTTTTTTATTCGCCCATAAAAATGCAATTAAAAAAGAGAGAGAAATGAGTAATGAAAAACCTATTAATACAAACAAAACCGACATACTTTTTTTATATCCTTAATCTTCTCGCAACTATGTTTGTTGTGATAATAGCAAAGCCAACAACTGTCAACGAACTAATCGGCATAAGCACTGCAGCAAATAGTGGAGACAATAATCCCATAATTGCAAAGCCTAAACCGACTACATTATAAAGTATTGAAATAATAAAACTAACTAAAATTATAGAAATAGCACTATTTGAAAACTTTATAAATCGAGACATTTCGGCAAATTTTTCACCTGCTAAGATACCATCAGATGCTGGTGAAAATGAACTCATGCTTTCTGTAACGGCTATACCAATATCTGACTGCTTTAATGCCCCCGCATCATTTAGCCCATCACCAAACATCAGTACACACTCACCAGATTCTTGTAAGTTCTTAACATGTAAAAGCTTGTCTTTTGGAGTCGCTGAGAAATGGTACGAAGTTGCTTCAGGGAACAGTGTATGTAATTTTGAAAGTTCACTATCGTTATCGCCTGAGAGAATTGACAGTTTATACTTTTTTCCTAAATCAAAGGCTAAATTTTCTAAATTATCTCGGTATTGTACTGCGATTTTAAAATAACCGTAATACTTATGACCAATAGAAATATGAACCTGTGACTGCATTATTTTTGATTCATCATTCTGTGAATCATGACCGCAAAAACGTGACGAGCCAATTTTGATTTCTCTGTTATTTATAATTCCAGAAATTCCTTTGCCAGCAGTCTCATCAAATTTATCTACCGAAAATATCTGGTGATGCTCCAAATGTTTGTTGAGCTTGACGCTTAATGGATGAGTCGAATGACGCACCAATGAATGAATCAGTGCTTTTTCATCGTTAGTCAATGCATCTCCGATATATTCGATTGAAGATGTTTTAGCTTTTGTGAGAGTACCCGTTTTGTCAAAAAGAATATGGGTGACCGATGCTAATTTTTCAATCGTGGCACTCTCTTTGAAAAACAGCTTATTCCGTCCTAAAATTCGCTGTGTTGCCCCAAGTGTAATTGGTGTCGAAAGGGCTAATGCACATGGACAGGCGATAATCAAAACTGATGTTCCGACAAATATTGCTTTTGATGGGTCGATAAACATCCAAACAAGTGCTGCTCCAAATGCGATAGAGACAACAGCGAAGGTAAAGTATTTGCTAAAGCGATTTGCCATATTACTGAGTGACTTTTCAGATGGGGGGGTGAAGTTGGCATCATTCCATAATTGGGTGATATAGCTTTGGGATACATTTTTAAGAACTTCCAACTTGATAATTCCGCCAATCTGTTTACCTCCCGCATAAATTTTGTCATTGACTGATTTTTCTATTGGGTCAGATTCACCTGTGACAAATGAATAGTCGATAGATGCGTGCGAACTGAGAAGTCTTGCATCAGCGGGAATAAGTTCGTTGTTGCGAACCAAAATTCTGTCGCCCTGTTTTAAATCTGTTATTGGAACAATCTCTTCAGATTCTTTTATCAATTTTATTATCGAAATTGGGAAGTATGATTTGTAATCAGAATCGAATGATAGAGAGTCGTATGTCTTTTCCTGAAAAAGTTTACCAATAAGCAGGAAAAAAACTAAACCAGTAAATGAATCAAAATAACCCACACCAGTTGACGTTGTTACTTCATACATTGAACGCATGAAGAGCATCAGTATCCCAAGTGAAATCGGTACATCCATATTGATAACTTTTTGCTTTAATCCAAAATATGCTGATTTAAAATAAACCGAAGCCGAGAAGAAAAATACTGGTATCGCTAACAAAACATTTAAGTAGCCAAAGAATTGTACAAAATTATCAGATAACGAACCGTCAGAACTCAGATACTCAGGGAAACTAAAGAGCATAATATTGGCAAAACAAAAACCTGCAACGGCAATACGAACAATCAACGATGAACCTTTTTTTGATTTTACTTTGATTTCGTAATCATCTAAAGAAATCTGCGGTTCATAACCAATCGATGTAAGCAGTTCAATTAAATCTCTGAGAGAGAGTTTCTCATGCTCAAATGTTATCGAGACTTCTTTTTTGAGAAAATGAACTCGTGATGAAAGTATGCCACTATGTAGTTTTTGTAAATGTTCTAAAAGCCAGATACAAGATGAGCAATGGATTTGAGGGATAACAAGAGTGAGCTTGCTCACTTTCTCATCGGAAAAATCTAAAAGTTTCTCTTTGATTTTGTCATTATCTAAATAAGCAAAATGGTTGTCGTAGAGTTTGTCAGAAACTTTGATTCCTGGTTTGTCCTCGATTTTATAATATGAACCAAGATTGTTCTCATTGAGAAGCTCATAAACAAACTTGCACCCATTGCAACAGAAATAGATTTCGTCAATTGCGATAGATCTGTTTGGACAATCTTCGCCACAATGCACACATATAATTTTATTTGTCGTTTTTGTTGCCGACATCAAAACCAAACTCCATACATAACAATTACTTTCGAGGGGTAAAGTATACTTAAAGCATCCTTGTAGCCCATGAATTTTTTTAAATATATTATATGATTGCCAATAGTGCAAGAGATGTTTGTGGATTATTTCACAAAGTTGACTTGTTTTGTCATATATTCATATCACGTACTCTTTGCTTTTGAGTGAGGATTATTATAAAATTGAAAAATCATAAATCTTGACTAAAAAGTAAAGATTCTATATACTTTTCTATGGATAATAAAAACTTTCGTAAACATGCCCACGAACTTGTCGACTGGATGGCTGACTATTTAGAAAATGTCGAATCATACCCTGTCAAATCACAAGTTGCTCCCAAAGAAATTCTGAACCAACTTCCTGATTCAGCACCACAACAATCAGAAGATTTCAAAACGATATTTGAAGATTTCCAAGATATAATTATGCCTGGTATCACTCATTGGCAACATCCTTCATTTTTTGCATATTTTCCTGCCAATACCTCGCCACCATCTATATTAGGGGAAATGCTTACTGCTACTTTGGCGTCCCAATGTATGGTCTGGCAAACATCGCCAGCCGCAGCTGAACTCGAAGAACAGGTCATGAGCTGGCTCAAACAGATGCTTTCGCTTCCGCAAAATTGGTCGGGAGTTATTCAGGATACCGCTTCTACAGCAACTCTTGCCGCACTTTTATCTGCACGTGAAAAAATATCAGATTATACCATTAATAAACATGGTTTCACTAAGCAAAAATTCAGAATCTATTGTTCATCGGAAACCCATTCGTCGATTGACAAAGCGGTCAAAATTGCTGGAATCGGCTCTGATAATCTTGTCAAAATCGATGTCGACTCGTCATTTGCACTTATCCCTGAACAACTCGCAAAAGCTATCACCGATGACATCGCATCTGGTTACACACCATTATGCGTTATCGCAACATTAGGGACAACATCTACTACCGCAATCGACCCGCTTGATGCGATTGGTGAAATTTGTCAGAATCATAATCTTTGGCTCCATGTTGACGCTGCTTTTGCTGGTTCGGCACTTGTTTTAGATGAGATGAAATGGATGATAGATGGAATCGAGAAGGCAGATTCTTTTGTGTTTAATCCTCATAAATGGATGATGACCAATTTTGACTGTTCTGCATATTTTGTCAAAGATGAAGAAGCCTTGGTAAAAACATTTGAAATTATGCCAGAGTATCTTAAAACAAACGAAGATGATACCGTCAAAAATTATCGTGATTGGGGAATTCCTCTCGGTCGTCGGTTCCGTGCCTTAAAACTTTGGTTTGTCATTCGTTCCTATGGTATAGAGGGGATACAATCGAAAATCCGTCATCATATCAAACTTGCCACTGATTTGGAAGCACAAATTCAAGCAGATCCACAGTTTGAATTACTTGCTCCTCGTTCGCTCAACTTGCTTTGTTTTCGTTTTCTTCCAAAGAGAAACATGTCTACCGATGAATTGAATAAGCTCAACCAAGAGATATTAGAGTCGTTAAATGCGAGCGGAAAACTGTTTATAACGCATACAAAACTACACGGTAATTATGTCTTACGTATGCAAATTGGACAAACAGAAGTAAACAAGTCGCATGTTGATTCCGCATGGCATTTGATTCAAAAAACAGCCGCTTCATTACATTCGTAATAAAATTCATATCTAAGAATAACTTGATAATCATCTCGAAACGACTATCTTCTGTTATGCGAATAAATAAAATGTTTATTTATGTTATAACTATGTGTGTTTTTCTCTTACCGAGCTTTTTGTATAGTCAAAAAATCGAGATTGAACCAGTAGAGAAAGAATATTTCACCTATTATTTTGATAGTCCAAGATATATCGACTCTGCAGATTCTGTTCTTGTAATAACTCGTAAAAAGATGATAGAACTCTTACAAGATTCATTGTCGTACAAACCATCTGTTTATCTTTTAGGAAACCTCTCACAGTTTAATTCTCTCATTGATGGAAAATTTCCCGATTGGGGTATAGGTGTTGCTCTCCCGCACAAAAAAATGATTGTTATTAAATCCCCTGACAAGTTTAATCTCAATAAATCACTTGAACAATTATTAGCCCATGAATATGCCCATCTTGCTGTCTCCCATAAAGCATTTATCGCAAATCCTCCTCGTTGGCTCAATGAAGGAGTTGCGATGTATGTCTCTATGGAATGGAGTTGGTCTGACAATATAGCGATGGGACAAGCGGCAGTCTTTGGACAACTTATTCGTTTGGAAGAAATCGAAAAGGTCAATCGTTTTAATGAAAGTAAAGCACAGGTTGCCTATGCCGAATCATATATGGCGGTCAGATTTTTACTAAAATATTATGGTAAAAATGCAGTATCAATCTTTTTACAACAGATAAATAAAAACAGGTCTATCGAAGAAGCTATCTATGTCACCACAGGTGCTACGATGGCAGAATTTGAAGCGGATTTTGAAAAATCATTACATAAACAATTTAATTTTGCGAGTTTATTTATGGACACAATTTTTTTCTGGATTGCTTTAGCAGGAGTAGTTGTATATGCTTTCTTCATGCAATATAAAAAGAGAAGAGAGTATTACAAAAAATGGGAAGAGGAAGAAAAACTGCATTCAACTGACTTTGATTATGGCGATGCGGATAATCCTGAACAAATTGAAGATGATGACGACGAGGCATGGCGAGCATAAAACATCATATTGAATATCTTGCCACCAAATTTGGATTTGGGCTGGTCAATTGTATGTCACCAAAAATGGCTGATTCGTTTGGTAGATTTCTTGGACGACTCTTTAGTAGAGTCCTGCCTAAAAGAAAACAAATTGCCTTAGACAATCTTCGTATAGCATTTAAAGATTCCAAAACCGATGCGGAGTACGAAGCGATTGCGATTAAATCATTTGAAAATATTGGACAGACATTTATTGACATGGCTCGTTTCAACAAGATTTCATTGTCAAAACTAAAAGAAGATGTCACCTGTTCTGATTTGTCGCCTCTTGAAAAAGCACAAAACGAAAAAAAAGGGGGTATTATTGCTACTGCTCATTTTGGTCATTGGGAGATGGCGGGTGGATGGGTGCATGCGGTCGGTTTCCCTCTTGACATCGTTGTCAAGATACAAAGTAACCGATTAGTCGACGAACTTATCGCACAGCTCAGACAAAATTTGAAATTTGGTCAAATACAGATGAAAATTTCAACATTACGTGAGATAATGACCTCGCTAAAAAATAATCGATTCGTCGTCCTTGCAGCTGACCAACATGACCCATCAGAAAGTTTGATACTTGAATTCTTTGGAAAAAAAGCATCGGTCGCTAAAGGTCCTGCTGTTTTTGCCAAAAAACAAAATTGTCCGATTATACCTGCGGTGATGCGGAGAGTCGGATTTGAAGAGTATGAAGTACACATCGCAGATGGCATCTACCCATCTGACACCCTTGATGAACAAGCAGATATTGAACGTATGACCAAAGAGTATCTCGCATTCTTGGAATGCATTATAACTAAATATCCTGACCAATGGATGTGGACGCATCGGAGATGGAAATTAAAATAAAATATAGAGCAACTTTTGAGTCAATATACAGTATTATATGTAATGTATAATTGATAGGTTTTGTTAAGAGGAAGGTTTTAATTTTGAAAAAATCGTATTATCTTGTCATTGTGTTGGCTATAGTCTTTTTATTATACTATGGCGTAAATGCAATTTTTAGTCCATCATTTGAAATTCCAGTTACACAAGTTTCAAGCGGAGAATTTATCATCTCGCTTGATGAAAATGGTTCAATTGATGCCAAACGTTCAATGACGATATCATCTCCTCGTGTACGGGGACTGCAAATCACATGGCTTGCTCCCGAGGGAATCATTATAGAAGAAGGTGCTCCAGTTATTAAGTTTGATGCTTCACAACAGATGACAGACTTGTCTGATAATCAGTCTAATCTGAAAATTAATAGAAACTCTCTCTCTCGAGCCAAAAAAGAATACACTATTCAAGAAAAACAACTCAAGCTTGACTTGGAAAAAGCAAAACGTAATTACGACGAAAAAAAATATGATGCCCCACGCATTGGCGAAGAAGCCAAAATGGAGTACGAACTTGCCGAGCTCAATTTTGCTGCACGTCTGGAGCAATTGAAAGCTGATGTTGATAAAGCAGAAGTCGAAGTTGACCGTTCTGAAGAAAAAGTGAAAAAAGCCCAGCGTGAACTTGAACAAATGACTATTAAAGCTCCAATTCCAGGTTTAGTCGTCTATCTCGAAATCTGGAAAGGTGGTACGATGAGCAAAGTGCAAGAAGGTGACTCACCATGGCCAGGACAAGGATTGATAAATATTCCAGATTTGTCAGAAATGATAGTCAAAACAACCGTTTCAGAAGTTGACGCAAGCAAAGTTGACACAACACAGGAAGTAATTATCACACTTGATGCTTTCCCTGATAAAATTTACAATGGTATAATTACAAAAAAATCTACTCTTGCTCGAAGAAAAGAATCAGGCTCAAAAATTAATGTCTTTGATATTGATGTTGCTATCTCTGATAATGATGGAGAACTCAAACCTGGTATGTCTGCATCTGCTAAAATTATTATTGACCGTCGCAATGATGTCATCTCGGTTCCATTTGAAGCGGTCTTTGAACGTGATGGAGAAACGGTTGTCTATCTCAAAAACAAAAAGAAACAAGTTATCACAGTCGGTACAAAAAATTCAATGTCTATTGAAGTGTTAGATGGTCTTTCGGGTGGTGAAGAAATTTGTCTCTTAGATCCAACCTTAGATGAACAAGGTCTACCTGGCGACAAAGCATCCGAACCTGAGATAAACAAAGATAAGAATAAATCAAAAAGATCATCAGGTCAAAAAAGTCGACGCGGGGGTAAAGGTAGATAATGTTTGATAAACAAACTCTTGCTATCTCAATTGACGCACTTCTTTCTCATAAACTTCGAACCTTACTGACTATGCTTGGCGTGATTTTTGGCGTTGGAGCGGTGATTGCTATGCTTTCAATCGGAGAAGGGGCCAAACAGGAAGCTCTCGAACAAATCTCGATCCTTGGAATCAACAACATTATAGTACAGGCTAAAATACCCGATGCGAGCTTGAGCTCAGATATGGGACTTGCTAAATCACCTGGTTTGTCGATTGCTGATGGAGAAAATATTTTACAATTTAATTCGCTATTTAAAAATATTGTCCCGCAACGGTTCGAAGCGGTTTCTTCAGTCTATTATGGTTCAGAAGAAGTCAATGCCAGAGTCGTGGCAACGACTCCAGATTATGTCTTCTCATCCTCCGTAGAGGTTGAAAAAGGTCGCTTTATAACTAATTCTGATTTAGAAACTTATTCACAAGTATGTGTTTTAGGAGCAAAAGCAAAACGAGCCCTCTTCGCATTCTCAAATCCAATAGGTAAATCTATCAAAATAGGTGATGTTAGCTTTACCGTTATAGGAATCATGGCGGACAAATACATTGGAAGAGGGAAAGTCGAAGGTTTTGAACTCAAAAATTTGAATGAAGATATCTATATTCCATATACAACAGCCACAAAAAAAATAGAACGTACGACATTAAATAACTCAAATTCTGGTCGAATGTGGTTCAATTCTTCAAAAGCGGATAATTCAAAATTTAATGTTCCTGAAGTCGATCAATTGACAATAACAGTTACAGATTTAAAATATGTGCAACCAGCTACAAAATTGATTGAGTCCATCCTCAGTAGACGACATCACAATGTTGATGACTATAATATTGTAGTACCAGAATCATTGCTCAGGCAATCTCAAAAAACCCAACAGATTTTTAATATCGTAATGGGGGCTATTGCGGGGATTTCGCTGTTAGTTGGTGGTATCGGTATTATGAATATCATGCTTGCGACTGTCCTTGAACGTACCAAAGAAATTGGCATTCGTAGAGCTGTTGGAGCAACTCGGGTTCATATTATGAGACAGTTTCTATTAGAGGCAGTAGCTATATGTCTGACAGGTTGTTTTGTCGGAATCATTATAGGACTGACTCTTGCAAAAATTATTTCATACTATGCCGATTGGCCAACGATAGTTTCTATCTATTCCATCGTGTTGTCTGTAGGTGTATCTACTGCTGTAGGCGTTGGTTTTGGATTGTATCCTGCCAACAAAGCTGCTAAACTAAATGTTATCGACTCGCTCCGTTATGAATAAGTTAAATTGAGGTATCAATTACATGAAACATCTAAAAATTATTTTAACAATAGCACTTCTCTTTTCGCAATCATCTTTTGCTACTGAACTTTCATTGTCAGATGCACTCGAAATGGCGTTAGGTAAATCAAATAGGGGATATATAATTGAAGGAGACTTAGAAGTCGCTCAGCAACTGTATCAAGCAGAACGAATAAATTTCTATGTCCCTGAAATTTCGGTCAATGGACAACTACCTGTCTATTCTGTTTCTGAAAGTTTTGATAATATCTTCGGACAGCCAGATAAAACATTAAACCGTCGAACAAGGTTTGATTTTGATGCCGATATTACACTCAAACAATCACTGATTACAGGTGGTGAATTTACATTGCAAAGTAAACTCTTTAATAGAGATTCGAAGTACCCTCAAATTGAAACTATACGAGACGATTCAGGGAAAATTATCAACGAGTTTATTTTTGAAGAAAACCAAATTGACAAACAAGGACAGTTCGATTTTAAACTTACACAACCGATTTTGAAACCATCACAACCAAAGTATGATCTGAAAAATAAAAAAGATGATTTAAAAATTGCGGAATTAGTTAAAATAGAAGAGGTATCAAAGTTGAAAATTGAAATTGTCGAGGCTTATTTTGGCATTTTACAAACAACTTTACAATATGATATAGAACAATTCAAAACTGAGTCAGCGAAGATTCAAAAAATTATAGATTCATCAAAATTTGAAGATAAGCTTTTGTCCGAAGAACAGTGGCTCACATCAGAATCAAAATTATTAGATGCCGAGCTTGAAGTCTTTGATAAAGAAAATGAAAAATTAGGTAAAAAAAGAGAACTTGCACTTCTTCTGGATTTGGATTTCGATGAAGAAATCAAAACTGTCATACCAAAAGTTATTGGTAAAATATCATCAGCACAAAAAAAAATCTATATCAACAATTGGGAAAATTCGGTGCAACTCTTAAAGTCTAAGTATGACTATAACAAATCAAAAAGGGCTGCTGATTTTACAACTTCATCGAATGGATTAACAGGTACATTAGAGGCGAATTATTCACTTGTCAGAGGTGATACTAAACTTCTTGATACGACCAATATAATCAATACAAATAGTTGGGGAGTGTCTGTTAATTTTACTCTTCCTATTTGGGATGGAGGTTCAAGTTCTGCTGAAAATAAAGCAGCAAAACTTTCAGCTCAAAAATCTAAAATAGCTTTTGAGAGAGTCAAAAAATCTGTGAAAGCTCAAATTATAACCCTTTTAAATAAAATCAATATTAGTTCTCAAAAACTGTCCGTTTTAGAAAAACAGATTGAACTTGCCAAAAATAAATTAAATATAGCAAAATTTAGACATGAGGATGGACAAATTTCTACTTTGGAATTATTAGAAAGTAAGATATATTATCTTGAGGTGCAGGATAAATTACTTTTAGAACTAAAAGAGAATTACAAATCAAAGTTTGAACTGGAAGGTACATTCGTAAGCTAATGTCGCAAAAAATAATAATTAGAACTCCTAACCATTTGGGTGATTGTCTTATGGCATTGCCTATGGTAAGTGAAGCAAAAGAAGCGTATCCAGCAGCACATTTGACTGTTTTAACACCTGAAAATTTAGCTGATTTATATAAATACAATCCTGCGATTGATGAAATAATTACTATTCCATCAAAATATCTTCATGGATTAGTTGCGATTACAAAAATCAAAGAAATCTTAAAAAATCAGAAGTATGATGTTGGTTATATTTTGCCACCGTCATTTGGTTCAGCGGCAGGCTTTAAGTTAGCTGGAGTGAAAGAGCGTATTGGCTATATTACCGATGGGAGGCGGTTACTGTTGACAAAACCACTACCGCTACCAATGCCACTTAATTCAATACATCGTTCGGAGCTTTATTATAATCTTCTTCGTAGAGGAGCAGGACAAGCTCTTGAATATGTAAAACCAAAATTATTTCTCAATGATTCAGATATGCAAGCAGCAGCTACCTTACTTGAAAACTATGATCTTCCACGAAAATACGACTTTATAACCTTATCGTTTCGAGCTGTTGCAGAGTCAAGACGCTGGGGCAAAGAAAATTATATTAACCTTATAAAAAAAATTATCTCTGAAATTCAATTAAAAGTTGTTTTAGTCGGTACTGATGATGATAAAAATATGGGCGATGAAATAGTCTCAGCTTGTGGAGTAGATGAAGTTAAAAATTTAGCGGGAGTGACATCGATTCGAGAAGTTGCTGCTGTGATATCGCTTGCTAAGCTTTATGTCGGAAACGACTCAGGACCCGCACACATTGCCGCTGCTGTTGGCGTTCCAATTGTTGTTTTGTCTGGTGCCGATGACCCTAAATCGACCTCGCCGATGGCATCTGACAAAGTTCTTTTATATCAAAATGACTTAGAATGCATTAGCTGTGTGAAAAACAATTGTCCAATCAAAGGAGATGGCTTTATGAAGTGTATGACTGAAATTTCAGTAGATAGAGTATTTCAAGCCATTCAACTATTGCTCCCATAACGTTTTACGAATAAGTTTCGTTTTGCCTGTTTTAAAGGTCAAATAGTTTCGTTCTTTTACTAAAACGCACAATCTGCGATAAGTAGATGTTTCTTGACAAAGTGTTATAATATTGTACCTTAGGGGAAAGCAAATAATGCGTCAAGAATTACATTCTTTAGTTGTTTCGATGTTTTACAATAAATATAAAAGTAAATAATATTATTAACTCATAGGAGAGAATGCCAATGAAACGCTCAATTTTATTCAGTTTAGTCTTTGTCTTTGCTGTTTCAGCATGTTTTTTCTCTTCGGCTGTTTTAGCGGGTGAAGGGAACGATAGTAGGGGTCCTGGTTCTAACGGGATTGATCCTTGGGATGTTGATGTAGTAGTGAATGATACTACTGATGGTACTACATTTTCATCGTCTCGTGTAAACGACTCAAGATTTCAAGACTCATTTATCTTTTCTACTTTTTCACTTTCATCCAGTTTTGTATTGTGGATTTTTGAAGACGAACTTATTTCTATTCAAAAAAGACAGACCGAAGTGATTCATCAAACAAGTAATAATTTTCGAGGTAGTCGTTATCGCACGAATAAACTAACGGATTAATTAAACACTAAAAATGTAGAAATACTTATGAATCTTTCCTCGCCAAACATTATATTTGATGATAAGTTGTTAGCTGTAGAAGAATACTTCCGTCAAAGAAAATATAAAACTGCCACTGAAGAGTTTGAGAAATTAGAACTCGCTTCGTTTCAAGAGAAAGAGTATGAACTTGGTTTATATTACTCTTTGGCCGCTGATGCAGAATATTTTAAAAGTAATTACAAGAATTCAATCCAAAATGGGCTAAAGGGAGTCAAACTCCTTGCTGACTATCCTCTTAACAGACGTTTCGGGAAAATCCAACTCATCCTTTCTAAGGCATATAATGCTGTTGGTGACTTAAAAAATGCTGAAATGAGAGCCAGGGATGCTTTGGCATCTTACCGAAGATGTGGTGATGAAGTCGGTCAAGCTGATTCATTAAACCATATTGCTGGTGTTGCATTCGTAAGATGTAATTATGATGATGTTATTGAATGTCTCGAAGAAGGTTTAACTCTTGTTCGAAACAATCCAAGAAAAGTTGCTCAGCTCCGTGGGAACCTTGCACGGACACGTCTTTTTACAGGTCAATGGAAAATTGCTGAAGAAGAAACATTAGAGGTCTTAGAATATAACTTAGCCAATAATGATGAAACTCCTCTTGCTATGAATAAACTCAGTTTAGCTAAATTACAAATGCGACTGAGAAAATTTCACCTCGCTTCAAAAACATTGGACTCGGCATTAGAAATTATCTATAGACTTGATTTGAAACGTGAAAAAGTTATTTATTTGGAATATGCTGGTGAGTTAGCTTTTGCCAAAGGAGATAATTTTAAAGCAAAATCTCTCTTTGCAAAAGCATATCAACAAGGTATGCTTATAGCTCCTGATTCTGACATGGTATCGCAGACTGTTCGTCGTCTTGCTGAGGTTGAACTCGCATTAGATAATATCGACGATGCGATGAAATATGCTCAGAAAGCACTTGAAACTTCACTTTCCATTGGTGAAAAAGATGAAGTAGGTCATTCCAAAAAAGTTATTGCTCAGATTTTTTCTACACAAGGTGAACATGATGATGCTATGGAATATATTGTACAGGCGATTGATTTAATTCGTGAAGTTGGCGATCCTTTTGAGCTTGCTCGAGCATTACTTGTTTTCATTGATATTAAGATAAAAGCACGTTCTGAAAAATCTGATAAAATTAAGCTGATTCTTGAAGAAGTTTCTAAAATTTTTCAAAAACTTAATCTCTCTTTTTGGATGGCTGAGACTGAATTTAAAGCGGGACAATTTTATTGCCAGCATGGAAATTTAGCTCAAGGGTTCAAATCGCTTTCAAAAGCTGAAAAAATTTATACTGAGTTAGATGATACTGTTAAAAATAGAGCCGTAGCTAAATTTTTAAAATCATTATCTGATCAAGCAGTTGCGTTTTCTGTCTCTCAGGAAAATGAATTTAAAATATTTGGCAACCTGATTACACCATCTGAAATTTCAAATATTAAAACAAGCCAAATGGATCAAATTTTACAAGTGCTACTCAACCGTTCTGGTGGTGATAGAGCTTTGGTCTATACTCCCGACTTTGACGAATCTCCAATTTCAACTTCGTTTCCAATGTCAAAAAATCAAATGACAAAGTTTGCTTCAAAATTTGAGAACCTACTCGGTGAAGAAATTTCAAAATCAAAACCTTCTATTATCTTAGATTGTCGCCGTGATCCATTTATTAACGGTCTGTTTGTTGACTCCGCTGAAGTTGTCTCAAGCATGATTGTGGTACCGTTTAAGATGAGTGATGGGCAGGTGAGCTATCTCTATATTGACAAAATTAGTCGAAATAATACTTTGAACCCATTTAGTCAGGATGAACTCAACTTTGCGGTTGGATTCTCTGATATTATTACTTTCAAATGGGCTGAAATTCAAAAACAAAAACTTATTGAAGACAATCTAAGACTTAAAGATCAATTGCGTCAAAAAGCTGCTTTCCCGAATATTATTACAAAAAACAGTTCAATGCTTGAAATGCTTGCACAAGTTAGGCAAGTACTGGATTCTAATATTTCACTTTCTATTGAGGGCGAAACTGGTTCAGGAAAAGATGTCTTAGCTCAGGCAATTCATTATAATTGTAACCGTCGAGACAAACGTTTTATCTCAGTCAACTGTGCCGCTCTTCCTGAAACTCTTTTAGAATCAGAACTCTTTGGTTATCGCCGTGGTGCTTTTACAGGTGCTGATAGAGATAAGTGTGGCCTATTTGAAGAAGCCGATGGTGGCACATTTTTCCTTGATGAAATTGGTGATATGCCACTTACCATACAAGCAAAGGTTCTTCGGATATTAGAAGAAAAAGAAATTGTACGGTTAGGGGAAACGACGCCTCGTAAAGTTGATGTGCGAATTATTTCAGCTACGAATAGAGACTTAAAAGAGTTGATGAGCGAAAAGCTGTTTAGGCAGGACTTGTACTATCGTCTCTCAGCTTTAACTTTTAAATTACCACCATTAAGAGATCGCAAGGATGATATTCCTCTTTTGGTTAATCATTTCTTAAAAGACTCCAATAAGACTATTTCCGTAACTGCGCTAAAATATTTGGTTGATTATGAATGGCCAGGAAATATTCGTGAGTTGGAAAATGAAATTAAAAAATTAATACTCTTAACTGGTGATGATGTCGAAATTAGCCCTGCTTTGATTTCTAATTCAATCAATAAAAACATGACTGAAATTCCAAAGCAATACCAAAGTATAAATGAAATTTCGGAGCAAATTGACTTTAATGCTGACTTTGGGCTTTATGACTATTTGGAACAGCATGAAAGAGTTTTTATACAAAAGGCTCTCGAAGAGAAAAAGGGTGTAAAAAAACATGCTGCTGACTTGTTAAATATCCCTGAGTCAACCTTGAGACTTAAAATCAAACAATACAATATTGATTTGACACAAATTAAAAAGAAAAAATAACTACCTACGTTATATATATTAAGGAGATGCATGTGTATCTCCTTTTTTTATTGCAAAATTTATATATGCTACTTGAAAATGCTTTTAAAAACCCTTATTGTTTCACAATGAAATTACTCACTTTCAATCATTTTAATGCAAACCCATTTTTTAATATGGCTTTTGATGAATGGATGTTTCAAAAAGTTCTTGGGGCAAATTCGTTAATCATGCTCCGTCTCTATAGCTGGTCTGAGGGAACGATTACTTTTGGATTTAATCAACAACAAGAAAAAGCATTTGTTCAATCTCAGCTTGGTAATACGCCTGTAATCAGACGTGTAACAGGGGGAAGAGGACTCTTTCATGATGAGTCAGAATTAACCTACTCAATAGCGATAAGTGCCGATCTCATTAAAAATAAAATAATAAGCGAATCTATTTCGGTCGCATCGGAAGAGATAGCAAAAATTCTCATTTTGTTCTTAAAAGAACTTCGTATTACATCAGATTATGTCAGACAATCAGCTAAAATTGAAAAAGATAAAAACTACTTTCACCAAGCTCCTTGTTTTGATTCTTTTTCAAAAAATGAAATCATTGCAAATGAAAAGAAAATAATTGCTTCGGCTCAAAGACGAATTTCTGGCTCTCTTTTACAACATGGCTCAATTAAGATTAAAGGTCTTGAACAGCACAAAGCATTGCCGCTTGACGAAAGTAACCCCATGACAGAAAATAAGATAAGTAGAATTACCGCTAAAGAATTTCAAAGGTATAAACCACTGTTTTTTAAAAAGTTTGAGGAGTACTTCTCAGTTGTTCAAAGTCTTGGAATTCTCTCAGCTTCTGAAAAAGAAGAGCTTAAAAGTCGAGAAAAAATGGTTTTAAAAAAATCGATAGAAAAAAGAGATTTTATTAAACAGAGTTAGGGCTGATTAAGTCTATTAGATAGTAAAACTGGTCACATCCAAGCAAAAAATCGCTTGACATTACTGGCGAATCTTGGGTATCTTCAGCTTTTGTAAGTTAAAAAAATGATAGGAGAATTTCATTAGGTAAGTAGTTAAATAGAATGAAGTTGTATGAAAAACTCAATTTTTATACGGTTAGAAATTTCAAGACTATCTAACACAGGCATAATGTGAAAATATTAGAATGCGAAAAAAAATAAGTTGTGATACATATCCAGGAGGAAGTGTTATGTTTAAAAGTGGAAAGCGGTGCTTGTTGTCGTTTCTCATCCTGGCAGGTTGTCTTGCCATTTTACCTCTTCATCTCTTTGCTGCATCAACTGGTCAAGTAAAAGGCGTATTAACTGACGATAAAACTGGAGAAGCGATTTTTGGTGCTTCTGTTTTAGTGGTTGGGAAAAATACTGGTGCTAATTCTGATTTTGATGGTAAATTTCTTATCAAACGTTTGGATCCAGGTACTTATACATTACGCATAAGTCATCTTGAGTACAATACGGTTGAGATTCAAGATGTTATTATCAATTCTGATATTACTAGTGAACAAAATCTCAAAATGAGTAAAAAAGTTTCAGAGTTAGACAAAACTATTGTCGTAACTGGTGAAATTGATAGACTTGGTCTTACTGAAGTTGGTAATCAGGTAATTATGGGACGTGAGGAAATTGAAACTGCTCCTGTAACTACTGTTGATGAACTTCTTACTGCGGTCTCTGGTGTTGTTACAAACAATGCTGGTGAAGTTTTTATTCGTGGTGGTCGTGCATTTGAAGTTGGTTACATTGTTGATGGTGTTCCTATGGGTGACCCTCTTGGTGGTTTAGGTCAGTCTGGTGCGAACTTGTCGCTTGTTTCTGGTTCTATTCAAGAATTTACTGTTATTAAAGATGGTTTTGATCCTGAGTATGGTAACGCACTTTCTGGTATTGTGAAGATTAAAACTCAGACAGGTTCTAAAGATGTTACCCGTTTGAATATGCAGTATATTACTGATGATTTTGGTAATGATGACTTAAATAAATATTCAATTAATATGGATTATGTTAGATTCAAACTTTCTGGTCCTGACCCAATTTTCAAAAATAAAATTTTACCAGCATTAGGTATCAACGCTTTGGAAGATAAAGAGCTGACATATTTCTTCTACGCTGAAATGGATAAAAATGATGGTGATTATCAATATGATCGTTTTGATTCCGATATTACTGCTCGTGAATTCAGCTCATTTAATGTTTTAGGCTTTGATGTTCCGAATAGAAAATATAACAACTACTATTGGATGGGTAATATTAAATTCCGTCCTGTTCAAAGTATGTCTGTAATCGTTTCATATAAAAATTCTCAGACTCGCCAAACTTTATTTGCTTGGGACTATAGATATTCTGCTCAGACAGCTCCGATTCATGTGAACAAATGGAGTACATTCTCTTTTGAAGTTTCTCAACAGGTTAGTCCAAATATGAATTATGAATTTATAGGTTCTTATTCTGAAAATGGTACAACCCAAAAACCTGGTGATCCAAATAATCCTGAACAAGGCTTAAATCCTGATCAATTCAATTTTGACTATGAATGGGAAAGATATGACGATAGAAATGGTAATGGCGTCTATGACGCTCCTGAACCTGTGATTAACCTTTTCCCTGATACAACTGATTATGGTACGAACTTTACTGGTGCTGCTTATACTTTAGGTGAGTTTAACTTTGAACAAAATACCCAAGGTGCTACGGCAGAATTTTCTGACTTTAGATTTAATGATAATGGTATTCTTGATAATTTAGAGGGTGAACCATATATCGATTTAAACGGTAATGGGGTTTGGGATCAAGGCGATTATCTCCACGACAAAAATGGAAATGGTGTCTTAGATGCTAATTTAGAATCTCATATAAATAAAAGAACTCCTGAACCTTATACTGACGGTGATTCAGTTATTGGTGAACCATTTACTGATTTAAATGGTAACAATGTATATGATCCAGGTACTGATATCTTTATCAAATCTGTTGGTCCTGATAATGATGATTTAAATCATGATGGTCTTCACAATGGTCCTTTGTCGCCTTGGCAAGAAGGTATTCCATACTTAGATAGAAATGGTAACGGTTTATTTGATGCTCCAAACCTCAAGTATGATATTGGTGAACCATTTGAAGATGTAAATGGTAATGGTGTTTGGGATGGTGGCGGATCTCGTTCATTCTATGACCCAAATACTTTTAGTGAAACTTCTATCTGGCATAACAGAAAAGTTGAAACTATGCGTGGTGAGTTAAAAGTTTTCTGGCAATTAGGTAACCATGAATTAAAAGTTGGTGCTGCATTGCAAAAAGAAGATTTATTGTTCCAAGAAATTGAAAAACCTTATCTACAATATACTGGTCGACCTGATGGTGGACCATACCCTGATCGTGGTGCTTTTAGAGATATGTTCTCGTACGACCCATGGGGTGGACAAGTTTACTTCCGTGACAAACTTGAATATGGTTCAATGATTGCCTCTTTAGGTTTCCGTTGGGATTTCTTTATTCAAGATAAAAATGACTTAGTAGAAGTTGCTCGAAACGATGATTTAGGTTCTGGTATTATCTTAGGTGATAGACAGAAATTCTCTCCTCGTATCGGTTTCTCATATCCGATTTCTGATAAAGCAAAAGTTCATTTTAACTATGGACATTTCTTCCAAAGACCTGCTTTAACGTATGTGTATCAGAGAAATACTGCTTCAGCAAGTTTAAATACAGTTATTGGTAACTATAACTTAGATTATATGAAAACTATTCAGTACTCATTTGGTGTGAAATATGCTATGAGTGAAAACTACTCACTTGATCTTTCTGGTTACTTTAAGGATGAGTTTGATAAAATCAATCAGAAGTCCGTTCGTGTTGGTGGTTTGTTCCGTCAGCAATATCAAAACTCTGATTATGGTCGTGGACGTGGATTTGAAATTACTTTAGATAAACGTGGTGGCGGTTATGTAAATGGCTTAGTAAGTTATTCGTATGCCTTCGCTTTTGGTAAAGCATCTCAAACAAATGCTGCCTATCTGACTGACTTTGAAAACTCTCGTGACCCTCTTGATGAAGCTCCTCTTGATAATGATGTAAGACACAGTTTGAAAACATCAATACAAGTATTTATTCCAAATACTGTAAAACCAAAACTCTTTGGTTTACCTATTCCAAATGGTTGGTCTATGAATGTTCAAATGTTCTTTGAAAGTGGCAGACCATTTACTCCAGGAAGAGACTATCCTGATGTTAATGCTGACTTGGGTGAGAATATTCAAAGAAACTCTTTAAGAAAACCTGCTATTTTAAACTTTGATGTTCGTTTCTCAAAAGACTTTAAAATCGTTGGTTTAGATAACAAATTTATTGTACAAATAGAAAATATATTCGATAATATTAATATAAATTCTGTATATCCAAACACAGGCCGACCTGATACTGAAGCAAGTTTAAGTGGTGTTATTCATGGTGGTACAGCGTTCGATAACAATCCAAGTAACTATGATTATGGTCGCCAAATTAGATTGGGAATCGAAGTCAACTTATAATGAAGAAAAATATTTGTAAAAATAAAGAGGATATTATGTCTTTAGCAAAAAATACAAAACAAGGCAGCTTTACACTGAAACGTGTACTGACTTTAAGCCTTGCCGTATTATTGACATGCGGAGCAATATTATTGCCTTCCAATGTTAATGCTCAGGCTAAAGTTGGTACTACCGGTGCTCAATTCTTAGAGTTAGGGGTTTCAGCTCGTGCTATGGGTATGGCAGAAGCGTTTACAGCTGCTGCTGATGATATCTCTGCTGTGTATTATAATCCAGCAGGTCTTGTAAATCTATATGGTTATGAAGTCGCATTTACACAAATCCAAATGCCGTCAGATATAAGCTATTCTTTTGTTGGCTTCGGGATGCCACTTGAATCTGTTGGTGGGGTCTTAGGTGTAGGATTTTATGGCTTACGTTCTGGCGATATGATCGAAAGAACATATGAAAGAGGAACTATTGAGGGTACAGGAAGAACTTTTTCTTGGGACGACTATGCGGCATCTATAAGTTATGGTAGATACCTCACTGATCGCTTTTCTGTTGGTATCTCTGTGAAATTTATTGGTCAGAACTCGCTTGACTATTCTGCTTCTGGATGGGCTGCTGATGTTGGTACTAACTATGATACTGGTTTCAGAGGTTTTAAAATTGCGATGTCAATTTCTAACTTTGGTCC
This sequence comes from Candidatus Zixiibacteriota bacterium, assembly GCA_024280215.1. GTDB lineage: Bacteria > Zixibacteria > MSB-5A5 > GN15 > FEB-12 > QQUK01. The sequence goes on from JAJRQO010000015.1 coordinate 97,525, forward strand.
TGATATGACATTTATCAGTAATTCTTTCCCGCTTCCTATTAACTTTAAGTTTGGTGGAACTATCAATGTTGTCGAAGCTGAAAATCACATTCTTGCTTTTGCGGCTGAAGGATCTCATCCTTCTGATAACTTAGAAAAATATAATGCTGGTATGGAATATACTTTCAAAGAACGTTTTTCTCTTAGAGGCGGAAGTCGCTTTAACTATGATGAAGATGGCTTTACGGCTGGTGGTGGTGTACGTGTACCATTTGGTGAAGAAGGCGAAATTCGATTTGACTATGCATTCCAGGATTTTGGAGTGTTAACAGAAGTTCACCGTTTTACAATGTCCTTGGCATTTTAGAGAAAGACTGGTAAGGTAGATGAATAAATATATTATGAAAAATAAAACTAAAATTTTGACTATGTTGTTTGCAACATTGATTGTTCTTGTCTCAATGTTTATGCTCTCTGGCTGTTCTGATACAGTTTCTGGAGATGTTAATGCGAACATTGCACCGATTGTTCAATTTGTAAATATCCCACCTGAAGGTCAATTGTTCTCAAGAAATCCTGAAGTTCATTGGATTGGTACTGATCCTGATGGGTTGATTGATTATTATCGTTATCATATTATTGATAGTGTGACTGTTGAGGCTGGTGGTGGTCTTGAAATGTACAAAGATTCTCTTACGGATGATCAATGGATTCAAATTGATTTAAATCAAACAGAATCTGATCCGCATACCACTAATACATTACCATTATTGGCTGATACATTAGACCCTGTCGCAAATCCAATTGCTCAGTATATCTTTATTCAAGCGTTTGATTTAGAAGGTAAGGGGTCGCTTATTGCTTCTCGTTTATTTAGTCGCAATGATAACCCACCTGAGACATTTATCTTTGACATTGGTAATGATACCCCATTCGTAAACTCTGTGTTCGAGGGTGGTATTGTAACTGGTGCAAGATTTAAATGGTGGGGTGAAGATAGAAAAGATTATGATGATATAGGACTGACACCTCCTCCTTTTGACTACGAGTGGAAAATCTTTGGTCCATTTACAAAAGATACAATTGATATAATTAATAATACTTTAGTTGAAGATGTCTTTGTGACCGCTGATGCCATAATTTTACATCTCGGTGATACGTTGTGGACTTGTGAAACTATCCAAGTCGATACAGTTATTGGTGGTGACTCTACTACGATACCTGTTGAAAATTGTACTGGAGTCGAGTTCGATGCAACATTCTTCTCAGACTCAGGAAGTACTCCATTCTATACAAAAAGTAGAATCTTAAATATTGATACTACTTTAGTAACGGATAAATTTATTGTTGCTTCCTTTAATGGTATTGACGAATGGGTTCAAAACGAATCCGATACAATCTATAACTTGTATCGTAATTTTCCTTCTGATACAACCTTAGAGATGAACTTTATCTTTTGGACTCGTTCAAGAGATGATGCCTTAGTAAAAGATTTAACACCTGAATTTGTTACATTCCCAATCATCAATCCAAAATATGAACGGGATATTGCAGTACTTGATTTTACTCCGTCTAATGGTATTCAATATGCCAATGTGGATTCATCAAAAGCATTTTGGTATAATATCATTCATAACTGGGCTGATTCGACAGGAAGAACAATTATTTTTGACACTTCTGAATTTGCTCCTGGAGTTGGTTTATCAAAAACAGGCATTGACTATGTAAACCCTGGTAGATATGGTGTAGGTCAAATACCACTTAGTATTTTATTGAAGCATAAAGTACTTATTCTTAATAGTGAATCGTATAGAAGTTCTGGTTTCACTTCTACAAATAGAATTTTATATCCAGAGATATTGTCCGCTATGGATGCTGGAATTAATGCTTGGGCTGTTTGGAGAAACCCACTTTCTTCAGTTTTTTCAAAAGACTATCAAGATAGGCTTGAAGTTCCTACTACATATACTCGATATCTTGGTGTAGATTTAATGACATATACTGGTTGGTGGGCAAATGGGCTATTTGAAGGTATTCGAAATGAAGACTTTATTGGGACCTATTCAATAGATGAAAGCCAATGGCCAAATCTTGATATTGATACAACTCTTTTGCATACAAGACTTAAATGGGGATTAACAAACTTTCTTCCTGAATGGAATGATTCCCTTGCTGCCTTACCTGAAGTAAACTGGGCTGCCAGAAGTTTCGGAACAGAAGTTATGTATCTTTATAAATCAAAATACGGTAACAATAATCCGTTTCGCTTCCAGTTTGAAGGTTCTCCTGTTGGACATAAATTCCAGTCTAACTTGTTTAGATCTGTTCATTTTAACTTTACATTACTTACAATGAATGCTCAACAAGCACAGGAAATCTCTAACAATGTCTTAGATTGGTTGTATAATCCAGCTTTAAGCGGTACTGTTATGAGAGAAGATCGGTATGATGATGCTGTCTTTAAGATTTCTATCGAAGAGGCTCGCCAAAATTATGGTGAACGTTTGATAGAGCAAGCTGAATTAAGAAAAGAACAAAGCAGTAATTAACTTACTGTTCTCATATATTATTGAAAAGGATTGAACATTTGTTCAATCCTTTTTTTATTGTTGTAGAATGTTTTCTATTTGTTGTAAGTTCTTATGATGAGGGAATTTCTCTAAAGCGATTTTTAAAACCTGTAGACCATTTTCTTTTTGGTTGGTAGAAAAATACCCACTTACTAAATTTAGATACGCATCAGCCAGAGAGGAATCAATTGCGATTGAACTATTGCTGTATCTGATTGCATCATTAAACTTACCTGTGATTCCACTGATATATCCTAAATGATAATAAGAAAGTGCTCTCTGCTTATTCCACAAAATTGTTGTATTAGGCGAGAGATGCATAAACGATGCATCGTCAGTCTCGATCGCTGGTGGGGTAGACTCCACCGCATCATGCAAAATTGAAATTGCCAACGAGTTCTGAATCGATGGGTCGTTATATATAGATGTTGCCAGATCATTTAAAATATAAATATTATCACCAGTTCGTTTTCTTATATCTATAATCTGTTTTTGAATTTCAAATATAGAATGATTGAGATGAAAAATTATCCGTCCCAAAAGTTGATTCGCAATAACTTTGTACGGTTCAAGTTCAAGGGATTTGTTTATTTGAACCAAAGCTGAATCATACATTCCTAAATTGTAATAAATTGACGCCGCATTGGTAAAGCCTTTTGATTGCAGAGGGTGTAACATCTTTTCTCTATTGATATAATGCAATGCCGAATCAGTCTGACCTAATTTTAGATATGTCGCCCCAATGTTAAGATTACCCTCTGGCATATCAGGCTCACATGCGTTTGCTTTTTTAAACAATGCTAAGGCTTGTTTTTGTTCTCCCATTGCTGAATAATAAAGACCTTGTGATGTATATAAAAGTGATGCCGAACCTTGAGGGATTGTGACAACAGGGTAGTATGAGAAAAGTCCAAATAAAATAGTAACGCCTAATATAATGGATGCATGTTTACGGTTTTTTTTGAATAAAACTCTGAGAGCCAATAATGTATGAGCAGATAAAATCAGATACAATGGAATAAGCGGGAGTCTGAAGCGACTGCTAAAAAAGAAGAGAGAAGTTAACAGTATATATAATATTATAATACTTCCAATAAAGAGTGCCTGCTTATTTTCTCGCCTTGTTAAAAGAAGCGAAGTAATACTCAAGCAAAATAAAATCCCAAATGACAAATAGTTATATTTTAGCACTGTTATTTTATTGAAAAATTGTTTTAAATACCGATTGTTAGAAATCTTCCTATTGGAAATATTATGATACAGCTTTTCAGTATATAACTGCAAAAAACGTGAAGGGTTTTCTTGAATCCATTGGAATGCTTTTACTGCCCAAAATGATGAAATCTCAATTGCTGATAATTTACGGTGGGATTCTTTTTCGGCAATATAGGAAATCTGTTTTATATGCCAATTGTATCCCAATGGTGCAGGCAGAACTGCCGAGAGTCCATCAGCGGCATCATTATTTCCCACATATAAATTTATTCCTCCCTGTGAAGCAATCAGTACAGCATCACCTGCGACAACAATATTCCGAATAAAAACAGGAGCAATACAAAGAGTTAGACCAAGAGTAAAAAGAAGCACTTGTTTCAGTTTATATCTTTTCAAAACAAAAATAATTACCAGACAAAAAAGTGCTATTACTAATGCGGTCGGTCGTGTGATGGAGGCGAGGGAAAAAAAGAATCCAGAATAAAACAGTATTTTTGAAGAGTCCTCTTTCCACCATTTTATATAGAAATAAATCGCTAATTGAAAGAGCAACATAAACAGAGAATCAAGCAATAACTCTGATTCAAAATAATAAATAATAGGGAAAATCGCATGAAGAGTTCCAGCTATAAGTCCAGTATGTTTGTTATAGACATATTTTCCAATCAGATATGTTATATAAATAGATAAAAGACCAGGGAGAACTCCAAAAAGCCGTACCGCCCACAAAGAGACCCCGAACAATTTGTAAACTGCAGCCAAATAATAGATATAAAATGGTGCTCTAAAGTATGTTGTATCTCCCAAAAGATTACCATCGGCAATTGTCAAAGCCCAATAATGATGGAAATTGTTATCTACTGTTAGTTGAGTCCATTCGGGTAATTGTGAGTACTCCCAAATATAGACCAAACGTAAACAAAGTCCTAAAAGTAGAATAAGATAGATTGGTAAATGTTCTTTAATATGGCTTTTCATCTTTTAAAGATATGAAAATTATTGCCTCTTTGCTTATAATATTTTGCATCCATTTTTACCCTCCTAAATGAAGATTGTGCTAAGTTTTGCATTGTTGTGAAAATTATTTCGACAAATCAAATAAGGTCTGCTAACCAATTTGCCTTAGTAATTCCCACTCTAACAAAGAGATACGTTTAACGTCTGAATGATTGGTTTACTGCTTCGGATTGGCATGTCCCTTGCAAAAGAGTAATACGGACTTTATAAATTTTAGGAGAATCAATGAGCTATTCTACTATTAAATCGATATTTCAAACTGTTCTATTATTACTTCTACTTACTTCAGTTGCCTCAGCCTCGGTTTTATCACCTCGGTTATCCGTGGCAAACGATTCTGACTCGCTTATAACGGTTGTTGTCTTTCTTGATACATACGAACAATCTTCTAAGCTACAACTTATGGCACCAGCAAACAGAAGTTATAACCGTGCTGAAAATATCAAAAATGTAATCTCAAAACTAACTTCATATAGAGCGGACAATCAATTAAATATTGAATCTTATCTGAATCAAAATTCTAAAGAAAAAATTATCAAACATTGGATTGTACCTGCCTATACTGCTCAGCTTACTTTGACAGAAATTAAAATATTGTCAGAATTACAAGGGGTAAAATCTATTATTGAAAATGCACAGCTTAACTTTGAAGCACCTATCAAAAATGTGCCTGCACCTCTATCAACTTCTATCGCAATATCAAATGAGCTTTCTCTTATGAATATTCCTGCTCTATGGAATAAAGGTCTTAAAGGAAAAGGCTCTTTAATTTGTTCGTTCGATACAGGTGTTGATGGAACCCATCCTGCTCTTGCTTCTAAATGGAGAGGAAACCATACTGCTCTTTCTGCTTCATGGTTTTCAAAGGTTGCTCCTGAATCATTACCACAAGATGCGACTGGGCATGGTACCCATACAATGGGGGTTATGGTTGGTTCTATGGATGCTGATTCATTTGGTGTAGCTCCTGAAGCAGAATGGATTACCGCTGGTGTTATTGACCAAGGTCGTAGTTTAAGTATGACCTTAAGTGATATTATCGAGGCGTTCCAATGGTCATTAAATCCTGATGGTGATGTTAGTACAACTGATGATGTTCCTGATGTTATTTTAAATAGCTGGGGGATTCCAAAAGGACTTTTCTTCCCATGTGATGATACTTTTTGGGGTGTCATTGACAATGTTGAAGCGGCAGGAATCGTTACTATATTTGCTGCTGGTAATGAAGGCCCTGAACCGATGTCAATTCGTTCACCTGCCGACAGAGCAACAACACCACTTAACTCTTTTTCTGTCGGGGCAGTGAATATAAATAAAGAAGTTGCTGACTTTTCAAGTCGGGGTCCTTCATCATGTGACCCAACGCAAATCAAACCTGAAGTTGTCGCCCCTGGTGTCAATATCCGTTCTTCCACAAAAGGTGGTGGGTTTGCTTATATGTCTGGTACTTCAATGGCGGCTCCATATATTGCTGGTTCGGTTGCTTTAATTCGTCAGTACAATGAAAACGCAACTGTTGAGCAAATTAAAAATGCATTTATCCAAGCAGCGATTGACTTAGGTGAAGCGAACGAAGATAATTCATACGGTCACGGCTTTGTCGATTTACAATCAATTTTACAATATATCCCGCTTCCTCTAAATCCATTATATGAAATTACATCATATAATTTTTCTAATCCGTACATTCTTCCAGGTGAATCATTTGAGCTTTTCTTAACTTTACAAAATTCTTTTGCAAATGTTGAAACTGCCATTGTACAAATAAAATCAGCAGATACCAATCTGACTATCCAGTCTAACTCTGAGACTTTCTTCTTTGGTGTTGATGGTACAATCGCACAAAATGCTAACGCTTACCAGATGACTCTCGATTCATCACTTGCCCATGGAGCAATTGTCGATCTTCAAGTTCTTATTAGCTCTACAAACACAACAGCAATCGACACCGTAGCACTTTCACTTACTGTTGGTGTACCATCGCAGGGTACAGTTGCGACTCATCAAAATTCTAAACTCAATCTTTCAGTCTCTGACTTTGGTTCATTCGGATTTGCTCCGGGTTCACTGTATAACCTCTCAAGTGATGGTTTTAGATTTAATAACTCACCAAATCTTCTCTATGAAACAGGTCTTGTCATCGGTCGTTCAGCACTTCAAATGTCAACTTCTATCCGTGATGAAAACGGCTCATTCAAAAAGTCCGATTTTAATCCGATTGTTTCACTTAGTGGCTCATCACTTTCTGCCTCTGGTGAAGAAAGTCGTACTGCTGTGTTTGATGACAGTAAATCAACCACAGCAATTCCTATTGAAGTTCATCAGGAAACTATCCACTCAAATATTAGTGGGGAAGAGGGACTACTTATTGTTAAATACCGATTGGAAAATAGTTCAATCCAAACTATTTCAAACTTATACTTTGGTGCCTTACATGATTTCGATTTATCACAATCAGATAAGCTCCAATTTGATAACTCTCTTTCTTTGGTCTATCAAACTGATGATAACGGTATCTATGTTGGTGTCGTAGCTCTTAAAAATATCGACTCGTTCAGAATGTTTGAAAACTCAAATGGTAAAATCGGTTTTACAAATAATGAACTGTTTATAACTCTTACCGAACAACAAAACAATATTGATAACTCTGTTGTAGGTGATATGATGTTTTTCACCTCCTCAGCACTTTTCTCACTCGCTCCCAATCAATCATTTGAAATAGCTTATGCTTATGTTTGTGGCAACTCAATCAATGAATTGTATGACAACGCTGTTTTGGCTCAACAAAAATTTGATATTACAACTGGTATTGATGACAATAATGTGAATCTTCCAAAACAGTTTGAGCTTCTTCAAAATTATCCGAACCCTTTTAACCCGACCACGACAATCCAGTTTAATCTCGCATCATCTTCTGATATCAAACTTGAAATTTACAATGTCTTAGGACAAAAGGTTAAAACCCTCGTTAATCGCAATCTTCCTGCTGGGTCGCATGAATACCAATGGGATGCGACCGACAATGCAAATAGTTCTGTCGCAAGTGGGATTTATTTCTACAAATTAAGCTCTGACACGCAGTTTGAAACGCAAAAAATGACACTTTTAAAATAAGACTTTACAATGACTGGAACAGTCTACAAATTAGAATGTTTAAAGAGAATATAACTAAGATAAACAAAGGCATAGATAATGTTAGAAATTAAAAAATTGACAAAGAGCTTACTTTTACTTCTGCTTACATTGAGTTTTTCGGCTCAAATTGTATTTGCCGTCGCCCCATCTGAGGAGGTCGTCGCTAAATGGAAACAAGATGGCGTATATGAACAACGCATGGAAATTTTACATGACTTCCACAAACGTGGTGGTTGTTCTCCCGTTGAGCATGCTCAACTTAAAAAAAATAACTTCTTAGCCTCTGGTGTTAATGTTGTTGATACTATTCGGGTTTTAGTCTTGATGGTTGATTTCTCTGACCATCCTATGGATGCAGGTCTGAATGGAACCAAGCTTGATTTTGATTCTATCCTCTTTTCTGAAAATTTCCATAACCCAACTGGTTCTATGACTGACTATTATCTTGAAAACTCCTATGGAAATTTCTATATCCAAGGTGAAATCTTTGGCACATATCGTATGCCACAAACATACGCATACTATACCAATGGTGAGAGTGGACTTGGTAGCTATCCTCAAAATGCTCAAACTATGGTCAATGATGCTGTTTCTATGGCTGATAGTGCAGTTGATTTTTCAAGATATGATTTTAATAATGACAATATCTGTGATGGGGTTATTCTGATTCACTCAGGACCAGGTGCTGAATTAACTGGTTCTGGTGATGATATTTGGTCTCACAAATGGAATCTCGCGAATCACCGAATTTTAGATGGTGTTGATGTGTACAACTATAATATGAACCCTGAAGAATATGGCTTTGGTGCGGGTGCCGAACTTTCTCCGATTGGTGTTTTCTGTCATGAATACGGTCACTTTTTAGGCTTACCTGATTTATACGATACAAACCCACTTAATACAAACTCTGAAGGTCTCGGAAGATGGTCTCTCATGGCTTCTGGAAACTACAACGGCGACTCCAAAGTACCTGCTCATTTTGACCCATGGTCTAAAAGTGAACTTGGATTCATAAATCTTATTGATGTCACTGATAATCTTTATAATCAGGAAATCCCTCAAATCGAAACATCACCTGTCGCATATAAACTTTATAACGCCTCTGGTTCTACAACTGAATATTTTATTGTTGAAAATAGACAAAGAGTCGGTTTTGATTTGTTTCTCCCAAGTGAAGGAATGTTAATTTATCATATAGATGATACAAAGTCTACAAACACTAACTTTTTAAACTATAAAGTTGCATTAGAGCAAGCTGATGGACTCGATCAATTAGCTTTTGCTGGTTCCAATGGTGATGCAGGAGACCCTTTCCCTGGAGCATCAACTAATCGAAATTTTTCACACTATGATTTCCCGAATTCTGATTACTATAATGGCTTTGAATCACAATTGTCCGTATGGAATATTACAGCTTCTGACTCACTCATGTATGCTGATCTTGATGTCACCTATTCAAGACCGAAAATTGAACCTATTGGAGTGAACCCATTTGTTATGTCCGATGCTGACGGTGACGGTTATTTAGAAGCAGGCGAGACTATCACATTCAATTTCTCTATTATAAATAGAATGAGACCAACAGAAAATGTACATGCTACTTTATCAAGTAACAATTCAGGCTTACAATTTACCCAAAATAATGTTACTATTTTAGGTACTTTTAATGCTGCCCTTTTTGATAATCCATCTAACCCGATTGAGTTTATTGTCCCTGATACCCTGACTCCTCATATTGACTCATTTTTCTTAACGATAGTCACGGACTCTTTGGACGCTTCTAACCAACCTATCGCAGGAAGTGCAACGCACACAGAAGTTCTCGGTTTTGAAGTGACGCTTGGGAGACCAAATATCGTCATTGTTGATGGTGACCGAGGTGCTGCCTTAGAACAGGAACTAAACAACGCTCTCTATGAAAAAAGAGTCCCTGCTGATATTTGGGACATTAACAACTCAGGTACACCTACTTTAGCTGACTTAACAGCTTACGACATGGTTCTCTGGCATACTGGTGATTCTGTTGGTGCTGGTCAAGCGATTACCGTTGCTGATATTTCGATTATGAAACAATTGATGGACAATGGTAAGCATGTCATGCTTTCGACGTTGACTGGTGTCGATGACATTTGGGCATTAGACTCTCTGTTTTTGATTAACTATTTCCACGCTCGTAAAGATGTTGGTATAAAGTGGCCAATTTTAACTGGAGTTAGCGGTAACCCTGTTGGAGATGGGCTTGAGGTCGTTCCTGTTTTAACAAAATTTTATACTACACCTACATTAGCACCAGCTGGTTCAGGATTACCATCTTTTACAGCCAATTCTCAAGTTGTAGGTGTAACATATGAAGGTACTTATAAATCAGCTCTCTTTTCTTTTGCGGTAGAATATATCGATGATAATAGATCTTCTCAAAACACTAAAGCCGACCTCATCGCATCCGTTGTTGATTTCTTTGGTGGTGTTTCAACCGATATCTATGATGGCAATCCGTTTGCTCAAATTCCAAGTTCGTTTGTCTTAAACCAAAACTATCCGAACCCATTTAACCCATCAACTACTATTCAATATACGATTAGACCAACAAAAGAACTTGGTGCGATTACTACACTTGAAGTCTTCAACATGTTGGGGCAGAGGGTGGTAACATTGGTCGATAAAGCCCAAATTCCTGGTAATTACGCAGTTCAATGGGACGGAACCAACGCTGCCAATCAAGAAGTTGCCTCTGGAATCTACTTCTACCGTCTTGCTCGGGGAAGTGAAGTTGTATCCAAAAAAATGAATCTACTGAAATAATTATAAAGTCCATTTATATTATTTCTATAGCCGCTCTTCCCAAGGGCGGCTATTTTATTATCTACCAACAAGTTAAATCTAATCAAAAAAAGTCGTGCTTGTGCTAATTTTCACTTGACTTTTTGTCGATATATAGTATAATTGAAAATGAAAGTCGATTTCATTTAGGCGAAAAGGACAAAATGAAAGAATTTTTACGTACAAAAGGTTTCAAAATGACTCCACAGAGAGAGCTCATCTTCCGCTCATTTTTTGAGTTGGGCGAGCATGTTTCTGTTGATGAGTTGTATGATAAAGTGCGTGATCTTGACCAATCTATTGGCTATTCGACTGTTTGGCGTAATTTAAAGCTCATCTGCAAAGTTGGCTTAGCAGAAGAGGTTAACCTTGGTGATGGTATCACTCGATATGACCGTGTTACCAAAGTTCCTCATGGACATCTCTTTTGTCTTTCATGTAAAAAATTAGAAGAATTTCCAGTTGAACAACTGGTTGGTATCTTAGCACAAACTGCTGGTGACCGTGATTTTTCTCCAGAGCATTTTAAAATCGAAATTCATGGGCTTTGTAATGATTGTCAAAACAAAGCAATAGATGAAAACAACAATGGAGCCGATGATGAGTAATCTCATGCCACTTATTATTCTTATAGCACTCATGCTTGTTGCATGCTCAGAGTCTGTTCAACTAAATGCTCAACAAAAACAGGGTAAGAAAATATTTGAATCGCTTTGTGATAAGTGTCATAATCTTATACCTCCTTCAAATCATACTGATGCCGAGTGGGCAAAGGCTGTTAATTTGTATGGTACGAAATTGAAATTACAGCAATCTGAAAAGAATGCCGTAATTGATTACCTTTCACTTGTAAATGATAAATAAAAATAAAGGCAACATCGATGACACATTTAAATAAACTACAACCAGGTCAAAAAGGTAAAATCATCGGCTTCACAGATGATAACAGAATTTCTCGAAGACTTTTAGAGCTTGGTGTTGTACCAGGTCGTGATATCGAACATGTTCGCAACGCACCACTCAACGATCCGATGGAAATTCAGGTAGGTCCCTGTTGTCTCTCATTGAGGCATGCCGAGGCGTCAATAGTTACAATTGAACTTGATGAATAACTCCTGTAACCATGGCTCAAAACATCGCTCCTAAGGATTCCGCCCCAAGCGTCATTGCTCTTTGCGGTAATCCCAATTGTGGCAAGACTACAATCTTCAATCATATTACTGGTCTCAATCAACATGTAGGCAACTATCCGGGTGTCACCGTCGAACGTATTATTGGACAGTTTTCAATCGTTCACGATAAATCTAAAAAATATTCTCTTATTGATATCCCAGGCACTTACTCGTTAGCTGCCTTTACACCAGATGAATATATTGCTGCCTCGTCACTCTTTGGTGAAGTTAAAGGGGATAAAGCTCCTGATGTTATTATTGCCGTTTTAGATGCAACCAATTTAGAACGAAGCTTCTATCTCTTATTACAAATCCTTCAGACCAATCTTCCTGTTGTTGTTGCCGTCAATATGATTGACATTGCTCTCAAGAGAGGGATTAATGTAGACTGTTACAAATTATCGCAAGCACTTGGCGGACTTCCTGTCATTCCTGTTGTGGGTAACAAAGGGGATGGGGTCAATCTCTTAAAAGAAAAAGCTGTTGAATTATTACACGAACCCAAAAGAGTGCCTGAAAAAATTTATTGTGATGCGACTGAAAAACTTTTAGACCTACTCAAAGAGAACTTTGGTGACAAAACTCGTTCAAGAGCTCACTATGCTCGTATCATTTTTGATGAAGATGGCGTAGCAGAAAAACGATTTGTCACAGATGTTGGTGATAGTGCTTCAAAAATTTTACAAGAGGGAAGAGAACTGGTTTTAAAAAATTGTGGCTATCTTTCCCAAGCGGAAACATCTGCCTTAACAAAAAAATCAGAATCAATTTATGTACTTGCTGTTACGAAAGATGAAAAGACCAGTCGGACTAAAACCGAAAAAATTGATAAAGTTCTACTACACCCTATAATTGGTCCAATATTTTTGTTTCTGATGATGTATTTTGTCTTTCAATCGATTTTTAGTTGGGCTGAACCAATCATGAATATTATCGATGGTATGTTTGCGATTCTTGCTGGGGCAGTCGATGCCAATATGGTCGACGGACCGCTTCGGTCACTCATTACCGATGGTATTATTGGGGGTGTAGGTTCAGTATTGATTTTTATACCTCAGATTGTGATTCTCTTTTTGTTTATTGCCCTCTTAGAAGATTCTGGTTATATGCCTCGAGCAGCATTTTTAGTCGACCGTATGTTTAGATGGTGTGGTCTCTCGGGTAAATCATTTATTCCGATGCTCTCATCATTCGCTTGTGCCGTCCCAGGAATCATGGCGACTCGTACAATCGAAGATAAAAAATTACGTTTCATGACTATTCTTGTTGCTCCTCTCATGACCTGTTCGGCTCGGCTTCCTGTTTATGCTATTATGATTTCGGCATTCCTCCCATACAAGTCGTACTATGGAATTGTAAATTTACAAGGCTTAACACTGACACTTTTATACTTACTCGGTATTGTCGTTGCCGTGATTGTTTCATTCATATTAAAGAAGACATTTTTCAAAACTGAAATCGGAACCTTTTTGATGGAGTTACCATCATATAAAATTCCGACCGTAAAATCTGTTTTTATTCGAGTTTTTAATCGTGCCAAACATTTTATTATTCGTGCGGGTACGGTGATTATGGCAATTACCATTATTGTGTGGGCTCTCAGTTACTATCCGCATATTGAGAGTTCTGTCGATACGACTCAAAAACAAGAACGTATTGAACTCTCTATCGAAATGAATAAAAAATCTACTGTTGCTGATATTGATGAACTTGCTAATGGCTATGATTTTATTCAAAGAGTAAAAGTAAATCAGCTAATGAAAACGATTGATAAATTTAGCTCAGTGAAAAATTTAGATTCTATGATTGTCAAAATCCATGGTCTCAATCTTGATTATACAGATGTCATCAATAGGTATTCCAAATACAAACGGTTTGAGCTTTCGGCACTTAATAAGATTAACAACCTTGCCAATGAAGCTGCAGGTTATCAGATTCGTAATTCATACTTAGGCAAGATGGGAAAAACAGTCGAGCCACTTTTTAAGCCACTTGGATGGGACTGGAAAATCACCATGTCGGTGCTGGCGTCATTTCCTGCACGTGAAGTTATTATCGCTGTCTTAGGAACTATTTATAATCTTGGTTCTGATGTCGATGAAGAGTCGTCATCACTTGTCGACAAGATGCGTCAGGCAAAATGGGAAGATGGAGACAAAGTTGGACAGCCTGTCTTTACCGTCGCCGTCGCAGTTTCTATTATGGTCTTTTTCGCTCTCTGTTGTCAATGCGGTGCAACCCTTGTTACGATTAAACAGGAAACTGGTACATGGGCATATCCTGCCTTTGTCTTTACCTATATGACGGTCTTAGCATATATTGGTGCTTTTGTTAGTTATCAACTCTTATCAGGGATTGGTTTATAATGTCTACAGAACTACAAAATATGATTATTATTGCAATTTGTTTTTTGGCTGTTGCCTATCTTGTCTTTCATCTTTTAAAAAAGAAAAAAGAAAAATCTGCTTGTTGCAATTGTCCAGCAATGAAAATAACTCAGCAAAAAAAAGATAAATAAAAAAACGAACATATCTTAATTTCTGCGGAATCTGTTGACTGTTAACTGATTTGAAACTATACTCTTACTATGTTTCAACAAGCAACCGTTATGATTGGACAGTACCGTCCATTAGTCTCATTTATGCACTCTCTTGATGCAAGAGCAAAAGTGTTGCCAATACTTCTTGTCTTGATTTTACTACTCTTAACAAACTCGTGGCTCTTTTCAATTTCGATGCTCATTCTTATCGCATGTTCGCTTTATTTTGCTGGAGTTGATAAAAAGATTTGCCAAGAAAATCTCAAACCAATTTTGTATTTTATACTTTTCACCGCTGGCTACCATCTGCTTTTTTCTGGAAAAGAGACCGAACCACTTTTTAGGCTCTTCAGCTTTTCACTCTACAAAGGAGCAATCATCTCGGCGGGATATTATTCCTTGCGATTGGTGCTGTTTTTGTCGACCGCCTTTTTAATTACCCTGACCTGTTCACCATCGCAACTTTCAGAAGCAATCACAAAGTTGTTACGACCACTCAAAATAGTTAAATTTCCTTTATCGGATTTTTCGCTTCTCCTGTTTATCTCACTTCGGTTCATTCCGATTTTATATGATGAGTACCAAACGGTAAAAAATGCTCAACAAATGAGAGGTGTGAAATACACTGGTTCGTTCATAAAAAAAATACTCAACCTAAAATCTCTCTTGATTCCGCTTTTGCTCTCAGCAATTCGTCGAGCCGACGAGCTTGCCGATGCTTTACAAGCAAGAGGATATGACTCAAACAAAGAGCGAACATTTTTCACAACCGATTCTTTTTCTTATAGAGATACCAGTTTTTTGATTCTGTCTCTGGTAACAATTTCACTTCTGTTTTACTGGGTAGGATAATATGAGCAGAAAAAATATAAAACTAATTGTCGAATATGATGGCACCAATTATTCTGGATGGCAGTCTCAAATCAATGCCACCACCGTACAAGATAAAATTCAAGATGCTCTTTTTAAAACGACAGGACAACAAGTCAATCTCTTAGCAGCAGGGCGAACCGATGCGGGAGTTCATGCCCACGGGCAGACCGCAAATTTTCAAATCGACCACACCATCGAACCTCAGCAATACAAAAATGCTCTCAATGCATATCTTCCAAAAGATATTCGTATCAAGTCAGCCTCAGAAGTTGACCTTGAATTTCATTCTCGATTTGATGCTCTCTCAAAAGTCTACCGCTATATAATCGGGTTCGAACAGTCAGCCCTTTATTACCAACAGAGATGGGAGATGTCAGAAAAATTAGATTTTGACATTTTGCACAATTCAGCCGAAATCGTTATTGGCGAACATGATTTTGCTCCATTTTGCGTGATCACATCCCGCAAAGAAAACAACTTGTGCACCATCTATTCTGCCAGCTGGAAAATCGATAAAAACAGAGCTATTTTTGAAATAAAAGGTAACCGCTTCCTACACAGCATGATTCGTTCTATGGTTGGAGCGATGGTTGATTTAGCCGTGATTAAAAAGGATAATAGCAAGCATAACTTGACTTTAGAATCGTTTAGAGATATTATAGAAAGCTCTACTGATTATAGAATTATAAGCTGTGCACCGGCACATGGATTGTACCTTGTTTCGGTCGAATATTAAAGGAATATAGAATGAAATTTTTTATTGATACCGCTAATTTAGAAGAAATCAAAACAGCTGCATCGCTCGGTGTTTTAGATGGTGTCACCACTAACCCATCTCTCGCTGCACGTGAAACTGCCCCGTATAAAGAAATTTTGACAGAGATTTGTAAAGTGGTAAAAGGACCTGTATCTGCCGAAGTCATCGCTACTGATTTTGATGGTATGATGAAAGAAGCCGAAGAGCTTATGAAAATTGGTGACAATATCGTCGTCAAAATTCCAACAATTTTAGAAGGTCTTAAAGCAATAAAAGCACTTTCAACTCAAGGTATCATGACTAACGCAACATTAGTCTTCTCGCCAATGCAGGCACTTCTTGTTGCCAAAGCTGGTGCGACTTATGTCTCACCATTTATCGGACGTTTAGATGACATCTCTCACAACGGTATGGAACTAATTGACTCAATCTGCACAATCTACAACAACTACACTTTTTCAACCGAAGTCTTAGTCGCTTCTGTCAGACACCCTATGCACGTTGTAGATGCTGCACTTATTGGTGCCGATGTTGTCACTATGCCACTCAAGGTTATTTCACAACTTATCAAGCATCCACTAACAGACTCAGGACTCGAAGGCTTCTTAGCTGATTACAAAAAGGCAAATAAATAAAATGATCGAAAGATATACACTTAAAGAGATGGGGCATATTTGGTCTGACCAAAGTAAATACCAATGCTGGTTAGAAGTAGAAGTCGCCGCTGCCAAAGCTATGGCGGAAGCCAAAATGATTCCGATGAAATCGTATAAAGTCATCGCCAAAAAAGCAAACTTTGATGTTGACCGTATCAACGAAATTGAAGCAGAAATTAACCATGATGTCATCGCATTCTTAACTGCAGTTGCCGAATACATTGGCGAAGATGCCAAGTATATGCACTATGGAATGACATCATCGGATATGCTCGACACCGCTCTTTCTCTACAAATGAAAAAAGCGGCAGCAATCATCGACAAAAAAGTTATTCTTGCTCTTAAAGAAATTAAAAAATTAGCTCTTAAATATAAAATGACTCCATGTATCGGACGCTCCCACGGTGTCTTTGCGGAACCAACAACAGTCGGTCTCAAATTTGCCATCTGGTACACCGAACTAACTCGAGCTAAAGAACGCTTCGATGCTGCCACCAAATCAATTTCTGTCGGTATGATTTCTGGTGCGGTTGGTAACTTTGCCAACTTAGACCCTAAAATTGAAAAAGCTGTTTGCAAAGAACTCGGTTTAAAAGTCGCCGAAGTATCTACGCAAGTTATCCAGCGTGACCGTCACGCTGCCTTCATTAATGCAATCGCCCTCATGGGTTCTTCACTTGAAAAATTTGCTACTGAAGTAAGGCATCTCCAGCGTACTGAAGTAAATGAAATGATGGAAGGGTTCTCCAAAAAGCAAAAAGGCTCCTCAGCCATGCCACACAAGAAAAACCCAATCACCGCCGAACGTATTACTGGTATTGCTCGTCTGGTTCGTGGGTATGCAGTTTCGGCTATGGAAAATATCGCTCTCTGGCATGAACGGGATATCGCTCACTCATCGGTCGAACGGATTATAATTCCTGACTCATGTATCATAATCGATTATGGTCTCCAAAAATTTATTGAACTGCTCAAAGGCTTGCAAGTCAACGAAAAACGGATGCTTGAAAATATATACTTTGAGGGTGGAGTTGTTTTCTCTCAACGCTTCTTACTGAAACTAACAACAAAAGTTGAAACAAGAGATATTGCTTACCGTTTGGTTCAGAAAAATGCAATGGATGCTCATGCGGGCAAAGGTCCTTTCAGGGAACTCCTGAAAGCAGACGAAGAAGTTTTGAAATATCTAACTAAAAAAGAAATCGACAACTGTTTTGATATTGCTTATTACACCAAAAACGTTCCGAAAATTTTCAAGAGGGTTTTTAAATAATGATAGCCAAAGAGGGATACATATTTATTTTTCTATCACTACTTCTAATGGTCGTATTTTACACCGCTCATTTGGCGTTTGAGAGTACAACCTTATATGTTATCTCGGTTATCTTTGCATTTTTAACTTTATTTATAATGTACTTTTTTCGTGACCCGAAGCGTACTTTTGAACATACCGATGGCGTCTTAGTTTCACCTGCCGATGGTAAAGTACTCTATGTGAAAAATATCGGTCATCACGAATTTATCGGTGGTGACACTATCAAGATTGCGATTTTCCTCAACGTCTTTGATGTACATATCAACCGTATTCCATCAGATGGTACGATTGAATATGTCAAATACAACCCAGGTAAATTTCATGTTGCCTCAGTTGACAAAGCATCGGAATTCAACGAACAGACCGAAATCGGCATGACTACTAAAACTGGTCAGAAAATTATCTTCAAACAGATTGCTGGACTTATCGCCCGTCGCATTGTCTGCAAAATAAAAGAAAACGACAATGTCAAAGCAGGCGAGAGGTTTGGACTTATTCGATTTGGATCACGGACAGAACTTTTTGTCCCAGCTGATTCAGTCATAAATATTAAAGCTGGTGATCGGGTTGTCGGAAGCGAAACAATTATAGGACTACTCTCGTCTAAAGAAGTGAAGAATAAAACTGAGGATAAAACAGCATAGATGATTAATCGTTCTGTCATACCAGGTACCTTTACCATGGGCAACATCGTCTGTGGTTTCTTAGCCATTCTATCAGCCTTTAATGGCGATATCGTAGACGCCTGTTGGCTGATTATTCTGGCGGGTTTCTTAGATGCACTCGATGGAAAAATCGCCCGTATCAGCGGAGGCACTTCTCAATTTGGTGTGGAGCTTGACTCATTGGCTGATTTCCTCTCATTTGGTGTTGCTCCAGCTGTTTTGGTGCATACGATAATTCTAAACGATCTTGGTAAGCTCGGATGGATTATTTCAATCGTTTATATTATGGCGGCCTCATATCGATTAGCTCGATATAATATTTTTGCTGATATTGATGAGAAAAAGGACTTTTTAGGCCTGCCTGTTCCGATGGCGGCACTTCCATTAGTTGCCTATATCATATTTTCCTATCATATCTGGGGAAGTTTGGAGTATAGCCAGATTTTAATCAGTATGATTGTTGTTTTTGCCTTTTTAATGGTCTCACAAGTCAAATACGACGCATTTCCTGATAAATTTGATACTCCACAGGCAAAAAGAAAATTAGCTTTGTTAGTTCTTTCAGCAATAATAATTATAATAAAACCAAGACTTTTATTGTTTCCGTTTTTTGCTTTATATATATTATATGGTATGGCACAGCAGATATATGTTTTGCTGAGTGCAGGAGTTGGTAAAGTGACCAACAAACAAAATGAACTTTGAAGTTCTGATAGAAGGATAGATGATGAGCAGTAAAAAAACAGTTTTTGTAAGACTCAAAGAAGGTGTCTTAGACCCACAGGGTGTAACTATACATAAATCACTCAAACAGATGGGATATGACGACTTTGTCTCTGTGAAATCAGGAAAGTTTTTTGAACTTGAAATAAAAGCTGATGCCGATAATATCGACCAAATGGTGAATGAAGTTTCTGAGAAATTGCTTAGCAATCCAGTTATTGAAAACTTTACCGTGGAGAAAAACTAATGAAGTTTGGAGTCGTAACTTTTCCAGGTTCCAATTGTGACTATGATGCTTATGCCGCTGTTCGCCACGTTGTTGGTGAAGAGGTCGAGTTTCTTTGGCACAAATCTAACGACCTCTTAGGTTCCGATGTTATTATTTTACCTGGAGGATTTACTTATGGTGACTATTTACGCTCAGGTGCTATTGCCAAATTTTCTCCTATTATGGAATCTGTTATTAAATTTGCCAATAGTGGTGGAAAAGTTATCGGAATCTGTAATGGCTTTCAAGTCCTCACTGAGTCAGGACTTTTACCTGGTGCCTTAATTCGAAATGAACATCTTCGCTTTAGCTGTAAATATGTGCATCTCAAAGTCAGTAATAATCAAACGGTTTATACATCTGCTTGTAAACAAGGTGACGTTCTCAAAATCCCGATCGCTCATGGTGAAGGAAACTATTACAACTTTGATGGTGATATTAAAACCCTTGAAGACAACAACCAGATAATTTTTAGATATTGTGATGAAAATGGTGATGTCAATGAACAAAGTAACCCGAATGGGTCTATAAATAATATCGCAGGAATTTCAAATAAAGAAGGAAATGTTTTAGGTATGATGCCACATCCCGAACGAGCTGTCGAAAAAATCTTAGGCTCAACTGATGGATTAAAACTTTTTGAATCTCTGCAAATGGCATTCTCAAAAACTTCGATAGGCGGATAGCTTGAAAAGAAGAGAAACTACATTTATTATTGTCGCTCTTATTTTAGGGGCGGTCTTAGGTGGACTTTGTGGTGATATCGTTGGAACTTTTTTACCTGATGGTGCCGCAAAAACTGTCTTTACAAAATCTATTCCAATAGGTTTTGATGCTGTAAAAATTGATTTATATACTATTGCGTTTACTATTGGCTTAAAATTAAAAATAAATTTTATGTCGATGCTTGTCGTTTTATTAGTTATCATTTATTTTAGATGGTGGTATTTATAATGGTTTACTCACACCAGGAGGTGTAACATGTTTGGAATGGGTCCACTTGAAATGATCCTCATATTTTTAGCTATCCTTTTACTTTTTGGAGCAAAAAGACTTCCAGAAATCGCAAAAGGTTTAGGTAAAGGTATTAATGAATTTAAGTCTGCGATGAAAGAGACTACCAATGAACTGAAAGGTTCGATTGACGAAAGTGACAAAAAAGATACAAAAGACAACAATGAAAACAAGTAAGTTAGATTAAAGTATGAGTGACAATTTTCATAAAGGTAAGACATTTACACTTGAAGATGCTGAGAATATAAGCAAAGTTTTGCGTGCTGAAAAATTTTCGCAAGAATCTGACCGTTTTCGTATTAAAATCGTCAACAACGACGACAAACGTGCGCTCTCTCTTGAAGTCTTTCCTGAAATAGCTTTAGGCAAAGATAGAGGAACTCTTATTGTCGTTTACACTGGTAACTCTCATCTACAGTTACACAACTGTACTGGTTTTGTTGTTTCTGAAGAGTTAGGTGAAGTAACATTTGTTGCTGAAACTTCTGGACGGTTATCTGGGCTTGTCGTTGAACAGGGAGCTTCATGTTCTCTGTATGCTGCTTTAGACCGAGAACTGATCTCTTCAGACTTTACACAATTAGGGGTCGAAGTTATGCTTTCTGGAGTGGCACTTTCTTTAGCGGAAGATATCCTCTCACAAAAACCAGATCAAGAATAGTCTTACAAGACCCTTCGACTCCGCTCAGGGTGACTTGAAAGACAACAGCTTATCATTTGTCATACTGAGCGGAGTCGAAGTATGCACCAAAATAAGGGGTTCTTCAACAAACCATTTATGGTGAGCTAATTTTGTGATTGACAAATAAAACTAAAAAAAAAATTATTTAAACAAATAAGCGATAAAAAAGTCAATATCTTATACAGCTTTGAAAGGAGGTGAAAAAATGAAGCGATTTATATTAGTTCTATCAATTGTAAGTATATTAACAGTTGTTGGTTGTGATAAAGAAGTGGTTATTTCAGAACCAAGTAGCATTATTGGAGGTGTTGTTGTTGATTCTCTGAGCCAACAATCTCTTGATTCAGTATTATGTACATTGTTAGATACTTTACGTAGCCCATCTTTTACAACGGATAGTTTAGGTCATTTTAGCTATGGTGCTTTTGGCAATGGTGTAAGAAAAGTTTTTTTTCAGAAACAAGGGTATGATACTAAATTTTTGGATATTAATTTTACTGATAATCCAACAGATTTAAAAATTGAATTAGTAAAACAATAACATCGGAGGTTTTATGATTAAAAGTTTTTACAAAAAGATAGGGCTTTCTTTCTATGTCTGCTTATTCAACAAACCTGCACTTAGTAGAATTTAACACCAATAACTACGATTCATTACAAATTCATATCAACCAAATAGAACAAAAAGGGATAACGGCACGACATATATTTCCACCTAATACAGTAATCTTTGAAATGTATCAACGAACTGATAAAGTTTTTGCAAATGAAGCAACAATATCTCAAACTTATTCATCCGAAATTGTTGGTTTGAACAAACTTATAACTACAAACAAAGTTCATACAGTATTTAAACATATTATTCAATCCAAATTAGAGCCAAAAAGTAATGAGTCTTTACTGCTCTTAAATAATTGTGAGTTGTATCCAAACAATTTATCAATTATGTCTGTGGTGATATTGATAATAGTGGTGTTGTTGATGTTGCAGATTTGACTGCTCTTACCGCCTATATGTTCCAAGGAGGTGTAGCTCCTGTACACATGGTATCAGGTGATATTGTTTGTGATGAGCAAATCGATATTGGTGATCTTGCAGCTTTGGTTGCTTATATGTTTCAAAATGGTCCAGCAATAGAATGTTGTCATCGTTTGTAGAAAACAATTCTCTCACTATAAATAATAAAGCCGCTGTGACAGAAGTCAACAACGGCTTTTCTCTTAATGGATAATAACATTTATCTGGAACTAAATGAATCTACAAAATCAGCTAAATCATTTTTCAATTCTGATGCTTTTTGATAACGCTCATCTGGGTCTTTTTGTAATGCACGACCAACAATATGATCAAACAATAGTGGTATTTGTGGGTTTACATTAGATGGTTTATCTGGCTCATGGTTCATTACAGAATATATCAACGAAGTAATATTTTCACCTTTAAATGGACGTCTACCAAGAAGAAGCTCATAAATGACTACGCCCAGTGAGAACAAATCAGCACGACTATCAACAGATTGACCTTTGAGTTGTTCAGGTGAAATATAGTTTGGTGTACCCATTGCTATACCTGTTTTAGTCATCGAATTAGAATCAACACGGGCAATACCATAATCCAACAACTTTACATCATAGTCCGTTGTTATCATAATATTGGCTGGTTTAATATCTCTATGGACAATTCCTTTTTCATGAGCATACTCTAATGCGTCACAAATCTGAGTAATTATTTTAGAAATGATTTTGAAATTCAGCTTAGCTGTCTTCTTTATCAAATCTTCCAGTGTCTTACCTTCAAGATATTCCATTGCGATATATTGTAATTGGTCTTCTGAACCAACATCATAAATAGTAACAATATTAGGATGAGACAATTTACCCGCAGCTTGAGCTTCACGGAATAACCGTTCTTTTAATTCTTCCATCTCGTCGATATCATTAACAAAATCTAATCGAATTGTTTTCAGAGCAACTGGACGGTTAATAGCTGGATCAACACCTTTATAAACATGCCCCATCGCACCCTTACCAAGAGTTCCTAAAATTTCATAACGCCCTAATTTCTTGAGGTCTGTTGGTTGAAGCGGAATTTCTTGTGAATCCTGAGAGTCGTTTAAGTTTATATTACCAAACTTTTCAATCTCTTGTTGGTCAGAATCTGAGAATGAATCTCCACCGATAATTTCAGGCTCTGATGAAATAGCTGATGTTTTTTCCTCGGTGTTATTCATCGAAGTTTCACCTAAGCTGAGTGACTGATGGTCGGTAGCAGAGATATCTGCAAGGACCGAAGTCTTTTGATTCTCAGCATCACTTGGACTGTTTTGAATCTCTCGTACTGGTATAGGAGGTTCGGTTAACTGAGATTTTTCTACTTTAGCTTTAGGTGCTTTTGGCATTTTAGATTTAAGTGGAGATGATTTTTTTGCTTCTCCAGTAAGAAGTTCAGAATCTACAAATGGGGCAGCAATCATAAAGAGTATAAGCTCTAAAGCGATATATATAGTATCGGGTAAAATTAAAAATGAACTGAATAAGAAATAGTTTAGATTTGCAAGTAATATCAATCCACCAACTAATATTACAAATCGGTACAATGATGTAACCTGAGGCATAACAAAGGCACACAGTCCGCCAATGACAAAGAGTAGCAATAGATTCATCATGGCATTATCAGTTTTACTATCAAGAATGTTATTGTTAAGAATATTTTGCATTATAGAAGCTCTGATAAAACTTTTTGATGCTTGTGGTTGTACAGCAGTTTTAAAATACTGATTAACTCTTGGGTCATCAACTGTCACTAATACAAGTTTGTTTTTCAAACTGGAAATTTCGATTGTTTCATTAAGTATTTTAAATGCTGAATACTTTTTAAAATGATTTGATTGAGGAAAACTGATATAAATTTCAGATTTTTTGTTTATAGGAAAAGAGTGTTTTCCATCAATAGTAATCTTTTGCCCCTCGGTTACTTTTACTTGCTCCATTGGTTTGTTTAAGTATAGAGATGTTGCAGCAAGTGCAAGTGATGGATAATAGTATCCCTCAAAATTCATTACCGTCGAATGATGTCTAACAATTCGATCATTGTCGGGCATTGTATAATCAAAACCAAGACGAGGTTTTGTCTCTAAAATTTTAGTAGATGGTAGAAATACTTTTCTAACAATTAAAGAAGAATGTTCATCCATAATACCAAGCGGACTGTCTATGTCGATTGAATTTTTAAATAAATGTTTTGGATTGTTGGTTCTGTTATCACGGTAAGATGTTAAAGCAATATCATACGGCATAACCAAGTTATCAATCCAACTTAATTGCCCTGCTAAAATATCTGTATAGCCCGCAGAATCCTGATAGTTATTTTCATTTATAATAAAATCTAAAGCAATAACTTTTGGTTCTCCCTGAGCAGTTGCAGCAAGTAAGTCAGCTATCTTATCTTGATTCCAAGGCCAGCTACCATACTCATCTAATGCTGCACCGTCAATAGTTACCATAACAACTTCAGAGCTTATATTCTCAGTTGCCGTGAACGAACTTAAAAAATCATTCATTGAGCGTTGTAAATTATCGAGCGGTCCAACTCCATTTAGGGATATTATGACAACAAAAAATGTTATCAATAAAAAGAGTATGTATGATGAGTATTTCTTCATGCTATCCTTACCTTTACCGTCCGATTGCTAATCTGTTTATTAACATTTCAGGCATCTTTAATGCTGTCATTTTTTTCTGTACTGCAGTAATATCATACTCAACTCGTCGATATTCTGCTTCATATTCTGCTGTATCAAAAATCAGATAACATGCCCGATTATCGTTGTCACGTGGTTGTCCGACGGAGCCTACATTTATTATATACCTACTCTCTTTATCAGGTAAAAAATCATGACCAATCTGACAACGAGGGAGTGCATCTTCCTGTTCTGTGAAGATCTGAGGAAGATGGGTATGACCATTAAAACATATTTTTTCTTCAAAATGCATGAACCCTTCAATGGCAGCATTTGGAGCAATAATATATTTCCACTCATCAGGTTTAAATGGTGATGCATGAACTAAATAAAATTCTTCAAAAGAATATGACAATTCAAAGTCTGCAATCGTTGATAATTCATTATCACTTAACTGAGTCTTCGTCCATTCTGATGACTTTTTTGCCGCATCATTATAGTGATCGGTAGAAATCAGACCAAGGGCTGCATACTCATGATTACCCATAAGTTTTACATCGCAATATTTTGATACTGCCTCCAAGCAAGGGACAGGGTCTGTTCCATAGCCGATTACATCCCCTAAGCAAAATATTTTATCTACTTTTTGTGTCTCTATATCTGCTAATACTTGAGTTAAGGCTTCATAGTTAGCATGGATGTCAGAAATAAGAGCAAATTTCATCTAATGGGTTCCCTCGACAAATTTGAATGAAGATTTTCCTACAGTGATGATATCACCATTTTTTAAATTGCACATCGTTATAGGTTCGCCATTTACTTTAGTTTTATTCTTTTTGCCAAGATTACTTAAAACATAACAATTATTTTCTTTAGAAATCTTTGCTTGAATACCTGAGAGCCAAAATCCCTTTGTTTTAATATGAACAAACTTGGCTTTTCCAAAAGTTACTACATCTCTATCAATCTTAAATTCAGAAAACTGTGCATTTTCTTCACCGATAAGGACTGAACCGCCATATTTCTCGACGATTTGTTTTTCCATTTTATCGTTTTCAAGCAACTTTTTTTGCTTTTTGGTATTTAATACCATTGTACCATCAAAATCAGCACCAGTATCTGTTTCCTGACTTGATTGAGTATGGTAGGTTAATGAGTATTTCCCTATTGTGATAATATCATCATCACGTAGGATTTCTTCATTAATCTTACGATTATTTACAAATGTTCCGTTTAATGATTCATTATCGATAACAATTGCTGCATTATCGTTAAATTCAATCATTGCATGTTTTCGTGACACCCCGCGATTTTCCAATACGATGTCATTTTCTTTTGTCCGTCCAATAGAAAGTCTTTTTTTCTCCGTGACAATTCGCTCAATGACTTTGTCGTCATATTTAACAATTAGTTCCGCCATCGGGTCATCCTTTCAATATATTTTACTTATTTTTTCCCAGATTTAATCATCTGAACTTGAAATATTTATACCAAATTCAGTTTGTATTGTCTTGTGTATCACAATTACTTAGTTATATTGTCGGCATGAAAATAGGAAACTTAATTGTAAAAGATGGAGTATTATTAGCTCCTTTAGCTGGTGTTTCAAACCGTCCTTTCAGGGTATTATCGATTAAGGCTGGAGCTGCTTTTACCTATACAGAAATGATTTCATCTGAAGGAATTATTCGCAATCAAGACCGTACAAAGGAAATGATGCACTTTAAGTCAGACGAGCAACCACTTGGTATACAGTTGTTTGGCTCTGACCCAAAAGTAATGGAGCAGGCTGCGGCAATTACTGTCAAAGAGTTTAATCCAGACCTAATTGATATCAATTTCGGCTGTCCAGTCAAAAAGGTTGTCAATAAAAATGGTGGTTCTGCGATTTTACGGGACTTACAACTTACTGAAGATATCATAAAAGGGACTGTCGCGGGAGCTGGTGATACTCCTGTCACGATTAAAATCCGTACTGGATGGGATGAAGCTCATCCTGTTTTTGAAAAAGTTGGAGAAATTGCCCAAAAAGCTGGTGCTAAAGCGGTCTCATTACATGCCAGAAGTAGGGCAAAAGGCTTTTCTGGTGAAGCAGACTGGAATTCGATTAAACTATTAAAACAAGCCGTTGATATTGCTGTAATCGGTAATGGTGATGTACGAACCCCGCTTGATGTTGTCAAAATGAAAGAAGAAACTGGTTGTGACGGTGTCATGATTGGACGGGCAGCGATGGGCAACCCCTTTATTTTTAATCAAATCAACCATTATCTCAAAACAGGTATTCTACTTGAAAATCCGACTATTGAAGAAAAAATAGTGATGGCTCGACTACACGCCCAGCTTATGAAAGAGCAATTTGGGGAAGAGAGAGGGGCAAAAATGATGAGACGATTCCTCGGGAATTATATCAAAGGTTTCCGAGGCGCTACCGAACTCAGACCGCTCCTGTTTGAAGTGAAAACTATTGAAGATATCGACAAAGTATTTGATGATTATGTCCATGGTAGACTACCGATTTTAATGCATGAAAAAAATAATTTCGATAATAAAATAAACTAAATCTATTGCGGACATCCAAAACCATATATATATTAACACTCAATATGTAATTATGCTTAGATAATATAAGGTTATAGAATGAAAATCTTAAATATTGCTTTACAAAAAGATGGTAAACTTACTGCTTCATCGTATGAACTTATCGAAGCTGCCAAATCATTAGGCGGTGAAATCTACACCCTCATTTTAGCTGAAAATGCGTCCGAACTTGCCACAGATTTAGCCTCTCATGGTGGTGGCAAAGTTATCGCAATTTCCAACCCAGCACTCAAATTTGTCAATGATGATATCTATTGCAAAGTCATAAAAGAGATTGTCGGTAAATATAACCCTGATCTTGTTTTAGGTTCAGCATCATTTTACGGTAAATCACTTTTTGGACGCTTAGCTACCCTGTTAGGATCACCTTTAGCATCTGATATTACTAATATTGAATCAGATGGTGATTCAGTCAAAGTAACTCGCCCATCTCATGGTGGCTCTGTTATTGCCAAAGTGGGCTCTAATACCTCAACACCATTTTGTGCTACTGTCAGAATGAAAATTTATGCAGAATCAAAAGATGGTAATGGCGAGGTTGTCGAAGAGACTGTAGACGCCTCAGCATTTGAATCAAAAATGACTGTCAAAGATATGAAAGTCGAATCTGCTGGTGCTTTAAACTTAACTGAAGCAGATGTAATTGTTGCGGCTGGTCGTGGTATCAAAGGTGCCGAAAACCTTCCTATGATTAATGACCTTGCTGAATCTCTTGGGGGTGCTGTCGGTGCCTCTCGTGCGATTGTTGATGCTGGTTGGATCGCATATTCGCATCAAGTTGGACAAACGGGTAAAACAGTCAATCCAAAACTCTATGTCGCTGTTGGCATCTCTGGTGCTATTCAACATCTGGTTGGTATGCAAACATCCAAAAATATTGTCGCTATTAACAAAGATAAAGATGCCCCAATATTTAACATTGCCAATTATGGCATTGTTGGAGATGCTTTAGAAATTGTTCCTGCTCTTACAAAGAAATTCAAAGAAGCTTTATAAAAGTTCTTCACTTATAGATATAAAAAAAGCCCGTATTAAACGGGCTTTTTTTATGTTTGATTTATTATGGTTTTGGGAGAATATATAACCTGCTATGTGAGCATTGGTTATCATTTGTCACAGTAATGACCACAGTGTTTAACAATGAACCAGCTGAGAATGTGAATTGTGGGTTTTGAGTTGTATCAGTATGAACCGAATTATTATCTTCAAAGAATTCCCAACTCCATCCTGTTTCACCGATTGATGTATTTGTGAAGTCAAATAATAAACTGTCAGTTGTAACGTATGACATACTCGCTGTCGGAATATCTTGAACGGTAATTAAACTATCCATGACGACAACATTAAGTCCACAGGCTGTTACGACGCTGAGAGATATTGTATATTTCCCTAACTCTTTAAAAGTGTACATCAGTTCGTCGCTTAAAGTACTGATAATGACAGAGTCGTTGACTTTCCAGCCCCACATAGTAGGAGTGAGGAGATGATCAGATGTACTCGTAAATATGACTGTGTCATTTTTACATATCAAAGAATCTGTATTATATGTAAAACTTGCAACTGGTGGTTGGTCTATCGTGATATAATCAATTATTAAACTATCGCTTGTGGAAGATGCTATAAAACTTGGGTATGATGTATTTTGTCCTATACTGTCAATAATCAATGTATCGTCTGGATTAAAAAATGTATCAGGAACTACTATAGATGAATCCGCATTCCACAAAGAAATTGATGTCAGTCTTACTGAATATAACCCAACAGTATTGTATGTATGGTTTACTGGAGAATTGTCAAATGTCGTGTCGATAGCACCATCACCAAAGGACCAAAATAATGAGTCAAATGCTCCGAGGATATCTGGAGTAAAAGTAACATCAAGAGTGTTACAACCTTCAGTGAAATCAGCAGAAAAATCAATTTCTGCTGGCAATGAATCTAATACATTTATAGTTGAATCTAACATCGCAGTTACAAAATTTGGGTTATGAATTCCCTGCGAACCATCTTTGATAAACATCTGTAAATTATAATATGCTTGAGCTTTTATTGCTGATACTGTTTTACCGATTTCATAAGTAAGTCCAGATGTATCCGCTACTAAATCAATGACTTCATATGATGCTAAAAGTGATTTAACCGAATCAGCTAAATTATTCATTTCTATAACTGACGGACGGTCATAAAAGTCTGTCACCTTTTCAGGGTTTCCTGTATGACAACCATTGCAGTTATCTACAAATGGTAGCCCCGAATTTTTATCTTCTAATCTGAAAGTATGCTCTCCAAATGTATAGCCTTGCCCTTCACCAAATTTTCCATAATGACATTTTATACAACCATTGTCAAAATGAGAACTTAACTTACTTGGCTCAACACTGGCTATATCAAAAAAGTAACCATTTCTCGCACTCACAATATCTGCTTGTGGTGAAACATGCGGTCCAAAATCTTCGGTCAAAATAACTTGATTCGTCTTAGCAATAGAGTTGGTCGCTTTATGACAATGTCCACAACTATTTGAAAGTCCAAAATCTGCTCCATACCCAGAACCATCATTTCTGCCAGTTGATTGAGTCTCAACAAATCTAACATTGGTATCGCTTGCTCGTAAATCTTTCATATCCCATTCACCATATGTTCCAGGATTTTCAGGGTGAGGTTGATGACAGGTAAAGCAATTAATAACAGAAAATGCAGAATGATTGACTGATTCATCAGTATAAGTATTAAGAAAGCCTTCATGAGTATGACATTTTGTACATGATTCTTCAACAACATCCAAAAGAGAATGGTTCGCATGAGCTGAGTTGTCAAATTGTCCTCGTGGACGTAAAAGCATATTGTCATCATCTGAATGACAATCAAAACAACCTACTGCCAAAGATGAATCAAACAATATTATCGTATTACTTTCAGTAACCAAGGTGTCACAACCGACTTGAAATAATAGTGCGATGAAAAACATAAGTATAATAAATGGGGTAATCCGACGAAAATTCATATCTGCTTCCTCTTTACGAAATATCTTATTGAATAGTAAGAATCTATACCTACTTATATAAACTAACTTATGTTTGGTGTCAATTTTTATTTATTTCGTAAATTATGCTAATTCCGCAATAAAGCTAAATTACTTACAAACAAAGTCGTAGTTTGGCTCAACTGTTTCATTTTTGAACATTCAATGCTACTTAGTGAATATTTTAAACCACAGCAGAGTAGTTTAAGAAATAGTTTAAAATGCCGAAAATATATCAAAATAATGATTAATGTTAAAAGGAGAATAATATGTCAATAATGCTCGAAGTAATTGAATGGATGGCCCCATCTGGTGACGATATGATTTATCGTATTCCTCAACAGGGTTCCGCAGATTTTAAATTAGGGGCACAGCTCATCGTAAGAGATAGCCAAATGGCTCTCTTTTTTAAAGATGGTCACGCTGCCGATACATTTACCACAGGTCGTCATACCTTATCAACTTTAAATGTTCCGATTCTTACAAGACTCCTTGCCTTTCCGTTTGGATTTAACTCACCATTTAGAGCAGAATGTTATTACATCAATCTGAAAACATTCACTGACCTCAAATGGGGAACTAAACACCCCGTCACTTTTCAAGATAGCAAACTCGGTTTAATTCGCTTACGTGGACATGGTGCTTTCACTATGAAAATAAAAGAACCAGCACTTTTCTTAAACTCTATTGTAGGACGTCAATCGAGGTTTTCTACTTCTGAGATACAAGATTATTTACGTGATGTCATTATCGCTCGCATGAATGATATGCTCGGTGAAAAACTCGATACGATTTTAGAACTACCAGCAATTTACACAGAACTCGCAGAAGAATTTAAAGATTCTGTGTCATCAGAATTTGATAAATATGGTCTTGAATTAGTCGATTTTTATATTTCATCAATAACACCACCTGAAGAAGTAACCAAAATGATTGATCAACGTTCAGGTATGGAAGCGGTCGGTGATTTAGATAAATTCCTCAAATTTGAATTAGCTAAAGGATTTGGGGGAGACGGCCAAGCAGGTTCTGCTGGAGCAAACATGGGTATGGCGGCTGGTGTTGGAATGATGGTGCCGGGCATGATGCACAATGTTTTTTCGCCAGAACAAACAGAACTAAAACGGGAACCTGTCGCAACAGTTACCTGTCCTAAATGTCATACTGATACTCCTGAACAATCCCGCTTCTGTTACCGATGCGGTCATCAGATGATTGTACAAAACAGTTGTCCAGCATGTCAGAATTCATTACCGTCTGAAGCAAAATTCTGTTTTGATTGTGGTTTCAAATTAGACACAAAAACGTCCTGTCCACATTGTTCAGCAGAGCTTATTGCAGGTTCTAAATTCTGTGGCGAATGTGGTAAGAAAGCTGATGACGACCACAACGCATAAAGAAAAAGGTTTTACGATTGGTGTCAGTTGTCCTAGCTGTGGGGGGGAGTTAGAACTCGAGGATAACTTCTTTGCTGTTGCCTGTGATCATTGTGGTTCGACGCATCGAATTATTATGCCCGACAACCCACCTGCCTATATTGCTGAGGTCAAAGTCTCACGCCAAAAAGCTCGTTTTGCAATTGATAGGTTCCTTAAAGACAAGGGGGAACCGCTGACAACTTCGGACTATCAGCTAAAACAATTTTATTATCCATATTGGAAAATAGATGCGATACTTTTTCGGCTCCGTAAAGGGGTTGAAAAAAGAGTACTTGTTGATGACCATGGTCAGGAAAAAGGTGTCTCGTATGAAAAAGAAAAAACCGACATCTCACTTGCTCCCTATACGACGACTGTTTCAGCAGGGACAACTTTTGATGGCTTGCCAGATACATTGGGAATGCGTTCTGACTATTTAAAAATATTTCCTTTAGCCGATGAAAAGATCAAAGAAGACTTCGATGTTCTCTCAGTAGTTAGTTCATGGGAGGATGTCAGAGGATCACTTCATAAGTATGTTGGGGCAATCAGTTCCTATGACAAGAATCAATTTGGTGTTAATAAAACCGACCTTTTTGGACCAAAAGCGATGCTTATATATTTTCCATTCTTGCTTTTTGACTTTTACGACTCAGATGGTTTTAATCGTTTTGTCGTTGATGGTGTCACAGGGCGAGTCCTCAATCATATAACTTCGCTTAATTCAGAGTCATCTACTGCTTCACCAAACCGAACAGTCTCTATTGGTGAAATTGACGTTGTTTCGCATCGTTGTCATAATTGTGGTGTTGATTTACCAGCAGAAGAATCATTAGTTTATATTTGTCATAATTGTCAGGTAATTACCGATTTGGAACCTGGGGTTAATATCGATTCTATTTCAGAAGTCGTACACGAAAAAAATGAACATAATATTATGATTCCATTTTGGGCGTTCACTATTAAAGGTGTTGATGCTGAGTTACTCAAGTCGGTTTTTGGTGGAATTTATAAATCAGAACGAATTGTGATTCCTGCTTTCAAAGTGAAAAACTATAACGCACTTTATAAATTAACCAAACGGATGTCAGCAGCTTTTCCGCAATTTTCTCTTGAACAGTTAACGAAAATGGGGAGAAGATACACCAATGTAGACCTGCCACTCAATGAAGCTCTTATGCTTATTGAGCTGTTTGCCAAAACGGACAGATATAAGAAAAACAGTTCAGACAAAAGAAGTCCTGCTACATTCCAATTTGACAAGGTAACACTCTTTTATGCACCTTTTCATTTAGAAAGTTATTTCTATGTAGACTCAATCTTACAGGCTGTCACACTCGAGAAAAATCTTATCTAATTCTCTCCAAATTTCTCTATATAATTGGAACTAAATGATGTTTTTTTAGTAGAATGAACATCATGTCAAAACCGTCTTTATTTCACTTGCGATTGCTTGAGCAATTGCCTATTTTCGAACTTATAAATAGATTTATGGATGAAAAATTATAATTTGGAA
The DNA here is from genome assembly GCA_024280215.1 of Candidatus Zixiibacteriota bacterium. GTDB lineage: Bacteria > Zixibacteria > MSB-5A5 > GN15 > FEB-12 > QQUK01. The sequence continues at coordinate 131,161 of JAJRQO010000015.1, forward strand.
TAACCGTATTTTTTCCGTTTGAACATTTCAAGTAGTAACTCACTTGAGCAGGCAAACTGTGAACTTGATGAAGTATGTTCACTATCAAATACGGTATTTTATATGGAGTGAAGAGTGTACAAATTAAAAAAACAATTGTTACTCATCTTAATCGTTACTTTTAGTCTTCCAGTTATCACAAATGCTGAATTACCAGAATTCTTTGACCAACCTGATTCTGTCTACACAAGTAATGTCGTAACAGATATGCTTGTACATAGCGGAGCTATCTGGTTTGCTACTGACGAGGGACTGAATTTCTCTACCGATGGTGGTGATTCGTGGTATCTCTACGATGAATCCAATGGGCTGATTAGTTCATCTATCTCAGCTTTTGCATCTGTAATGTCTCCATTTGGAGTGGGGCAAAGGATTTGGACAGCAACTAACCATGAGGAAAATATCGGTGGCGTAAACGTAGCCATTTCTGATGGTGTTTCTTATTCTGATGACAATGGACTCACTTGGATTCAAATAGACTTTGAAACCGCACCAAATGACATCCCTTTTGTGTGGGGTGGTGATCGGACAATCTTTGACATTACTGCTCACTATGATCCAAACAACCCTGACTTAGATAACTGGGTTTTCTTTACTGCCTTTGCGGGTGGCTTTCTTGCCTCACGTGACGGGGGAGACACATGGAAAAGAATTTTCCCTTCATCTGTTGACTCAGCTCAGTTTTATCTGACCGATGCACAGCCATCATTAAAAAACAGATACTTTTCATGCGTCGCTGATACATCGCATGGTGATTCGCTTTTTGTATGGGCTGGTTCTGCGGGTGGATTTTTCCAATACGTATTTGCCGAACCAAAAGATAAACCATATACTAAACATGTCACCGCGATTGAACTTTGTAACGAATGTCCCCCTGATGATTCAAACTATGTTTTCTACGGTGGTACTGAAGCATTCACTCGTGGTAATAAACACAATGGTATCGCTCTTTCAAAATTTGTCGCAGATGGTCTACTTGGTGGACAAATAACCGCACTACTTCAGTTTGGTGGTACTCTCTTTATTGGTACTGCTACCAGCGATAATATATCAACAGGGCTTGTGACCTCTACTGATTTTGGAGAAAATTTTATTACCTATGTTGACCCTACAAATTTAGTTGATACATTTTTTGTAGGTGCTAATAATAAAATTTCAGGTTTTACGGTTCTGAACGACCGTATCTTTATGGCTGTTGAAGAAAACGGACTTTTTGTCTCTAACGATACTGGTGCTAACTGGACACATATTGATGTTGACCCGTTAGATGTTACACCTGCCAACCGTCGTAATGTTGTCCATGCTTTAGAAGCATTTGGAGATACTCTCAATATTGGTACTGACTCTGGATTGGTGAGACTCTACTATTCACCTTCTGGTACTGTTGACTCATCGATGTTCTTTGTCTATCCTGAAAATGATACATCATCAACAAAAGTTATAAATCTTCACACACAGGTATTTGGTTCTCCGGACTCTACTCGTCTTTGGACGGTTAATGTACCACTCGATACGACTTTAAATTTAAACACACCGATTGTTACTTATTTCTTAAATAATGATACTACAAAATTTGCTTCATATCGCTTTAATTCATATCCTTCTGACGTCTCATCAATTGGAGCAACCGCAATTATGGTCGGCGAGTTTGGTGCTATGCGGCTTGACTCTACTGGCCCAGTTACAGAATCATATCCGATTTATGAACGCTTTATTTCAGCAATTGATACTCTTACTTTTGATACTCTTTTTATCGACCTTGATTCGTTGAATGCTGATACGCTTACAGCGATTTCTATTAAAGGAGATACTATTGTAGTGGGAAGTAGAAAAGGGTTTGCGGTTTCAACTAATGGTGGTGTCAGTTTTAATATCACGCGTGTGAATACCGAACTACTTGCTCCAGATGTGGTATTAAATATCACCTCTGCCATTGACGGTATCGATGGTGACTGGGTTCCTGCTTTAGGAGTTCAGTATGAAACGACCGACCTCTTTGCCAGACTGTGGGCATCTCTTCGCCCAACATTCTCAGGTGCCCCCGGTATTTCTACTGGTTTTACAACTGATGTGGTTATTGGTGTTGATACTTTAAAGAATCAAAGAGTATGGCGTCGAGTACATGATGAATTCGCGTGGAATTTCGCCTTTGCTGGTGACACGGTGTTTGCTGCCACCAATGCTGGGCTTATCTATGGTATCTCAGATTCTCTTGTCTTCGGTTCTTTCGAATACGATTGGACAACAGTTGAATTAACTGACTCATTAGGTGCTCCACTTCTTTTGGAGGGTACCGCAGTTTACGCTGTTGAAGTTGATGATAATTATGTTTGGGTTGGAACTGGTGATAGATCAGTTCGACTAAACAGAGGTAACCTTGATTTATCAAAAGCATTCTTTGTCGAAGACCCATCTGATGAAGTTTATGCCTTTCCAACACCATTTTCACATGCCAATTCTAACGCACTTGATTTTCATTTTGTTGTAAATGAACAAACAAATGTTACTCTTGAAATTTATGACTTCGCCATGCATTTAGTGCGTAGAGTCATCGACAACGTCTCCTACACTCCTGGAATTTATCCGACTGCAGGTACAGAAAGACGTACTTGGGATGGTCTCAATGGTAATGGTGAAGAAGCAGCCGTTGGCATGTATTACTTTAAAATAACATACTCCACAGGTGAAGTTCACTGGGGTAAAATCGCACTTATTCCATAACAAAGGAGAGATATAAATGAAGAAAATTATCATACTATTATTTCTAAGTCTACTATGTTTATCAACCTCTCTTTTCGCTGGAGATGGTGATGCGGGACACGCTGGTGCATATCTGCAGGTTCCGATTGGTGCCAGAGCTACAGCAATGGGTTCGGCATATATTTCTATTTCAAACGATCCTTCAGGCTCTTTTTATAATCCTGCTGGAATGTCAGCTATTAAACAATCTATCTTTGCTTCATCATACAGATCAATGAAACTGGATAGAACCTTAGGCTATGCCGCATTTGTATTTCCAACTCAGGGGAATTCGGTTCTTGGCTTTAGCTGGTTATACGCTGGCTCAGGTGAGGTAGAAGCAAGAGACGGTAATGGTAGAGAAAAAGGCCACACTATCTCTGAAAACAACCATCAGTTTGCGATTATATTCTCAAAACGTTTTGAAAAATATTTATCGTTAGGTTTTAAAGGGTCCTATCTGAATTCAACATTTGCTGAGATGTCTGTCTTCTCTGTTGGAATTGATTTGGGTGCCACCTTGTATGCCAGTCAGCTCTTTAGTAGAGAAAAAAGAGATTTGATGGCGATTCAGGATATTCAGTTTGGGTTCGTTGTTAAAAATTTAGCTGCTAATTTTAAATGGAACAATCAGGATTATCTCAATCTTTATGGCTCCGCCAACGCAAGTAGCTCTGATCATATAGATGAGTTCCCAATTGAAATCGGATTTGGTTCTTCAGCACGATTTTTTAATAGAAAAGCTCTCTTCGCACTTGATGTTGTCAAAAATCTTGATGAAGGATTTATTATACATACTGGTGCCGAATATTTCTTGACTAAACAATTTACGTTACGTTCGGGGTATACTGATAATAGTTTAACTGCTGGATTTGGATATGTCTTCAATTTAGAAAAATTTGGATTAGCATTTGATTATGCCTTTTCATCTGAAAAAGTTGAAGAAGGGTCTGAACATATAATTTCTTTTGACATATTGTTTTAAAAGGTACAAAAATGAAGAATTGTAAAATTATAACTCTCTTACTTATTTTGTGTACGTCAACATCGCTTGTTGCTCAAGATGGTCTTTCATTGATGAAAACAGGTCATGGTGCAAAACAAACGGGCATCGGTGAAGCGGTTGTTTCGATTGTTAATAATGTCAATGGCTCAAACTATAATCCTGCCTCGATTCGTTCAATTGATAAGTTTACCGCCTCTTTTGGACACACTGAGTATTGGAATAATATCAGACTTGAATCTGGGTTCTTTGCTACTCCTCTGACATCTAAAGTTAATCTCCATGGCGGAATTCGTTTTGCCTCTGTTGATAGTTTAGAAGCAAGAATTAACCCAAATGAACAACCTGATTCATACTTTGAGTTCCATGATATTTCTATGAAAACAGGCTTGACCTATAACAAAAGTGATAAACTTGCTTTTGGGTTATCTATGGGATGGTTCTTTGAAAAAAATGGTCGTTGGAATGGGTCCGCATTTAATATCGACGTAGGTATGCATTACCAAGCAACTGAAAAACTCCAGTTTGGTGCTGCCACAACCAATCTCGGTTCATCGTTTCAGCTTACAAGCGGGGGAGATATTATTAGCAATGAAATCTCTTTGCCAACACGATATGCTGTTGGTGGAAATTATCAGTTTGATAAATTCTTAACTGCTTTAGATTTTGTGATTTTGGATGATGAGTTAAAAGTACATCTTGGTGCTGAAGCTCAAGTCCATGAAATGTTTCAATTGAGAGCGGGCTACATGTTTAATTATGATAGCAAAAATTTATCTGTGGGTACTACTTTTACGAAGAGAAACATTAATATTGATTATGCATTTGTACCGTTTTCTAATGATTTAGGAACGACGCATCTGTTTAATTTTACTTTCAGCATATAAATCTTTTAGGAGTTTTACACAATTATGGCAAAATACAAAATCGCCTGGCTACCTGGTGACGGGGTTGGTAACGAAGTCATGGAAGCAGCAAAAATCGTTTTAGATAAACTGCAACTTGACGCCGAATACACTCATGGTGATATCGGGTGGGAATTCTGGAAAGCAGAAGCAAACCCACTTCCTGATAGAACTATTGAACTGATGAAAAACACCGACTGTGCTTTGTTCGGTGCTATCACATCGCTTCCAAAAGAAGAAGCTGAAAATGAACTCATCCCTGAACTTCAGGGTAAAGGACATGTCTACTCATCGCCAATCGTTCGTATGAGACAAGAGTTTAATCTTTCTACCAATTTACGCCCATGTAAAGCGTATGCGGGTAACCCTCTCAACTATAGAGATGATATCGACATCGTCGTCTTCAGAGAAAACACCGAAGGACTCTATGTCGGTTTAGAATTCCATCCACTCCCACAAGACTTGCGTGATACAATCAAAGCAAACAGTAAAAAATTAGACCGCTTTGATAAAGTAGCCAATGAAGATATCGCAATCTCGATGCGTGTTTTCTCACGTGAAGGTTGCTGTTCTATCGTGACTGACGCTTTTGAATATGCTAAAAAATATGGTCGTACCTCAGTGACTATCGTTGAAAAACCAAATGTCATTAGAGAAACTTCTGGACTCATGGTTCGCACTGCACGTGAAGTTGCCAAAAACTATCCAGATATCGAATTATGGGAAACAAACATCGATGCCATGTGTATGTGGCTTGTCAAAAACCCACAAAACTATTCGGTCATCGCAACATCAAATATGTTTGGTGATATTGTCTCTGACTTATGTGCTCAACTTATCGGTGGTTTAGGCTTTGCATCTTCTGGTAATATTGGCGAAAAATATGCTGTCTTTGAACCTACACATGGTTCAGCTCCTAAATATGCTGGTATGTACAAAGTCAATCCAATTGCCATGCTCTTAACTGTCAAGATGATGCTTGACTGGCTTGGCGAAACTGACATGGGGGCGAAACTTGAAAAAGCGATCTCTGAAGTTATCGCTGAAGAGAAAGTCCGCACCTACGACATGGGTGGTTCCAATACAACCCTTGAGATCGGTGAGGCTGTCGCAGCAAAACTTTAGATTTTTAAGATTTAATAATTTTAAAAGCAGGCTGTATATAAAATCAGCCTGCTTTTTTATTTAGTTTATTGATGATAAGTGTCCGTACTTCCTGAAGTGCCAAACCTCTATGAGAAATTTGGTTTTTCTCCTCAATAGTCATTTCAGAAAAGAGCTTCTGCGACGAAGGGTAATAGAAAACTGGATCATATCCAAACCCTTGTACGCTTCCCAAAGTCTCGGCTATGACGCCCTCAGCTATGCCATCAACAGTCTCAATCGTCGTTTCATCCCAACAGATTGTCATGACACACCGAAACCGTGCGGTACGTTTCTCGGCAGGCACATTTTCCATTTCTGCTATCAGTTTTCGATTGTTGTCTTCATACGTCACATCCTCACCAGCATAGCGTGATGAATACACTCCAGGAGCGCCATGAAGTGCGTCAACTTCTAAACCTGTGTCATCAGCAAGAGCGGGAAGACCAGTGAACTCAAAAATTGCTTTAGCTTTGATGAGCGAGTTCTCTTCAAGCGTCGTACCAGTTTCTTCAACATCTGGAAACTCTAAAAAATCATCGGCTGTCAAAATAGTTATCGGAAGGTCGTCGAGAAGATTTTTCATTTCTTTGATTTTGTCTTGATTGTTTGTGGCAAGTACAAGCTGCATATTTTGTCGTCTCTCTTTTATGTTCTGATTTATCCAACAAGATAACTTATCTCACCCACCATCCGCAATCTCTTTTTTACAACGGTACTTTATCAATGTCATTCTCAACTTGATTGGGAATCCAGAGAGGAGCAGATGGCAGGTGTAAGCATTTCAATGACAACGTCAAAATGTGATTGCTTTATAAATAAAAACCTTGTAGGTTTATAAATGGACAAAGATAAATTGAATATACCTGATAAAGCTTTAGATGGATACTATGAATTCGTTAAACTTCGATATCTTCAAGAATCTGAACGACCTAATAGCTTAAGAACAAGAGTTTCAATTTATATTACTGCAACTGCATTAATTTTTGGGGTCTTATCTCTCTTTTATAATAATTTCCCAAATGGCGAGTCTTTGTTACATTTCGTATTTTATACTTTTGTCATTACAATACTAATTTTTTTGGGAATTATAATTTATAATTTTATTTGTTTTTTTAGTAGTATTAATTATGGTTATCCACCAAATCTTTTAGAGATTAAGAAGCATATTGACGTATTAAATTTATATTTTTCAGATAACATAAAAGAGTTTGAAAATATAAATGAAAATCACGAAGAACTAACCAATAAAGCTTTTAAGGTATATTTAGCTGATATGTTAGCAGAATGTGTTGAGATTGACTATCAAGCAAATAATGTTAAAACATCAATATTGGTTGTTATTGGTAGAAGTATTTCTGCATTGTTGATATTTTTATTGTTAGATTTAGTTATATATTTTTTCATAAAATAACAAGGAGACATGAAGTGTCTGAAGAAAAAAAAGAAGAAAACACACAATCAAATAGTGATAGTGGACTTCCCCCGCAAAAACGGACACGGAGTTAAGTATGTTTTGTCATCACTTCAAATTGAGCTGGACTTTTGTATCCTAAGCTCGAATGACGACGGTTACGGTTATAAAACAATTCAATATACTCAAATATCTTAA
>JAJRQO010000016.1 GCA_024280215.1 Candidatus Zixiibacteriota bacterium
ATCTATCGTAATTATACTACTGAAATGTCCTTGTGCATCGGTAACTCCGTTGGTCACATCGGCAGCACCATCTGTGACAGTTAAAGTAATATCAATATTAGGTTCCCAATGTGGATTTCCCTGACTGTCATAGTAGCCGGCGTCAAGACCAAGCACATTAGCTCCACCAACAGTAATTGTATTGGCAAAATCAACCTGTAAAGCGAGTTCAGACACAATTGTTACAGTATCAATATTACTCGTATATAAATCATTACCAAAAGCTCCACCCGCATATCCTAAAGACTGTATTACAGGATGTATCCAAGTATTTGGTCCCGGCGGTTGGGTTCGCATTTGCAAACCTATTTTTCCAAGAGAGTCTTTTGCTAATCCGTTAAAACTCCCACTGATATACCCGATCTTACTCAAATCAGGAATCATTAAATCAATAAGCTGGGGATTCTCAACTCTCACCGAATCCCAGGTTATATGTGGAAAATTTATATCTAATTGTGTAGGAAAATTATAATTCGTACTCAAAACATTATTGATAACTCCCAGCCACCATACTGTTATATCCTGAATAATCTGGTCAAAATTTCTCAATCGCTGAATAAGGTTACGTGGAATTCCGATATTTCGTATCCAGTCTGCTAACTGCATACCCCCCACTACCTGCATAACAATGTCCATCGGTGTAATATAAGGTGGATTATTCTCGGCACTGATATATACAACTGCTTCGGTTGTATCACCGGTATTAATTTGATGATTCATAAAATCTAAATTAAAATTTGTTATCTTAGACGGAAAAGCGGCAACGATTATTTTGTTAATAATAAAGTCAAGTTCAGAAACAATGTAACTGACAATAAACTCAAAAAAACTAACCGCCGGCACTGCGATACTGGCTGCCCCGATTACTGCCGATGCGAGCTGCCAATCGACTGCTGTATTCCCAACAACCATTGTTCCAAAATCGTTGATAAATGCCTGAAGTTGCATTCTGGCAGCCAAACCTTCATCAGTTAATGGGGAAGCAAGAGATATCTTAATTTTGGCAGCTTTAATTGTTGCTGCGGCTACTTGTAAAGTATCTGACCAAGCAGAGAAAAAGTCGGCATATCCCGATGATACCAATAACGCCGAAAATATCTCCTTATGCATCGAATCTCCAGGTACAAGCGTAGAGTTGCCGTTGAGAATATTTGATAAAGAATTTTCACCCGTATATAATATTTCATCTAAGGCATCATAAGTCGCAAGCATTACTGTATCTGTGATACCCATTGATAAGGCAATACTTTGTATAGCATCAGCACCTGCCATTAAATCAGCAATTAATGTATCAGCAGAACCCGAAGCATGAGCTAAAGAATCTATTGTTATAATGTCAATAAGGCTGTCTACTGGTTTATCAAGTCGAAAAAGTGTCACATTTACAGGAGTTGATGGTGTTGTCACCCAAACGGCATTACTATCTTCAAAAATAAGAGGAATTATTGTATGCATAACAGCACTGCTGTCACATAAAAGAGGAACTATATTTCCTCCTATTGCAAGAGACCAGACTGTATCTTCATCAGTAGGCAGCTCTAAGTTTGATATTTCGATAATAGTTCCAGGAGCACCTGAAGACGGGTTAAAACTTACGTTGTCAAGCATCTCTGCATACGAAGTATCAACAACAGATTCTATCGGATTATCTTTGCTACACGATAAGCAGAAAACAAATATCAAAACTACTGTGATTTTCAGATAGATTTTCATCCTAAACCTCTTTACTTTCAGGCTGTTTTTTTTCAATCTCCAAATCCAGCCAATCTCTAAATTCTCTTAAGTTTTTGAACTTTATTTCTTTATTTCTCTCAAAACTGACTGCCTTACCCGCCCAGTCAGAGTCCTGTTTTGCCATGTGAAGAATGAACTTCAACGGCTTACCGTATATTTTTTTTTCGTTTTTCATACATTTAATATATTCTTCGAAGTGACAGCAGAGTGACAAAAAGAGATGAAATTAGATATTTTTACTATTATTTTTGTTTTTTTTTATTATTTTTAATTAAATTTCTATAAAAGGAAGGAAAATTGCGGATATTACAATCAAAATTACAAGTACCTACTTGTTCTAAATATTTGATTCACCGTACAAGACTATTAGATTCTATCAATTTCAGATCACCTAATAATCTCTACATACTCAAGGCTCCTGCTGGATTTGGGAAAACCACATTTGCAGCACAATTATATGCATACCTCCCTACTAACCATTTCAAAACATGGATAACGGTTGATGAAAACGAACAGGATACTGAAAGATTATTACATTATATAGTAACAGGTTTGTTTAATTCATCACATGAATTGAGTGATAATATAAAATTGGAAGAGTTATTATCAAACAGCTCATCTATTGTAGAAAGAACTGACGACCTCTGTTTTCTTTTTCAGGAAAAAAATAAAAATATACACTGGTTGTTTTTAGATAATTGGGAATCTGCTGACAATAACAAAAATGGAAAGATTATTAATCAGCTCATACAGCACACAAATCAGAAATTGAAAATTGTTATGACATCAAGAATAAATCCATCGTTTAACATCTCTCGTTTACAAGAAAAAGAACTGATTAAAATACTTTCTCAAAAAGATCTAAGATTTTCCTTTACAGAATTTATGGAATCTTTAACTATACGGAAACTGAATTTTGAGAAACAAGAGCTCGAACAACTTTGGAAATTATCTAAAGGGTGGTGTATTAACACAGCCTTTATTGACGAATCTTCTAAACAGAAAAAGTTCTCTTTACTCGATACTTCAAAAGATTATTTTAATTTTAAGTTGTCTGAAAATTATATACTTGAAGAATTTATTAGTAACCTTGATATAACTTTTATCAAACGGCTGATAAAATCTTCTTTTTCAAAAATTATTACACCAGAAATTTTATCAATTCTCTTTGATTCAGAAAAAGAAACAAAGGACTTTTTGAAACAGTTAAAACTATCATCAATTCCTTATAGTGAATATCGTACAAACGAATTTACATATCATCCGATATTTCAAAATGCCTTATCTAAAATTGCCCAAGATAAACTTGATAAAACAGAAATACATTCCATCAATAATAAACTGAATACTTATTATATTTCAAAAGAAATGTATTTGGATGCACTTGAAAAAGTATCTATGTTGGACTGTGAAGTATCTCTATTGGAATTTATTGACACCCACTGGCTACAGCTTATTGAACAGGGTGGTTTAAAGGTTATCAAAAATTTACTTATTAAAATCTCTAAAAACAATAGCACACATCGGCTCTATATAAAATTGTACGCAAATGTTTTATCCCAAATAAACGATAATTCTACTTTAGTAAAGTTTCTTTCTAATAAAATAGAGCCTTCCTTGTTTGAAAAAAGTGATGTTCTGTTGAGTTCTCTTTGGGTCAAATATTATTGGGCTATTTTACATTCTACAAATAGTCCCTCATATAAAGAAGTTCTTGCTTCATGGGAAAAAATTGAAAAAATTAAAGGTCCTTTTCAGGAACGTGATAAAATTGGTGTCGAAATTACGTTGAGCTGTGCCGCTTACACAGAGCTTAACTTTGATAAAGCAAAATTTCATATAAATAAATCTATTAAATATATAGGTGATAGCTCTTTTGTATATAAAATAAATCAGTTAGATAATCTTGCTATATTTGATTTTTATACTGGTAACATAGAAAAAGCTCTACAAATCTATAGAGATAACCTTGAAAAGAGTAAAAGAAAAAAAGTATTCCACGGGATGTCAAATCGATTACTTCAAATTGCATGGATACTTATTTCATCGGGTGAAATAAAAAAAGGTTTGGATACAATTAACGAAGCAGAACAGATATTATTTAAGCATGAATCTTTTGATATTCAAGCGAAAATGTTTGCTGAGCATTATAAAGGTATTTCTTATTTTTATTTGGGTTATTTTGAACTGGCGATGAAAAAGCTCCGAAATTCTTTGCAATTTGCCAAAAAGTATAATGAAGAAGAAATTGTGTACACTAATATTTATATTGATTATTTTGAACTATTAAGCGGAAGCCGGAAAACACTTTTATCTAAAGATGAGATTCATTCTATAGAAAAATACTCGCAATCAAACTTACTATATCTGGTATATGAAAGCTATATAGGATTTTTAAATAAAAAGAAAAAAAAGTGTTTAGATAACGCAAATCAACTCATGGCAATTTGTATAAAATCTAAACTATCCGCATGGCAAGCATTAGCCAGTTTTTTATTGGCACTCCACGCTGAACTTTCCAATGATTACTCTCTATCAAGTAACTTTTACTTAGAGGGCTTGTCAATTTTACAAAAACACAAAATACGTTCTTATCCTATGTATAATAATATAATAACAGAAAGGCTGGTCATACATGCTATTAAGAATGGAAAAACGCAATTTATAAATAAAATTATAGGTTCTGACTATTCTTTTGAGTTTTCGACTGAGATTGAAAATCTTGTAAAAAGGATAAAGTTTAGTACTAAAAACCTTGAGCAACTATTTTCAATTGCATCGGCAAATACTGTTAGAGGATTAGTGCCGATTGCTGATAGATACGTAACCTCAAATCAAAAAACATTAAAAGTAAGTGCGAAAAATTATCTCAACATAATTTCAAGTATCCCCCTACCTCCGCTTAATATAAATATGTTTGGTGCTTTTTATGTTCTTTCTGATAACCGTCAAATTAAATTCAAAAGGAAAAAATCTAAACAACTCCTACAAATTCTAACTTTGAAATACCCATTACCTGTAAACGAAGAAGAATTGATTGAACTACTTTGGCCAAATTCAGAATTCAAAAAAGGAAAAACATCACTTAGGACTGCTATTAAAGACCTTAGAAAATATCTTGATCCACACCATCTTACAAGAAAAGATTCATATATTTTAAATAGACAATCACAATATCAACTTAACCTTCCGGATGATTCTTCTATAGATATTGTTAGTTTTAAAAATTTGTCATATAAAATATTGAGTACTCAAAATAGTTATTCTGATAAAACTTGTATTGAACATTGTTTTAAGTGTGTACAACTCTACGATAATCGTTTATTGACTGAAGATTTGAATAGTATGTTTGCTATTGAAGAACGAGAATTCTTTCATTTAACATATCAGAAAATAGTTTTAAAATTTTCAGAGTCCTTAATTCATGAGAATAGATTTGAAGAAGCGGTTATATATTTAGAAAAAGCGTTAACATACGACCACCTTTGGAGAGAAGGTACCGAAAAACTCATTAAAACTTATGTTCTGCTAAACAAAACGATAAATGCCTACAAAGTTTTTAACAATTACAAAGACTTATTATACAATAACTTAGGTATTAAGCCAGACGACGAGCTTACGAAGTTAGTTAGTAATATACTATAAAATGTCTTAAAATTAAATTGCATATATTTTCTGTGAATATTAAAAAAGGAATTAATTGCTCTGAACGATAGTTGATTCGACAGTCATCTACCTCTGAGAGATAATAGTTTTTTATTATTTTTATTATTTTTTGAAAATTTATGTATCGAAACTGTCCCCGAAAGAATAAATCAAAACCGCAGACGCTGTCTATCATTGCGTTAAAATAATAGCGGCGCAGGGACTTGAACCCCGGACACTCGGATTATGATTCCGATGCTCTAACCAGCTGAGCTACGCCGCCATATTATAAGAATTTTCAATGTAGGAAATATTTCACTTCTGTCAAGTAAATTGTAACATACTCTTTAAAGCGAATTTTAGAAAACAATGACTATTGAATAAGAAAAGGAGTTCCCCCTCACTGGGAACTCCTTTTACCCCCATCTCTAAAACACCCTTACCGTGCTATAAAATTTCTATATAAGTAACAAACTTCACCTTACTTTATAACAGAATCCATGCCAAACTAATACAATCTCTACTTAATAACCACTTAACCTGTTGTTCAAATTAGGTTTACATATCAAATTCTCTAAACAATGATCCTGGACTAAATCCTCCTAATTCGCATTTATTGCGTAGAAATTAAGCCAAACCTGTCAAACAAAAGAGCTATCTCATTGAAAGACAAAAAAATAACCGCCCGCAACCAATGCGGACGGCTTATATCTTAAAAAGCAGAATCTACTTCTTTTTTGGTTGATGCACACACATTTTATGTACATCGTGTGCTGCTTCCATCACAGATTCAGAAATCACAGGATGTCCAAAAATTATTGCCCCTAATTGCTTTGCAGTCAAACCTTGGTTGATGGCAACAACCGCAGAATGAATCACCTCAGTTGCATGCACTCCCACCACATGCACCCCTAACACTTTATCAGTCTTTTTATCAGCTATAACTTTGACTTCACCAGCAACTTCATTTTCCGCATGGGCTTTACCCAACGCACGAAGTGGAAATTTACCGATGACAAGCTGATGTTTCTCCGATGCGACCGCTTCAGTCATCCCAACAGATGCAACCTCAGGATGTGTAAATATCACCGATGGAACCCCTAAGTAATTTTTCTTTACTTTTTCACCCATCGCATTGTCAACGGCAACAGTACCATCATGAGTTGCGGTATACGCCAGAAGAATCTCACCACGAACATCACCAATCGCAAATATATTTTTAATGTTCGTACGCATATCATCAGATGTCTTAATCGAACCATTTTGATTCATCTTCACACCAACATCTTCAAGACCAATCTCCTCAGTATTAAATGAACGCCCAATAGAGACAAGCACTTGATTAACCTCGACAGTTTTACCACCTGAGATATGAGCCATCACTCCATCTGATGACGGAACCAGTTTTTCTACTTTAGTCTTCGTATGTAATTTTATCTTCATTTTTTTAAGCTCACGCTCAAAAAGTTTAGATGAATCGATATCTTCCATCGGTAAAGCATGGTCAAGCATTTCAACCATTGTTACCTCGACATCTAACATTGATAACATCAATGCCCACTCACACCCAATAACACCAGCACCGATTATGAGAATTGATTTTGGCAAATTTTCTAAGTTCAACAGATGATCAGAAGTCAATATCCGTTTCCCATCAATTGGAAATGCTGGAATCGATGCTGCCCGTGAGCCTGTTGCAATAATGATATTATCAGTCTTTAGTTTCGTCTCTTTGCCATCTTCATCTGTAACGGTCACTTCATTTTTACTCGTTATTTTTCCAGAACCAATAAGATGATCAACACCATGAGATTTAAACAGACCGCCAATACCACCAACAAGTCCATTCACTATTTTATCTTTTCGCTCAAGCATAACATTCCAGTCATACATCGGAGGAGTCGAAAGATTTATCCCAAATGACGCCGCATGTTTCATCTTGTTATATTGTTCCGCCGATGCGATAAGTGCTTTTGAAGGGATACACCCTTTATTAAGACATACTCCACCCAATTTGTCCATCTCGACAACTGCTACTTTAGCACCTTTTAATGCCGCCCGAATCCCCGCTGTATAACCTCCAGGACCGCCACCTATGATAACTATATTATATTTAGCTATGATACACTCCTTTTAAACAAATTCAAATTTACGTTCTAATGTATACTTAAATACGAAATATGGCAAGAAAATGATAAAAAAAACAGCTCAATATAAGGTCTATCTTACATAGTTTAAAAATAGCTAAAAACCTGCTAAAATCAGTAAAACAGCACTTGACTTTTTACGGAAATTTAGTATTATAGTCCGCTTTTACTAAACTTACATGTACACTATACTAAACTTTTGGAATTGAGATTTGTTGTAAAGAATGAATATTGATATTGGAAAAAAGATAAAATCACTCAGGCTCACCTCTGATCTAACTCAAGAAGAGCTCGCTAATAGAGCAAAGTTAACCAAAGGCTTTATTTCACAAGTCGAAAATCAGAACTTTGAAACTTCGATTTCATTGGAGTCACTTTCTGACATTCTCGATGCTTTGGGTATATCTCTATCAGAATTTTTCAAAGCAACTGAAGAACCTCAAGTAGTGTTTTCAAAAAATGATAAGATTAGTGTTGATAACAGAGGCGCATCCTGTTTTGAGTTATTAGTGCCAGGTTCAACTAACAATGTCATGGACCCAATCTATGTTGAACTTCTTGCAGGAGAAAAACTTGAGAAAACTAACCCTCACCCAGGTGAACAATTTGGCTATGTTTTAAAAGGAACCATCACCCTTATAAAAAATGAAATTGAATACTCTGTTTCAAAAAATAGTTGTTTTTATTTTGCCTCTGATAAAAAGCATCAGATTCTAAATAACAGTAATAAACCCGCAACATTTTTATGGGTTGTTACACCTCCACAAATGTAGATAATTTTTATCTTTATAGATATTGAAAGTGAGAATATAGTATGAAAATTTTAGGAAGACATTTAATTGTTGAATATGCCGATTGCGACTGCATTCTGCTCAACGACATTGATTTTCTCGAGCAACAGATGAATGAATCGGTTCGAGTATCAGGAGCGACAATTGTCAGCTCAAAATTCCACAGATATAACCCACAGGGTGTCTCTGGAGTAATCGTCATTGCCGAGTCCCATCTCTCGATTCACACATGGCCAGAATATGGCTATGCAGCCGTTGATTTTTTCACCTGTGGCGAAGAAGTCGACCCATATAAAGCGTTTGAGTATATGAAAAAAATGCTGAAATCTCAAAATGCGACCGTCAAAGAACTCAACCGTGGTATTCCATCAGACCGAGATGAAGTCATAGCACACAAACCATCAGCGACTCAGTCTATATAGGAGAGCATATGACTCATTCAGTTACATTCTCAGAAATTGAAAAAAAAGCGCTCAAACGTGGAATTAATTTCGAACAGATTAAAGAGCTCTTTCATAAAAAAGAACACACCACCCCGACCCTTATTCTTTCAAGAAGTGAAATCAGACGGAACTACGATGCCTTGGTCGCTGCTCTCCCTCGTGTGAAAATTCATTACGCCGTCAAACCAAATGCTCATGATGCGATTATCAACGAAGTATACAATCGTGGTGGTAACTTTGATGTCTGCTCAGCTGGTGAAATTAACAAAGTGCTACAAACTGGAATCGACCCAAAAACGCTGGTACATTCTCATCCAATAAAATCAATCCCTGAATTTGATTTTGCTGTAAACAATGATATTGAAACGTTTGTTATTGACAACATCGACGAAATTGAAAAACTCAAACGGTACACCAAGAAGCTCAAGCTGCTCATTCGTTTTCGAATCAATACAAATTCTACAGCAGTTGTGAACTTACAATATAAATTTGGTTGTCAGACCGACGATGTCTTAGCTCTTGCTGAAAAGATCAAAGAGACAGGACATGAATTTTATGGTCTTTGTTTTCATATCGGATCTCAATGCACCTACTCAGAGAACTATGTCAAAGCTATCGAAGCAGCCCACGAACTAGTCAAACAACTTGACGCCAACCAATTTGACACGCGATTGTTGGATATCGGTGGTGGCTTCCCTGTTGAATATACCGAACCGATTTTACCTATCGATGAATTTTGTAAACCAATCGCAGATGCACTCGACAAACATATCCGTCCAGGAATCGAAATTGTTTCAGAACCTGGTCGTTTTATCGCCGCCTCGCCGACAACCCTTATCTGTTCTATCATTGGTAAAGCTCAGCGTGATGGCAAAATGTGGTACTACTTAGACGATGGTCTCTACTCGACATTCTCAGGCATCCTCTATGACCAATGCCAGTACCCTGTTGTCAGTAACGTAACAGGCGAACACAAACTTTCGGTTCTTGCTGGACCGACCTGCGATTCATTTGACGTCATGTATGACGGACTGATGATTCCCGAACACAAAATTGGCGACAAGCTTATGTTCACATCGACTGGTGCTTATTGTGAGGTATCAGGTTCAAACTTTAACTCTCTACGTCGACCAGACTATCTTGTCATAGATTAGGAAACAAAAATGCAAAACGAAAACAAAAAAGATTATATCACCGAAGATGGCATGGCTGACCTTTGGAATGTCTGGTACTCAGAACTACATGATGGTCTCTCTGGTTTAACAATAAAAATTGACCGACTTATTGAGTCGACACAATCTGAATTTCAACGTATCGATGTCATCGACACCAAAGACTTCGGCAAGATGCTTGTCCTCTACGGTTCCCTCATGGTCTGTGACAACGACAACAACGCCTATAACGAAATGATTGCTCACGTCCCACTATTTTCTCATCCTGCACCAAAACAAGTGCTCATCATCGGTGGTGGCGATTGTGGTGCTTTGACTGAAGTACTTAAACATCCCCAAGTTGAACAATGCACTATGTGCGAAATCGACAAAGAAGTCGTCGAGGTGTCCAAACGACATTTCCCATATCTTACAGCAGGTTTAGATGATTCTCGAGCAAATCTTTTGTTTGCCGATGGAAAAAAGTTTATCGAAGAAACTAAAGAAAAGTTTGACGTCATTATCTTAGACCTCTCAGACCCAATCGGACCTGCGGCGGATCTTTTTCAAAAAGAGTTCCATCAAAAAGTTTCTGATTGTCTGGGTGATGACGGTATCATGGTTGCTCAAACTGAGTCACCATTTTATAATAAAAGCACAGTCAGTTCATTATTTGAAAATCTCTCTGATATTTTTCCAATCTGTAAAATGTATACCTGCTTTATGCCAATCTATCCATCATCGTATTGGTCATTTGGCTTCTGTTCTAAAAAACAGGACCCGCTTAAAGATTTTGACCAAGAACGGTATGATGAATTAAAACTGGTGACAAAGTACTACAACAATGATATGCATTATGGTTCCTTTGCCCTTCCACAATTTGTGAAAGAATTACTTCCATAGTATAGCTTTCTTTCAAGCCCCTTCGACTCCGCTCAGGGTGACTTGAAAGAAGTAACCCAATTAATCGTCATACTGAGCGGAGTCGAAGTATTGCTCAGTAACATAAACTATACTAACGAAGAGCATAATTATGAAACCAATTTTAATCATACAAAACTGTGCCATTGAATCGGGTGGAACGATTCTCGATTACTTCAATCAGAAGGCTATATCTTATCAAGTTTTTCATTCTCACACCAATGCTGAGTTTCCTGATGTCGAAAATTTTGAAGCGGTGATTTGTCTTGGATGTCCGCACTCGGTTGCTACAAATATGGAACATGCATATTTACGATCACTTTACTCCTATGTCACTAATATTGTTCGTGAGAACAAACCGTATCTTGGGATTTGTTTTGGTTCTCAAATACTTGCCAAAGTTTTAGGAGCATCGGTTGCTCCTAACAAAGTCAAAGAAATCGGGACTTATAAAATGACTCTTACCCAAGATGGCAAACAGGATGCACTCTTTGACGGCATTTCGGAAAAGTTCTTTGCTTTTCATTGGCATGGCGACACATTTCAGATTCCATTTGGAGCGATACATTTGGCAACATCAGAAGATTGCAAAAACCAAGCATTCAGAAAAAACAGAGCATACGGGATTCAATTTCATTTTGAAGCTGACATCAACGAAGTGCCAAAGTGGTGCGATGCTTATGCTGAGGAACTTGCGAAGTTTGGAAAAACAAAAGATGAGATTATATCGTCATATCAAGAGAAGTTTGAATCTGTCAAGGCTGATAATTTTCAGTTGCTTGAAAATTTTCTTAAGACAATAAGATAACACACTAGCACTGAGTCACCCTGAACACCCTGCAGAGTGTGAGCTTGTCGAAGGGTCAGCACTTTCTTACCCTCTCAGCGGAACAGGCGAGCCTGTTCCCTACAAAAGCAACATTCCCCAATGTCATCCCAGCGAAGGCTGGGAACCAGTCCTTTCTACTTTTTCCTTGTAAACTTATCATCCTATTTCAGTTACAGCAAAATTGGTTTGTTTCGGTCATTAACGTGAATTTATTTTTATCTCTTCTTCCACATAGATTTTTTTTGTATAAATTTGAAAATGCTTAATTGATGTTTTGTCATACATATACTTTCGTTTAAAAAGGTTGCTCATGAATGTTGGAGAAGTTTGGATTTGTGGTAGATGTGTAGAAATTGTGTAAATAATGTAAAGAGTGAATAGAAACACACCCCAAGGTGTGTGCTACCCGATTATAAAAAGGTTCGTCATGTATGATGGAGATTTATGTAATTAATAAGGATGTGTAGAGATTTTGAAATGAATGAAAAGAGAGGCAGACGGGGGCGTCTGCCACCCACAATAACTATTAGTCGTTTTCAAATTCAATGATAGGGATAGAATCACCAAAATCATATCCTACTTGCACCATAGTATCTACTGTACCTAAATCATTGGATATTCTGACTATTGCTCTAGGCTGTATTTTTTTATAAAATTTAGGTGGTGTACCTTTGAAAATGGTAATTTCTGAATTTCCTCGATTTGTAACAACAGCAACTTTTCCCTTAGGTATTGGTTTACTTATAGCTGGCATACTATACTCCTTCTATTTAAATTTACGATTTTCTAGTATTTTCTTCTATTGCTAACAAGACTAAAGAGAGTTCAGCAATTCCAAGATTGATAATTAAAAACAAACTTCCAGCAACTATGTTGATAATACCACTTCGGAATTCTAACATTATAAAATCTACTACCCCTATAATTATAAGGCATGCAAATACAATCCAAGATACAATTTTAATTACTCTTGAAAAATTTTTAACTGCTGGAAATTTTTCGTTCTCGATGAAAAAAGATTCTGGAGTAGGCTTTATTTTATCTTCTTGTGTTAATTTCAAGTGTTCATTAGGCTCTTCATTAGTTTTTTCAGCACTATTAGGGATTGACGGTTCTGCTGAGCAATAAGGACACTTAACTGAGACATTTCTTTCTTCACTTTTGCTGATTATCTCATTCTCACATACAGGGCATGAAAATTTTAATGGCATTATTAACCTCCTGTCTTTATTTGAATTTACTAATTCAAAATATAGAAATCAGAGTCCGTTGTCAATTATAAAGATGAGATTGCCACGTCTCGTTCTTCCGCCTAAGCGGATTCTCTCGACTCGCAATGACTGCTGTAAAGTTAGGGCTGGATCCCGTGTCAAGCACGGGAAGGGGTTGTGGAGGAATTTAGTTTAGTAGGAAACATATTGTCGGGTTCTGCATTCGCAAGCGAATGTTTGGAACATCGACCTACGGGTTAGAATCAGTATGCACGTAAAAAGGCGGAACTACTAAAGAGTTCCGCCCTACAATTTCATATAAGTATTAAATCAGCATTGTCGAAACCACAGGGGTTTCGACCTACTACTATGCGGATTTTTTGGCGTTGGATTTGGTTATGATTTTTGGAGCTTTGCCATCATTGATAGTCTCGGCTGTGATAATCACTTCGACAATCTCATGTTTTGACGGAACGTCATACATAACATCCAGCATCGCTTTTTCAAAAATCGAACGCAAGGCTCTCGCCCCAGTTTTTCGTTCAACCGCAATCGTAACAGCTGCTTTGAGGGCATCTTTTTCAAATCGAAGTTTGACACCATCCATATCAAAAAGTTTTTGATACTGTTTGGTCAGCGCATTTCTTGGTTCGGTGAGAATCGACAAAAGAGTTGCTTCATCCAAAGAAGTCAAGGCAGCAACAACAGGGATACGTCCGACAAGTTCTGGAATAAGTCCATAGTTCATCAAATCGCCAGGTTGAGCATTTTTGAAAATTTCATCAGATTTCTCATCGACGTATTTTTTATCTCCCGCAAAACCGATATCATTTTTACCAATACGACGTGAGATAATTTTTTCTATCCCATCAAATGCACCACCACAGATAAACAAAATATTTGAAGTATCAATATGCACAAATGATTGTTCAGGATGTTTCCGTCCACCCTTTGGAGGGATATTTGCGATTGTTCCTTCAAGAATTTTAAGTAGTCCTTGCTGGACACCCTCTCCAGAGACATCACGAGTTATCGAAGCGTTACCATCTTTGCGGGAAATTTTATCAATTTCATCAATGTAGATAATACCGCGTTGTGTTTTTTCAACTGAAAAGTCAGATGCTTGATACAGGCGTACTAAAATATTTTCGACATCCTCACCAACATAACCCGCTTCAGTCAACACCGTAGCATCGGCGATAGTAAATGGAACTTTCAAAAACTTGGCAAGCGAGCGAGCAATAAGAGTTTTACCTGTACCAGTTGGCCCAAGTAATAGGATATTCGCTTTTTCAAGTTCGACTTCATCTGTCTCACCATCTTTTAGAATCTGTGGGATTTTTGAATTGATACGTTTGTAATGATTATACACCGCAACTGCGACAGTACGTTTTGCTTCTTCTTGTCCAATGACATAGTTGTCGAGATAGTTTTTTATTTCAGCGGGAGTCGGAAGTTCTGTGATTTCATCTTGTCTTGCTATATCGGGAGAGTTTTGAGTCAGGTCATGACAGATTTCGACACATTCGTCGCAGATAAAAGATTCATGTCCAGAGAACAATCTGCGAACTTGTCCTGATGGTTTTCCGCAGAAAGAACAGTGTTGTGGAATTTCCGGTTTACCAGTTTTTTTTGACATCTCTGAGTCCTATCAATCCTATTTATTTTGGCAGACAATGTTATCTACCAGTAAATCATTTAAAAGGCAGACTTCAATGTCTGCCTTATATACTTAATTAAAAAAACTACGCTTTTTTATCAAATACTTTGTCAATCAAACCATATTCTTTGGCTTCATCGGCTGACATAAAAAAGTTACGGTCAGTATCTTTTTCAATTTTCTCAAGAGGTTGACCAGTGTGAGCTACGAGCAAATTATTGAGACGAGTTTTCGTTTTCTGAAATTCTTCGGTCATAATAGCGATATCAGAAATTTGTCCCTGAGTACCAGCAAGCGGTTGGTGAATCATAATTCGAGCATGTGGTAATGACGCTCTTTTACCATTGGTACCAGCCATAAGCAAAAAGGCACCCATCGATGCTGCCATGCCCATACAAGTTGTGGCGACATCTGGCTTAATCATTTGCATTGTATCATAAATAGCCATACCAGCAGTTACAGAACCACCAGGGGAATTGATATAAATTGAAACATCTTTTTCTGGGTCTTCCGCTTCTAAAAAGAGAAGCTGGGCAACCACTAAATTTGCAATATTATCATCGATTCCTGTCCCTATAAAAATAATTCGATCTTTTAAAAGTCTGGAATAAATATCATAAGATCGTTCGCCACGGCCAGTTTGTTCAACGACCATTGGTACTAAGAAATTGTTTTCAAAATTAAAGTCATTCATCGATTAGTCTTATCCTTTACTTTTATAACGTCCTGTTATTGTTCAATTTACTTACAATTAGTATCGGCTTAATTTATTTTTGCCTTACTAACAATATAGTCAATGACTTTCTCTTCCAAGATTGATTCTCTGAAATCAGCTATTTGACCAGATTTTTGGATTGATTCGATAGCTTGTTCTGGAGTGATATTATAATTTTGAGCAAATTTGGCAATCAACTTTTGAGTATCTTGCTCATTTACTTCAATCTTTTCCTGTTCAGCAAGTTTGTGCATAAGCATATTCCAACGAATAGTTGAGACACCGACAGGTTGATAATTTTTTTTAATTTCAGCTTCATCAATTTTTTGATCTTTATATTTCTTTTTAATATCTTCAACAACGTTGTTAAGATAATCTTCAACAAGAGCTTTTGGTACAGGCACTTCATTTTTCTTATTGATATGATCAATAATCAATGATTTGCGTTCTCTATTTTTTTCATCTTCTTTTTGGTATTTGATATTTTCACGTACTTTGAGTTTGAGCTCAAGCATTGTTTCGCCTTGCCCAGTTTTTTTGGCAAAACCATCGTTGAGTTCATCTAAAAGACGTTCTTTTACTTGCTTGACTGTACATTTGTATTTTAGCTCTGCCCCAGCAAATTTTTCGTCTTGGTAATCGTCAGCATATTTAACCGAGATTTCTTTTTCGTCCCCTTTTTTAAGTCCAGGGAGTTCATCTTGAAATTCCTGAATAGTCATTTTATTACTGAGGTCAACTTCGGAATTTTCAAATTTTTCTTGTGGAATAACATTCTTTTTATCTTCAAGTTTTTCGATGTCTAAGATGACAACATCATCTTTTGTAATGGCACGGTCAACATCACGCATCTCGGAGAAATTCTTTTGCATCATCTCTACGACACCATTGACATCTTCGTCTGTCACTTCTGATTTTGTATCAGGTAATTCTAAACCTTCAACATCTACTTTGTCAATTTCAGGAAAAACTTCAACAGTTGCGATATAGACAAGTTCCCCTTTGTCGTTATAGTCCATTGATGTGACACTTGGATATGAAGCAACCTTGAGATCATTTTGTTGAATTGCTTGAGGGTATGTTTCTTTGAGGATATCTTCGGCAGCTTCGAATTTGACTTTTTCGCCAAAAGTCTGCACAATCATATCCATCGGTACTTTGCCCTTGCGGAAACCTTTTAGTTCTGTCTCACGTTGTAATTCGGCTAATTTTCTATCAACTATTTTGTTGACGGTTTCGGCTGGAACTTCTACGGTCATTTCTTTGAGAAGTTCTTCTTTTTCTTTAATTTCTACTTTCACTTCAAACTCCAGATTTATTTAGGAAGCACATCGAATACCTGAATGGTACACAGTTGATCATTTATAAAAAAATACGAAAGGGGGGACTTGAACCCCCACGCCTTGCGGCACTAGATCCTAAATCTAGCGTGTATACCAATTTCACCACTCTCGCATTACAGCCCGACAATATAGGCAGTTTATTATAGCATGTCAAGATAAGGATGTAAGAGTTTTGTGTAGTTTTTTTGATTTTAGAAAGTTGTCAAATTTAAGCTATTTTTGGGAACAATCGCAATTTTTATACTGTTGAAGAAAGTAATAGAATTCTGTTATAAAATTTGACAAAACTGGAGTGAGCATGGAACAAGCTAAAAAAGTCATTATTGAGACTTTTAACACTAATAATTACCTTATTACAAAAGCCCTTGAAGATGTTTCTGATGAGAACTTTTTTAAACGTCCGAACGAGACCACCAATCCAATACATTTTTTGCTGGGGCATTTGACCCACTATCGCTACCAAATTGCTAAAATATTTGGTCATAAAGAAGAATTTCAACACTCAAAATTATATGCTATGGGTGAAAAAATTGGTAAAAACTCACAATATCCATCTGCTGATGAGCTCAAAGCGGAATGGCAAAAAATTACTGATGCGATGAAAACATATTTGGAAAATGCTGATACAGAAATCTTGTCAAAAGAGACTCCCAAAAAACATCCGATTGGTGAACAAAATGTGATTGGGACACTTCAGTTTTTGTTTTTCCACGAAGCGTATCATCTCGGGCAGATTTGTATTGTTCGAAGATTTCATGGTTATGAAGGCATTATCGGCTAAAAAACAAACCTCCTCCCCTTATTTATATATGAGGGCTTCAGAGATGAAGCCCTTTTTTTATGCTCGGATGCCGTCGAATAAAAATGTTATCAGATATTCTTCGGTATCTTTGAGTGGCATTCGTTTCTCGGTATATTGTCTACGCAAAAGCCCTTCAATAATAAGCGACACTAAATAACCAGTCAATTCCACCTCTACATCACCACGTATCTCTCCTGTTTTGACACCACGCTCGATAATTTCATTTACATAAGATTTGAAATGCCTCGCTAAATCAATACCCTCGATAACAACGGTTGAGTGGTTCATCGATGAACTGACATAGAGGAAAAACCGTTCTTCATCATGAAAGAGTCGAGAGTTTAACACCAGTGCTTGGTAGAGATACAAGAGCCTGTCTTTTGCCATGACCGAGGTTTCGAGTTTTCTTATTTCTGCAACCCATTTAACCAAAAAATCATCAAAGATTAGAATAACAAATTCAAAAAGATGTGATTTTGATGGAAAGTATTGAAAAAATGAGCCTTTGGAAATCGATGATTTATCGCAGACCATGTCAACCGATAAGCCATCGTAGCCATACTCAGCAAACAGAGAAACAGCGGTCTGGTATATCCGATTTTTCTTTTCAGATGTAAGCCGTCTGAAAGTATCGAAAATGACTTTTCGTTCGACCAGTTCGGCTATGATATTTTCATCTAAGAGTAAGTTTCTCATATTTTCTTTCTTTTTGTCGGGTTCCGATTCTAAAATTATAATTGCGAGAAACCCGATAATGTATTTCTAAAACGCACAATTCAGCAATATCAAAGAGTTGTCGGGTTTCTCGATTTTGAAATCTAACGATTTCATACCAACGGAACCCGACCTACAATGCCACACACCCCTTAATTCCCTCTTTTTAGAGGGAGAACAAAGCATAAGAATATTTTTCCTATGATGACTATTCAGTCATATAATATATACTATTTATCTAAATATGCAATTAGAATTTGACACAGACTAAAGGCTGATTTATGTTATTTAGTGAATGTAAGATAACAACTGTTTATTATAAATTGAAAGGATTTACAATGGGTAAAATTAGAGTTGGTATTATCGGCGTTGGTAACTGTGCTTCTTCTTTAGTACAGGGCGTTGAGTACTACAAAAAAGTTAGAGATGATGAAACTGTCCCGGGGTTAATGCATGTAAACTTAGGCGGATACCATATCAAAGATATCGAGTTTTCTTGTGCGATTGACGTTGATAAAAACAAAGTTGGAAAAGATTTATCTGATGCGATTTACACAAAACCTAACAACACCGTGAAGTTTTGTAAAGTTCCAAAGTCGGGTGTTAAAGTGCAACGCGGTATGACACACGATGGCTTAGGTTTTTATCTTTCACAAATCATAGACAAAGCTCCAGGCGATACTGTTGATATTGTGAAACTTTTAAAATCTACAAAAACTGATGTGGTCATCAACTACTTACCTGTTGGATCTGAAGAAGCTACAAAATGGTATGTCGAACAGATTTTAGAAGCTGGTTGTGGGTTTGTAAACTGTATCCCTGTCTTTATTGCCAAAGAACCATACTGGCAAAAACGTTTCAAAGAAAAAGGTCTTCCAATTATTGGTGATGATATTAAATCACAAGTTGGTGCTACAATTGCTCACCGTGTCATGACCCGTTTGTTTATCGACCGTGGTGTAAAATTAGAACGTACATCCCAGCTTAATGTTGGTGGTAACACCGATTTCTTAAACATGCTCGAACGCTCCCGTTTGGAATCTAAAAAGATTTCTAAAACTTCTGCGGTTACATCGATGCTTGACTACGACATAGGCAAAAAGAATATCCATATCGGACCTTCTGATTATGTTGAATGGTTAGATGATCGCAAATGGGCATATATCCGTATGGAAGGTCGCACCTTTGGTGATGTTCCTTTGAATATTGAAATGAAAATGGAAGTTTGGGATTCTCCAAACTCAGCAGGTGTGGTTATTGATGCCCTTCGTTGTATCAAACTTGCGATGGACAACAATATTTCTGGTCCATTGATTGAACCATCATCATATTTCAAAAAATCACCACCAGTTCAGATTCCTGATGATGAAGCTCGTCGTTTAACTGAAGAGTTTATCACTAAAAATGGCTGGAAACAAAACACAACCAAAAAAGCAGTGAAAAAAACAGCTAAAAAGAACGTTAAAAAAGCTCCTGCTAAGAAAAAAGTCGCTAAAAAAACTGCAAAAAAACGAGTAGTTAAGAAGAAAAAGTAGTTTTTTAAAATATAGTGTTTCCGTATTATTAAACCGATGATAATGAATATCATCGGTTTTTTTATTAGGGACAACATGACAAAAAGTAAGCAAAAACCGCTATTTATTACATTTGAAGGTATTGATGGTTGTGGTAAAAGTACTCAAGCTGTAATGGTGTACAAATTATTGCAATCACAAGGCTATAAAGTTAAACTTCTCAGAGAACCAGGCTCAACCGCTGTCTCTGAGAAAATTCGAGATATTCTTTTAGATAAAAACTCTAAGATATCAGACATTACCGAACTTCTTTTATATGAAGCTGCCCGTTCTGAAATCACCGCACAGGAAATTCAACCTGCATTAAAAAGTGGAACAATAGTGCTGTGTGACCGTTTTTATGATAGTACAACCGCCTATCAGGGGTATGGACGGAAACTCGATATCCGTATGGTAAAGTCGCTGCATAAAGTAGCCGCTTTAGGAATCGTGCCTGACTTGACATTAGTGTTTGACGTTGATATTCCGACGGCATTTTCACGTCGTGGCAAAAACCTCGACAGGTTGGAATCGCAATCAAAAGCATTTTTTATTCGTGTTCGGGCTGGATTTATGGAAATCGCTCGTAAAGAACGAAGACGGGTCAAACGGATCGATGCAGCTCAACCAATCGATAAAGTTTTTGATGATGTAAAGAAACAGCTTTCTAAAAAATTAAAAATATGAACGACTCATCTGGATTTAACCGAAAATCATTTTTTCTCGCTATCCTATTCTCGCTGATTCTGCTTTTGTCTGCGGGAATGATTTCTATTTATATTTTAGCTGATAAAAGTATTAAAGAAATCCAAATTCTTTCTAATGTTTTCGAAGCGATTGATAAAAATTATCATGAAGAAGTTGATTGGGATGTTTTGGTTTCAAATGCCCGAGATGCGATGTTTTCAAATTTAGACAGATACTCAAGTTATTACCAACATCAGCAGTTTGAACAGCTTGATGAAGAGATGACTGGTAGTTACACTGGAATTGGCATTTCAGTGCTTTCGCATGAGCAAGGGTTACTGGTTATGTCAGTTCGTGAAAATGGTCCCGCATATGAAGTGGGGCTTTTGACTGGTGATATTATTATCAAAGCTGATTCTACCGAATTAACGAATCTGAACACAACACACTCATCTATTCTTTTGAGAGGTAAAGAAAACACATCCGTTGAGATAGAAGTCTTCCGACCATCTTCAAATGAGACATTTTCACTCTCAATAACTCGCAAAAAGATAGATTTTGTACATATTCCATTTGCTGGCTACACAAAAGATTCTCTCGTATATATTCGCTTATTAGATTTTGATTTTGGAGCCACTGCAGATTTAGAAGCGGCCTTGGATTCATTAGTTTTACAATCAGATAGAAAACCAAAAGGTGTTATTTTAGATTTACAAGGGAACCCTGGCGGACTTTTTTCTGAAGCTCGAGAAACAGCCAATCTCTTTTTGGATGAAGGGGTCATGATAGTTGCCACTGATGGACGCTCCACTTGGAAAGATGTAGCCTATTATTCTACTGATAAAGATATTATTGCTGGTTTACCTCTTGCGATTTTAGTTGATCAAGGTTCTGCCTCTTCATCGGAGATTGTTTCGGGAGCATTGCAAACTGCAGGACGAGCTATTTTGGTCGGTGATACGACCTTTGGTAAAGGCTTAGTACAAGGGTTTGTGCAATTTCCAAATGGAGATGGGGTCAAGTTGACTATTTCTCGTTATTACTTTGCTGACTCTACTTATTTAAATGATTTTGATTCGACGCTCAATGAAATCGGCCATGGCTTAGTACCTGATTATTTTTTCAAAAAAAACAGATACAATTATTTCACCCGAGAGATAGAAAATAGTTTTCTACTCAGTAAATTTGCCGCTATTCATCAGGATGCACTAATAAATGATTATTCGGATAATAAGTTGGTTGATAATTGGGTAGAACAATTTCATTCGTATGTAACCTCACAAGAGACTGAAATTTTTTCTTACCGTACTGAGCTTGCTCGACTCTTAACAGAAATTACTGTAAAAGAAAAACTCTCCAATCAGACAAAAAAGGCAACTGATGAACTTTTGCAAAAGTCTAAAAGTTTTGATAAAAACAATTTCAAAAGTAATGCCCAATATATAAAAAATAGATTGATTCAAATAGCCACTCAAAGAAAATCAGGTGAATACCAGATGTATAACGATGTTCTTTTACACACAAGAAAAGAAATCGGTTTTGCCTCACAACTATTATTGGAGACAAAACTTTGATTCCTCCAATGTTTATATATGTGCTTTGTGGACTGACTGCGGGAATGCTTGGGGGTTATCTCGGCTTGGGGGGTGGTATAATCATGGTACCATTTCTTACTATTGCTGCTGGCTTGGATATTAAAGTTGCAGTGCCTGTTTCGGTGACGGCAACGGTGGTCACATCAATTGCATCATCAAATGAATACCTCAAAAAAGGGATGGTCGATTTAGAACTGTCAATAATTTTAGCACTCTTTATGGTCATTGGAACAATTACTGGCTCATCACTCTCACCATATATCCCAAGCGAATATATTCAAATGGTCTTAACAATTGTCGTACTATATACTGCTGTTTCACTATTGAAAAGCAAAAACAATGTATCTAAACAAATTGTTGATAGAAACAAAAATATCATGCTGGCAGCAATCATTGCTATATTTACTGGAGTTCTTTCGGGATTGGTAGGTATTGGTGGCGGTGTAATTATTGTACCTGTTTTGTATCTGTTAATTGGGCTTCCACTGTCAACTTCACGGGGAACCTCATCGCTGATGATTGGTTTCTCTGCTTCGGCGGCATCGATTGTTTATTTTCTTAATGACCAAATTGATTTTCAGATTGTAACTGGTGTAATAATTGGTATTATTATTGATGGAAAACTTGGCGGAAAACTTGGAGCTATTGCTAAACCAAAAATTGTAAAAATAATTTTCTTTATAGTTCTTGTTTATGTTGCGATTAAATTGGCTTATAAACCATTAATGGACATTTTATGAATGAACCTGCAATAGATTCTACATTACTCATAAAACTACAAACATATAGCTGGTATTTTCTGCTTATTTATTTTATAGTTGCGGTTTGCCTTTATATCGTTGGAATTCAACTACCTGTAAACCTTGGCATGATAGGAGTATTGATTGTTTTAGGACTCACATTGATTAAATTGATTTTAATTGCTGAACAGTTTCGAAAAATAAAACAGATAAGAATTACATATATCGCATATGGACTGCTTTTAATAGTTAGTATAACAATATTACTTAGGTTACTATAATGAAAACAGCAATATTTTCAGATTTTGATGGTACGATCTCTTTAAAAGATGTCGGTTATTCTCTTTTCCATTTTTTCTCAGATGGTAAAAATGATGCTCTTCTCCCTGCTTGGAAATCAGGTGAGATGTCAACCCGTGATTGTCTCTTGGCAGAAGCAGAGATGGTCAATGCGACCCCAGAAGAGATTTATGCCTTCATTGATAAAATTGGTATAGATATGGCATTCCCAAAACTCTTAACAATTTGCCAAGAAAAATCTATTCCATTAAAAATCCTCTCGGATGGATTAGATGTCTATATCAAATATCTTTTGGAAAAAGAGGGGCTTGGTGGTCTTGATTTTTTAGCTAATCATGCTGAGCTTGTCAACAATACTATTGAGATTTCATTTCAACATACCAATAAAGAATGTAAAAGCTGTGGCATCTGTAAAGGTGAGATACTACGTGAATTTCGAGAGAACCATGACGAACCATATCAGATAGTTTTTATCGGAGATGGCTATTCCGATGTTTGTGCTGCCAAAGAAGCTGATATTTTATTTGCTAAAAAAGATTTAAAAGAATATTGTACTAATAACGATATTAAATTTATTCCTTATGATAATTTTAATGAAATCATAACTGAATTAAAACAAAGAGATATTATATAACAACCAGAGCTTATTAAAGAAAATAGGAACCGATGAAAGCAATTATAATGGCAGGTGGGTTTGGAACCAGACTCAGACCTTTGACAATCAATACTCCTAAACCTATGGTACCAATTGGCAATCTTCCGATTATGGAACATGTTGTGTCATTACTTGCAAAACATAATATCACCGAAATCACTTCACTACTTTATTTTCAAGCTGATAAAATCAAAGATTATTTCAAGGATGGTTCCAAATTTGGTGTCACTATGAACTACGCCATCCCCGACGATGACTACGGAACTGCTGGAGCGGTGAAATATGCTGTTGGTGATACTGATGAACCTGTCCTCATCATTTCTGGTGATTTAATTACAGACTTTAATCTCTCGAAAGCACTCGCATGGCACAAAGATAAAAAATCTGAAGCAACCTTACTTCTCACTCGTGTCGAAAATCCAATTGCGTATGGAATTGTTATTACAGATGACTCTGGAAAAATAGATCGCTTCTTAGAAAAACCTACTTGGGGTGAAGCATTTTCAGACACAATTAATACAGGCATTTATATCTTGGAACCTTCTGCTTTAAAACTTATTCCACCTAAAACTAATTTTGATTTCTCACAAGACCTCTTCCCGACAATGCTCAAAAATAATATGGGGCTGTATGGCAACATCACAAACGGTTATTGGAAAGATATAGGTAATGTTGATGAGTATCACAATGTACATCATGATCTTTTTGAAAAAAAGCTTTCATTAGAATTAAAAACAGACTCTTCAAAAATGGAAATCAACGCTGGTAAAAATGTACAAGTTGGTAAAAATGTTAAATTTTCGGGGACTATAGTTTTAGGAAACTATGTTCAAATTGGTGATGATGCTATCTTACATAATTGTGTTATTGGAAGTCGTTCAAAAATTGATACCGCAGTTGAGATTCGTAATTCAGTGCTTTGGTCTGATAATGTGATTGGTAGTAACTCTCAGTTTAACTCGGTTTTGATTGGAAGAAATTCTCTCATAGGTTCCAATGTACAACTTATGGATAAAGTTATTATCTCAGATGAATGTGAAATTGGCAATGGTGCCACTGTGAAGGCAAATTGTAAAGTCTGGCCTGGGAAAATTGTTGAGGATGGAGCTATTGTTTCGACTTCAATGGTTTGGGGCGAAAAATGGAACCGTGAGCTTTTTACGGACGCTAAAATAACAGGACTTGCCCTCACTGAAATCACGCCCGAAATGGCAGTCAATATCGGTGCTGCCTTTGGTGCCTATCTTCCAGAGAATAGCGAAGTTATCACCAGCCGAGATGCCTCGGATACCTCTCGCTTACTTAAACGAGGTCTTATTGCAGGACTTCTGGCTGCGGGTACAAATGTCTCAGATATTGAAACTCTGCCTGTACCAATAGTACGATACTGTTTACATACAGGTAATTATTCCGCAGGAATTTATATCAGACACAACCCTGAGGATTACCGATTGATTGATATGATATTTTTTGATGGTAACGGTGTTGATCTTCCAACGGCAGCATCAAAAAAAATCGAACGAATGTATTTTGGTGAGGATTTTGAACGAGCCTCACTTGACAACATAGGTCATTTAGAAAATCCTACTTTTCCAATTGAAAATTATCGCAAAACATTTTTACAAAACATTGACATTGAAATGATTCGCAAAGCAGGATTCAAAATTGTCGTAGATCATTCCAATGGTTCCTCTTCGCAAATTTTCCCAACTCTCTTTTCACAATTTGGTATTTCGGCGATTGAGTTAAATGGTAGTTTAAACCCTCGGAAATTCTCTGCTTCTGCTCTTGAAAATGCTCAGGCAATCGTACAACTTTCTACAATTGTAAAATCTCTTCATGCCGATATTGGGTTTATATTAAACCCTGCTGCGGAAAAACTAACTGTTGTGGATGAGACTGGCAACCCAATAGATTCTCAACTTCTTCTTTTGATAGTTACCGATTTATTTTTACAAACTCATGATTGTAAAAAAATTGCCGTTCCAGTTGGCTCATCTATGGGTATTGAAGAACTCGCTTCTCAATATAAAGTAGAAGTTGTCAGAATTGCGGGAGACCATTATTCTATGATGTCAACTTTCAAAGAGAACGACGTTCAGTTCGTTGGAGGTACACGTGGGGGCTTTATCTTTTCTGGATTTCAAACTGGGACAGATGCGATGTTTGCTGTTGTGAAGATTCTTGAAATGATGGCTCAATCAAAAACTCGTTTCTCTGAATTACGTGAAAAATACACTCACCTACATCGCAAAACACTATCGGTTCCATGTCCATGGGCTAAAAAAGGAACTGTTATGCGACAGCTAATTAAAAATTCTGAAAATGAAAAACGGGTGCTAATTGACGGCGTAAAAGTATTCCACGATGATGGCTGGGTACTTGTCACCCCTGATAGACAAACTGCTTCTTTTAATGTTTTAGCAGAATCAAAGAATCTAATAAAAGCTCAATCTCTCTTAGAGAAATACAGTAATGCAGTCGAAAGATACCAAAATAATTAAGACTAATATCATCTTTTTTTGTTAAGATTTCGTACAATTTGATACAAGCCCAACTCCCTTACGTCCCTAATGAGCACTAACTAAAATATTATATAATTTTTAACGACTTTAGTAGATGCCTATTCAATTTTTATTCTAACATTAAAATTGTTAATTCTTTTCTCTTTCAAGAATAACTAATCTTTGCCGATTATTTAATTAAATAAAAGAACTTAGTAAAAGTTAATGAAAATAATAAAGAGATGTCAACAACATGGTTTGTTTCATCTTTTTAATTAGCCAAGAAAATATTTAAGACTCGTTAACTAAGGACAGTTTAATATAATGGAAAGAAGAGATACATAATATGAAAAGTTACAAAGATTTTAAAATTGGAACAAAATTGTATACCGGATTTGGGGTTGTACTTTTACTATTAGTGATAGTAGCTTATATGTCAAACAGTAATCTTAGTAATACGACAACGAGCTTTAAAAACTTAATTGAAGACGATTTATTTGCAAAGAGTTGTAATGCCAATATCAAAAGTTTTATGTTACAAGCACGGAGATCTGAAAAGGACTTTCTTTTACGCAAAGAACTCAAGTACAAAGAAAAAGTTGAGGAAGCTATTAATAACCTTAATGCTGAAACTCAAGTATTACTTGCTGTAGAACAAGAAGCAGATAATAAAATGGGGATTGATGATGCTAACTCAATATTTAAATATGCAGATATTTATTTGTTAAATTTTAAAAAGTTAGTAAAAGCATGGAAAATAAAAGGACTTGACCAAAATTCAGGTTTACAAGGTAAATTCAGAAAAGCTGCTCACGAATTAGCAAAAATTATTGAAAGTACAAATACATTGCAACTTCAGGTAAATCTTTTAACAATAAGAAAACATGAAAAAGATTATCTTATGCGAAAAGATGAAAAATATATTACTAAGAATATAAATGAAATTGCAACATTGAAGTTAAACACTACGACAAGCAAACTAACTGGTAATGATAAAAAAGCTATAAAAATTGCTGCTGAAACATACGAAAGAGATTTTTTGGCACTTATAGAGCAAGATAAAATTATAGTAGCAGAAACAGAAAATATGCGAGACGCTATACACAATTTAGAGCCAATTATCGAAAAAGGATACAAACGTGCATCAAATAAAGCAGTTGCTAAGACAACAACTACAATTAACACTGCATATAGTCAAGCACGAAATCCTATCATACTATCAATATTAGCTCTGATTTTTGGTTCATTTATTGCATTCTATGTTGCACATATTATTTCAAAACCAATTAAAAAGATTTCCTCCATTGCTGATGATATCGCATTGGGTAATATCAATCATGATATTGATATTAAAAGTAACGATGAAATTGGCATGCTCGCCAATTCTTTTAGAATGATGATTGCATACATGAAAGAGTTAGCACAAGTTGCTGATTCGATTGCTCATAATGATTTATCTGTTACTTTCACACCAAAGTCAGAACATGATACTTTAGGGCAATCGTTTAAGACAATGTTAAAAAGCTTGAGTGCTGTAATCCAACAAATTAACAATAGTTCGACTCAAGTAGCCTCAGCAGCAACAGAAATCTCATCATCATCTGACCAAGTTGCCCAAAATGCTTCAAATCAAGAGATGCAGATTTCGCAAATCACCACTGCTATTGAAGAGATGGCAGCAACTATCGTTGAGACATCACAAAATGCAAGTGAGGCAACCAATGGCGCACAAACAGCATCTGATACAGCTGGTGAAGGTGGTCAAATAGTTGGTGAAACAATTGAAGGCATGAATCGTATCGCTTCAGTTGTTCAAGAGTCCGCGAAAAACATTCATCAGTTAGCGGAATCTGCGAAACAGATAGGTGAAATTATTTCTGTTATTGATGATATCGCCGACCAGACAAATCTTCTTGCTTTGAATGCTGCTATCGAAGCTGCCCGTGCTGGTGAACAAGGTCGTGGGTTCGCTGTAGTTGCTGATGAAGTTCGGAAACTTGCTGAACGTACGGGGAAAGCAACGGGTGAAATCACTAAAATGATTAAAGGAATTCAAACTGGAACTGAAGATGCTGTAAAATCTATGGATCAAGGAAGTATAGAAGTTAACAGCGGAAGAGAACTTGTAGATAAAGCTGGCGATAGTTTATCGCATGTTATGCAAAATTCTCAGGAAGTTATGAATATGATTTTGCAAATAGCAACGGCAACTGAAGAACAATCTGCGGCGGCTGAAGAAATTTCTAAAAATATTGAAATGGTGTCTACGGCGACTCGTGAGTCAGCAACTGGTGCCGAACAGTCATCAGCAGCAGCAGTTCAGCTTAGCCAGAATGCAGAAGAACTACAAAATATTGTTGGTAAATTTAAATTAAATTAACCAATCAGATAAACCCTAATATTAATGGACAGGTAGGAAAACTTTATCTCCTACCTGTTTTTTTATATTAATCTATCGAAACATTTTTCTAATGCATCACATTGAACTTTGTGTGAGTATTTTTGCTGAGCATCGACAAAAGCTTGTTTGGCAAGTCGCTCTTTAAGTTCATGATTTAGAAGCAATTTTTCAATTGCCGCTGCGATTTCATCCGAATTTCCTGATTGATAAAGCAACCCGTTCTTTTCATGCTCAATAATTTCTTTGGTGCCACCATCGTTTGAACCAAGGACTGCGAGTCGTGACGCCATTGCTTCGATTGTTACCATCCCAAATGTTTCCGAACCAGTTGTTAGACAAAAAATATCTAATGATTTAAAAGCAACCTCAACATTATCTAAATGAGAACGAAAATGAACGTGCTGTTGCAAATTAAAATTCTCTATCATATCTTCAAGTCTCTTTTTATAGACAATTTCTTCATTTTTAGTACTATCCCCCACAAGTAAGACATGAATTTCAATACCTTTTTGAATTAGTTTACTGGCAGCTTCAATCAACAGATGTTGGCATTTCTTAGGGTCAAGCCGTCCAACAAAACCTACGATATATTTATCTTCAGGAAGCTTTAATGATTGTCGTGCCTCTGATTTTGTCAATGTACATTTTGTAAACTTATCTAATTCAATACCAAACGGTATAACTTCAATTTTCTCCTTTGGAATTGACGTTGTCCGCAAAATTTGCTTCGAAAACATTTCAAGTGGCGTAATCCAACAATCAAGTTGTTTGTAAATATACCTATGAAAAAAATCATTTTTTGAGCCACCAAGATGCATATGCTGCATATAAAGTAATGAAAAAGAACTACTGTTCAACTGTTTAATCAAACTCAGCATCGGAAAATTTTTATTTATATGAAACAATACCAGCCCTACATTTTCTCTATCAAACGAGGATGCTAATCGTTTTACTTTTAATAAATCTTTAAACTTTGAAACATACTCAAGTTGTCTTCTTTCGATACCGTATGATTTTGCCTCCAACGCTAATTCATAACCAGCATCACAATAAAGAATAATATCAATCCCTCGTTTTTTTAACCAAATAGAAAGTCGTAAAACATTCATTTCCAAACCACCCCATGATTTTGAAGGACAAATAAATGCAATTTTTCGATTTGCCATAAAGAAATTATCTTATATTTAAAGAGGAAGAATCAAAGAAAAAATAAATTAGTCAGTAATATCTGAATTTTGTGACTGCTTTTCGACCACGTCATCTTTGAGCATCAAGGAAATTGGGATAAGTACCATATAGCCTATAACCAATAAGACAGGTGCCAGCGTATCGCTTCCTTGACTAAGAGTATAAAATCCAATAAGAATAACAAGTAATGCTACCCCGAAAGAGATATAGTTTTTCTTTCCGTAAGGCCAATTTACTTCTTCATGTTGCTCAGCTGTACTTTTTTTGATTGCCATAATGAACTCATTTAAAAGATTTTTTCTCTCTTTGTCAAGTTGTTTTACAACTTCACCAGATATTAGTTCCGAACTTTATTCTCTTTGGTCACAAAGGGAAAAAGCCCAAAAGCAAAAATAAGCATCAACATTTGTCTCACCTCTTCATCGGCAAATGTCGCTTCAGTCAATGATGAGATAAAAAAGGCTACCGCACCTAATAAACCAGCTAAAAAGAAATTTTTATATTTGATAAGTTGCTCATTTTTCTTCCATGCTTTAAATGTTGTTTGAAAGAAATAGCCCCACATCAAACTAAAAAAAAGAAATCCTGGTAGACCAGCAATCGCAGCAATATTAAGAAAATCATTATGAGCATGTACATGTATTCGATGTCCTGTCATGTTTTCTTCAAACTGTGAATAAAAATTCCCCTGTCCGACACCAAATACGGGGTTATCTTTTAGCATTTTGAAAGCATTGTCCCAAATATACATTCGACTTGCTTCATTTTCTATGTTTGTTTCTTTCTCAATTTTATCGGTTACTCGCTCCCTGATTGTCGGGTTAAAGTAAAACAAAAATGCAATAACACTTAACGAACCCACGACAAGTAGTAATTTTTTACTTCGCATCGAGATAAATATAAGAATAATAATCGTTCCAACGATTGCCAGTATTGGTCCATAGCTATATGAAAAGAGTGTCACAATAATAGCAAGAATAACATCTATCGTCAGCAAAGTTTTCATCAATGGTTTTAGCTCTTTCCAACTTGCAACAAGATAGCCCAAGATAAACATCGATACAGTCGCAAAGTAATTTCCAAAAGTCAGACGATGAGGGAAAAACCCTTTTACCCTATAACCACTATCGAAAGCTTCTATCGCTGGGGATTTAAACCAATGTACACCTGTAAAATGTTGTATAATTCCATAGAGAGAGATAATTCCTATCGCTATTGCAAAATAAATAAATATTTTTTTACGAAAGGATTCTTTCTTCAAAACAAACACACCAATCGGAATCGCAAAAAATAACCATTCTTCTTTTAAAATAAAAAGAGAGTCAGTTGGAGTCTTACCAAAAAGTGAGGCAAGTACCATCCATAGAAAATACATCCCTATAGAGATATAGAAAATTTTGAGATTACCACTAAACGGATTTTCTTTTTTTAGAAACATTATGATAAGAAACAATAATAAAGAGACGCCAAGCGAGAGTTGAGCTATCGCAATAGAAAATGTAGAGCTAATGGCAAATAAAGCATAAAAGAAAAAGAGAAAATCAGATAAAATCCGAACATAAATCATCTACACTAAATCGCTTTCCACCAGACCAACTAAAAGATGAATTATAAATATATGTTCTTCCTGAATTCGTTGTGTTGATGGGTGAGGAATCACAATCGCTCTATCAACAAGCTTTGCTAATTTCCCACCAGTTCCACCTAAGAGCCCAACTGAAATCATCCCTTGTTCTTTTGCAACTTGAACCGCTTTAATAATATTTGTAGAGTTCCCAGAGGTAGACATAACAAACAACATATCCCCTTTGTTGCCGAGTCCTTCAACCTGCCGTGAAAAAATCCGATCATAACCGTAGTCATTGGCAGCAGCAGTCATAACAGCAGGGTCAACACATAATGCAATCGCTGGAAGAGATTGTCTGTTTTTATCAGAAGATAAGCGTACTATCATTTCGCCAGCAAAATGCGATGCATCGGCAGCCGAGCCACCATTACCAGTAATCAAAATTTTACCACCTGAACCAATTACCGCAGACATGACTGCGGCGGTGTCCAAAATTATTTGTCCGAGTTCAGCCGTAACCGCTTTACGTAAAATAGCACACTTGTTACCAAGCTCTATTATATAGTTTAGTTTTTCATCATTGTTCATGCGAGTATCGATTCCTTTGGATGGACTGCTTGAGTTAATTCATTAAGATAATTAAAATCATGTTCTGTTTCTAAGTTGTTTCCGACAACAACAAATGACGCCCCCGCATCTATACGGTCGGCACATTCCTGTGGAGTTTTGAGTCCGCCACCTGTAATAATTGGAATATTTACATACGATGAAACCGCACGAATCATTTCACATGGTACCGCTTGTGATGCTCCCGAGCCAGCTTCAAGATAGGCGAGTTTCATTCCCATATACTCCGCCGCTAAAGCATGAGCACAGGCGATGTCATATTTGTCTCGTGGGATTGGATTTGTATTTGAAATATACTGCACCGAAGTTGTTGCACCTGAGTCAACCAACATATAGCCTGTTGGGATTGGTTCTATACCACACCGTTTGACAACTGGAGCTCCTTTGACCTGTTCATCAATAAGATAGGTTGCATTGCGACCAGATATCAGCGATGAAAACAAAATCGCATCCGCATGCGGAGTAATCTGAGCAAATGATCCAGGGAAAATAATTACAGGTACATCTGATTTTGATTTTATCTCTTTGACAACCTCAGAAAAATTTGTGTTGAGCATAAATGAAGTGCCTACCAACAACGCATCAACACCGTTCTCTTTAGCGGACTCCGCTAAGGCGAGATAATTGTTCGACTCAGTTTTATCAGGGTCGATTAAAACTAAAAAACCTCCACCCCGTTTTTCTTTAACACTTAACAAATATTCATAAACTGATTTTGTATGCATGCTTTCCCCTACTTCTATTTGATAAATGATTGAGCCATCTCAAAGAGCTTCGATGGGTCAGTATCATTTTCAACAGAGCCTTGTGCAAAGTTTGGTTTACCACCACCTCGTCCTCCAAATTTTGAAAGAAGTTCCTTAGTGATTTTTCCAATATGAATTTGTTTATCTACTGCCGCCGATGATGCCGCAGCGATATATGTCATTTTTCCACCGACAAGGCCTAAACCAATAGCAAAGACTGGTGTTGCCATCTCTTTTTTAGAATCTATCCATGCTGTCATAATATCTCGGTCGGTCTCATCAAAGTAATGCGTCGAAAATGTTATCTCACCAACAACCGTATCAGTCCCCACTGAGCTTCCGCCACCTGAGAACATATCGGCTTTAACTTTTTTAAGTTCTTTTTGCAATAAGATATTTTGTTCTTTTAATTGTTCAACACCAGCCAATGAATCTGCTTCAGGACGATTGACAATAGTAGCAACCTGTTTGCGGAATGACTTGGCATCCATCATATATGAAAGAGCTTCAGTTCCTGTGATTGCTTCAATACGTCTAACACCTGAGGCGATACCAGTCTCGAGGGTGATAAAAAATGAACCGATTTGTGAAATGTTTTCAACATGAGTTCCGCCGCAAAGTTCTTTAGAGAAGTCTCCGATAGTAACTACTCGTACATCGTTAGAGTATTTTTCACCAAAGAGTGCCATCGCACCTGTTGCTTTCGCCTGTTCCAAATTCATTACTTCAGTTGCAACAGTAACAGATTTCAGAATTTCATTATTTACAATTGTTTCGACTTTTCGAATTTCATCATCGGTCATTGGTTGATGATGTGAAAAGTCAAACCGCATTCTATCTGCTCCGACATAGGAACCCGACTGTTTAATATGCGGTCCTAAGACAGAACGTAATGCAGCTTGAGTAAGATGAGTAACAGTATGGTTTCGTTGAATCGCCATACGTCGTTCAGCATTCACTTCAGTGCTAATTATAGTACCATCCTGCAGATTTGAGATATCACCTTTTTCGACAATACATTCATGCACAATCATACCTTTGTAGGCATGTAGATTTTTTACGGTGAGGGATACGTCGCTTGTATAAAGCGTTCCAATATCAGAAATTTGTCCGCCTGACTCAATATAGAACGGAGACTTATCTAAGATGACCGCTTCAATATTTTTATCATCACCAATTTGCAACACTTTCAAAATTTTTGATTCTGATGTATAACCGTCTCGTAAAAATTCAGTCGGAGGAAAGTCGAGATTTTCTTTATCTAAAATCGAATCTATCTTTTGGATAGCAGAATCAAATTTACCACCTGCACGAGATTTTTCCTGTTGGTCAACCATCGCTTTGTCAAAGCCTTCTTTGTCAAGCGTCATTCCTTTTTCAGTTGCCATGATTTCAGTTAAATCATAAGGAAAACCATAAGTGTCATACAGTTTAAAGACTTCATCACCTGGGATAACTTTTGATTTTTGATCAGATGCAATCCGTTCAAAGAGTACCAACCCTTTGTCTAACGTTCTGTCAAAAGATTCTTCTTCCTGACGAACAACATTTGCAACATGCGATTCTTTTTCTCTAATTTCTGGATAGGCTTCGCCCATCTCATTGACAAGAGTCGGAATCAGTTTATGAATAAACGGTTCATCGGCACCAAGTAGACGTCCATGACGGACAGCACGACGTAAAATCCGTCTAAGGACATAGCCTTGACCTTCATTGGAGATTCCAGCACCATCGGTGATAGCAAATGTTAAGGCACGCAAATGGTCGGCGACCACATGAAACGATGGTTTCAAGTCACCTTCATATTTTGATTTTGTAATTTCGGAAATCGCTTCGATGAGATGTTGGAAGAGGTCGATGTTGTAATTTGTGTCACCACCTTGCATCAAAGCAGCGAGACGTTCAAGCCCAGCTCCCGTATCAACCGATGGGTTTGGCAGGTCAATGACTCCGTCAGGAGTTTGGTCGTACTGCATGAAGACAAGGTTCCAAATTTCTACAAAACGGTCAGTCTCTCCATTAACAACATGTTCGCCACCAACTCCATATTTTTCGCCACGGTCAAAATGAATTTCGGAGCAAGGTCCACACGGACCAAGGTTTCCCATTGTCCAGTAGTTATCTTTTTTACCAAACCGAAGGATACGGCCATCTTTGAGTTCAGGAGCAATTTTGCCCCATAGTTCAAACGCTTCATCATCGGTTTCATACACTGACGCATATAATTTATCTTTAGGAAGTTTGAGCTCTTTGGTTATCCATTCCCATGCGTAGTATATTGCTTCTTCTTTGAAGTAATCACCAAAAGAAAAGTTACCAAGCATCTCAAAAAATGTATGGTGACGTGCGGTGAATCCGACATTATCTAAATCATTATGTTTCCCACCAGCACGGATACACTTTTGTGCGGTAGTAGCTCGTTTGGTGTCGAGTTTCGTTTTGCCAGTGAAGACATCTTTGAACTGATTCATCCCAGCATTGGTAAACAAAATTGTCGGGTCATCAAATGGAATTACTGGTGATGATGGCATCTCTTTATGACCATTCTTTTTGAAATAGTCTAAGAACGATCTTCGTATATCTTGAGTTTTAATTGTCTAATTCCTCTTGTTTCTTGTTGTACAACTCTTCAAATGCATCTTTTGCCTCGCCAAATGAAAACCCACGACGAGCAAGATAATTATACGACTTATTACGAGCATCTTCAAGTGCTAATTGGTCATACATATGCCACTTTTTCTCAAGAGCGTCCATTGCAAGAGTTTGAATATCTGACGATTCAAAAACCAAATTCGCAATACGGTCGCCTATATCTCGTGGAATCAGTTTAGTTTGTAAGTATGCCATCAAAAATGGTTTCCCACATGGTTTTCTGGCTACCAATTTTTCAGCAAGCTTATATGCATACTTCTCATCATCTATATAGCCAAGCTTTTGACATTTTGAAAGAGTTTGAGAGATTGTTTCATCAGGGAACCGTTTTTTCTGCAGTTTAATTTTCAGTTCGCCAGTCGAATGATCTCGCATTGCTAAATATTGCTTTGCTTTGTTAAACGTCTCATAGAGGGCTGCCTCAAACTCGATAATTTCAAATTGCGATTCTGTCAACACGATTGACTCTACCAGTTGATGGGTAATGAGAAGTTCAATAGGGATATTATACACTTGTGAATTTGAAAGTGACAACTTTGCTTTGGTCTCAAACCGCTGAATAGAAATTATCTTTATCTGATTAGTACGCATCTATATTACCCTAAATAGGTCGTCAATTAATAATTTAATAACAATCATTCAAATTTGTTAAACTTTCTCATAAAAAACAAGTAATCTATGTTGACAGGAATTGAATTATATAGTATTGTTGTAGAGATAACAATACTATGCAACCTGTTATAAACTAAGCGGTTTTCAGTTTATTAAATTTTTACATCCTCTAACTTGTTTATGAGTATAACATAACGGGAAACGAATTAAAAGATTAAATTTCTGGAGTGACAATGGATTTAGGACTTCAAGGCAATATTGAAAAATTTACGTTACCTGAGATACTACAATTGATAGCATCTGGTCGAAAATCTGGTACGCTGGGGGTGCAACAAGACGACTCTATAATTATGGTCTACTTTGACAAAGGTGATATTATCTACGGATACGGACCTCGTCAGACCTATCATCTTGGACAGCTTCTCAAAGATAAAAAAATAATCTCCGAGACTCAGCTTGAACAAGCGATTACTATTCAGGCTAAAAATCAAAATTCTAAACGTTTAGGTGAAATTTTAATTTCCAAAAAATTTATCGACCGTTCTGATTTGGAAAAAGTTGTCATCGAGCAAATCGAAGAATTGCTTTACTCCCTACTCACATGGAAAACTGGCTCGTTTAAATTTTATGAAGATCAATTTCCAACTGAAGAAGAAATAAAAATTAAAATCTCTGTTGAAAATGTTATCCTTGAAGGTCTTCGCAGACTCGATGAAGCCAACATGGT
Source organism: Candidatus Zixiibacteriota bacterium (assembly GCA_024280215.1). Taxonomy (GTDB): domain Bacteria; phylum Zixibacteria; class MSB-5A5; order GN15; family FEB-12; genus QQUK01. The sequence goes on from JAJRQO010000016.1 coordinate 36,700, forward strand.
TAAAGAAACTTTTCAATCCCTTGATGATGTTTTTGTTATTTCCGCTTCACAAGGAGGACGGACTCGTGATGTTGCTCTTGAAGCTAAAGAGTGGAATATCATGGCGTTGGTCGATGGTTATCGCTCTATCCGTGAAGTTTGTAAAGCCTCTACCCTCGACGATAACGATGCGATTAAAAAACTTGCTCAACTCAAACTTGCGGGTATTATAACCAAAACCGTTCGCAAAGAAATCCCTATGACGTCCGAGACAAAATCTGCTGATGGCATCGAAACTATGGTTAATCGATTAGCTAATCTATTTGAAGATTATCTTACTGAAAAAAGTCGCAATAGAATGACTGGTGATGTTGTAACTAAAACTACAATGGAGCAAAAGTGAGCCAGACAGCATCTTTACAATCATTAGAATCGCTGCTTGAAACATTTTTGGATCGAGTAGTTTTTCTAAAAGAAAAAAAACTAAACGTCTTAGATGGTATCAACCGTCTCGATGATATTGGATTGCTTGCGACCAAAGGTGAAGATGTCACCGATGATATCGGAAGCTGGTTTGCTATTCATAATAAATGGTTGACCGACCGTACTCTCAAAGATGCCGAGCTTAACCGAATCACAGGAATGCTCTCGAAAATCAAGAGAGAAATTAGAATCGATGCGGATTCTTCGATGGCAGACCAGAAAATTTCATCTGAAATTGATCGTTGGAACAATAAAAAAGAACAAACAAAGCCTATTTTAAAATTACGGAGACGCCCAGAGATTGCTCAAACACCTTCCTCTCCATTAGAACTTGATCCACCAACCGCCGACACTATCTCATTGTTTGTCAAGCGGTTATCAAGAATGACGGCTCTGTTTATGGATTATTCCAACCAGAAAAATCATATTTTATCGGTTCTTGAAAACCTTTTAAGAAAAGCTTCATCAGAAACAGATAAAGATGCCTTGATTTTGTCGGCTTTTATCATATATTATCTCAAACAAAATGGCTATAAGGTTGAGCCTTTTGTGAAAAAATTAAAAGAAGCAGAAACTCTTTATAAGAAAGGTATGTTTTAATGCTAACTGTTGGTGAAAAAGCATACTGTGCCGCATTGCTGGCTTTAAAAAATAAAGAGTACGCCAATGCTTTAGATAGTTTTGAAAAAGCAGCTCCCTATTTTTCTACCAATAAGGAGTTTACCTTGTATTACGAAACAACTCGATTACTTGTCGAAGTTAAACGTAATCTTGGAACGCTTGAGATAGACGAAAAATTAGAAATCGAGGAGATATTTACACATGGCTAAGAAACAAGCCTTCTCAGACAAAGCGAACAAAAAAGTTCATACAATCACTTGCCCAACATGTCAAACGAACTATCAGTTCATTAAATTTGTTGGTGCTAAAAAAGGTGAAAAAGGTGCTTGGAAATTTCGCAACGAAAATATCGGCGTCTGCAAATGTAACACAGCTGAAATCTACGGCTAAACAAAGTTACATAACAAATTCTAAAACCCGTTCGCCCAAGCGAATGGGTTTTTTTGTGACTAATTACGGGTGACAGACATCCACATTTGCTAAACTCCAATAATACTAAAACTCGTACCTTGCGTGGTACGAACATTTCACTTCGACTCTATTCGACTATTCTCGACTCACCTTAGTCGAGTTTTCATACCTCTATCTCTTTAAATAATAATGAGTTAAGGTTTCACCTCGACTCTAACC
>JAJRQO010000017.1 GCA_024280215.1 Candidatus Zixiibacteriota bacterium
ATTCGTTTATAGCGGAAAAAGAGTGAAAAAAGCGCCTTAAAAAAACTTTTTATATAGGGAACGAACCCATTTTAAGACTGAAAGACAAGGATTCCTGCCTTGCATCGTATTTGTACCGACAGGGCATTGCCCTGTCTAATTTACTGGATCCCGTGTCAAGGGACTGTTGAAAAACCTCTTATATTGGAACATACTTCGACTCCGCTCAGTATGACAAATTATAAGCTGCTGTCTTTCAAGTCACCCTGAGCGGAGTCGAAGGGTCTTGAAAGACTGTTTGGACTTTTTCAACAAGCCCTCAAGCACGAGAAGGGGTTTATCGATTAATGAACGATAGTTGGAATCATTTTGTAGGTTGCTGTTTCAAGTAACTTGTTTACAAGTTGCAGAACCCGACATAAAAAAAAGACAGGTCTCAAAATCGAGACCTGCCTAAAAAATTTATTGTCGAAACTACAGGAGTTTCGACCTACTAATTAGATAAATCTATTTATAATTTTGTAGTACCTTCAAGCATACCAATCATTGCTTCAGCCATTGCATTGGCAGTTTTAGCAGGACCTGTAAGTTTAAAAAAGATATTACCAAGTGGTGCTTCGAGTACTGCCCCAACCATTGTGTAATTTTCTTTTTTAACCGACGCACCGGACATCATACCACCAGCATTGTAAGCACCTTTAACCTGAATCAAATGCACTTTCATTCCATCGACAGTCATCTCACCTTTTTGCACAAACGTATGAGGATCGGCACCTTCCGCAAGTTCCATCTGACCAACCCATCGATCAAGATTTGCTTGAATAGCTCCGCCGCCACCTTCACCAAAATAGAAAGCAGTAACTGTTGCTGAATCTGCTTCACCTTCAATACCAGAGAAGGCATAACTTGCATTACGCATTCCCGATGCACCAAAGTCAGTCCATTCGGATGCTGGAACAAATTTTACTCCTGCTAATTCAACCGCGGTTCCACCCAATGTAAAGGCGACACCAGAAGATTCTAAATTAAAATCGCCAGCAACAGCAGTTGCAGCTGTGCTTTCAGATTTAGCTGACGATTCATCAGCTTTTTTACCACATGAGACAATAAGCATTGCCATAAGTGAGGTCACAACGAGTAGTTTGAAAATTGTTTTCATCTTTAATTCCTTTATTTTATCAACTATGTTATCAACATTTCATGAGCCGTAATAGTACACAATCATTTTAAAAATGGCAAGAAAAATGAAGTTACAATTTGATGAATCAAACAAAAAAAAGACGAAAGTTAAACACTTTCGTCTCAATAGTTTACCATGATGTTACTATTTTTTTGTATATTTTGCTTTGCCACTTATTAGAAATGTTTTCCCACCATCATGTGACATATCAATATGCCAGTCAAAAGATGTTTTGGTTTCATTGTATGTTAAGACTCTTGAAACCACTTCAGAACCATCTGGCATTTTTTCAATACCAGATAAAATAGTTGAATCACCCACTTTGTGACCTGTATAATAACTCATTCGGGCAGCCATATTATCGGTCCAAATAGATTGGTATTGTTTGTTCACACGGTCATAAGTTTCAACAAGTTTTCCAACATACTTCATCCCCATCATTGAACTGGTGTAGTCCATTTCAAGTGTACAACCATCAACAGAAAAACTATAGACAGCAGTTGCATTTGATTTCATCCAATCGGCTTCAGGGGACATTTTAAACTCTTGGACGACATCCCATTCTCCGATAAGCCAGTTGAGTGCTTTGATTTCATCAGGTGCTCCCATCGGTGGCATCTCATTTTGTGCGACAACTGATGAATAAGCTGCCAACAACATAACAGCAATAATTAACATAATACATGTGCGAAATTTCATACTCTTCCTTTCGGTTAAATTATTTTCCAGATAGATATAAGATGTTAAGTGAATTACAAAAACGCAATCATTTTTTGGACTATTTTAGTCTATTTTATGTTTTGTATGATTAGGCTGATTTACCTGCGATAAAACCAGTTGACCATGCTGCCTGAAAATTAAAACCGCCTGTTATACCATCTATATCTAAAATTTCACCTGCAAAAAAGAGATTTTCACAAAGTTTGCTTTGCATAGTTTTTGGGTCAACTTCTTTAAGAGAGACTCCACCACACGTGACAAATTCATCTTTAAAAATACCTTTCCCCTCAATTTGAAATTTACTATTACCGATTTTTTCAGAAATTTGGTTGATTTCTTTTTTTGAGAGGAGCCCCCAAGTTGCTTCATTGGAAAAATATAAAAATGAAATCAAGGATTTCCAGATGGACTTTGGAAAATCAAATGGATGGTGATTCAATATTTTTTTATTGGGAGAATTAGATTTAATTTCTTTGAGAAGTTTTATAATTTCATCTTGATGTAAATTGGGGGCAAAGTTTATTCTAAGTTCTGTTTTATAATTTAATTCAAATAATTCTCTGGCTGCAAAGGCGGAAAGTTTTAAAATAGCAGGACCACTCAAACCCCAATGGGTCACGACAATTGGTCCTGTTTGTTGATATGATTTTTTACCAAAATTGAGTGATGCTGTCACTGCTTGACATGAAACTCCAGAGAGTTCTTTGAGTCGCTCATCAGGAATTTTAAAGGTAAATAATGACGGGGCTGTTGTGATTTTAGAATGTCCAAAAGATTCGGCAAGTTTATAACCGATTTTTGATGAACCCGTTGCCAAAAGTAGAGAACTAAATGTTTGAAGAGTTTTACTATTATCATCAATAGTAAAACCATATTGATTTTTTTCAATCGATTGAATGCGGCTTTTAAATTGTATCTGAATTTTATGTTTTTCAATTTCTGACATAAAACAATCAATAATGGTTTGCGACGAATCAGTTGTTGGAAACATCCGCCCATCTTGTTCCGCTTTGAGCTCCACATTTCTTTCGAGAAAAAACTCTACGATATCTTTTGGTTGAAAGAGATAAAACAACCGTTTGAGAAAACGAGCACCTCTTGGGTAGTTTTTGATTAACTCTTCAGGCTCAAAGCAATTGTGGGTAACATTGCATCGTCCTCCGCCTGAGATTTTTACTTTTTGTAAAAGTGAAGAACTGGCTTCAAAGACTCTGATATTATCAAATTGATTTTGTTCGGCAGCTTGAATAGCAGCGAAAATACCAGCGGCACCACCACCTATTATGGCAAGAGATTTTTGAGGCAATCTATTATTTTCTTTTTTTGGTAGTTTTTTTCTTCGACTTAGGTAGTTCTGTAACTTTTAAAATAGTTCCACGGCATTTTTTTGTACCACAATGACACGGATACATTTCAATAAGTTCCTGAGTAAGCGGTGGTTCCTGTTCAAAAGCATAATCATAAAAAAGCTCGGTACCAGGTTGAATAGTCTTTATCGCTTCAACAAAAATCCGACCCTCTTCATCTACTGCTTCGCAATTAGGGTCGCATGAATGGTTGACATACTTAGCGTCGTTGCCAATCCGTCCCGCATCAATAGTAACTTTGTCGTCAATAGCAAATAAAAAAGTATGATGCCTGTCCATGCTCTCATCATCATAACGCAAGGTCTCTTCTTCGGGTGAAATCCGTTCGCCGATATATTCAATAATCCGTTGCCCTTTTCTTATTTTTTTTACAGCAAAAACCCCTTTGCCTTGAATCACAGAATCACGCACTTCAATACTGTCACTTGATATATATTTAAAATACATAGTTCTAATTTTACCTCAAATTTTATTTATTAAAATCTCAACTTCACTAATATATATAGAAAAACAGATTGACCAAATAGTTTTTTCATCAAGGAACAATCTATCTTATTGCGAAGGCAGTTTTGGAATTTTCAGAGAGAAAAGCATATCGACAAAAACAATAGCTGCACCCGCTAAAAATGTCGTTTCATATCCAAATTTTATCCAGAGAATACCGCCAACTATTGGGATGACAACAGCGGTAATATGGTTAGCAGTCATTCCAAATGAAAGACAACCTGTGATATCTTCTGTTGGGGCGATTTTACGGAGGTATGATCTAAGTGCCAAAGAAGAACCAAACAACATATTGTCAATGACATAAAGGAACATCAAAAGCGGGAGATAGCTTACATAGGCATATCCGCAAAAAATAAAGACGAGAAAAAAAGATGATCCTACTAAAATAATTTTTTCACCAAACTTGTCAGAAAGGAATCCGATAATACGTGATGTAAAAATCGTAATGAAGAAATTAGCAAACATCAAAATAGATATAACAGTAATATCCAAATCGTAATTTTTTACCAGTAAGAAAATTGCAAACGTCGTAAAAATATGACGGCGGCACCCTCGTAAAAATGAAAGAATATAATAGAGAGTATATTTTTTCTTTATTTTAATTTTACGGTTTTCTTCTTTACCTCTATTTGATGGTAAGGCGTAACTTAAATATGCCCCGATTGTCAAGACAATCCCACCGATGATAAAATAAATCATTTTGTAATCTAAAACAAATGTAAGAAGTACTATCAGTCCAGCACCAACAAGTCCCGCCATTGATTCGTATGATTGCAGTTTCCCCTGTACTTTACCAAGTTTATGATTCTCAGCAAGAAGCAAAAGTTGTGACGAGTTGGTTGGTTCAAAATAATGGAAGCCAAACGACATAAGCATAGTTGCACCAGCAAGCATGAGCAATGAAGATGAAAGTCCGCAAAGAATAAGACCGAGTCCGACAACAACTATAGAGACCGAAGCTATTTTTGATTCGGTAAAATAAATTGCCAAGGCTCCGACACCGAACGCGAGCAAACCTGGAATTTCACGTACCGATTGGATGACGCCAACATCAACAGATGATGCGTCGAACATATCAACGGCAAAATTATTGAAAAGTATTCTCCATGCAGAGAAACCACCCCACATGATAACAGCTGAAAATGTAATAGTTGCAAATGATATTTCTTTGATTTTCAAATTCATAGATGATAGTATAGAGTGAAAAAGTTTGAATATCAATTAAGTAGAGTAAATAAAAATTATTTTTTCTTCAGAAGTAATACTCCATCAAAAGTATTTATAAAGAATAATTGTCCTGAATTGACACCAATTTGAAAAAATACAATTTTTGCTTCATAATACTGACCTATAAAATTAAAACTTAAATATTGGGGATCAAGCGAATCTATATTTTTTAATTCTGATAATTCTTTGAGAGTATCAGTTAAATTTATTTCACCAAGATCATCAAATGTTGATAATGAATCGCCAATGTACAAAGCAAATGTATTACTTTCTTGATTTACTTGAATGAAACAATCAAGGGAATCCATCAAAAATTTGTATGGTTCTTCATTAATATATACACTTGAAAGGTTATAAAATTTGTCAAACTCTGAGATATTTATCGGTAGAGATTTATCAGTGAAAAAAACAAAATACTTTGCAGCATCTTCTGAACTCCATCTGTTAATAAATTCAAATCCTAACATAGGGCAGATGTCATTTGCACTACTTCCAAACTTGTCTCTACTTACACCACTACCCTCGATTTCTTCTTCACGGTCTGTTGAGTACCTTAACAAGATTGTATCATCTATCCAGTTATCAAATGATTCAATACCATGTCGTTCCACTAAATAATCAACAATCGAACTCATCTCTTTACGTGAGTCAAAATCAGGGGCTTCATCTGGTGTAACAAGCTCTCCATCGACAAGTAAATTGTTTTGAATAAGAAGATATTCCAACCGTGTCTGTTGAGAAATTTTTGAAATAGGTGAAACTGAAAAGGCAGAAATAAATGCCAAGAGTAAAATAACTATTGGAATGATCCGAATATCTTTTAATTTTGAAATTACAAAATAGAGAACTACGACTGCAAGCCCTATTGCCATAGCAAGAACAAGAAATCGTGCTTCGGTAATGCCATAGTCTGAAATTCGTTGTAAGATAGCCATAAAGAGCATCACGACAAGTGGTACTAAGGCACGAAAGAACCACGTTGAAAAAACTTGAATCCATCTGTTTTCTTTTAATTCTTTTAATTCTTTTAATTCTTTTAATGGGTGTAAGAGTAAAAGCGATAGTATAGATACAACCGAATACCAAAGCACCAAGTTTGAAACCCATCCGACTGGCCAGTTCCATTCGATTAATATCTTCGCTCCATAGGTGTACAAAATAACAAGATATAACCCAACAAGCGGTAGTAATACATATTGTGTGAAAACTTTGAGACCTTTTGGATAGCTAATGTCAGAATCTAACGAATCTAAATTTTCAGGAATTTTGGACATAAATATAAGAGGATGAAAAAACAGTGAAACAACAATCCAAATTTGAAAATAATGTTTTGGATCAATTTCAATTTTAAAAAGTAAGTGTAATGCCCCTAATGCGATACTAAGCCCAATCCCCATCACATGAGTATAGAGAGTCGCTGTTAAAAAATTCAAGAATAGTGATTTGTTGTATTGCCAAAAGCCATGCCTATTACTTTTATTAAGAAATGGAATTATTGCATTTAAAAACAGACACCCAAGATATAAAAGTGAATACTGAATAGCATATTTTTCTAATTCAAAAAGATCTTTAGATAATAAATAATAATATAGAATCAGAAAGAAAAATCCAATAGTTTGCAATCGTATTGATTTCCAGAATTTCCAACGAAACCTTTCTGAGTACATCCGCATTGAAATAAAAAGTGGAAGCCCTAACAATGCTATCGAAAATAATTTTTGTAGCTCATATTCTTGGGCAATAATATCAATATCAACTAACCAAAGCCCGACAATGGTAGCAGTAAGTATTGAAATGAAAGCAAAGGGAAATCTTTTACAAGATTTGATTACTGATATAATTAAGTTATCAATTGAAGGAAAATTTTGTAATAGATTCATAGAACACTCTCAAATATTCTTACTTTAAATCAATTTATCTTAGGTATAAAAACTATTGTTATATTGTACTTGTCAATCTAAAAGAAGTGGAATTATATAATGCACGGGTGCCCCATCCGCTTGCGGTGGGATGGGATAAACCCCATTTGTTAAATCTCTTTTCATACTTCATGAACGAATATATCGAATAGATTGTCAATTATAAAAAATTGATACACACTTTCCACCTTGGCGGACTCAGTTTTACAGACTTAAGTATGCGGAGAACTTGGGATACATATCAAACTTTGTTATATGAAAAATTATAATAATATTAGGGAATTGAGTGCTAATAAAGCTTATATTAATAAGCGGAGAGGCAGGGATTCGAACCCTGGATAGAGGCATTCCCCTATAACGGATTAGCAGTCCGCCGCATTCAGCCGCTCTGCCACCTCTCCGAGGTAAATCGTTAAGCAAGGTGAATATACATTTTCTTTTGGGAATAACAAGTGATAAATAGTCTGAGACGACTATTTGCCGACATATTCTGAGATATAAATTTGACCGTTTTCTTGACGAACGACACATTTTTGTCCTTCGGTGTTAAACTCACGGTAAACAAGTCCAAACGATGCTTTCACTCCAGGGTAGACAATTTTTTCTGCTACAATTTGGGCATCATCTAATTTTTTCAATTCGATTTTAATAGTTTCTATTTCTTCATCAAGTTTTTTCAGATTCTCAGGCAAATCGGTATTAAATTCTTTAAGCTTATTCATGACTTCAACTTTATCAGCAGGTAATTTATTATCGAGTTTTAAACGAACTAAGCCAACGAGCACTTCTTTAATACGCTCTCCATCGGCAGTCAATCGTGCTTGCTCTTGTATACAATCATGATAATTTTTCATAAGTTCAGCGTTATATGCTACAACAAGTTCAGTAAAAGTTCCAGATTCAGAACCTAAGTAACTCGCTCTAATCTCTTTTTTTGCTTTTGCAACCCCACCAACAATTTTACCTTTAGGACCTTTGACAATAATATTTCCTTGTGATTCAATATGACAATTGATGGCTTCTCCACCAATTATAACATCTCCTCCAGCAATTATTTTTTGTCCCTCTGCAAATTTGACATAAATTTCACCGCCCGCTTTCATAACACCATCACCTTTGCCAAAGAAACCACCTTTGACCATAATATTACCTTTAACATCTAAATTGGCATCTTGCACATTGCTGTTGACTTCTAAGTCACCATCTGTTTTTATAGAAAATCCTGTCTTCACAGTCCCATTCACCCGAACAGAACCACGACAGTCAAGATTTCCGACATTAAAATCAACATCTCCTTTAATCAGCATAACATCATTGACAGAGACTTTGTTGTAAAGGAACACAATCGCTCCAGAACATTTTGCTGTAAGAGTATTACCATCTTCCGAAATTTCAGTATTAGCACCATTTTTAAACGGTAAATTTCTTCCATCAGGCCCCTGAATTTTCTTACCAAAGACATTGGTACCAGGAATACCAGACTGTGCAGGAATACGAGTAACTAAAACTCCTCCTTCTTCAACATTTTGAATAAAATTTATATTTTTATAATCAATATGTCCGTCATCATCGACTTGTGGTTTGTAATCCCGAGCAGTATCAAAATGAAATTTGAAAACTGAATTGTTTCCACGTTTTGGTTTTTCACCATCAGCAATTTTTGTTGGATTATTATAAATATTATCTTTTAAGATAGTGTGAATAATTTCTTCATTGATACCAAAGACAATGCCTTCGTCATCTATCGCTGACATAATTTCATCAAATGTCGCTGGAGATTCATTTGCGAGTGGCTTCTTAATAATAATACTCACAGACATAGAATCTTTAGCAACAGTAATCTGAAATTTAACTTGTGTATTGGTCGTTTTTGAAATACTCATAGGAATCTCCATTTAAGTAATTTCATTATTCACTTTATTCGAAGAAAGTAAACGCCAATATGCACGTTCTACGACTAATGAAATCTCATAACTCTTAAATGGTTTTGTAATATATTCATCAGCACCTAACAAAAGGGCATCTTTCACAGTATATGTATCTCCATATGCTGTCATGATTATAATTCCTAACCCTTCATATTCACTTTTAATATTTTTTAATAATTCAAATCCATTCATTCGCGGCATCTTCATATCAGATATAACAATGTCCACTTTATTGTTACTAAGTTTTTCAAGAGCATTAACACCATTAATTGCAGTTATAATATTATAACCTTCACGTGAGAGAATTTTCCCAAGCAAATCACGCATCATCTCTTCATCGTCAACAACTAATATTGTAAAATTGTTCTTCAAAATAAATTCCTTATAATATAACTGAAAGAGAAATTAGCGGGTTAAAGTTGATGTTAACTCCGAAATAAAACTTTCAAGCATAATCGGTTTATACATTACTCGGCAAGCCCCTAAAACACCCGCTTCATTAATAAGTTTATCAGTTGCATTTCCTGTTATAATCATAATAGGAACTTTTGGAGTGATTTTTTTCAACTCTACCAAAACATCCAAGCCAGAGAGCTCTGGCATAATAAGATCAAGAGTAATCAAGTCATATGATTTCTTACTTGCTTTTTCAATAGCTTCATTTCCATCATTTGCAAGTTCGACAGAAAAAGCATCCGTCAATTCACAAAAATCTTTAAACACTTCTTGAACCCATTTTTCATCATCTACAATAAGTACTTTAAATGGCTCACCTCTATCTTGTGCCAATTGGTTCAGTTTGTCAAAATTAACTAAGGTCATATTTCACTCTTGAATTTATGAGTTATCTTCATACATAAGAGAGTGATTTCTCTCTTAATATTTATATCGGTCAAAATTTCAAATTGCTTAGATTGATAATTTATCCAGCTTCAAGGCTAAATCTTGTACTCACCTTTAACACCAAGTTCATCAAGTATTTGCCTACATTGCGAGAGGATGGAATTCAACTTTACTTCAAGTTGATCTGAACTAAATTTCCCCGAGGGGACATCATACACCATCGTTTCTTTATTTTTAGCCGCATTTATAATACGAGTTAATTCCTGGCCGACTTTTACAGCACCATTAACCAATTTTATAAACTCTGGTTCCATTTTTGAAAGCTGCTTGGAGTCATTTTTACTTTTTGCTAAATAAATTGCGAGATTGACAGCGATTTCTTTTACTTCTTCGTTTAAGTTTTCAACAATGTCAATAATGTCATTATTATTTCCAAAAGTTTTGTTCATATTTTCATCGACCTACATCTGTAAGAGGTTTGGTAGTTCGTTTATTCAAAATAGAATTTAAATTCAAGATTTTATTATTTGAATCATTGATTCTCTTTGCGGCAGTTTCTATTTTTTTTAATCTTGAAAGTGTTTTTTGGTTAAAATTATTTTTTCCTATAAGAAGACATTGTAAATTCCCAATAATAATTGAAAGAGAGTTATTAATACCATGAATAACTTCTGAAGTTTCATTCGAAATTTCATCTATTGTACAATCAGCGACCACTTGTTTTTTTAATGATGTCATGTATTCAATCGATTCTTGATGAGTTTCATTTACTGAATTATATTTTTTCAATAAGCTGTAATGTTTCATAAGAAGTGACAATAATGGTGCAACAGATTCAATCGTTTTAATATCTGCTTTAACAAATTCATTCTTAGTAAAGCTACCCAAATTGATAACCCCATATAGCTTCTCATCTTTTAATATAGGAACTGATAAAAACGCAGCAAAATCTGTTTCAGGGTCATAACTTTTCATCTTAGTACGGTCAGCAATAATTATTGCATGGGCAGTATCAGCAGACCAACCTGAGAGTCCATCGCCAGATTCAATTTGTAGACCTGTTAAAATTTCAACATCTTGATTGTAGTAATCAACTTTTTCTAATTTATTGTTTTTTTCATCAAGTAAATATATTGTTCCCGCATCAAATTTCAAATGTTCCTTCAATAGCTCAAATACAGCATCAAACAAATTGTCTGAATCAACATCAATCAACATGAGAGAATCTAAAAGATTACCATCTTGCTTAGTTTTTCTATTTGTCATATCTAAAGCAGTCATATTATCTTAAACCTAAATACACTTTAGTTTTCTTTTTTAGCTCAACAACAAATTTATCTTCAAGCTTACTGAAAAATCTAATTTTTTCTGGAGCAGTAAGATGCAAATCAGGGTCATTGATATCATCATCCATAGTAGCTTGAAAAATCCGAGAGCTTTTTTCTTCGACTCTAAACTGTTTTGCAATCAGTAACTTTCCTCTATCAACATCGAATAGACGAACTTCCCCCTCTATCACGCCGTAGGTTTGATATTTGTGAAATACGAGTGGAATATGGAAAGACTTTCTTTTCTCAATTCTTTCGCTTTGGACATCAACAATCATAATAAATCGCCCACCAAACTCTTTACCCCACTCAAGCAATAATTCATTATTATAAAAATCCTCAGGGAATTCAGGAATAGTTATTTTATCATCTTGAATCATCTTAACACGCATATTAGCTTGCCTTGAAAAAGATTGCAAAATTTTTGAGTCTAATTTTGAATTCGTCCATGGAATTTCTGGTGTAAATACTTTTATCGCAATTTGTTTATTCACAGAAACAGCCTGCAACGCTACAACAGAAATAAATAGGACAAAGACAGCCACTACATATTTTTTCATATCAATCTACTTTTCTTATTTTTTAAACAAATAGTTTTCAAGAGTTTCATGAATACTGTCATGAAAATTTGTTACATTCTCTTGTAAAATTTCAATTTCAGGTTGAGATAAACGATCTTTCAGCAATTCTGGAGATAAGAATTCTATACCAACAAGATTACTTTTTTCGTCGATATCAATTCGTTTCACTATACCCAAAACCGAATCAATTGACTCGGTGTCTTGTATCGTAAATTTCATCAACAAGAAATCACGCTCAGCTACAGCTTCGTTTATGTCTATTAAGACTCCATTTGCGGAAATATTTAAAATAGTTCCTTCAATAGTGTAGGTCATTTCATCATCAATATTCTCAAGTTTATCTTTGAGATTTCGAATTGAAATTGGAGCAGAAATTTCCACTCGAACGAATCGTCGTTTGTTCTCTTTTTGTAGTTTAAACGGTTTTTTTACAAGCACATCTGAATCATCAATTTCGATATCTGAGATATACTTTACTTTTGTTTTGTCACTCATTACTCACTCCTCCCTTTCTGATAAATCTTGTGCTAAGAATTTATCAAATCGGTTTCTATGTTTGATAGTGTAATCAAAGGCTTTAGGTGGTATTTTTTTCATAACTAATGATGAAAAATAATTTTCTTTTTGTTCATTTATGATAAATTGGATTCCTAATTGATAATTAAAGCTATTAATTGATTGTGAATGTTTCACTTGCCCAATAAGCAAACTTGGCAGATGTTTATTGGCATAGTCAATATTTATGAGCATAAATGTTTTGTCAGTAATTTTAGATGGTATAGGTAATAAAATTCCACCACTTGAAATATTAAGTGCTTTTACCTCTAACCATCGAAGTTTCGACATGTCTGACTCTATTATTCTTTGTACAGGTAAAATTGCACATCGAACATGACCATTGTAAGGGTATCGTTTAAACATTCTTCTGCTCAGTGGAACAACATTTTCATCGAGCAAAATATTAACTCTTCCACTTATAGTTCTATATAGTTTTGCTTTCGAAGATAATCTTTGACCTTTGTAATCAAATTGTACTACCACGGTTTGATCATTGTCAATTTGGCACAGATCGCTATTTTCGCCTGAGCGGTCTAAGGAAATTATATTTTCATGCACCATAACAACTTTTGTATATAATGATTTATTGTCTAATTGACTTGAAAGTACTAACATCTCTCTGCCTACTAAAATTGATAATTCTAGATTGACAGATTTCATACTATTGTTAGTTCCACCAGTTTGTTGAGTCGTTATCATGTTACAAAAGTCCTTTTTTCCTTTGTTCAATTTGTTGGTTAAATACAAATGAAATCAATTTTTCTTGATCAGTTGTGCTGAAACTGTTAGACAATCCTTTAATCATACCAATCGGAAGATTATTCTCATAACCTGATATTTCATGGGTTGGAATAAGAGCAACACCACTCAACCGAGTTTGATTGTCCAAAAGAGTTCGATGCGATTGTCCTAAAACTGGTAGGCAAATATCAAGCTCTTCAAAAAGCTGAATCTTCATAAGTAGTATTGAATCTTGTTTGACAAAATCTTTTGTCTCAAGTAAAAGTCCACTTCCGCTTATATCCCAAGAATATGAACGGTGCCACTCTTGATTTTCTTTATACATCTTATGAAAAAGTGTATACTCAACAGGTGTTGAATAGACAACACGAGCAAACTCTCTTCTTTGAATTCTTCTCACAAAAACAGGATGCGATAAAACATATCTTTCAATTCCATCAACATTTTTTTTATGAATTGTTGAACGGAAATGATAAATAGCATCCGATTTTGTTACTGAAATAATTACGTTGCAATTATCTCTCAGCAACACTTCACCCTTCAAAATTTCTGGCTTTGTGATTTCCATTCCATCTTCAACAAAATCCTCAATCCGTGCTGTATAAACTCCAGCATTGATATCATCTGATGTTAAGATTTCAATTTTTTCCCAAACAATTAATGGTTCGGGAATTTTTGGAATAGATAATTGCATGCTACTTTATGCTCCAGCTTTAATGACTGCCATATTTTCTTTACCCTGTTCAATCGCAAGCTCCAAAATTTTTCTGGCTAATGCGATACGGGAACGATCATTTCTATTTTGATAAATAAATTCCTGACCATGTTTGATAGTGCTATTAAAATACTCACGAGCGGACTCATGGTCGCCTACTCTTCGAGAAAGTTCAGCAATCAAATATGATGCTTGAATCTGTTGATTCCCAGGAGTAATCTCCCGACCAGAAGCAAACGCTTCTTTATAAAATTGAACAGATTTTTTAAGAGCTTCTCGCTCATCAGTCACTATGTTTGGATTCAATTTTTTCTGTGTTGCTAAAAAGTCAACAAAACTACCACCATTACCAAACCCAGCACTACCACCTTCACCTGAAGATGATTGATCCTGGTATTCGTTTGACAATGTTGTCAAAGAATCAACAGAGTTTTGTAAATTAGCAAATGATGTTTGGATGTCAGATATTTTGTCTGAGAATTGTCCTTTGTACGGAACCATCATTGCCTTAACATCGGCAGTTAAATCAGGTGTTTCAAAATGAGCTGAGATATGACGAGTATATTTTGAAAATTCATCAGTTGATTCGTTAAGAGAATTTTTAAACACTGACAAATAGTTTCCTATTTCTGTAAGCATTCCTTTGACAAATTGTTGATTCGGATTCACATCGCTATCTAAATCTCTAAAGAGCCAACCAATACGCAGATAGAACCGTCCAAGGTCTAAATTACTTTTATGATCAGAGAACATTTCATCTATAACCAATAGTTGTAATTTTACAATTGCTGATTCATTTGGATATTCTCCAACATTGATTGCTTCTCCCATAGCTCTGATAACAGAATCTGCTTGAGATAATTGTTCAAGATGTCTTTCTTTTATTGTTTTTAAGCGATATGAACGAAATGTATTATCTTTCTTCCAATCTTTAAAACTGTTATTAAACTCTCTTGTATAGTAACAATTGTCACACACTGCTGTAAAATATACAAGTGGGTTGTAGCTCTGATAGCGAGGGTATTTCCATTTTATATCAATAGGGCAGAAGTCTGTATCTCTGCCACCCTCCATAAATGATCCAACTTTAATAGTCTCGAATTCATTTATCGTTTTGCATAAAGGGCATTCTACCTTTGATAGAAAAAAAGGATTCTCTGTGGACATAGTCATTCTCCGTATGTTTATATTACTTATTATTCAAACTTAATAGTGCTAATTCTGATTCTGAAACGGGTAAATTTCTTTTAATTTTTTCGTGTGTCGCTCCAGCAAGAAGCATTTTTTTTGCAAGACTGATTGCTTCCTTGCGGCTCATCCGACTACTTGTTTCAGAAATAACATTTTTTACTTCTGTTTTTTGTAAGACGGTTGATTCTGATTGTTCATTACCAAAAGCAATAAATTCTACTTTTCTATCTGATGAAGGTTCAATAGCTTGAGGTTGCCGTATAGCATGTAATAAATTTTGTTTATCAGAAACAACTTCTTCAAATGTAGGTACTGATTTCTTTTTTTGCATCATCGCATAACAAATTATAGAAATAATTCCCGCAAGCAGATAACCACCTGCGTTGATTGCCATATCGATTAAAAATTCTTGTGAAAGTTCCATTTTCACTTATCCTTTATTATGCTTTAAAGTCAACATGTTCAGCACGAGAGTCGTCATCATCGTTTCCATTTTCTGATTTTTCTTCTGACTCTTCATGTTGTTCAATTTGTTTATCTTCACTTACTTCTTCTTCATGCAAGATGAGTATATCTTGTTGCTCTTCTTGCTTGTTCTTATCTTCTGTTTCTTCTTCTGACTCTTCATTATCGTGAAGCAGAAGCAAATCTTCTTCGTGTTCATCATGTTCTTTTTGAAGTTCTTCTTTCATCTTATCTTTTAAGACATCAGAAAAACAATTTTTCTTCTTATCCTTGTTAGTGCGATCAGACGGTTTTAACCGTTCTGTTGTCGAAACGCCGGGAAGATTATGAACTTTGTTTAGTAATTCATCCATCTTAGCGGCTCCTTTTCAATTTTTTAACCAGTTAAAGCGAATTTCTCTCGTACCATGTTTCTCAGTTTCATAACTGCCTTTGTATGAATCTGCGAGACACGTGATTCAGAGATAGTCATTACTTAGCCGATTTCTTTGAGTGTTAGCTCTTCAAAATAATAGAGAGCAATAACAAGTTTTTCCTGTTTAGTTAGTTTGTTAATCGCTACTCCTAAAAATGATTTTAACTCTGCTTTTTCTAAATCACCTAAGACTGAAACTGTTTCATGGTCAATCACCGTTTCAATCCTCGGCACCTGGCGGTTATCATCTTCGCGATAGATAACTTCGTCCAAAGATAAAATATGTGTTCCAGAAATATCACCCAAGGCAGCATGCATTTCTGGCATAGTAAGGTTCATTTGTTTTGCAAGCTCTGTTTTCTCAGGTTTTCTACCATGAATATTTTCAAGAGCTGTTAAGGCTCTATCAATTTCACGTGCTTTAGCACGAGTAGAACGAGGTACCCAATCCAAGGCACGAAGTTCATCCAAGATTGCACCACGAATTCGAGTAACTGCATACGTTTCAAATTTAACGCCTCTTGCAGGATCGTAATTTTTAAAGGCTTCAATCAAACCAATTACACCTGTTGAAACTAAATCATTGATTTCAACTGAGCGTGGAAAACCCATCGCCATTCTTGTAGCAACATTCTGAACAAGCGGAACATATTTATCAAGAAGTTTACGGCGACGTTCTGGAGAACGGTCATTCCAATAACGAGTCCATTCCTGAGGTGAGACATCCCACTTCTTGACCCGTTTTGGTTTTACAGGCGTTTCCAGAGCTTTTGAGACCGTAGTTTGTTTAGCCATTTTGCTTTTTTTCTTCTTTTCTTTTAGTGTGCTAACCATAAGAATGCTATCCCTTTATATCGGCTACTGCCGTAGTTTTATTTATTCGTTTGAATGAGTTATTTGTAAAAGATGTCCTTGCAGACCCTAAAAGCTTGTGAGCCAAAACGTTAAGCTCTTTAAATGCAGATGAATTTGGATTTGATTCCGAGATAGTTTGTTGAGATGCAACCGCTTTTCGGAAATCATCACTTTCTGAGAGAAATCCAAAATACTTTGGCACTGATTCGACAAACCGTTCGGCTACCGCACAAAGCTTGGAATAAATATATTCAGCTTCGTCTGATTGTGCCGCTCGGTTGACTAAGAAACGACATTCAAGTTGAGGGTTGATATCGTGTAAATATTTAAAAAGTCCGTAGCTGTCGGAAATCGATGTAAGTTCTGGAACCAATACGGTAAGAACCATGTCAGATGCATACGCCATGACGGATGCATGTTTGTTTACACCCGAACTATGATCGATTAAAACAACATCATACTCAGTAGCTTCTCTTCGAATTCTATTCATACATTCGGCGATTGTCGGAATATCTATTTCATCAAAAAGAGAAATCGAATTTACCGATGCTATGAGAGATATGTTTTTTGAAATTTCTATTGATGATTCTTTAAGTGAAAGTTGTCCGGTGGCAAATTGTCTAAATCCATAATCAACAGAAAGATTTGCCAAAATATGTTGATTACCAAAATTTACATCAGCATCAATAATCAGAACCCGCTTGCCTAAGTGGGTTAATACATCAGCGAGATTATTAACAATGACAGATTTACCAACTCCACCTTTTCCAGAGAGAACCGAAATAATTTTGTTTTCTTTCCGTCTTACGGCATTAGTTGCTTGTTTGAGTTGTAATCTATTCACTTGCCACCTCGGATTGTAAAATTTGGTTTACAAGTTCCGCTGCCTGAGGCCTGTGTAAAAGTCCAATACCACCAAGGGTATCTGTTGTATAAATAATTTTTAAACCAAATGTATGAGCAGCAGTAATAAGAGTACCAAGACAACTGGTCATGTCAGTTTTTGTAATGACAAGATGGGTTGCATTGATGGTCTTCATCTGTTCTTGAAATAACACAACATCTTTGGAACGCATGATTGCCGAGAAGACAGCAATGCGATAGTTCGTTTTGATAGCATCAAGTTTGTCGTTGATAGGAATGATATTTTCAACAATGTTTGGGAGAGCCACAGTATCAATTAGAGTAATCGTGTTATTATTTTTTGCTGATTCTTCAGCGTTTCGATTATCCGCATAGTCAACACCCAAGATTTCTGCATATGCAGCAGTTTCATCGTATGCCCCCATTTTGACATCGTCCAAAGTTATCAACGTAACTTTTTTCTTTTCTCTCATGACAAGAGTTGCAGCAAGCTTACCCATGACAGATGATTTCCCCGCTCCTGCTGGACCTACAACAGCAAGTTTGTCACCATGTGATAGAGAAAAGTCTTCGGTAGTGTAACCAATAATTTTTTCAGCCAATTTCATTTTGACGAATGCCATAGTAGAATCCGCACTATCGTAAGTTTCTTGTAATTCAGTTATAAATTCATTGATAAACTCTGCTGAAAAATCATGTGACAATAATTGTTCATAAACATTTTCAAATGGAGCATACATTGATTGTTGTTCTTTCGAACCAGTCTCAAGAAATGTGTTTATTTTTAACTCAAGTTTTTCATATCGTTTTTGCCAAACATCATCGGTCGATTGATGGTTAATTTCTGGAGTTGGTTTTAGTGTAGGTTCAGGAGTAGGTACAATCGATTGGTCTTCAAGTTCAGGTGCTTCAATCACAATTGCTCTTGGAGCTGTAGTTGTTTCATCTGGGAAAATTTTGGATGTTTGTCCAACAGTTGGATTTTCAAGACACGCTGTCACTTCATAGACAACTCTACCTAAAGAGCCTTCCTGTTGAGTCGTTTTGAGAACAATGGCATCTCCACCCATCTCTTCACGAACTCTTTTTAATGCTGCAGAAGATGTTTCTGCTCTGAATGTTTTAATTATCATCGTTTAACCTCACCATCCCGGTCGAGACCAGCTCAACATCAGGTAAAATTTCGTTATATGAAACCACAGCAAGTGACGGACATGATGCTTCGACTAATCGACGCAGAGCAAGCCTGATATTTGGTGAACAGATACAGACTGGGACATACCCAGCTGACTGCATTAAGTCTGACTGTGATTTAATTTTTTCTATAAGTATCTCTGTCATAGCAGGATCCATCACAAGCATCAAGCCTTGTTTGGTGTTCTGCACAGAGTCTGCTAATTGCTGTTCTATTTGTGGATCTATTGTAAAGACATTTACTTTTCCTGATTTATCACGGTAGAGGTCGGTAATTTGACGCTTAAGTGACATGCGTACATATTCTGCTAAGACATCGGAATCTTTTGTGACGCTGATATAATCAGAGGTTGTTTCCAAAATTGTTGCTAAGTCACGAATCGGAACTTTTTCAGAAAGTAAAGAAACAAGCACTTTTTGCAATGAACCGAGTGGTACTATTTCAGGAATAACTGAATCGACCAAGGCTGGATAATCTTCTTTGAGAGTATCAACCAGTCTTTGTACATCTTGCCTTGAAAGAATTTCAGATGATGCCCCTCGGATAACTTCTGTTAAATGTGTTGCCACAACTGCAGAAGGTTCAACAACCGTGAATCCTTTTGCTTCAGCGATTTCTTTTAAATTTGGAATAATCCAAGTTGCTTTTAAACCAAAGGCTGGGTCGATTGTATCAAAACCATCAAGTTTATCATCAACAAAACCAGGGTTGATTGCTAACAAATGATCAACCATCAACTCAAATTTTGCAATCGTGATGCCCTTGATTTTTACCTGATATTCATTTGGTGAAAGTTGGACATTGTCACGAATACGTACTGAAGGAACAATCACACCAAGTTCGGTTGCAAGTTGTTTCCGAATAGTTCCAACACGACTTAGTAAATCGCCACCCTGTTTGACATCAACAAGTGGAATAAGCCCGTACCCAATTTCAAGTCCTAATGAATCGACTTTGAGTAAATCTTCAGTACGTTCTTTTGGTTTCTCTTCTTCGGTTTGTTTTTCTTTTTGTTCTTGTTGTTCTACAGCAGCAATTTTTTCTTGTTTTGCCGCTTCACTTGACATATATCCAACACCACCAACAATGGCACCTAATACCATAAAGGTAAATGTTGGCATACCAGGCATCATTCCGAATAAGAACAAAACAACGGCCGCAACCATAATTGCTCGTGGTTGTCTGGTTAGCTGCTGAGCAAGTTCTGTCCCCATGTTTGATTCAGAGGTAGAACGGGTAACAATAATACCCGATGCAGTAGAAACTAATAGTGATGGGATCTGTGTGACGAGCCCATCACCAATCGAAAGGAGCGAATACGTTTTTATCGAATCCGCAAAAGACATATCATTCATGGCGATTCCGATAATGAATCCACCAATAATATTTATCAACGTAATTAAAATTCCTGCGATAGCATCACCACGTACAAACTTCGATGCACCGTCCATTGCCCCATAAAAATCAGCTTCACGAGCAATCTCTGCACGACGGTTACGAGCATCTTCTTCTGAAAGAATACCCGCATTTAAATCAGCATCAATAGCCATCTGTTTACCAGGCATCGCATCCAATGTAAAACGTGCCGAGACTTCAGAAATACGACCAGCACCTTTGGTAATGACAACAAACTGAATAATGACCAAGATGATAAAGACAATAAAACCAACAACGTAGTTTCCCTGTACAACAAAATTACCAAATGAATTGATAACTTCACCCGCATACGCTTCACCAAGAATAAGCCGAGTCGATGCGACGTTGAGTGACAGACGCAAAAGCGTAACAATCAAAAGCATCCCAGGAAAGACTGAGAGTTCAAGCGGTTTGTTGACATAGAGAGTTGTCAGTAAAATGACAATTGAAAATGTAATATTAAATGCTAAAGCAAAATCGAGTAGGATTGTCGGTATCGGAATAATAAGTACCGCAATAATACCGATAAACCCAACTGCTAATAAGACATCGGAACGGGAAGATAATTTTTGTAACATGCTTTCTTGCATCTTAGTTTACCTTCTTCCCTTTGAGTTTGTATACATGAGCTAAAATCTCAGCAACTGCTTTAAAGAGATTTTGAGGAACCATATCACCGATAGAACAAATTTTGAACAATGCTCGTGCGAGTGGTTTATCTTCGATAACTGGAACACCATTATCTTTG
This sequence comes from Candidatus Zixiibacteriota bacterium, assembly GCA_024280215.1. Classification (GTDB taxonomy): domain Bacteria; phylum Zixibacteria; class MSB-5A5; order GN15; family FEB-12; genus QQUK01. The sequence goes on from JAJRQO010000017.1 coordinate 20,743, forward strand.
GCAATTTGTTTAATTTTCTGAGCAATTTTCCGTTCACCCATAGCAAGTACATAGGGAGCATCACCTTTTTCAGCATCATACTTCAAAGCAACAGCGATATGAGTTGGGTTTGCAACGACAACATCAGCCAGCGGCACAGCATCCATCATGCGTGAACGAGCCATGTCACGTTGGACTTGTCGAATACGAGATTTTAACTGAGGAGAACCCTCGGTATCTTTATGTTCATCCCGTAAATCTTGTTTTGACATCTTGATAGATTTCTCGAATTCATATTTTTGATAAGCATAGTCAAGAACTGAAATGATAAATATCACACCACCCATTTTGAGTGCCAGCCCAAGAGTCAATTTTCCCATGATTGTCGCAAACTGTATTATCGACATATCTGGTAACAGGAAGAATGATTCAAACTCCCCTTCAATTGTTTTATAAGCGACAATACCAATAACCGTCAACTTGATAGAATCTTTAAAGAACTTTACTAAAGACTTCATCGAAATTATTTTTTTAGTTCCTTTGATAGGATCAAGCTTTTCAAATTTTGCTTCTAATGCTTTAGGAGTAATTTTAAATCCAACCTGAGCAACGTTCACGGCAAATGCAACAACCATCAGAAGAGCAAACAGAGGTCCTAACAGAATAAAAAATTTGAGTAGAGAATCACCAAAGACAGTAATAAATGTCGGGTCAGAGAGAGCAATCTCAGGAGCATTGGTCATTGTATGACGCATCAGTTCCATGATTTTGTTCGCCATAAATGGACCCATCATGTAGATTGATAAAAAACCTAATCCAAGCACAGCAGCAGCATTCAAGTCCATCGACTTGGCAACTTGTCCTTCTTCACGTGCTTTCTCGCGCCGCTTCGACGACGCCCGTTCGGTTTTATCTTGTGAGTCTTGTTCTGACACTTAGACATTCCCTATCGAATAGAGTAAAGTTTTCGTTCCAGTATCGAAATAATGGAGCGACTGTTGGATGACGTAGGTAAACATTGGAAGAGATAGTCCCATAACGACAAGACCTACCGCAATTTTTATTGGCATACCAACAAAGAATACATTCATCGTTGGCATTGTTTTCGAAATAGTTCCTAAAGCGATATCAGTGAGATAAAGTGTGATAACCACTGGAGCGGCAATTTTAAAAGCGATTACAAAAATGTACGCAGAGTATTTTATCATCATCTCGCCGACTTCACCAGACATCTGAAAATTACCTGGTGGTATCACTGCAAAACTTTCAACCAATGCGTTGATGACCAGATGATGTCCGTTGATACTGATGAAAAAGAGAAGTGCGATGATATACCAAAAGCGACCGATTATTGAAATCTGGGTCTGGTTTGATTGATCAAATACCTGAGCAAACATAAAACCCATTTGGTATCCAATTATTGCCCCCGCAATCAAAACACCATAAAAAAGCATTCTGAATAAAAGCCCGATTATGAAACCGATTAAAATTTCATTAAAGACTAAAGATACAAGATCAAAATTTGACTTGATTGCTTGATAGCTTTCAGGATTTGGAATGGTAGAGGTGATAAGTAGCCCAAACATAACAACCAGCCCAACTTTTATCATTTTTGGCAAACCCTTATCACTAAAGACAGGTGCCATGATAAACAGACCAGAAGTACGGATAATGATAAGAAAAAAAATAATTATCTTATCAGAGCTGTAATTAATAAATTCAAACAAGTCAAAATTCCTTAGAATACGGGTTATTCGACTATATGTATCACAAATCGTATGCCAAACGATTTAGCTCATTTTTTGAATTTTAACTCACTGTAAGACTTAAGGTTATGTTTTTAAAAAAAGTATGTGGTGGGATATTCGATTTTGATTGTGGAAAATATTACCAGCTCTGTTGGAAAAAAGTTCAATTGCCCCTTTTAATTCATTCATATCTCTACCCGACTAATGTAGGTATCATTTCAAACATATGTCTGGTAAAATCTATCGCCAAATTTGTCATCCATGGTAAAAATATCAGCAGTGCAACAGCAACAGCAACGATTTTTGGGATAAAAGTCAACGTCATTTCTTGAATTGATGTAATCGCCTGAAAGACTGAAACAGTCACACCGACAACTAAAGCTGCAACAAGCATAGGAGCTGAAAGAAGCAACACCATTGAGAGTGCTTCACGACCGATTGATACTACAGTTTGTGGATTCATAAATTTTAACTCCTATTTATAGATGGAATGATTCCACCAATGATTTTATAAGTAAGTACCAGCCATCAACCAATACGAACAGCAATATCTTAAATGGTAACGACACAATAACTGGCGGTAACATCATCATACCCATCGACATCAAGACCGATGCAACGACCATGTCAATAACCAAAAATGGTATGAATAATATAAATGCAATTTGAAATGCGGTTTGTAATTCTGAAATCACATAACCTGGAATCAAGACATGCAGAGGTAAATCTTCAGGCGACTCAGGACGATCAATTTTTGCTATATCTACAAAGAGAGCTAAATCTTTTTCACGGGTTTGCGTAAGCATAAATTCTCTAAATGGACCGACAGATTTTTCAAACGCCTCTTCCTTACTGATCTTTTCTTCAAGATATGGTTTAATACCTTCGTTGTATGATTTATCAATAACAGGTGACATCACAAAGAAAGTCAGAATCAACGCCAATGCGATTAACAGTTGCCCAGGTGGCATCTGTTGAATACCCATTGCCTGACGTAAAAATGAAAGTACAACAGTAAAACGAATAAACGATGTCACCATAATTAAAATAGATGGTGCCAAAGTAAGTACCGTCATCAGTATAACAATTTGCAGTGTTGTTGAGAGATCTCCACTATCAGCAGATTCCCCTACTTCTATTGAAACTTTGGGAAGGGTCTGTGCGATAAGATTGACAGAGCTTAATGCTATTACACTTGAAGCTGAGATAAAAAGTCTCAGTAACTTTTTCATATCCTATATCTTTCTTTAAGTGACGTCCATGTCACCGACAGTATCCGATACTGTCGAAATTATTTATTTATACTTCAACCTTTTGAGTTGATTGTACGGTCAACAGTGATTTTATTTTATCACCATTGGCAAATGCTTTCATCTTTACTGATGCTGAGCTCAACATATTTTGAAATGCGTCTGGTTCAATTTCAACTTCAATACCTCGCATAATTTCTTCTGTTTCTTCCGAATCCATTTCAGTTAACATCGAAATTTGGTTTTCTGTTGATGCAACCAAGACTGATTTTCCAGCAACCCGTACAAGTGAAATTGTTTTTTTAGGACCGATATATGTCGTCTCGAGTACTTCTAAAATATTATGCTTTTTATTACCTGAATATTTTTTACCCATCATACGTTTGAGAATAAAAACTCCAAGATAGATAGATAAAATAACAACCGCCAAAGCACCACCAACTTTTAACATCGATGGCATAGATGAAGATGCGTAGCCATTATATGTTGGTTGATCTGCATTGGTTGGAGCTTGCTCTACAGTAGTAGGAGGAGTTGAAACTTCGCTTTCCGCTACAACTTGTCTTGAGTTTATCCCCAAAACACCAAGTAAAGCAAAAGCGATAATTGCCAAAACCATCAATTGTGATTTTTTAGGAAATTTATTTTTCTTCACCTAATGCCTTCAATCTTTCTTCAGGAGTTAAGAGCTGTGTAATACGAACGCCGAAGTTTTCGTCAATAACAACAACCTCACCTTTGGCAACCACTCTTTGGTTGACCAATAAATCTACAGGTTCACCAGCAAGTTTTGCAAGTTCGACAATTGACCCAGGCCCTAAGGCTAAAATATCTGATATAGACATTTTTGTCCGACCTAATTCAATAGCAACTGGCAAATTGACATCCATGAGCATATCAATATTTTTTGTTTCAGGTTTTCCAGCAGGTTCAGATAAATGTTGGAACTCAACATCTGAAACCGATTGAGGTTCTTTCGATGGAAAATCAATTTCTCCTAAATCAGCACCACCATCTTCTTCTGGTAGATCCTCAAGCATAGCAAGCATTGCTGCTTCAGCATCATCTTCTGAGGCATCATCTTCATTGACAATTTTGTTAGCATCTTCTACTTTTACTTCTTCAGAAGCAACTTCAACGGCAACATCCTGTTGTTCGTTTTCAGCTTGAGACTCTTCAATGTTCTCAGGTGTGTTAATATCTTTTTCGTCAGTCATTAGTTTGTGACCTCCATATTTTCATTCACATTTAACTCTTCACTATAATCCGGTTCGCCTTCTTCAAAGAATTCCATAACTTGGAATGCTCTTTTTTTGCCCGAAAGCCCTGGACTTCCTATGTATTTTTTTCGATGATTGACATAAATATCAATTGGTTCAGAACTTTTTTTCTCCGAAGGAATAATATCACCAATTCTGAGACTTAAAAAATCTTTTACCTTAATTTCTGTATCTAATAACACTGCAGCAACTTCTGCTTCTACATTTTTCAAATTGAACAAATTCAGAACTTTATCTGCTTCAAGATTTTTCTTTTTGGTCGCATCAATCCAGTTTTGAGCGGAAAGTTTTGTAATAATTGGTTCAAGTGCGACATACGGATAACAGACTGTAAGGAGTCCAGTTGATTGAAACAATTTTATTTGGAACGAGACAACTACAACAGTTTCACCTGGTGGAACAATCTGAATAAACTGCGGGTTTGTTTCATAACTTTTTTGATCAACTTTGATTTTTACAATATTTTCCCATGAACGTTCTAAATCATCATATAATTTTAGAACAAGACGAGACATAACTGATTTTTCAATACCTGTCAGTTCACGTTCCGTCTCCAAAATTTTTCCATTACCACCAAACATTCTATCAATAAATGCAAATGTCAAAGTTGGGTTAAAATCAACTAAGTTCACCGCATCAAGTGGATCAGCACCAAAAGTATAGGTACACGATGGTGTCACAAGTGACATGATAAATTCTGAATATGTAATCTGATCAACTGAGACTAAGTCAACGTCGACAATTGTTCGCATCATAGCAGATAATGTCGAGGCATAATGACCTGCAAAGTTATCATGCATATTTTCAAGAGTACGAATCTGATCTTTTGAAACTCTGTTCGGATGCTTAAAGTCATAAGCAATAACCGAACGCAATTTATCATCATCGTAACTTTCCTCTTCAACAATATCATCTCCTGTCGATACCGTTGTTAGTAGAGCATCTATCTCATCCTGTGATAGTATTTTTGCCACTGTGCAAATTCCTTATTGTAAAACAAAGTCCGTATAATAGACACCAGCTAAATCTTTAGTGTGCATTAGTTTTGATAAACGTTTTTTTATCTGATAGCGAACAATCTCTTTTTGTTTGGCATCAGTTAATTCCGCAACTGTCTTTGAAGAAAGTATTGTAATCAATGCATCCCGAATTACAGGTTCTCTTTGAACAAATTCCTCTTGGAGTTCCATAGATTCAATTTCAAAACCAAAAGAGACAGATAAGAATCGTGAACCGCCAGTACCTGCCGGATTAATAACAATACTTTCGATTGAATAAATCAGCGATGAAACTTCTTCACCCTCTTCATTAACCATAGGTTTCTTTTCTTTTTCTTCTTCATGCTTTTCTGTAGCTTGCTCAGTACCGTCGCCTTCTTCACCCTCAGGTGTATCAGCCATCATCGGTTTAATCACAAACAAAGCTAGTGCTATCCCAATAACTATCGCACCAACTCCAATACCACCAAATAAAATGAGTTTGTTACCACCTTTTTTCTTTGGTTCTTCTGGTGTTCCACCTTCTACTACTGTTTTATCTTCTTCAGCCATTAGTTACTCCCATTGGAGATATTTTCAGTATCCGAGCTTTCAACTCGGATACTGCTTATTTTATTTCTAAACTCTGTTACCAATTGAATGATGAGACTTGTAGATTCTTTGACCATTATTTTCTTACCTGTGGTAAGAGAAATAATTGTATCAGGAATTGCTTCGACAAACTCAATGAGGTCTGAGTTTACGACAAGTTTGGTATCATTTAATCTGGTAACTGTTATCATTTATTTACTACCTTTTAATATTCACTAATTCTTCAAGCATTGAATCGGAAGTGGTAATAATCCGAGAGTTTGCTTGGAACCCACGCTGGGCGGTAATCATGGTCGTAAACTCCTGAGCGATATCAACAGACGATGCTTCCAAAGCACCCGATGAAATCAATCCAGAAACTGTTGACCCTGCAACACCTTCAATAGCTTCGCCAGAGTTTGCCGATGTTTGAAAACGTGACATTCCCGCTTTACGTAAACCAGCTTGGTTGGAAAAGTCAGCAAGAGTAATTTGTGCTAATACTCTGGTTACACCATTTGAGAAGAAACCAGAAATATTACCAACTTGGTCAATTGCAATTTTATCAAGTAACCCAAGACCATAACCATCTTGTGCAACGATTGATGCAGTATGTCCACCTGGAGATTCAAAACCTGTTAAACCATCAAATCCGTTAGGAGAACCAGCATTGACTGTTAACGAAATTGTGTCGGCTCCATTGCCTGGATCAATTGTCATTGAGTTTGCTCCACCATTGTAGGCGAATGAATTCAACGATGCGTCACCGTTAAATTGTACAAATCCTGATTGACCAGATGTGATATTTTCACCATCTAATGCTGATGCTTCCCATTCCCATCGGTTATCTAAACCTGATTTGAAAAATTCAAGTGATAAAATATGTTTGGCACCCAATGAGTCAAAGACTGCAATAGACGTCGAGTGTGATGTGTCCGCAGTTTCAATGACAAGTGGATTTGTACCTAAAGGACCAGTCTCTAAAAGACCACTTTCGGCTTTAATCTCTACTCCACCACCACCTAAACCTGTAAGACCAACAACAAACCCTGTCGCTGGATCAATTTCTAAATCCAAAATAGATTCAAAAGGTCCCGAAGCTGCTCCAACACCGTGTGAAGGAGTAAAACTGTCGGTAGCAACGTATGTAGAAGCTGCTCCACCTGTTGATAAAATAGTGGAGCCTATTGTTGCTCCAAAAACTCTATCAGATATATTGCCAGCTACGCCAGCAGATAATTCAATATTATAATCAGATTCTGAACCTGCAAAATCACGAGTGATAACAAATTCACCTGATACTTCATCGATTTTAGCAGAAATACCCTGAATCTTATTTACTTGAATCAATAATTCACCAATTGTAGTATTTCCATCACTAACATTAACATCTTCTGTTCGTGTACTATCAATAGTAATTGTCATATCAGAAAAATCAGTAACGCCTAAGTCTGCTAAAGTTGTACTGGTAGTTAGTAACGCTGGAGATAAAGCATTTGAACCTGTTATAGAAGTTTGTGTTGCTTGAGTACCCTCAATGATAACAGAATGAGTTCCACCAATACCATCAGCTGCTAATCCACTAACCAATGTAACACCTGAAACACTCGCACTCAGTAATGTTGGGTTCGCAGTTGTTGCCGTTGAATCAATATTATTGGAAAGAGTTACTTCTTCTGTCGAACGTGCAGGGTCTTGTTGACCAAATGGTATCGTAATCGGACCAGTAGTCGCAAGTGATGGAATAAGTCCTGCTGAGTCAGCATTTTTACCAAGAACAAACATACCAGTAGCTGGGTCAACTAAATTAGCGTTGGAATCAAATCCAAAGGCACCTGCACGAGTATAAAATTTATTACCGTTGGTATCACCAAGAACAAAAAAACCAGAACCTTGAATCGCAAGATCAGTAATCTGACCTGTCGTTTCAAGACCACCTTGTTGGAACAAAGTGTCAATAGCAGCTACCTGCATACCAAGACCAAGTTGAACAGGATTAGTACCACCTGATGTAGCCGATGGACGACCAGCACCTTTAAAAGTTTGTACCAGTGCTTCCTGGAAATTCACACGACTGGCTTTATAGCCAATTGTATTAATGTTTGCGATGTTGTTACCAATTACATTCATACGAACCTGATGATTTTTCAGACCGGATACACCGGCAAATAGTGAAGCCATCATAATATGGTTACCTCCTTGAGGGTAACCGGAATTTCCCTATCAAAATAGAGTCCAATTCCGGAATTAAATTATTAGTTATTGTTTTCTTTTCTTTTTTCATTAGATAATCACCGCTGAATCTATCGAAGTGACAATACCTTCGCGTAAATTATCTTTATCAAATGCCGTAATGATTGTTCTGTTTTCAACAGAGACAACAAATGCGGTATCATCTGAGAGTATCAATGTTTCTTTAGATCCTTTTTGTGATGCTTTGTCAACGGCATCAGCAATTGCGTTAAGTTTATCAGCACCTAATTCAATACCGCGTGAGTAAAGACGTTGTGAAGCATGTTTGGAAAATGATATATCACGATCCCCTGCTAACTCTTGTGAAAACATTTCTTTGAATGATTTTTCACCAGTCTGTTGCAGTTTATCTGTAGGTTTATTTCTGTCAGCAATCTCAATCAAATTGATTGGACGCTGATAGTTATTTATTTTCATACCACTTCCTATGCTCATCTTCATCTACCTCTTATGGGTTCCAAGTAACCGAACGGTCATCAGAACTATCGGTGTCATCTGTTGTTCCTGATGTATCAGTAGTACCTGTGGAACCTGTATTCCCAGTAGAACTTGTATCATCAGTATCATTATCTGTTGAGGTGTCAAAAGAACCAACATCTCCAACCGCAGTAATTGAACCAAGAGGAATTTCTGTTCCTTGGATGCGTAAGAATGCTGCACCATCACGATAGATTACTGATTCAACGGTACCAGTTAGTGAAAGGTTTGGAGTAAACGAAGTACCATCGGAACGTGAAGCAGTCGCTTCAATTGTGTAGTATCCTTCTTCAACTCTGTTCCCAGTACTATCGTTACCATCCCACTGAATAGAATTAACACCAGCATCAAGGTTACTTTGTTTTAGAGTAGTCACCGTATTACCGTTAACATCCTTAACAGTAAACTCAACTGAATCAACACTTGTCGTGAGACTATAGTTGATAACCGCAGGTTTATCATGATTATAATATATACCACTATAACTTGCCTGTGCATCTTTTCCAATTAATCCAGATGCCATCACATTGTTTAATGATTGCATTTGAAGAAAATCTAAGTCATTAGATTTATCTATACCGTCAGCAATATTATTCATCTGTTCCAAAGTTGAGAACTGTGCCAACTGTGCAATAGATTCTTCATTAGACATTGGTTCAAGCGGATCTTGATATTGCATCTGTGCAACTAACAATTGCAAGAAATCATCTTTTCCAAGTTCCTGCATCGACCCTGTGTCTCTCACACTACCATCAAGATTTGTTGCGACTGGTGATATAAATCCCATAATAAAACTCCTATGCTAAATAGTTCACCGAACCAGTTGACAATGTCTGTGCTGATGACTTGACTGGTTGTTGAACCTTTTCTATTTCGTTTCGTTCAAATTGATTTAAATCAATATTTTTAAATGACATTTTTCTCTGCCATTGCTGTTTCTGTTGGTATTGTTCGTTTTGATTCTGTTGACCATCAAGAGTGACGTCAATTTTATCAACATTAATATCAATCTTTTGTAATTGGTCTACCAATTTTGACATAGAACTGTCTAAGGCCTGCTTAGCATTCACAGATGTCACCATCAGTTTAGCACGTAATTTTCCACCATGGAAACTCAAACTTAGTTTTGCTGGTCCGAGATTTTCTGGATTCATTTTGATGACTACCGCCTGAGAATTTGGACGAAGAACGGATTTGATATTTTCAGGAAGTTGCATCCGCACATGTTTAACATCTTCTTTAACTTCTATGTTTTCAGCAGAATCAGTACCAATAGCGTTAAAGCTTGTCATAATTTGTTCATTGCTCTGATTTAGAGCTTCACCATTAAGTGATAATTGTTGGTTAGCTTTTGAAACATTATTTACGAATCGACCATTAGCATCAACATTCACTTTTTCAATGAGACCATTATTTAATTGAGGCTTCAAAGTTTGTACTTCATCAAACAGACCACTCTCATCAAGCACAGCTGCTTTAGGATGAGAGGTAGTTGTTTGTAATTCGTTAATTTTTATCTGATTTTGCTTCAACGATGCTTTTAAAACAGTAGAATTTTGTTCACCTACCAAGCTAATTTCAACTGGCTTGAGTACATTCTGTGATAATTTTGCTTCGCTGGATTTTATTTCAATACTTTGTATATCAACTTTTTCTATCATAGATTCTAATTTTTTAAGATAAGAAGAATCCTGTATCGCAACTCTATCTTGAGTACCATTCAAACTGTTATTTTGCATGGAGTCTATAGGAAGTGTCACCGTCAGTTGTTTTCCGTTGGTTCCTTCAATTGTCAAAGCAACTTTAGAATCAACAATTTCTTTTGAGAGTACTTTGTACTGACCATTTTCAAGTTCGACATTTTGTTGGGCAAGAATTTCTTTAATATTGATATTCTGTGTTGATTTGTTTTGAGGCATCATTTCCTGAAGTTCTTTGTTAAACATCTTCACATTTTCAGCAACTTCAGCCTGCCCCATCATATCATCTTCTGAAACAAGACCAAGCAAATTATTTGATTCTGCTGTTTCCATTTGTTGCGGCATAACTTGTTGATTCACTTGACCAGAACCCAAAAGCTCAGGAGCTACCGATTGTAACATATTACCAAATACCATATCAAATGATGGTTCGGTAGATTCTCCACCTTGAACATCTTTCTGTTTTGTTGGTTCAATCAGACCAAACTGATTGTTGACAGTTGCGCTTGGATTCCCAAGCATAAGATCAAATATGTTTACGTTCGTGTTAGTCATTTTTATTTTTCAGCTATCGTTATCATTTTTTTAGAAAGTGCTGCTGCTCGTTTAGCTGGTAATAGTTGTAAAACTAAAGCAGCGTTTTTACTTTTCATTCTTGGAAGAAGTGCGACGACTGTATTGTCATCCAAATTCATCATCAGTTTTGCGACCGCACGCGAATCCATACCATCATACAGTTTTGCTAATTGGCTGGTTCTGTTTGATTCGGCATGTTCAATACGAATAATTTTTGCGTCTACTGATTTTTCCATTTTAAATAATTCTTTTTCACGAGAATCTAATTCTATTGTGCGTGTTTTAATTGCTAATTTTTCTTTTTCAATCCAACTCATCTGTTCAAGTGAATCTTCAACGGACATGCCATCTGCTTCACTTAATTCTGAATCAGTCGGGGTATATTCAAGTGTTGCTAAATTGGCAACAATTTTTTCAATCGCTTTCGAGTCAAACTCATCCTCATCAAATTCTGGATAATCATCTTCATTTTGAGCATGTTCATCATCAACTTCTGAATCATGAGAATCTTCTTTCGAAACATGTTTATCTGAATTTTGCTCAACTTGAGAAGAGTCAGCTTTTTCGTCAGAATGTTCTACATCTGCAGTCGACGAATCTTTGAGCATAAATGCGACACCAAATGCGATACCGCCGATTAAAACCAAGCCTCCAACGCCAAACATGATATACTTCATCAAGTTACTTTTTGGTTTTGATTCATCTGTTGCCTTCGCATCAGCTGATTCTGGTGTGGTTTCTTCTTTTTTCTTATCTTCTGCCATTGTTTATCCAAAAATTATGCATTTATTCTAACTTTTCATCTTCCTGTAAAGCAGTAGCCATGCCAAAGCCAAAGGCTTATTTATAACTTATTACAGAGTTGTCGTTTACGAGAGATATTGATTTTTTGATGAGTTGAGTAAAAAGTTGAAATCTGGAATTATTTTCCCGATTGAATGGAAGAAATGAGCCGAAATTGAGAAAATTTGATTCACATCACATAGAATGTGATGTTTCTAAATTAGATCTCCCTCAATATAGTCCGAATGCGATGTGGTAATCTTGACTTTATAGACTGATTTATCAGGAGTGATAGAATTTGGCAGTTTGACCTTGAGATAATTGTCTGAAACACCAAAATAATGCCCATCAGGCTGCAATTTATGTTCTGAAATGACATCCAAAGTCTGACCTATTTGACGTTTGAGGGCGTTTTCTTTGATTTTGTTGGAAATACGGGTTAGATAAGCATTCCGTTCTTTGATAATGCGAGGGTCAATTTTGTCAGACATCTGCGATGCGGGTGTTCCCTCTCGGTCAGAATAGCTGAAAACATGCAGATAATCGATCAGCCCCGACTCTACAAGTTTTGCCGTTCGCATGAAATCCTCATCAGTTTCACCAGGGAAACCAACGATCACATCAGCCCCTATAATAGTGTTCGGTACCGCTTTTTTGAGAAGTTCAACCCGGTTGATATATCGTTTTTGATCGTATGGACGAAGCATCTTTTTGAGAATCTGAGATGAACCCGCCTGAAGTGGCAGATGCATATGACGGCAGATTCGTCCGTTTGAGTCAGCATACATCTCAATAAAATCATCCCGAACAGTTTGCGGTTCAATCGATGAGACCCGCAATCTATATAAATCTGTCTCTGCCATGATATGTTTACAAAGCGAAGTCAGATTTTTCATACGTGGTTCTTGATTATTTTTATAATGACCAATATGTACCGCAGTCAGGACAACTTCATTATAGCCATTTTCAACCAGCATATTTATTTCATCGATAATGTCAGTGGCAGCACGGTTTTTGATTCTCCCTCGCACGGTTGGAATTATACAGAATGAACACCATTGGTTACAACCGTCGGAAATTTTCAGCCATGCTCTATTATGATCAAAAAAATCGGTGACCATTGTTGAACAAGATTTGTCTGGCTCCTCGGTAAAAAGATCAGGAAATTTAGCTGGGACAATGGTAGCTATATCATCTTTTTGGGCGTTGTTGACAATCAAGTCGACCGCTTCCATCCCCTCAACCAAGGCAGGGTCATTGTCCACATAACAGCCAGTCACGACAATTTTCGAGTTTGGGTTCTGACGAGAGGCACGACGAATCATCGCCCGACAGTCAGCATCGGCTTTGTGAGTGACAGTACAGGTATTGATAATATAAATATCGGCAGCTTCTTTTTGATTTGCCCGCTCGAATCCGTAGGGGTAGAGCTGGGCGGCGATTTTTTCGGACTCATATTGGTTGAGCCGACATCCGAGAGTCTGGACTGATATTTTTTTAGTCTTGTTTGCCATAGTTTGCTAATATACGTAAATAATTCGGTTTGTGGAGCGGTTTTTTAGTATTGTGCTTTTGTAGGGTTCGGGCATGCCCGAACCGCCCAATTTGTACCGACAGGGCATTGCCCTGTCTTGAGGAACAGGCATGCCAGTTCCCTACATTATAAAAACACACCTTTTACCGACTTTTAAAAGAGGGGAAACAATTATAAAAACATAAAAATCACTCTATTTGATGTCATTCCGTACCTACAAACCCCTTCCCCGACTTGATCGGGGATCCAGTATATTAGACAGGGCAATGCCCTGTCGGTACATTATTTGAAATGGGTTCAGTCGCATATAAAACATCTTTTTTCCTTATTTTTATTGTCCCTTTTTCATCATTAATAATTCCCCCGCAGGGGGTTATGGCGAAATGGCTTTGCCTTACAAAATGGCTTAAAGCCATTTTTGTTTATACTTATTGTAGACTTTTTGGACATGCTCTTTTCTCTCATATTTAATGTTCTTCCATTCTATATGGAAAATTAAGTAACTGCGTTTTATATGTAGTTAATTTGTTACTGTACTGGATTCCGCCTTTGGCGGAAAGGAGTTGTGGAGAATCGGTATCTCTTTTCAAAAAGTGAAAAAGATACTTTGTTAATAAAAATAATATCTCAATCTATGAATTATTTTCAATACTTCAAACTCTCCTCTCCGCTGAAAGCGGAGTCCAGAATATTTCAATATTCTGTGTACTAAATAATCATAAATTTTATCCTAATAAATCAAAATTGGCATAACTTGTTTCTGCACTGGATTCCGGCTAAAGCCGGAAAGGAGTAGTGGAGAATCGAGCCTCAACTCAAAAATTGAAAATGAGTTTTTATGATTTTTTGATGATAAATGGCAGGGCGGTCAACAACAGACCGACTGTAACAAGCCAAAATGTGTTTGATATAAAGTATGGGACAAGCACCAAAGCGATGCCACAACCAAGAGGGATTACTGCTCGTTGTTTACGACCATAGATAAATAATCCGCCTCCGATAGAGCCGAAAATCAATCCGTAAAATAATAGTGAGGTGCTTTCCATAAAGTGCTTTCTGATTTGTTCATGACTGTCGAAACCGCAGGGGTTTCGACCTACTTAGCTTAAGAAAGAATGATTATAAGCTGTACAATTGATTGAAATCAATATTATTAGGGCAATAATTGTAAAATAATATCTTCTATTCTTCATCTACAACTTCCCCATCGTCCTCTTTTTTGGCTTCTAAGCATTTGCTCAGCGGGGTAAACATAAACAGTATCAGCACAAAGGCTGGGATAAAAAATGGGAGATAAAAAGTGATAAGTGGTGGCATAACCGAAGTTTCGGTCGGCATTGCACCTGATGGGTTGCCGTATTCGAGCCATCCGCCATTGCCATCTGCAGCCCAATAGTTTTCTCCCGCCATAAAATTGTAAGAATCACCATAAATGCCCTGAAGAGTATAGCCAACCAGAAAATAGAGTGCAAACAGCACAACGAGTAGTATTATGTTTTTATTCATAGCTCAATTACCCAAAAAGATAGCAGATTGTCAAATTTTAAATTTCAGTATAAAAGGTTAAAGATGAGATTGCCACACTTCATCCGCTTATTGCGAATTTCGTTCGCAATAACGAATGGGAGTTTTTCAATAAGCCATTTACTGTTTGGTCAGGTCCTGACTCGCCCTGGCGGGTTGTGACCTGACCATTCACCTGTCAGTTCTCAATTTGCAAGCAAATAAGGAACTGACAGAACAGAAAGCAGACATACCTGTTCCCTTCAATACAAGAACGTTAAATTTATCGTTGCCCACGACCGATGACTCTTGTATACTACATGCAAATCAAATAAGGAGTTTTTAAATGGGCAACCCGTGGCACGATGTATCCCCTGGTGACAATATAGACGAATCATTTATTTCAATAATTGAAATTCCAAAAGGTTCAAAAAATAAATACGAACTACACAAAGAGACTGGGATGCTCTTCGCCGACCGAGTTTTGTACAGTTCGGTGCATTATCCAGCCAATTATGGTTTCATCCCTCAAACATACTGCGACGATGATGACCCTCTGGATGTATTGGTACTTTGTCAGGAACCACTCGCCTCGCTATGTCTGGTTGAGTGTACTCCAATTGGTATGATTACTATGTCTGATGAAAAAGGTCAGGATGACAAGATTATCGCCGTGCATCGCTATGACCCAGCCTATAATTCGTATCATGATATATCAGCATTACCTCCTCATGTTATGAAAGAATTGCAACGGTTTTTTGAAGATTATAAAAAGCTTGAACATAAAGAAGTGGTCATTGATAATTTACGTGGACGACTTGATGCGATAAATACTATCAAAGAAGCAATAGCCTTTTATGATAAGAAATTTAGAAAATAAATATTTTTTTTAGACCCTTCTACTCCGTTCAGGGCAACTTGAAAGAATTAACTTTTTATATGTCATACTGAGCGGAGTAGAAGTATGTTCATAACAGATATTAACGTACCTTGTAAAAAAGATAATTTTATCGGAGGTTTTCATGGCTAAAGAAAACAAAGAGTACCCAACCCAGCCATCATTTATTGGGAAAAAAGTTTATCTCAGAGCTGAAACAGTCGAGGACGCCAAACGTCATTTAGACTGGTTCAACAAATCTGAACCACATTCTATGACGGTTCATCCTTTGCCATTTACCAGTGAATCTGATATTGTTGACCGTTTTAAAAAGATGGAAAAGTCAGCATATAAACAAGCCTTTGCAATTATTCTCTCTGAAGATGACTCGCATATTGGAAAAGTATCCTTTTTCAACTACAACGATGTCAACCGTTCAGCAGAACTTGGTATATTGGTCGACCAACATTTTCGTAATAATGAATTTGGTAAAGAAGCCTTACAACTTTTGATTTCATTCTTGTTTGATTTCAGAAATTTAAACAAAGTTTACGCTGAAACTGCTGAATTTAACACACCAACAATTCATCTATTGGACTCACTTGGATTTCAAAAAGATGGAACCCTCCGGCAACATCATTATTTTAATGGTGAGTACTATAGCAAACATGTCTATTCTTTGATACGCTTTGAAAAAGACTGGTAATGCCTGAAGGCATTTTTATTCATTTTAAAATATCTATAGATAAAAAAAGACGGACATAATATAGTGTCCGTCTTTTTCTTTATATATTGGTTAAGAAATTTTATCGATTGTTTCGATTATGTCGTCTTGATTGAAAATCGTTTTTATGATTATTCTGCTGATGATTTCCATTCTGTGAAGAACTATCTTTGTGTTGAGATGAATTCTCTTGTTGAGTCGAATCATTATTTTTAGGTGTTTCGTTATTAGAATTTAACTCACCATTTTGCTGTTTTTGCTTTTGTTCCTGCAACGCTTTCAGACGACGTTCCTGCTCTTCACGGTTCCTTCTCATTACCTCAGGATTTGGGGCTAAGATCGGAGGAGGTGTTGGAAGTGGAGGTGGAGTTTTTTTCGGTTCACTCTGTTCAACAGCCTTATCAGCTTCGACAGATTTAAACTGCTCAACAGGTTTAGAAATTTCTACAGGTTTTGCTGGTTCATCTGATTCCTGTTTGGTTGATTGAGTTTCAATCTCAGATTGTTGTACCGTTTCTTCTACGGGAGTTGGTATCGGAGGTGGTTGAATTTTTGGAGGAACTATTGGTTCAGGTTTCATTGGTTGCGTTTCTTGCTCTTGCACTGGCTGTTTTACCGTTTCTTGTTCAGGAGGCTGTGGAAGAGGCTGAAATTTCGGCGGTACAATTGGTTCAGGCTTCATCGGTTGAGTCACTTGCTGCTCTTGCTTAGGTTGTTCTTGTACAGGTGGTGGAGTAAATCCCTGTACTTGAGTTTTTGTAGATTCTTGATGGTCAGGTTGCTGCTTTACAGGTTCTTCTTTTGTAATTTCCTGTTGAACAGACGGAGTAGTTTCGGTATATTCGCCAGCTTTAATTTTTTGTGAATCTCTGTTGAGTCTAATAAGTTCGGCTTGAGCTTTTTCGGCATAATCGGCACCATTGGATGCATAGAGAACTGAACGAGAGACATTGATGACCGCAGGTTTGGTGAAATTGTCAGTTCCATAAAGAAGTGATTTCTCCAAAGAACCGCCTTGAGCACCAACACCAGGAATCAACATCGGCATATCTTTAGCAATCACACGTAAATCTCTTAATTGCTCAGGATTGGTTGCACCAACAACCAAACCGCAGTTATTTTCTTTATTCCAGTAGTCTACTTTTTCAGCAACAATTTCATAGAGAGGTTTTCCACCAACGTCAAGTAGTTGGAAATCTTTTGAACCTGAGTTTGATGTTAAACAAAGGACAAAAATCCCTTTATCTTTATATTCCAAAAATGGTCGCATCGAGTCATAACCCATATATGGACTCAAGGTAACCCAATCAGCGTTCATTTTTTCAAACATCGCTTCAGCATAAAATGATGCGGTGTTACCAATGTCGCCACGTTTGCAATCTAATATAATCGGAATATCTTTTGGCATTCGACTAACTATAGTTTCCAAAAGCGACATACCATCATGACCAAGATGTTCATAGAATGCGAGATTTGGTTTATAGGCACAGACATGGTCTTTGGTTGCCTCGACAATATTCATAGCAAACTCATACATTCCTTTTATAGAAAGTGCTGAGTCTGGTGGCATTTTTTTAGGATCTAAATCAAGTCCTAAACAGATGTATGATTTATTTTTTTCTTGGGCAGCGATTAGTTTCTCAACAGCGGACATCAGTATTTCCTCACTTTTCCGATGAGATCATATATGGAATTGCATTTTTTTCGTTTCATATATTGTTTTAGTTCTTTTTCAATTTTGACTATCAACATAGGATCAATAAATAGTCCTGTTCCTATTTGTACCGCAGTTGCTCCGCATAATAAAAACTCGATAACATCTGATGTAGAACGTATACCGCCAATTCCTATAATTGGCAACGAACTATTTGAATATACCGCATGCACCATCTGAAGTGCAACAGGTTTAATTGCGGGTCCTGAGAGTCCACCTTTATTGTTGGTGATTTTGGTATGCCATGTTTCGGCATCCACAACCATCCCAAGAAGAGTGTTAATCACAGAAAAAGCATCAGCACCACCCTGTTCGGCAGCTTTGGCAATTTGTACAATCGATGTGACATTTGGTGATAGTTTTGCTATCACAGGTCGATTGAAAACCTTTTTGACCGCTTTGAGAGATTTTTCAGTCATTATTGGGTCAGCCCCAAACTCCATACCACCTTCGTCTACATTTGGACAACTGATATTGAGTTCAATCATATCTACGCACTCTATGTCATTGAGACGTGAACAGACTTCGACATATTCTTCTAATTTAGAGCCAGCGACATTGACTATAATTTTTGTTTTCTGTTTTTTTAGAAATGGAATTTTATCAGTAACAAATTTATCTATCCCAACATTGGCAAGACCGATTGCATTGAGCATACCAGATGTTGTCTCAGCAGTACGAGGCGGTGGATGTCCTAAACGTGGATTGAGGGTAATTGATTTACTGACTAAAGCACCAAGTTTTGATAGTGGAAAAATATCTGCTAATTCTTCACCGTAGCCACAACACCCCGATGCGGTCATCAGTGGATTGGCAAGTTCAACACCAGCGATTTTTACTTTTAAATCAAGTTTCATATAATAATCTCCCCGATTTCAAATACAGGTCCATCACAACATACTCTGGCGTGGGTACCATCAGTTTTTTCTTTAACACAACCTAAACAGATACCAAACCCACATGGCATAGGTGCTTCAAGTGAAAGTTGTCCTGGGATGTTATACTTTAAGCCTATTGCATCGGCAGCTTTGAGCATACCAGTCGGTCCACAGGAGAAAATCCGCATATTAGAATTTGAAGATTTTATAAATTCTTCGACAGGTTTTGTCACTAATCCTTTTACACCAAATGAACCATCTTCTGTGACAGGGTAAAAATTTACACCAAGTTTATTAAGTCGAGTTTTTTCTATTATATCGTCGGTTGTGCGACCACCATAGAAAAAATGAATTGATTTGGGGTCATGCCCTTTGGCGATCATTTCAACAGCAAGATACATAAGCGGCGGAAAACCAACTCCACCTGCAATAATTATAGTTTGTTCATTTTTTTTTGGAAATTTGAATGGGACACCAAGCGGTCCGAGCAAGTTTACTTTATCACCTTTTGCAAGATTTGCTAAAAGAACAGTCCCTTCACCAAAAATTTTAAAGATAATTTCTATCGAACCATTAGAGTCAACTGAGGCTATCGAGAAAGGTCTTCTAAAATAAACATCTGAGTTTGGGAGTTGCAATTGTAAAAAATGTCCAGGTTTGCATTTTTTTACCGGTACATACGGTTTGAATGTGAAAGAAAAGTAATCGTTTTTTAAATTTCGTTTTTTTAACAAAAACGTGTCTTCACACGTTGGTTTTATCATCGTATTTTATCCGGTTTTATCACTCTAAATCTATAAACAAACCAAGATTCCGATAACTCAGGCGGAATTTTAAGCATGTCAAAAGTCATTGTTGCTATCGACTCACTCGCTTCGCGATCGATTTCTTCATTAGGAGAGCGAATCTTTAAGATATAATCCGTAACTTCACCAGAAAAATCAAGTAAGATTTGAAAATATAAGTCTCCTTCCCAATTTGACCGATATGCTTGTTGTGGGTAAATAAATATTTTTCTTGTTTCAATAGGAGGATTAGGCATATTAATAGCTTTGTCACCCTCAGGGTCTATATAAAGTGAAACCTTTGGGTCAAGATATTCACCTTCTTCATCAACAGCAGCATCATCATTTTTATTTGCCAACAAATTTTCACTTTGTAAGGTATCAGTACTAAGAGAATCGGTTTGTTCTTCGCGACGTTTTTCACGGTTGGAAGCTTTGACAATACTCTTTGCCTCATTACCCCAAAATGTATTTGGAAAGGAATCTACAAAAGCATTATAAGCAAAATAGAGTGAAGAATCCCCTGGAGCATCATATTGTTCCAAAACCCACAAAAGAGCAAAGCGAGCATGTAAGTAGTAGTCAGACTCTGGGTAGTTATCGACGATATATTGATAGTAATAATTTGCCGAATCTAAATTGTTATCATCAATAAGGAAATCTTCTGCTTTATGAATGTAAAACTCAGCATAGCCTGTATCGGCTGGAGTTCCTTTGAGTCCTAACAACTCTAACACTTCAGGAATTAAATCCGATGTTGGAAATTTTTCAAGAACAAGATTGAGAAGTGAATCAGACGTAGTTGTATCGTTTTTATGTTCTTTGTACATTTGTGAAAGTGCGATATAAGCCGATGGAGCATCAAATGCTGTTGGAAATGAATCTATTGCATACTGCATTTCAATCATCGCTGTATCAGGTTTATCGAGTGAAAACCAGTAAAGTTGTGAAAGTTGTATTTGAGTATATGCGGCATCGTCGATATTTTCCTGAGTTGTAGTTGAGTCAATTTCAAGCTTTCGGGCATAGGTGTCTAATTTTCCTATGTCGGCTGACCGTTGTAAGGCATCTTTCCCAGCATCAGAATTTCTAAATAAGTTTGATGATTTATCATAAAATTCTTTTGCTAAAATCAGATTATCTTCATCAAATTGTGCCATCAATCCAAGCTGATAGTTAGCTTCTGAGGCAATTTTTTTTCTGTCTTCATCTTTAATAAGCTCGAGATAAATAGCTTCTGCTTCTTCGTATTCCCCATCATATTCGTACCCTCGGGCAAGAGCTAATTGGAGCGAACCAACCGAATCAAAATAGACTTCTTCTTTTATCAGAGTATTAATATAATCCATACCATCGTCAATCTTCATCAAATTGTATGCACAGACCGAAGCTGAGTAAAATGCATGGTACTTCTCATTTTTATTTGGATTCATACCTGATAGTTGTAAATATGCACTTAAAGCATCATTGAAGAGAAAAAGATTGAAATAGCCATCAGCAATAAATTTTTGAGCGATTTTCTGTTCAATAGCATTTCCAAGTGAATCACGAACAGCCAAAAAATATGGCTGGGCATCTAAATACTCATTATTATCATAATAATATTTGCCTAAGCCCATTGCCGCTTCTGATTTAAATTCTTTAGAATAATCGGCAATGAAAATATTTTCAAAAAGCTCCATGGCAGCTTTTTCTTCTCGAAGTTTCAGCTTTGACTTGGCAAGATAGAGTTCAGCATCTTTGGTGTATTCCGATTCAGGATAATTTGCCAATAGCTCACGCAGTCTGCGGTCAGCTTTGTTATATTCTTGAGTATGATAATAAGAAACACCTACTACATAGAGAGCATCATCATAGTATTTTGTATTAGGGTTGTTTTCAATAACTTTGAGAGATTTTTCTATCGCCCGTTTGTATTTCTGTTCGCCACCTCTACCGGTTGTATATTTATTCTTCTCACGAACTTTTTCGGCTTCGTTGAACGCTTTTTTACCATTGTAAAAAGTGTTGTAATAGACACATCCAGATAGACAGAGCATAGCTGTCAGGCAAACAAAAAGTGTTATATGTGTTAGTTTTTTATTGGTCATATTTAGCAATTTCTATATCATTATACTAATCAGAATCAATTTGAGATGCAACTTAAATAGCTTTCTTTTCTTCTATCATTTCGACAATTTGAGGAAGTATTTCACCTGATTTGCCAAAAATATGATAATCTGCTATCGGAGTTATCGGCGTTTCCTCAAGATTTATTTCTACTAAGATTGCTCCATTTTCTTTTGCTGTAATAGGAAGCGATGCGGCTGGGTGCACAACAGCCGAAGTTCCGATAGAAAAAAAGAGTTCCGCTTTTTCAGAGTCAACATATGCCTGACTGATTATGGTCTCATCGAGCATTTCTCCGAACCAGACAATATCAGGACGAATTTTCCCACCACATTTTTTACAACAGGGGATGTTTTTCGGGTCGATGATAATTTTTTTATCAACAATTAAATTACAATCAACACATTTGTTACGGCTGATATTGCCATGAAGTTCTAAGATGTTTTGTGTCTTGGCTATTTTATGTAGCCCGTCGACATTTTGAGTTATGAGAGTAAATTTTTTTGACAGTTTTTCAAGCTGAGTAATTGCAAGATGCCCAGCATTTGGAAGCACTTTTTCCATCAGATCCCGTCGCCAGTTATACCATTCCCAGACAATCTCGGTGTTTGCCATAAAGCCTTCAAGCGATGCTAACTCTTCAGGCTTAAAATTTGCCCAGACACCCTCTTTGCCACGAAAGGTCGGTACACCTGACTCAGCCGAGACGCCAGCCCCTGTCAGGACAACGATGCGATTACAATTTGATGCGAGTTCAGCGATTTTCTTTAACATTGTTAGAATATATCGCAATCATGATAAAAGACAAGAGTTTATACTTTTTTTGTAGGTCGCCGTTCAGTTGACTTGAAATCGACCAATAAAAATTTATTTTATTTAAATAAAGGCAGCTTGCTGCTTCTCAAGTAAGACTCGCACCGACGACTCGTCGCCAGTCATCAGTGTGAACTTCAACTCGATAGGCTCTCGTGAGACTTTCAAATATAACTGATTAACTATTGTTGTACCTTGGTAAACTTTTTCAAAGCCACCCTCGGAAAGCGAAACGGTAAATATCGGAAGATGCCATATATTCGTCTTCTGTTGTGAACATAACGCCACGCCAATATCACGATACTGATCAACCATCGCAACGCTATGAACATCTTTATGCTCACCGACAGAATCAAGATACGATTTTTTCGGTTGGACGTTGTCAATCAACACAAACCTATCAATAGCATGTCCCGCCTGAAAATTAAAATTATTTTCAATCCCAAAATTAATATCTATTGGTGTGTCACAATCTGCTGAAATTTTGTAGCTCACATCTATCTGATTGGAGTCATCTGCGAAGGCAAAAGTCTTTTCAATTGTGCATCCGATAATATCATTTGCTCGTCGTAGGTTTCCATTACGAGTGAGGGTAACTCTGTTACCATTTATTTTTGAATGGTATCTTTCAAGCACGAAGTCGCCATGCTCACCAAATGTGTTTGATTTGAATTTTTCAAAATCAACATCGTTTGTAAAAACATGATCTATAAAACAGCGTTTGAGATACCAATCCTCAAAAAGAAAATCGGACAACCCTTCCTCTTTAGTCAGGACTAAATCATGAATCGATTTTGACTCGCCCGCATTTTCTTCGGTGACGGCTTGTTCGAGTTTGAGATGGTAGCCCTCTTTACGACGGGTAAGAGTGTCGGTCAGTGAAAACTTTTTATCCAAAAGGGACAGTTCTATCATCGTCCCGCCTGAGTTCGGTTTAAACATCGATGTCAGTTTGTTTGTCTCAACGATAATTTCATCATGTCCATCCGAATCAAAATCGGTAGAACTAATCTGTAGTTTCTTATTTACTAATTGTCGCATAAGCGACTCGGCTTCGACCAAGTGTGAATAAATCGCCGCTCGTATATGCGGAAGATACAACCCGCCAAAAACACCATGCCAATATGGACAATTGCATTGGGCAGCATACAAATTGTCTTGAGCTGATTTATAATTTTTTGACTTTTTATGTGCATCATGTAACGATTGTAATTTATTTGAGATATATAGCATTTTTTTGTGCATGAAATTGACCTCTTCATACTTAGTCAAAAATCCCCGCCAATGTCCACCACGCACAAAACGACCGTACGCTTCATCTTTGCCTTGGTCTTTTAAGTAGAGCTCAAATTTTTCATACTCAACAAATGGTTTGGCAGGAAGCGACCAATGCAACATCTCGGCATACGACGCCGACGGCAGATACGCCCGTCCGACAGGTTCAGAATTTGCTACCTCAGAAAGTGGAACAATCTCAAGCCAGTCTGAATTTTCCATAACAGCATCGAAAAAGTTTTTCAACCATTTATCTCGATAACAATGTTCAAATGTCTTAGGCCATGAACCAAATTTTTCACCGTCGTCGGCATAGACAACCATGCCATTCGGATTTTTCTCGGCAAGTTGTTTTAATTCTGCAATCAGCTCATCGACAGTTCCAAATGGTATCAAGTAACGCATTTTTTTTGAAATCGGAAGTAGCGTAAGTTCTTTCCCCTCAAACTCAGTCACAAATGGACCAGTCAATTGTTCGCTATCAAAGCCAGCGTAAATAAAATGGGTATCATCAACAGGGATAAATTTGACCCCTGCTTGGTTGAGAATTTTCGGAAGATGTGGCTCCCATATTCGTTCGGTGAGCCAAGCACCATGTGTCGTTACGTCAAAACGATTCTTAATATAGTCATCAAGTTTTTCAATCTGTCCGTATGAATCACGTTCTGGAATCGAAACTAAAATTGGTTCATAGTAGCCACCAGTCATCAGTTCGATTTGCCGAGATGCGACTAATTTTTGAATCTGTTTGATATATTCTGGTTTGTGCTGTTCCTGCCAGTTCCATAAAATACCTGACTGATGCAGAGAAATTCGGATTTCTTGGTATTTTGAAAGTAAATCGGCAAATGGTTTGTATGCTCTTTGATGTGATTCATCAAAGACAAAGTCGAAATTTCCGACTGGCTGATGATTATGTAGCCCAATGGCAAGTTTGAATTTATTCATTATTTATTTTCTAACTTTATTATTGTTTATACAAAAAATACTATAGTCAGACTATCGGAATTATTTGTTAAATTCTTTATTATCTAAAGAGTTATAGATTGCGATATAGTTGTCATAACGATATTGCGAAATAATCCGATTAGCGACAGCATCTTTAACGGCACATTTTGGTTCATGAATATGTATGCAGGATGAAAATTTGCAATCCCCTTGATAAGCATCAAACTCACGGTAATAAAAGGGTAAATCTCTTTTGTCAAGTTCCCATAATCCCATCACTTTAAGCCCTGGTGAATCAACAATAAAACCTCCCGATGGAAGTTCATACAATTCTATCGAAGTCGTCGTGTGTTGTCCCTTATTGTTGTATGCTGAAACTTTTTTTGTTTTCAAATCCAAACCAGGGATTAGTTTATTCAGAAGTGTCGATTTGCCAACTCCCGAATGACCCGCAAAAAGTGTGCGATGGTCGACTAAATGCTTTTTTAACTCTTCAATGCCTGTATCATTTTCAGCAGAAGTCAAAAAGAGTTCGTAGCCGAGCGAGCGATAATCATTAAAAATCTGCTTGAAATCTTCAGGATGTTCTAAATCTGATTTATTGATAACAATAAGCGGAACCATCTGACCAATCTGAGCAGCAATGACAAACCTGTCGATTAAACCAGTTTTGAGTGGTGGATCTGTTACCGAAACGACAATTCCAAGACGGTCTAAATTGGCGGCGATTATTTGCAGTTTATCTTCGATACCCTTGGATGGGCGACCGAAATTTGATCTACGAGGCAGGACTTCTTCGATAATGCCACGACCATTTTCAGTCAGCGTAAGCAGGACATCATCACCCACCGCGACAGGCGTGGTCGATTGTGCATCGGATTTGACTTTCTGGCGAACTTCGCATTTGATACGGTTTCGTTCTTCGGTTCGCACTTCAAAAAGACGTGCTGATGTGGCAACTACAATGCCTTTTAAAAATTCACTCATATACCGAAACGTATGACAGAGACTGTCTAATGACAAGCGGAATTTTATGCTTATTCAGCATTCGGTTTATTTGGAGAAATAACTAATTTGTAAACCCGCTTTTTCTTCTCTGTCATAAAGAGGGTAAGATTATCCGACTCATCAAATTCATCAAAGCCTATAAAATCCGTGTATCTCTGAAATACTTTACCGTTGATGATTAAGTCTGCTTTGCTGAATTTTTCATCATCATCGTACATATAGCCAAGATGAACGACAATCGACCCATCGGATGAGAAAAGTGGTTCGCTCATATATTCATATTTGATTGTATCCTGTGTGGGAGAAATAAAAGACCATGAAACATTTTCAATCTCATTGTCAACTTTCTTATACTCTCTGGAATAAAAATAGAAATCCGATGTGATCGGATAAAATTCTCCATAATACTGATGAATATTTGAACTACAAATAAGAGAATCATCAAGAAAAAGATGTTCTGATTCATCACGGTTGACAATGACATAAGATAGATGAAGATTATCATCTGAATAACCAAGGTCTGTTATGGAAATCGCTCTTCTGGTATATTGTGCGTCAATTATTTTTTCTTTGTCATCAAAAGTTTTTATAAAAAATTTATTCCCTTTTTTGGCTGTAAATGAACATTGGTTGCCATCATTAAATTCAAAAGAAAATGTGGTATCGTACGGTCCATAGGTTGTGTCAACTGTTTCGACAAAGTGGTCATAGTTCATAACAGTCTGCATCAGAAATTCATAAGAACTATCAAAAAACATGAAACCATAAATATTTCTATAACCACCAAGTTCCTGATAGAAAGAACCAACACTAACATCATTAGTTTGTTTATAATAATTTTTTGATTTTTTTCCAGAAAATTCACCACCGTACATACCATTTTTTTCAGTCGCAATCACTAAATAACAGGTATCATTGCGATATGCGGTATATGCGACTTTTTTGGAGTCATCGGTAAAGATAGGACCAATTTTACAGTCCTGATATGAGGGTCCTCTGCCGCCATTTATAACTAAAAAACTTTTTCTCCCTTTTTTGACAAGTGAAGCCCAATGTTTTTTATTCGGACTCCATGTCACAGGGATTGAGCCTAACAATTTGTCAAATTTATATTCGGTTGAATCAACAACGATAATACGACGAGGTTTACTACTGAGCGTGTTCCAGTTCTCTTTGAAATAGAGCAGATGCGAGCCATCTTGGTTATATTTCGGAAGGATCCATGGATCAAAATCTTTATTGATACGTTGGTTGTTAACATATAGATAAGACTTTCCTTTTGTCAAAACTCCATAAGCAACATCCTGACAATCTGGCGAAATAGTCGCAAAACCAACATATCTAAAAAATTTCTTTTTAAATGTTGGATAGTGAATTGCATAAGTATCTCGTTTTTTAACTCGAATCGCAAAATGTTCTTTCTCATCACAAATAGCTACAACATCGCACTCATCTTCATTGGCACCCAGATTATAAATATTGGTTTTGGTTACTTTGTAAGGCAAAATTTCAGCTTTTGTTGTATCAATAATGAGAGTGTCTTTCACACTGAGTGTGTCATTAGTCACAGATGTATCATTATTAAATGATGGAGCAACTTTTGTTGAATCTACAATAACTTGCCCCAGTTTGATTTTTGATGAATCTTTTGAAACAGTCTCTATCCCATTAACAGATTGTATAATAAACAAACCTATAAAAATAAATATATATTTCATAATTCCCTCGTAATCAATCAGTTGACATAACAAACATTATGGTATATATATACCATAATAAAATGATTATCAAGTGAATTCACGCAGGGAGAAATACGATGCGCCTACAAAATAAACATATATTATTTCTATCTCTTACCATATCAATCTTTTTGCTCTTATCATGTACCACCTATCATCTGAAAACCCCTCCAAAAGGTAAAACAGGATCTTTTTATGAAAGAAACTCTGACCAGCTAAAAGCTGATAGCCGTTACGATTTTTCTCGTTTAAAAGAAAATTATGGGTTAGTCCTTTTTAGTTATCAAGTAGAAGGAATGACAGGCTCAAGTTTTGGCACTAAACCAGAGATAAAAACTGGTATACGTATCTGGGAAGAAAAGTTTTCTGATAAAGATTGGGAAATCAAACAAATAGAAAAAGATGTTGAATTGTGGGGGCAATCTACCTATGCGGGTAGTTATAGCTCTTCCCAATCGACAAAAGTCAAACTCGAAGTGACATTCCACAAAGGTCGAATTGTCTATGGTGGCAGAATGGTCGCATCGGACATTGGTGATGATTTGGATATTGAAATGCATTTTGAAGAAGATTGTAATGAATTTCTCAAAATGTATGAAAATCAACTCAATGGAGTCAAAATAGATACCGCCTTGGTAAAATTTATTTCTAAATATTAGAGGGAGCTTTGTTATGAATATTTTTATCTTTCTGCAACTTGGTTTAATTCTTACAGGAGCTATTTTTGCTTGGGTTGCGTCTACAAAAAGAACTCAGCTTCACCCCTACCACTCTAATTGTGATTCTGTACATCTGTTCAAACGTCAAAGCTGGTATACACAAACAGGCTACAAATTGCATCTAAGCGGATTCTTGATGATTTATGCTGGTTTTCTCTCTGGAGCTATTCATGGTTTTATTACTTTAACTTCGTAAGGATATTTAATACATATGAAAATTCAACAATATGTTTTTGCCTTACTCATCTGTTGTCTGCTTTTCTTATCAACCTGTACAGGATATAAAATAAAAGAACCACCTATTGGAATAACCTATAAATTTTACAGTCACAAACCTCAAGAAATCAGACCAAACTCAAAATATGATTTTTCTCGCTTACAAAATGGATATGGGCTTGTGATATTCAGCTACGATTTAGAAGGATTTAAAGGATATAGGATTGTAAATGTAGCGAATAAACAAGGTCTTCGAATTTGGGAGTATAAATTTATTGATACTGATGAGAATGAAAAAATTGTTACTGAGAGGGTTAACTTATTTTCCTACAAATCACTCAATAATACTGGTGCCCATTCGGCTTCTGCTGAAAAAGATGTAAAAAAAGATATAGCTGTGTCATTTACATTTTTGAAAAATAAAATTGTCTACGGAGGCAGGATATTCGCCTCAGATTATGAAAATAGAGGTAAAATTTTCAATAATTTTGATGAAGATTGTTCTCAATTTTTGACAACATACTCCTCTTATCTTACAAATATCCCTATAGATACTGTTTTCATGAAAGTCTCAAAACCAAGCCCAAAAGAGAAAAAAGAAAAAAGGCTATTACGACCGATAAATTTCATGTAATTTATTTTCATTCTTGCCTAAATAATTGAATTTTTGTATCCTATCAACGGTATAATATAAAAAATAGATAGGAAAAATATGCTTGGTAATATAATAAAAAAGATGTTCGGTACTAAAGATGAGCGGGATGTAAAAAAAGTCCAACCTCTTGTAGATGAAATCAATGAACACTTCAAATCGTATGAGTCACTCACCGATGAACAGCTGATAGCTAAAACTGACGAATTCAAGAAACGTCTCGCTGACGGCGAAACAACCGATGATATCCTTCCTGAAGCATTTGCGGTTGTCAAAGATGCTGCCCGTCGTCATTGTGGTAAATCATGGTCGGTCGTTGATATCGATGTTGAATGGAATATGGTGCACTTTGACGTACAGTTAATTGGTGGTATCGCTCTCCATCAGGGAAAAATCTCCGAAATGGCAACTGGTGAAGGTAAAACTTTGGTTGCGACTTTGGCAACATATCTCAATGCTTTAACTGGCAAAGGCGTCCACATTGTGACCGTCAACGATTATCTCGCCCGTCGTGATAGCGAATGGATGGGACAGATTTACGAATTTTTAGGGCTAACAGTTGGTGTAATTCAAAATCAGATGACCAACGCTCAACGTAAACTAAAATACGAATGCGATATCACTTTTGGGACTGCCAACGAGTTTGGATTTGATTATCTCCGTGACAACATGGCACAAACCGCCGAAGATAGAGTGCATCGTAATTATCATTATGCAATTATCGATGAGGTTGATTCGATTCTTATCGATGAGGCACGTACCCCACTTATTATTTCTGGTACCGTTGAACATTCATCTCATGACCGTTATCGTCAAATGAAACCAACTGTTGCAAATCTTGTTCGCAAACAAGCGATGTTAATTAACGACATGATTGGAAAAGCGGAAAAAATTATTTACACCGAAGGCGGTGCGGAACATGAAGAGTTATTTGAAGCGGGTACATTGTTACTTGCTGCCAACCGTGGTGCTCCTAAAAATAAAAAATTACTCAAAGTTCTCAAAGAAACTGGAATGAAAAAACTTCTTTCAGATGTTGAGGGCGATTATATCCGTGATAAAAAATTAAACGAAATTGATGACCGTCTCTACTACTTCATAGACGAACGTGAACACTCAATTGCTCTTACCGATTTAGGTACCGAACAACTAACACCTGAAGAACAAGCACTTTTTGAAATACCAGATATTTCGACGATGCTTTCAGAACTTGAAGGAGATGATTCTCTTTCCGCAGAAGAACGCCAGAAAAAATCTGAAGAAGTCTATGCGATGCATTCTAACAAGTCTGAAAAAGTTCACGCCATCAACCAACTGCTTCGTGCCTATTCTCTCTATGAAAAAGATTCCGAATATGTACTACAAGATGGAAAGGTGATGATTGTTGATGAATTCACAGGTCGTGTTCTTCCTGGGCGTCGTTACTCCGATGGTCTACATCAGTCTATCGAAGCGAAAGAAAATGTTCGCATTGAAGCCGAAACACAAACCCTCGCTTCAGTAACGTTACAAAACTTCTATCGTATGTATGACAAACTCGCAGGCATGACTGGTACCGCTGAAACTGAAGCACAAGAATTTTTTGATATTTACAAAATGGATGTGATGGTGATTCCACCAAATCAGACCATCATTCGTGATGATCAGGAAGACCAGATTTTCAGAACACGTCGTGAAAAATATAATGCTATTGTCAAAGAAGTTCGTGAACGAAATGAAAAAGGTCAACCTGTCTTAGTTGGTACTGTCACTGTTGATGTCTCGGAAACTCTTTCTCGTATGCTCAAGCGTGCGGGTATTAAACACAACGTTCTCAACGCAAAACAACATCAGTCGGAAGCAGAAATTGTTACCAATGCTGGTAAACTTGGTGGTGTGACTATCGCTACCAACATGGCTGGACGTGGTACTGATATTCGTCTCGGTGAGGGTGTCATAGAATTGGGTGGCTTACATATAGTTGGTACTGAACGTCATGAATCCCGTCGTATTGATCGTCAGCTTCGTGGTCGTGCAGGTCGTCAGGGTGACCCAGGGTCATCCCTCTTTTTCCTCTCACTTGAAGATGACCTTATGCGTCTCTTTGGTGGTGACAAACTTGGTTCAATTATGGATAAGCTTGGTATTGAAGATGGCGAAGTTATTGCACACAAGATGGTAACATCGGCAATCGAAAGAGCACAGAAAAAAATCGAAGCACAGAACTATGCTATTCGGAAACATACTCTTGAATATGATGATGTTATGAACGTCCAGCGTAAATGGATTTATGAGCGTCGTCTTGCCGCTCTTGAGAGAGAATCTATCAAGGATGAAGTAGTAGAACTAATCGAAGAAGTTTTAGAAGGTATGATTGATGAGCATTGTCCAGAAAAATCTTATCCTGAAGAGTGGAACCTAAAAGGGCTACAAGAAGACTTGACAAAAACGTATCTTCTCAATGTACAGTTTAAAGAAGATGATTATAAAAAACTAACTCATGAATCGCTCAAAGAAAATGTCCTAAAAGCGGTCATGCATATTTATACCCAAAAAGAAACTGCCTATGGTGAAGAAGTCATGCGACATCTTGAAAAATACGCAGTACTCTCAACCATCGATCAACATTGGCGCGATCATCTTGCCGAGATTGAAGAACTTCGAGCGGGTATCGGACTTCGGGCGCATCATGGTGCTTTGGGTAAACCGATTGATATTTATAAAAAAGAAGCCTTTGGTATTTTTGAACAATTGATTAGCGATGTTGATAAAGAAATTGTGAACTTGGTTTACAAACTACAAGTCAATGTTCCTGAAAGTCAAAAAAGTTCAGTTGCTATGAATGCCTCGCATCAAGATGCATCCAACATGGGTTACGCCGCGGGTCAAGCAGCCGCACAGGCTCAAGGACAAAGTGGTAACAACCCAGTCGCTAAAGCATCACAAGCGGGCAACCAAGCACAGACGATTAAGAGAGACGCACCAAAAGTTGGTCGCAACGATCCATGTCCATGTGGCTCAGGCAAAAAATACAAAAAATGCCACGGTGCTGCTGGATAAAATTTGTCGACTTGAACATGTCGAAAGTATTTTCCATAAATATCATTCTCTACTTGATAGGGATTCCAGTAAAATTGTAAGGGCGGTTTGCAAACCGCTCTTTTTCTATACAATAAATTGTTTTCTATGAAATTCATCAAAATTTAGTTTAACCTCTTACTAATAATAATAATTTTAATAATAGTCTAATTAACTACATCTTCATATAATACATAAAGAGTATATGACTCACGAAAATAAAATATTTGAATGGAGAAAATTATGTTTATAAAAAAATTAATCTTATCGTTCGTTTTCATTTTAGTTTTACAAATACCAGTAGTAGCCCAAAACTTTCATGGAAAAGATTCGTCACATGTAAAGCCGATGCATTTAAAACTGCCTGACAATGTAAAATCGGTTGTCATTGACGAAATGAATACAATTTCTCGTCTGATGGGATTTCTCCTTGAATATGTAGCCAAAGGAGATGCCAAAAATGCATCATCTACTGCTCTTGAAATCAGAGATACCAATCTAAAACAAAAATTCAACTCGCGCGAGATTAAAGAAATTATGAAAATTCTCCCGAAAGGTTTTATCAAGTTTGATCAAAAATTTCATATGACTGCCAATGATATCGCAGTTGCTGTAGATTCAAATGATTTTAAAACTGCAATAAATTTGTATTCTGAAATGACACAACTTTGTTATAGTTGCCACTCAACTTATGCAACTGAACGGTTTAAAAACTTAAAAGAAAAAAAATAAGCTTAGATCGATAATATCATGAAAAAAATAAAACTGACTACTTTACTTTTACTCACCCTCCTCTTTTCGTTCTCAATACTTAATGCTACCGATGTAAAACCTGATGACATCATTGGCACTTGGTTGATTGAAGAGGATGACAAACCAATAGAAAAGATTGAAATTTATAAAACCAACGATTTGTTTTTTGGAAAAATTGTATGGATGTATCAGGAAGATTCCACCGCTTCTCCATTGTTAGATATAAAAAACGGTAAGAAAGAATTAAAGAACCGTCAATTACTCGGACTGGAAATTTTGAAAAATTATAAATTTGATGGAAAGAAAACCTGGAAAGATGGCAAGCTCTATGCACATCGTAAAGGGAGAACCGTCTCACCAAAGTTAACCCTTATAGATTATAACCACTTAAAGGTTCAAGTAAAGATTCTCTTTATCAAAAAGACTTTCACCTGGACCCGCGTGACAACAGAATAAGTTTCACTTATTGTTAATTCTTCTTTGTAGGGAACTGGTATGCCTGTTCCTAACATAACAAAGTAGGGCAGAACCCTTTAGCGGTTCTGTCTTTTTAATACCATTTCTTCTAATCCTGTCATTGCGAGTTGAAACTACAACAGCAGTCAAAACGTGGCAATCTTATCTTTTGATGCGGTGTCAGGAACCCATTCCTGACACTTTTAAAATAGCTTCAGTCTCACAGGCTAAGCCTGTTTTATTAATATCCAAGCTCTTTCAAAATGGCTTCAGTCCCACAGGCTAAGCCTGTTTTATTAATAACCAAGCTCTTTCAAAATGGCTTCAGTCCCACAGGCTAAGCCTGTTTTATTAATAACCAAGCTCTTTCAAAATGGCTTCAGTCCCATATAGAACATCTTTTTACCTCGTTTTTTCACTCCTCTATTTCACTATAAACAAATAGACGATATAGAAATACAGCGAAATGGCTTTCCCTTAAAAAATGGCTTAAAGCCATTTTCTGCAATATTAATTGTAGCAATTTTGTATCTCATCTTCTCTTGTTCCATCATACATGACGAAATTTATGAAAATCCATAGTTTTTATAAGGTTTTTGCACTACAATAATGTTCACAATTTTGTGACTTTTCTTCTTGACTTAGTTCACAATTTTGTTATCTTGTCGATAAGTAAAATAAGGATATTTTATATATGCAAGAAATTAGGTTTTACGAAGAAAAGGGTACGTCTCCAGTGCTTGACTGGATAATAAGTCTTACAGAAAAGGCTCAAATCAAGTGCTTAAGTAGAATTGAATTACTTAAAGAAAAAGGTAATAAATTACGTAGACCTTATGCGGACTTGTTAAGAGATAACATTTATGAACTAAGGATAATTTACTCAGGAAATCAGTATCGGATACTATATTTTTTTGATGGTACTGAAATTATAGTTCTTACTCACGGTTTTATAAAGAAAAGTAAAACTGTACCTACAAAAGAGTTGAACAAAGCAGTAAAACGAATGGAAAAATATTTAAAAGACCCTGATAAATATTCAAGTAATGAATAGGGTTAAACGTTTTATATCTAAAAAAAATTGCTGAACAAAACAGGAGAATTGCCAATTGTCTAACACACGCAAGGGACTAACGACGGATGCAATTGTGATCCTTAAAAATAGGATTACAAAGGGCAATCCAAAAAAACTTGAGAAGCTTGAAAAAGAACTTGAGCAAGAACGAATGGCTTTACAAATAGGGCAGGAAATTTATAATCTGCGAAAAAAAGCAAAACTTACACAGCAAGAACTTGCTGACATGGTAGGAACAAAAAAATCAGCTATTAGCAGACTTGAGGATGCCGACTATGGCGGTCACTCTATCAATATGCTTTTAAAAATAGCTGTAGCGGTTGGGATGAAATTAGAAATAAATTTTATAAAAAGCAAAAGTAAAGCAAAAACAGTTAAGAAGAAAGCAAGAACAATTGCCAGGGTAACGGCTTAAAAAGTGAGTCTTTAAAATAAAAATATCAAGTTCCAAAAAAAGCAAATCTGATTCAGGTTTGCTTTTTTTAATGCCAATCACATTCACTACATCATCAACGTAAATCAGAACTCTCCCCTGTTTGATATGGATAGCTGTAAATTTTGTCGGGTTTCTCTCTATTATATTTTGGTAGAATCGGAACGCCGACCTACTATAATTGATTTACGAGAGAAAGAAGTGGTGAAAAAAATTTGCAATACCACAAAACAAAGCCAATTCTTTATAACGGTAAGTATGCGATAGTTTTGTATCGGAATTTTCAAATGTAACAATGTGGATAACTAATATTTTGTAAGAAAAAGAGAGATTGCCACGTCACTTCGTTCCTCGCAATGACTGCTGTAAATTAGGTTTTTGTAGGGAACTGGCATGCCTGTTCCTAAAAGAAAGGTTCGGGCATGCCCGAACCCTACATATTATTTCACTATACCGCGTTCGGAATTTTTGACAAAATCTAAGACAACTTGTACTTCAGGAATAACATCGGTGTCGCTTGTGATTCGTTCTACTGCCTGAGTTGTATTCAATTTGCTAAAGAACAAAATCTTAAATGCCGCATTAATCGCACGAACGGCATCTTTTGTGAAGCCACGACGATTGAGTCCGATAGAATTCATCCCGACAACTTTGAGCGGATAGCCACCGACCAACGCATACGGCGTAATATCCTGTTGTACCCGAAAGCCTCCACCGACCATACAATGAGCGCCGATTTTTACAAACTGATGTACAGGTACCAATCCACCCAAGATAGCATGGTCATGCACTTCGACATGTCCCGCGAGGTTGACCGAGTTTGCCATGATTACATTGTCGCCAATCAAACAGTCATGGGCAACATGCGAATACGCCATGAGCAGACAATTTTTGCCACACTCAGAACGATTATGATAGGTTGTACCACGATTAAAAGTTACATACTCACGAATTGTTGTGCCATCACCAACGATTGCTTTAGTTTTTTCACCACCGAATTTTAAATCCTGTGGTTGAGAACCAATTGCAGCTCCATGGAAAACATTGACCCCATTACCAAGGACAGTTCCCTCGGCTAACAAGACAGACGATTTTATATCGCAGTTGTCGCCAACAATGACGCCATCTTCGACGATTGTGAACGGTCCAATTTTTACATTTTCACCAATCTCCGCTTTGGGAGAGATGATTGCTGATTTGTGAATTTCACTCATTTATCTACCACCATTGCCATAAATTCCGCACTTGCAACAAGTTTACCATCGACATACGTTTTGCCTGCCATTTTACAAATCGAACGTTTTAATGATAACATCTCAAGTTCAAAACGTAATTGGTCACCCGGTATAACAGGTTGACGGAATTTTGCTTTATCTATTGACATAAAATATACTACTTTATCTTCAGGATTTTCAACAGCATTCATCATAAGCACCCCACCCGCTTGAGCCATCGCTTCAATAATTAAGACACCTGGCATGATTGGATGGTTTGGAAAATGTCCATTAAAAAATGGTTCATTAATCGTCACATTTTTCATCGCAGTCACTTTTTTACCAGGTTCAAGATCTAAGACTCGGTCAATCAGTAACATTGGATAACGATGCGGAAGCATTTTAAATATGGCATTGATATCATAGACATTGGCATTGCTTGAACCTAACTTTGCCGCGATTTTTTTCTTCTTGTACAAACTCCGCATCCGTTTTGCCAAAGCAACATTTGCTTTATGACCAGAACGAGCGGCAAGGACATGCCCCTTAAATGGAACCCCGATAAGCATTAAGTCACCAAGCAAATCGAGCGTTTTGTGACGGACAGGTTCGTTGTAGAATCTAAGAGGAATATCATTGATGATACCATTTTCACCAACAAAACATTTATCTTTTAAGTTAAGAGCTTTGCGAACACGGTCAACTTCAACTTGTCCTAAATCGGAATCATAGATTACGATGGCATTGTCAATACCTCCGCCTTTGATAAGTCCCGCATCTTTCATCATCTCTACTTCTGAAAGAAAACAAAATGTTCTGGCTGGAGCGAATTCTTCGACAAATTCTTTTTCTAAGTTTACAAGTGTGGTATATTGTGTGCCGAGGGCAGGGTTTTTATAATCGATTAAAAATGTGATACGTAAATCATCAGATGGTGCAACGACTAAGTCAACTTCACGATCTGATTCCGAATATGCCATCGGTGTGTCTATTTCGAGATAGAATTTATCAGCATCTTGAGTTTCGATACCCGCCTCAAGCAATTTGTCTACATATGGTTTGGCGGAGCCGTCACATACGGGAGGTTCTAAATTATCGAGTTCGACAATCATATTATCCAGTTGGAGTCCCGCAAAAGCAGCCAAAACATGCTCGACGGTGTAGACTTTTGCTTCCCCTTTTTGCAGGGTCGTGCCACGCGATATATCAACGACATGGTCAACATCAGCCTGCACCCATGGTTTATCGGCGATGTCAGATCTGACAAAGCGGATACCAGTATCGGGTTGAGCTGGTTTAAAAGTCATGGTGCAATTAACGCCCGTGTGTAATCCTATTCCGCTGAGGGAAATTTCTTTTTTTATAGTTCTTTGTTTTTCGTACATAAGCCTCTGTCTTTAGTTACAGTGAATCCACAAATTATACTGTATGAAAGGCTTGTTCTCAAGTGATTTTTTTAATTGCAACTGCAAAAGGGACACATTTTGGATGTATCCTCTTCTCAAGGCTGAAATTATGATTTTGTCAGCTAATTGCCCGTATATGCGACCGTCAAGACAACATCGGAGGCATAATCGCCACCTGTTTGTGAAATTGAGGGCAGAACTGTCCCACCAATCCAGACATTGAGCGTCGCACCTACCCCTAATCTCAGAGTTGCAAAATTGGCTGGGTCGAGTGTACCTGCTGGGGCTGTTTGTCCACCACCTGTACCATCGTCGTATGAGGCATCGGTATTTGAGAAAGAAACTCTC
Organism: Candidatus Zixiibacteriota bacterium; assembly: GCA_024280215.1. Classification (GTDB taxonomy): domain Bacteria; phylum Zixibacteria; class MSB-5A5; order GN15; family FEB-12; genus QQUK01. The sequence continues at coordinate 58,593 of JAJRQO010000017.1, forward strand.
ATAAATGCAAGCGAATCGACTGTAACTAATGAGTCTGGCAAGCTGATATCAAGGGTAACTTCGGCGTTGGCAACACCTGTAATCGTCCATTCCCCTGCTGAACCGACTGATGATTTGTCGACAAATTTGTTTATACCTGGAGTGACTGCTCCAAATTGTAGATTGTTCGAACCGACTACCGAAAGTGAGGTCACGACTGTTGCTAATGCTTGGATTGTCCCATATTCCTGTGCATCGGCAGTCGGTGAAACGACCGCAAAACAAAGCATTAGAGACAAAATAAGTTTAATCAGTTTTTGAAACATATAATTCTCCTGTATTTCAAACTGTTCTTTTCGTTCTGAAACAGTACAAATGCAACAGCAATGCCATCGGCGAATGCCGAACTTATCTTGTTGGTAGAGTTACTATTAGGGGGAGGTGTCAATTTCTTAATTTACTTAGAATATATGGGATGTTTCGTGGAGTATGGAGATTATCCCATACTGACTGTTTCTTTCAACTTTTCATAATGAAACAGTAAGGTTTTCAAACCACATTCCGATACAATTAATAGATAATAGCTGTTCAAAAATTATACAGCTTGTAAACAAAGGATTATACCATGTGTAAGCATATTGGATATGCTCTTACAACATTGCTGATAGTTTTTTCATTGACTCAAAGAGCTCAATCTCAAACGTTGATTTGGGAAACAAATTTTGGTGGGATGCTCAACGAAATGGGCAACAGTTGTCAGGTCTTACCTGACAGCTGTATAATAATTTTAGGCTCTACCTACTCGTACGGTTCTGGACTCTCAGATATTTATCTGGCAAAAACAGATGCTCTCGGGACGCTACTCTGGTCAAAACAATTTGGTGGTGACTCGACTGATTTTGGATATGATGTTCAATCTACAACGGATGGTGGCTTTATTATTGTTGGCTCGACAACATCTGGCCTTGCATCGCAACAAGTTTATCTTGTCAAAACAGATTCTGCTGGAACTATCGAATGGGAAAAAAGGTTTGGTGGGACTGGTAAAGAAGATGGGAAAACTGTTCGTCAGACGTATGACGGTGGATATATAATCGCTGGTTCAACTAATTCAATCGGCAACGGATACAACGATATGTATCTGATCAAAACCGATTCATTAGGGAATCTTGTTTGGCAACAAGCTTATGGTGGTACAGGTGGTGAGTCTGGATCAGCCGCTCGTCAGACACCTGACTCTGGCTATGTGATAATTGGGTCAACAGGTTCGTTTGGTACGGGATATAGTTCTATCTATGTCGTGCGGACAAACGCTATAGGTAATATAATTTGGTCTAACACCTATGGTGGAAATTCTGCTGATTTTGGCTACTCTGTTGAGGTGACCGCAGGTGGTGGCTTGATACTGGTTGGCTCTACGGCATCGTATGGCAATGGAGAGTCAGACGCATATTTAGTCAAGACTGACCCGTTTGGAAATTTTGAATGGGACGCAACCTATGGAGGTTCTGGTGATGACCGTGGCTACTCGGTCAAAGAACTTGCATCGGGAAATTTTGTCCTAACAGGTAAGACGGAATCATACTCATCTGGCATAGAAGCATATCTGGTCATGGCTAATCCAATCGGGACAACAGTATGGACAAATAATTTTGGTGGTTCAAAAACTGATGAAGCCCAGACGGTGACATTTGACGCTAATGTAGATATTATCATCGTCGGGAAGTCGTATTCCTATTCATCAGGTGGTTCCGATGTCTATCTCTTTAAAATTTTAGGTGATCAAACAACAGATATAAATGAACTGATTCTTTCGGATTATCTGCCTGATGGTTTTGAATTAGGGCAGAACTATCCGAATCCATTTAACCCAACGACTTCGATTGAATACTCGATTCCATCACGCTCGGATGTGACTCTTACAATTTACAATGTCTTAGGACAGGTGGTATCGTACTGGGATGCATCGTCGCTTCCTGCGGGAAGTTATCGTTATGAATGGGACGGTACCAATGAGAATGGTGGTTCGGTCGCATCGGGAGTGTATTTGTATCGGTTGACGTATGGAGAATTTGCTTTAACGAAAAAAATGCTGCTTTTGAAATAATATATTCTTGTTAAGTTTACACACTGCACTAATTGGGTGGGGTCATTGACGACCCCGCCTTTTTTTGTTAGTAATTAAAATTTTGTTTTTAAAGTTTGTATTGCTTCTTCATTCCCTTGGTCAGCTGCTTTTTGAAACCATCTTTTTGCTTCAGCTTTATCAACTTTAACACCTTCACCATTCAAAAATGCAACTCCTAAATTATTTTGTGCATTCATATCACCTTGCTCTGCTGATTTAATAAATAAATTAATAGCTTTAGATTGATTCGCTTTTACATGTAAGCCAAGACTATACATCATCCCTAAATAACATTGTGCAGGAGCGTATCCCAAATCTGATGCTTTTTGAAACCATTTGAATGCCATCTTATGGGATTTATCAATCCCCTCACCGTTTAGAAACATAATTCCAATGTTATACTGAGCATGAACAAATTCTTGTACAGCTGATTTTCGGTACCATTTGAATGCTTTTTTACGGTCTACTTTAACACCGTTTCCGCTATAATACATTTCCGCTAAGTTATATTGTGCTTTGTCATAACCCTTATCAGCTGCCAATCGAAACAATCTCAAAGCTTCCTTATAATTTATATCTACAACCTTACCCTCATAGTACATTGTAGCTAAATTATATTGAGCATCCATGTGTCCTTGTTCGGCGGCTTTTTGAAACCATTTGAAAGCTTCTTTAAAATTACCTATAATACTATATGTAGTTGCCAAATTATGTTGAGCATTCATATAACCTTGTTCAGCTGCTAAGAGATACCATTCAATTGCTTTATCGTTATTTGCTTCAACCCCGTTTCCAAAATGATACATATTGCCTATATTGTACTGAGCTAATTTATAATTATTTTCTGCTGCTAGAAGATACCATTTGAGTTCTTCATTGTAATCACGTTCAACTCCAATCCCATTTCCATAGAAATAGCCTAATTGTATCATCGCATCTAATTCACCTAATCCAGCAGCTTTTTTATACCACGATATAGCTTCATTGTAGTTTATTTTTACTCCTTGTCCACCTTCGTACAACTGCCCTAAAGCATACTGTGCTTGAGAGAAGTCTTGTTCTGCTGCCATTTTATACCATTTAATTGACTCCTTATAATCTTGCGACACTCCTTCACCAGCAGCGTAAATCAAACCTAATATATATTGTGCCACCGCCAAATTTTGTTCAGCTGCTAACTTACAAAAAGTTATTCCTTTTTTATAATCAACAATTACACCTTCGCCAAAAATATACATTTCACTCAAATTGAATTGAGCTTTTGCATACCCTTGTTCAGCAGATTTCTCAAACCATTTGTAAGCTTCTTTATAGTCAACATCAACACCGTTACCATTCTTATACATATATCCCAAGGAATTTTGTGCTTTATCAAGCCCACTATCGGCTGCTACTCTAATTAATGGAAGAGCTTCTTTATAGTTCTCTGCTTCGATAAATTCATAACCAATATTAAAATTTTCTTCAGCAGTCCTTGATATGTTAGATGTATCGCATGAAATCGTTATTAACATAATTACGATTATTAGTTTATAAATTTTATTTTTCATTAGACATATCTCTCCATTTTTTTTTTACCATATCTTATAAACGACATATTTGCATTGATTGTCAATTTTAAAGATGAGATTGCCGCATCACTTCGTTCCGCGCAATGACAGGGCTGTATGACTTTCGGCAGACGAGGACGTCTGCCATGCACATTTGGAAAATTAGGAATTATTTATGTTAGATTAAAATTTATCAATGAAATAATTTGTAATTGGATTATCAAATGAATAAATATAATTATCAACAAACGCAACAAATCCAAACTGTTTTGAAAAATAGAATTCAAACGAACCATCAGTTCTTAAAGGATCATAATACCCCGATATTTGAATACGCATGAGATCAGTAAATATTCTTCCATTGTACTCAAGCTCTTCACCTAAACTAATTATTATCAAATTACTATCAGTTACAAATGGGTCGTTACCATTAATATATGATGACCCAGAAATAATTTCGTTCGTATCAAGTATATTTTCAAAAATATGCTCCGCAAAAGAATTTAATATTTGAAAATCTAATTGGCTGTTCTCTCTTACAATAAAATTAAATTTATACACTGGAGATGGTGGAAACACTATATCATCTATCCAGAAATCAAACTTATAATTTTTACTATAGGCAAAAACTGAATCGGCATATTTAAAAGAATAAGTATTTGATGAAATATCCGTTGAAGTTGAACAAGCAAATACTTGATAGTTATATCTCGGATATCTATTCCAACATCATATACATTATTACCGTTTATGTCTACAAACGGTTCGCCAAGTGAAAAATCCCAATACATAAAAGGTTCTGGGCGAGCATTAAGAGAATCTTGTTCATGAGCCAATATATAAAACTTTGTTGTATCAAAATGTATGTAGTCAGAAAATTGATAGACAAGTGGAGTGGGTGGTGGATCGACAATTTTTGTTGAATCGGAACAAGAGATTATGAGAATAAAAGTTAGAAAAAATAAAAATAAAAACTTCGACATGAAACCCCTCCTAAAGGAATTCAAAATTTAAAATCAACAAGTATATTATAGTCTTTTCTCTCTTGGTTGTCAATTTTAAAGATGAGATTGCCACGTCACTTCGTTCCTCGCAATGATAGGGCTGTATGACTTGCGGCAGACGAGGACGTCTGCCATGCACAGCACTGGCTTGTCTGTTCCGAGAGTAGACAGTTAAAAAAAGTCAGGTCTCGGAAAGACGGTATCTACGAAATTTTATTTTGAAAAATTTGTTGGGTTTCTTACAATTATATTTTTTATAGAATCGGAACGCCAACCTACAACTGGATTCCCAATCAAGTTGGGAATGACATTGTGCCAATGTACCCTTCGACAAGCTCAGGGTAACGATTTTGAACATAAAGATATTTATGCGACGGCGGAGGTGCGTTCGAGCATGCCATCTTTGAGTCTGATGATTCTATCGGTTTTATCGGCAAGCGACATGTCGTGAGTAATCATGACAACTGTCTTGCCCATCTGATGCAACTCATCAAATATTTTAACAATCGCTTCACCCGATGCGGAGTCAAGGTTGCCCGTTGGTTCATCGGCTAATATAATTTCGGGATCATTTGCCAAGGCACGTGCAATAGCGACCCGTTGCATCTCACCACCAGACATCTCGGTCGGTTTGTTATTAATCTTTTCGCCAAGTCCAACTCGGTTGAGCAATTCTATGATTCTTTTTTTCCGTTGTTTTCCATTTGTCTTAGCAAAGAGCATAGGAACTTCTACATTTTCAAAAGCGGTCGCATAGGGAAGCAAATTAAACGCCTGAAATACAAATCCGATTTTTTGGTTACGGATATCTGCAAGTTGGTTTGAACTGAGTGTTGCAATTTCTTCACCATCGAGATAAAAATCGCCTGCTGTTTGTATGTCGAGACATCCGATAATATTCATCATCGTAGATTTACCTGAACCAGATGGTCCGACGATAGAAACATACTCACCTTTTTTAATATTCAGATCGACACCTTTTAGTGCTTTGAAAGCCATAGCCCCAGTAAGGTATTCTTTTTCAATGTTTGTCATTCGTATCATAATATAATTTGCACTCCTAACTTATTCGTACCTTAGTGATTCAACTGGCGAGACCGATGACGCTTTTAATGCGGGAAAGATTCCCGACATAACACCCATAACTCCTAAAATTGAAATTACGATGATTCCTATTTCAAGTGAAATCGTTGGGCGTCCCATAAACTCGAGGACATCGCTTTCTATTGGCATACGTTTGAAAGATTCTGTAAGTATGTAACTAAATGACATACCACCAAACCCTCCTATAAATGTAATCATCAAAGACTCTAACAAAAACTGCATCATGATATAAGAACGTCTGGCACCCATTGCCATTTTGATACCGATTTCTCTGGTTCTTTTTTTAATCGAAACATACATAATATTTGCGACACCAACACCAGCAATCAACAATGTCAAGCCACCGATAAAACCAAAGAAAAGGTTTATGCCGGTCATGATATTATTAAATTCCTTTGCACCAGCAACAGTATCCCAAATTGAAATAGCTCTACTATCAGTCGGGTCAAACTTAAATTTGTCTGCAAAGGCTGCTATGATTTTTTTTTCAACATCTTCAGAATTTACTTCTTTAGGAAGTTTACAAACTAAATTATCTAAGTAAGGATCCCCAAAGGTTGCTTTGAAAGTTGTAAGAGGAATTATAATTTTGTCTTCATCCATACCGCTATAATTACCAGAAGTATTTTTTTCTTTCATGATTCCTATCACTGTATACGGCATTGAGTTTAGCATAATATATTTTCCGATAGGTTCTTCATCTTCAAAAAGCCGTTCGGCAACTTGCCATCCCAAGAATGCAACCCGTCTTTTTTTCTTAACATCTAACTCGTTAATCATTCGACCGCCAAATTCAGGGATAAAATTACGAAGTTCTTCGTAGTTTGGCGTGACACCATTGACATGTTCTGAAAGGACTTTATCTTTGTATTCAGTGCGAATGCCCCAACGGTCATATTCACCACCAACATCAATAATTTCAGGGACTGTCTCTTTGAGGTATGCAATATTGTCTGGGAAGAACCAAATTTTTCGACCTTTGCCCATTCCTTTAAATGGTTTGGAAGTATTTCCACCCCATATTACCATGATATTTGAGCCCATACCATTCTGATTTAGAGTCATTTGACTTCTTAAACCTTCACCAAAACCTAATAGAAGCATGATAGACAAAGTACCCCATCCTAATGCAAATAGCGTGAGTGCAATTCTTGTTTTTTGTTTTCTAAAATCTCTAATGAAGACATTATAAATAACTGAAATATTCATACAATTCCTTAGAACAATTTAAGTGCTTGGACTGGTTGTAAGTTAGCAGCTCTTCGTGCGGGGAAAAATCCTGCTACGAGAGAGACAATTCCTAAGATACATGTAATTAAAATACCGCCAAAAATATTTATGCGAGGAGTGCCTACAAATTCGCCAAGCTCTAACATTGGAAAAACAGCAATGATTCCCCATGCGAATAAAAACCCTAAGACACCACCAACAAAAGTAATCAGTATCGTTTCGAATACAAATTGAAACATGATATAATTTTTCTTGGCACCGAGTGCCATTTTGATTCCGATTTCTTTGGTACGTTCTTCTAAGACAACATACATAATATTTGAAACACCGATTGCTCCTGTGATAAGAGTAGCAACTCCAATAGCAATCAAGAAGCCAGAGAAAGCGGCGAAGAAAGTTTTTAAGAATGCGAAGCCTTGAGTTGTGTCCCAAACAGACATCGCTTCACGGTCTGAAGGATCAAACCGATATTTAGCACCGAGAATCTCATAAATTTCTTTTCTTGCGAGTTCCATTGATGTTGTCTTTTTTGCCTGAGCAACAAAATTACTCATATGTCTATTGGAATACATTGTTTGAAAAGTCGATGATGGGATAATCCCCTTTCGGCTATCACGACTCCCATAGGAGCTATCTTGTTTTTTAGACTTCATGACGCCAATAACAGTAAATGGTGTTCCATTGACTAAGACCCGTTCACCAACAGCATCTTTTTCTTCACCAAACAGATCAACTTTTAAAAGATTACCAATAAAAATAACCCGCCTTTGTTCGTCAATATCTCTTTGATTTATAAATCGAGAGCCATATTCTGGAATAATGTTTCGCATCTCGCCAAATTCTGGCCAAATACCAATTATTTGTCTTGGGGTAGATTCTTTTTTATACTTTATATTGACATTCCATCTCGCAAACTCGGGAGATATCCGTGAAAGAAGTTGGGATTTTTTTTTGATAAGTTTTATATCATCATGAGTTGGTCGAATACGTCTTCCCTTTGGAAGTCCCCCAAAATCTTTTGATGTAATGCCTGGCCAAAAGATTGCAATATTTTCACCCATACCGAGTTGAGATTTCATTTGAGCTTCGGTAATACCTTTTCCAAATGCAAAAAGTAATACGATAGAACAGGTACCCCAGAAAATTCCAAACATCGTCATAGCAGAACGGAGTTTTTGGCGTCGTATATCATTGAGAAATTGTTTTATAGTTACTATCGGAAGCATAATTTATAGAATCTTTCTTTAGTCGTCGATTGAGATTTCTTTAGGTGGACGTTCGACAATGAGGTCACCTTCTTCGACGCCATCGGTAATTTCAATTTTGATTCCATCGGAGAGTCCTGTTGTTACTTGATGCTCTGTGACGACATCTAATGAATCTGAAATCTCTACATAGTATAAAGAATCTCTATTGATAAGCAGGCGTTCAGGAACTAAGAGAATGTCAACTTTTTTACGAATGATGACATCAGCATTTGCTGAATATCCTGCACGAAGTTTTTTGGCATTTTCCTGATCAATTTCAATTTCGACAGCAAACATTGTCGAGCCTTCTTCTTTATGTGCTTTTGGGGAAATTTTTGTAAGCTTACCAGCGATACGATCTTCTGTATTTAAAGCACCTATTTCAATTTCTGTAGGCATGCCGACAAAAAGTTTTCCAACATCGATTTCATCAACGTTCCCTTTAAAAATCAAGTCATCCATTTTTGCTATTGTCATAAGTGCTGTTCCCGCTTGGTACGATGTTAGCGGAACGACAGGGTCACCCTCTTCAACCATACGAGATAAAATTGTACCAGCGACGGTGGCATAGAGAACATTCGATGGGGAGTTATCGGAGTTGTTGGTACTGCCTGATTGTATGAGTGAAAGTTCTTCTTTGGCAAGTTCTAAACGAAGACGAGATTCTTCCAAGAATGATTCTTTAGAATCAAAATCTTGTGGTGTTGTAAAATTTTTATCAATGAGAGATTTCACACGAATAAACTCTTTTTCGGCATTATCGTATGTAACTTGGCGAATTTCAACTTGTCGTTTTGCCTGTGTTAATTCAATAGGTGTTGGGTCAGGAGCAATTTCAAAAAGAGGATCGCCAACATTTACAACGTCACCTATATCAGCATAGATTTTTTTGACTATGCCTGGTATTTTAGATTTGACTGATATTTCTTTTCGTGGGTCGATTTTACCCACTGCAAGTGCTTTGTCAATGATCGAGCCTTTTTCAACAGCAAATGTTTTGAAGGCTTTGTTTTCTTCTGCTGAACCATCGATAGCAAAATATAATACAGCCGAACAGACAGCGAGAAACAGAACAGTAAGTGATACTTTTTTTATCATACAACAAATTCCTTATTATTAATTTTATTATCAGTGGTTGTAGATACGTGAGTATTGTAGAATTAGTTGCGAAAATAATTTAACATAGATTGTAAATTGTGTTATTTCATAGATGTGGTTGAAATTCAATTAGTTAAAAACGACAATCATTTAGAATGATAACTTTCAAATTCTCTTTTATAGTCCAGATAAGTTGAAATTGCATATCTAACACTATCAATAAATTCTGAGTAGTCTTTCAAATTATCAGAGACTTTCCTTATATTGATATAATTTTTATCAGAAAGTTCTGTTGCGTCACAATTTTTGTGTATATATGATATCTAAATGTTGATAAAATTTCTGTAATATTAAATCAAGCATTATAAACCCAGTCTTGATCAGAGCTAAATATTGAATCAAAATTATTTTTACTACTCATTTAATTTTTTTTTGAATGGTTTTATAAAAAACCCGCAGTGTGGGCTGCGGGTTTTCTTCACAAGGAAAAATGGATTAAAAAATTTATCTATGGAACAGGCAAGCCTGTTCCCTACAATACTATTTAAGAGCAGCCAGAGGTTGCACCGCATGTGTCACACTTGAGACAGGTTCCGTTGCGAACCATTGTAAATTGTCCACACTCAGCACACATGTCCCCTTCGTAACCTTTTAGTCTTGCTTCTCTAATTTCTTCAAAGAGTTTTTGTCCTCGATCATCTGCAATTTTTTTACCGGTCGCGGATGCAGTCCCAACGGACGCCGTGACCTTTGCAATGTTTTGAGTCTGAGCCTGAGACTCCATCTGGTTACCATCTGTCACACCTCCAAGTGTATTTTGTAATGAAATTCCATTTCCATTATTTGTAGTATCATTGCTATCAGGTTGTATAATTTTTTTAATACGAGACATATGATTCGTCTGAATATCAGATTTTTTGCGAACACCAGTTTGAGCTGAAGTATTTGATTTATGTTCTTCTTCAACAAACTCCATAGTTTCATCTGCTGGTTTACCAATAGTATCAGCTGCTAAATCATCTTCAGATACATGGGCAAGGTCGTTTCGCCCGAGATAAGTAATAGCAAGTTCACGGAAAATATAATCAATAATCGATGTTGCCATTTTGATAGATTTGTTGCCGTTGACCATACCATTTGGTTCAAAACGACTAAACAAAAATGCTTCAACATATTCTTCAAGTGGAACACCATGTTGGAGTCCAAGTGAAACTGCTATCGCAAACGAGTTCATCATTGAACGGAATGCAGCCCCTTCACGATGCATATCGAGGAAAATTTCGCCCAGGGTTCCATCAGCATAATCACCAGTACGTAAATATAATTTATGTCCACCGACAACAGCTTTTTGGGTATAGCCTGCTCGACGGTTTGGCATTTTGCGACGCTTGGCAATATATCGATAGATAACTTTTTGAGCCATCTGTTCCGAAACATTTGCAACCGTCAATGGTTCATCTTCAACATCGTCATCATCAAACAATGCCGCGTTGAGTGGCTGGCTTAGTTTGGAACCATCACGATAAAGAGCGATAGCTTTTGTCATAGTTTCCCATGACATACGATATGCTTTTTTAACATCGTCAATCGATGCTTCGGCTGGCATATTGATTGTTTTAGAAATAGCACCCGAGATAAATGGTTGGGCTGCTGCCATCATGCGAATGTGTGATTCAAATTTAATAAAGCGAACACCTTTTTTACCGCACTTGTTAGCACAGTCAAATATCGGGAGGTCTTTAGTTTTCAGATGTGGAGCACCTTCTATCGTCATAGTACCGCAGACAAATTCATTGGCCGCTTCTATTTGTTCTTTCGTAAAACCGAGTTCACCTAAAAGCGAAAAGTTCCAATCATCATAGGTATCTTCTGTAAAGCCAAGCGTATCTTTTAAGAATTCTTCGCCGAGAACAAATTTGTTAAAAACAAAAGAAATATCAAATGCGTTAGCAAGTTGTTCTTCAATTTTTTCAAGCTCTTCATCACCAAAACCTTTTGCTTTTAAAGATTCATGGTTGATAAATGGTGCTTGTTTGAAAGTTTTATGACCAGTCGCATAAGCAATGATTTCTTCAATCTCTTCTTCAGTATAACCTAATTTCTGCAAGGCGACAGGAACTGACTTGTTAATAATTTTAAAGTAGCCACCACCTGCAAGTTTTTTAAACTTCACGAGTGAAAAATCTGGTTCGATACCTGTAGTATCACAATCCATCAGTAATCCGATAGTTCCAGTTGGAGCAATCACCGATGACTGAGCATTGCGGAAACCATGTACTTCACCGAGGTCAACAACCTTGTCCCAAAGTTCTCTTACTTTTGTAACAAGTTCTTCAGGAATATAATTTGGGTTGATACCTGTAGGTTTAATTGTCAAATCTTCATATTCAGATTTGTCAGCGTTGTATGCTGCTCTGCGATGGTTACGCATAACTTTGAGCATGGCATCACGGTTTCTATAATAGGCTGGGAATGGACCAAGTTCTTTCGACATTTCAGCAGAGGTGATATAAGACTCACCAGTTAAGAGACCAGATAAAACGCCACACCATGAATATGCTTCTGATGAATCATAAGGAATCCCCATACGCATAAGAAGTGTTCCAAGATTGGCAAAGCCTAAACCAAGAGTACGATAATCATAAGATTTTTGTGCAATTGGCTTTGATGGGAATGATGCCATCAGGACAGAAATTTCTAAAACCATTGTCCAGACACGAACAGCGTGTAGATATCCATCAGTATCAAAAGAACCATCATCTTTTAAGAATTTAATTAAGTTTATAGATGCTAAGTTACAGGCAGTATCGTCCAAAAACATATATTCCGAACATGGGTTTGAAGCATTGATACGTCCGTCGGTAGGACAGGTATGCCATTCATTAATAGTTGTATCAAACTGTACTCCAGGATCAGCACATGACCAAGCCGAGTAACAAACTTTTTCAAACATTTCAGATGCTGGTAGTTCAGCTGCAATGGCACCATCGGTACGTTGTTTAAGTTGCCAGTTTTCACCATTGTTCAATTTTTCAAAAAACTCATTCGGTATACGAACCGAGTTGTTTGAATTTTGTCCAGAGACAGTCAAGTATGCTTCTGAATCCCAGTTTGTATCAAGGTCAATAAAATTGATATCGCCTATACCTTGTGACGCTAAGTCGAGTACTTTTTTGATATAGGTTTGTGGCACCATAAACTGTTTGGCAGTTTTGAGTGCATTTTTCAATTTTTCATTTTTAGTTGGGTCGATATCATAGACAGAATTGCCATTGTCACCAGAGATACGGGCGGCATTGAAAATTTCTTTGAGTTGTTGTTTGATCACTTTAGAACCTGTTACCAAAGCGGCAACTTTTTGTTCTTCGATAACTTTCCAATCAATAAATTCTAAAATATCTGGATGGTCTAAATCGAGACAAACCATTTTGGCTGCTCGTCTTGTGGTCCCTCCAGATTTAATGGCGCCGGCTGCGCGATCTCCAATGCGCAAAAACGACATCAGCCCTGATGAATTGCCGCCGCCTGATAGTGGTTCTTTCGAACCTCTAATTTGAGAAAAATTTGAACCTGTTCCAGAGCCATATTTAAAGAGTCGTGCTTCACGAACCCAAAGATCCATAATGCCACCGTCATTGACTAAATCATCAGAGACCGACTGAATAAAACAGGCATGTGGTTGTGGATGTTCGTATGCATTTTTTGCTTGTTGTAGAGTGTGTGATTCAGGGTCGACAAAATAATGCCCTTGGGAGACACCTGTGATGCCATAGGCAAAGTGTAGTCCTGTATTGAACCATTGTGGTGAGTTTGGTGCGGCAATCTGTGATGCAAGCATATAGCAAAGTTCATCATAAAAAACTTGGGCATCTTCTGGTGTATCAAAATAGTTATGTTCTTCACCCCAGTGTTTCCAACATCCTGCTAAACGATGAAAAATTTGTTTGGCGTCGGATTCACCACCAGTTTTCTGATTGCCATCTTCATCTAAGAGAGCTTTTCCTTTTTCATCAAAAAGAGGAACACCTGCTTTTCGAAAATATTTTTGCGCTAAAATATCGATAGCGACTTGAGACCAGTTTTCTGGTACATCGATATCTTCGTGCAAAAATACTGTCGAGCCATCAGGATTTTTAATCTCAGATGTTTTTTTGACAAAATTAATTCTACTATATGGCGATTCACCTTCTCGAGTGAAAAAGCGCTGTAAATTCAAAGTATACCTCCTGTTAAACTACTGTAAACTACACCATCCATTGGTGTTATTTCACAAATTCCATTGTTTATCTATTAATAATTGTAACTGAGGGTACGAAAACATTAGGCATCCCATCCTCTCTCAGTGAACATACTATATATAGTGGTTGAGAATTGTCAAACCACTAAAAATTGTATAAATCTTCAAATATCTCGTATTCTGTTGTGTGATAATAAGCTATGATAATAAGATTTTATTACCTTTTTACCTCACATCACCTATGATTTAGTTTAACGTTTTATTAGCCATTGTTATACGTTGATACATAATAAGTTATGGGACTTAAATTTTTTACAATAGATTAGGGAGATACTTATTTTATAATTCAACAGAGCTTATCTGTTGTCTAACTAGTAGTTACAGACATTGTCACACATTACCCACAAGTTGTCCACATTTATTGTGGAAAAAGAGACTCTTTTGTGGGTAAATTTAACCAAATATATTTGACTGTTTTTCGTTGAAATTCACTTTCCACTCCCTACCTGTATTGTCAGCTTTATCAAACATTTATTACTATAAACCATGAACCACTAAAACATTTGGTTCGACATATAAACCTGTGTTCGATTCTCGGTCGATAGTAATTGGGACTAATGCACCTTTGACAGTATATTGACCAGTAGCGGGGAATTTCATATCTGCCCATAATTCCCAATCGGTGAGCGAGCCAGGAATGCGCATTGCTTCGTGGCAGACTTTTACAATTTTTCCACCAATAGATTCATGGACACGCAACCAAGCATCAAAATGGTTACCATCTTCATTTTTCCAATGAATGTATTCTTCAATTGGAGTTATCGGATAAAATGTTTTCAGATTTGGTCGTACTGGTGCTATAAGATGTGAGAGGGATTTTTTCTTCGCAATGTTACGCATCTCTTGTAGTACAAGTGTACTGATTCCTTTGCCAAGATAGTGTGGAGTAATGACAATAGAAAGTGCTGACATAATATTGGGTTCAATCTTGTCATTATAATCATCAACACCTTTTTGTAAGATGTAGTCCCACCCTGTTTGAGGAAAATTATCAAAGCTGTCGGAATATGCGAGAGGGATTGAATTTGCAATTGCAACTATTTCGTTATTCTCTTCGTTCAAAAATATGAATTGATATTCAGGAAAATAATTGTATAGTTTTGACCAGTTGACATTGGCAACTGGATCGTTGAGCATAAAAGTCGGCCATGCTTTTTCAGTTAATGGGTCAGTAAGTTCGAGTTGGTTCGGTTGCTCTGTGGCGTTTATTATACTTAGCTTCATAGTCATTAGTTTATTGAAATATCTCACTTCCTTCTAAAGTGAAAGCATATAATCCTATAGCCGTTAAGACAACTCTAATAGTTTTATATACGTTTTTTTGTTTTATGTAAATTGATTGTACATCTGTTATCAGCACTTCAAACTCATTCCCTCGTTTTGTAACTCCGATAAGAGATTTTTTTGAATTGTTAAAGTAAATAGAATTTTTCTTAATTCGGACAAAATCCCAACAAGGGTTAAATATTTTTGATGGTTTTTTTTGAATTTCTATTGTAAATTGTTTAGATTCTAACGCTATCATATTAACATTATCAATCAATTTAAGATAAACAGCTCGGAGAGTATCTAAAGATACATTTACCTGTTGCCCATCTTCCAGTTTTCCAAAGATAGACTGTGTCTGATAATTATAAGTACCACCAGGGTTATCAAATAAACGAGTACTTTTATCTTCTAATAAATAACCTGAAATAGTTGAGGGTATAATAATATTATCAATATTCTTTGTTTGTAAATTAGGTTTAATATTTTCTTCGGAAAGGATATAGACAGAACTACAACCTGAAAAAGGTAAAACAAACAACACAGTGATTAAGATATAAAGAATATTATTTTTTTTGTTAAACATATTATTTTTTCTTCTAAAAAAGGTTTAAATATAATCCAATCCCAACAGAAACATGATTGTGTTTTAAGCTTAAAAAGTCTAAACCAGCAGTATTAATTATCGGATGGTCGCCATTTTCAGATATATATAATGGAGAAAGCTCTTTAAAAATTTTACTTAAATAAAAGCTATATCTTATTACAATAAAAAAATTGTGTTTACCCGACTGCAATCTGAAGTCATTACCAAAAGTAAATCCGTATTGAATTTTTTCTGTATTAGGTATCTGTCCAGAAAAATTATCATCAGTGATAAGAGTAGCTCCACTTGAGACAAAACTCCCAGAACGATTACTTTTAAGCAAATACCCAATAAACGGACCACCATAAATTTGTAATTTAGTTCTATCTGAAGACAAATATGGCAATTTTAGTAAAAGTGGAATTTCCACATAAGTAAGAGTTATGGATTCTTCAACAGTAAGCATTCCGTTGAAGCTTCTCATTTCATATGTAAGATTTGAACCTTGTTGTTTTATTGATAATTCAACTTGTACGGATAAGGAGTCATTTATAAAGTGGTTAATAAAGTAACTTCCAAAAAAAGAAACCTTCATGTCATTTTGATCATTTGTTATGGTGTTTCCTTTAAATTTAGAAACAACTCCTCCTCCGATAAAACCATCTTCATCAATAGTTAACGCAGATACAGGGAGGTGAGACAAAAAAATAAATGTTAGAAAAAGGCTAATTTTAAACAAATTCATAAATATCCCCAAGAATAGTGAAATACATTAGAGCTATAATTATATTTAATGTTAAGGTTTATGTCAATGAAATTACTTGACAAAAAGACGAATTTAATATTAAGTATGTTTTATTAGAAAGTGACTTGGGGAACAATGCGAAAAAACATAATTCAGTTATTACTCTTATTCATATTTTTTTTATTTAGTTGTAGTGAAAACCCTGTTGATTCAGAGATAAGTAAATGGGTTAGCATGGAATCAAATACATCTGCTAATCTGCATACTGTTTGGGGAATTTCATCAAAGAATGTATATGCGATTGGTAACGGTAGTATTTACCATTACAATGGTGCTAACTGGAGTCGTGAGAACATTGACTCTAAATATTTTATTAATTCTATTTATGGAGCTGCTGCTAATAGTGTATATGCTGTGGGTAAAAACGGTCTACTGCTTCACTTTAATGGTAATTCATGGAATAAAATAGAAACAAATACACTCAATAATTTTAGAAATATTTATGGATTAAATAACTCAACAATCTTAATTCAAGATGGAATAAAGTCTTTTGCAACGTATTACAATAATATTTTTACACCTAATAATATTAGTACAAATTTTCTAGTCAAAGATATTTGGGGAGAATATAGCCTTGCACACCCGCTCTCAAATAAGAAATCAAATAACTATATTTTTGTTGGCGGTATAGGTTCATTTGCTGCTTCTATTGATAATAAAGTAGTTACGTTACGTACACCCACTACATCTTTTTTAGATGTTCATGGTACAAATTGGTGGAATGTCTTTGCAATCGGTTACCCTGCAAAAGTTATTTATTTTAATGGTATTCAAACAAATCTTGTTCGCACACCAATAAATACACCTAGTCAACTTATAACTGTGTGGACTGTTGACACAAAAAAAGCGTACTTTGCTGGCTATAACGGATCAATATATTACTTGGATAATTATACTTGGACAAAACAAAATAGTGGGACTTCGGAGCTATTAAACGATATTTGGGGTTCTTCAGATGAGATACTATTTATTGTTGGCGATAACGGTACTATTTTAAAATCTTCTAATTAAAACAATAACAATTTTTCAGAATTGTAAGCTCAATTTTCCTCTTGACAAAATCAAGATTATAGTGCATTATTATAGAGCAATCGGAAAGTGTTACTCTTTCTGTGGATTACCTAATATCGTCCACCCAGGCAGACCGCAATCTGCTTGGGTTTTTTATTGCAGGCAGATAGCATCTGCTTTTATTTTCATCTTTTAATTCTCCCATATCCCCTTTAATACCTAAGGCTTACAGTAGATACTCTATTTATTATGTATTTTTTCACAAAAGGTCTTGACAAGATAGTCCGAACTAACTATACTCTCCAATAACACTAAATGAAATTGGTTTTCATTTTCATTTAGTGAAAACAGAACTTATAAAGGAGTTTTCCCATGTATCAAAAGCTATTACTTCTCGCCCTCGCAATTTTAATTGCTGTCCCATCGGTCAACGCTGACCGTCGGAAATATGTATGGACCTACCAAACAACAACTATGGCACCCAATGCTACCGAACTTGAATTTTATACAACAGGTGTTGAAAATGCCACCTCATCTGACAAATGGGAATATAGAGTTGAAGTAGAACAAGGCATCACACCCAAGTTTGATATTTCGATTTATCAGATTTTCACACAGACTGAAGGTGAGTCATTCAGATGGGATGCGATACAGCTTCGAGGTCGTTATCGATTAGGTTTAGCTGGTGAGGTTTTGTTTGACCCTGTTTTGTATGCTGAATACCGTCGGAAGTTAGATCATGGTGTTGGACAGAATAAATTTGAAGCGAAAATTCTTTTAGACAAAAATTTTGACAAACTAAATATCGCTGTAAACCCTGTCTATGAATATCTCTGGGCGACTGATGAATTCTCTTATACTGAGATTGGTCTTGATGCGGGTATTTCGTATGCTCCAACATTTAAAATTGCGATAGGACTTGAATCAACCACTCGACAATATTATTACAAAGACCCATCATTAGAGAATAAGTACAAAACATCATTTGGTCCGACTCTCTCATTTGCAAGTGGTGACAATTATTATACGATGGGTGTTGCATGGGGTCTGAATGACAAAGCCAACGATGCACAGTTTCGACTTATAATGGGGATTGGACTCTAATGATAAAAGTAACACTCGTACTATTGTTTATCTGGATAACGGTCTCATCATGTCAAAAATCTGGCATAGCCAAAGAGTCCCGTTCGCCTGGAGAGATAACCTTTCGGGCAAACTGTCAGACCTGCCATATACTTCCAAAGGCGACTATGAAGACCGACGACGAATGGCCAACAATAGTTGCAAGATATGGTGAAAAAGCAAAATTATCTGAAAGCCAAAAGTCTGATATTATTGCATTTCTCATATCACAAAATTAGGCAACAGACAATGTGTCGGGTTCTATGTTCACCTATCGGTGGTTTGTGAACCCGACCTGCTTCTACTTCTTGAAATAAAACAAAACAAACACACCCCCAGCCCCTCTTTTACCTGTTGTGTCAGGTGCTTTTACTCTTCAGCGTGATACACCTGACACTTCCAATCAAGTCAGTTCTCAATTCGCTAAAGCGAATTAGGAACCGACTAAACAAATGCAGAGGTGGGCTACGCCGTTTAGTACCTCTCCACTCCCATTGACAAGAGAAATAAAATGTTGTTCTTTGTAGTAACAGACTAATGGGAAGACACATCATGCGACTATTTTATACAACATTACTTTTATTTATTTTTATCTATTCTATAGCAACTGCAGATTACGTTCCTCCTATTGCAACACTTACAATTAACGATTCATTAGATAATTTTGGATATCAAATAGAATCTGCTGGGGACATCAATGACGACGGGTTCAATGATATTTGGATAATACAGAACTATTGGACTCATTACGATTATCCCGATGATGGATTATGGGGATTATATCTATTTCATGGGGGTAATCCTATGGATTCAATTCCAGATTTAATTATTCGTGACTCCATTCTCTCAATAAAAAATATTAGTGATATAAACAATGATTCTTTTGATGACTTTATCATTGCGACAGGACTGAATCATGGTGCGGCTCCAAAAACATTTAAAATATACTATGGGGGACCATCTTTTGATTTGATTCCTGAAAAAATAATTCAAATCAATGACAGCACACTACTAAGCACTGCTATTTCCTTAAATAAATCTATTCAAGTATTAGACTTAGATGGAAATGGACAAAAAGATTTAATTCTCGGTTCTGCTGATGCAAGTAATTTTCCTGAAGGTGGCGGTAGAGTATTAATCTTTAATGATATAATGACATCAGACACTTTAGTTGATATAATAATGTCTGGTTATCCATATCAGGCTTATGATAGTTATGGGGGTAGAATTATAGACATAACTTTAAATGGGTTAGAATATTTGACTATATCTCAAAGAGGTAATGTTGATTCTTCAAACACTGGAGTCATTTTCTTTTATGAAACTGGAAGTGCTTTCGATACAATTCCAGATATCATACTAAACACACCAGTTGGAATAACTTATTATGGGTGGGGGAAGTTAATTGAAAAAATTGGTGATTATAATAATGATGGAAATGATGACTTTAAACCTCCCCCGAATTGACGGACAGCAAGTTAAGAAGTATATTCCGTAATAGGAGGTGTCCAATGACACGAAGACGTAAATATGACCGTCAATTTAAGATAGAAGCTGTTCGTTTAGTAACAGAGAATGGTCGCAAAGC
>JAJRQO010000018.1 GCA_024280215.1 Candidatus Zixiibacteriota bacterium
AGGGACTGTTGAAAAACCTCTTATATTGGAACATACTTCGACTCCGCTCAGTATGACAAATTATAAGCTGTTGTCTTTCAAGTCACCCTGAGCGGAGTCGAAGGGTCTTGAAAGACTGTTTGGACTTTTTCAACAAGCCCTTTATGGTGGGATTTCGTAATCTTATAGTTTTCTTGTAGGTTGGCGTTCCGATTCCAAAAAAATATAATTGAGAGAAACCCGACATCTTTTATCGTTTGTAATAACTATAAGAGACCTACCAGCTCTCCTCTCCGGCAAAGCCGGAGTCCAGAACAGTAAAATTAAAGGTAGTTTTCTATGAAATCATAAACATCGTTTCAATATTTTGAAATTTGCTCTAATCGTTTCTGCACTGGATTCCGGCTTCACCGGAAAGGAGTTCGGTGATGCAGTCAGTTCTCGGAAATACAGTACCTACGCAGCTATATCTGCTGTAAGAACCGAAATACAACCATAACAAACTTCAACTAACTTAAAATATCAAAATTATAATGTTTTTTTCGTTGACCGCTAACCGTTTAGCTTGTATTTTCTTTCACAAACTAAACATAAACCTTTTTGATTCATTAAAGGATTTATATATGTCAACAATTTCTCCCCCAGGTTTTACACAAGCTACTGTCGGTAAAAAAGTACTCATGGCAATAACTGGTATTTCAATTGTCGGCTTTGTCGTGATACATCTGATTGGTAATCTTCAGATTTTTGCGGGACAGGAACAATTAAACACATATGCCGAAACTCTTCAAAGTATGGGTGCTCTCAAATGGGGTTTCCGTTCGGTAATTGCTCTTTTCTTTGCGGTTCATATTTGGAAAGGCACTATTCTTTGGCTCGAGAACAAAAAAGCTCGTCCCGTTTCCTACGCTAAAGAGAACACTCTCGAGGCATCGGTAGCATCTAAAACAATGATATACACTGGAATCACGATATTTTTGTTTGTATGTTACCATCTTGCTCATTTCACATTATTACTTTCAGATCCAAGCTATCATAACCTACCATTGGTTGATGGACGTTTTGATGTTTACTCGATGGTCATCTTAGGATTTAGCGAACCAATCATTTCAGCAATTTATATCGCTGCGATTGCATCGATGTCACTTCATTTGAGTCATGCGACATCATCATTTTTCCAAACTCTTGGGTTAACAAATCCAACAATTTTACAAAGACTTCAAATAATGAGCAACCTATTTGCTCTGTCTATTTTCATCGGCTATGTCTCGATGCCAATAGCTGTACTTATGAATATAATCACCCTAACCGGAGGAGGTCACTAATGATACTTGATCCAAAAATCCCTTCTGGTCCTCTTGCAGAAAAATGGAACAAACATAAATTTGACATGAAACTTGTCAATCCTGCCAACAAAAGAAAATATAAAGCTATCGTTGTTGGTTCTGGTTTAGCTGGTGGAGCCGCTGCTGCATCGCTCGCAGAACTTGGCTATCAGGTTTCCTGTTTCTGTTATCAGGATTCCCCACGACGGGCTCATTCTATTGCTGCTCAAGGTGGAATCAACGCATCTAAAAATTATCAAAATGATGGTGACTCGGTCTATCGTCTATTTTATGATACTATCAAAGGTGGCGATTTTAGATCTCGCGAAGCAAACACCTATCGTTTAGCAGAAGTATCAGCAAACATTATTGACCAATGTGTCGCACAGGGTGTCCCATTTGCCCGTGACTATGGCGGACTACTTGACAACCGTTCATTTGGTGGTGCTCAGGTCTCCCGTACATTTTATGCTCGTGGTCAGACAGGACAACAATTACTCCTTGGTGCCTACTCTGCCCTCTCAAGACAAATTGGTTTAGGTAATGTCATTATGCATACTCGTATGGAGATGCTTGACTTAGTCGTTGTTGATGGACGCGCTCGTGGAATCGTTGTTCGTAATATGGTCACTGGTGAAGTATCGTCACATGCTGCCGATGCGGTAATCTTGGCAACTGGCGGATACGGTAACGTCTTCTATCTTTCTACCAATGCGACAGGTTGTAATGTAACGGCTACATATCGTGCTCACAAAAAAGGTGCTTTCTTTGCCAATCCTTGTTATACGCAAATCCATCCAACTTGTATTCCAGTTGCGGGTGACTATCAGTCAAAACTAACATTAATGTCTGAATCGCTTCGTAATGACGGACGTATTTGGGTTCCGAAAAAACAAGGTGACGAAAGACCTGCCGATCAAATCCCTGAAGATGAACGGGATTATTATTTAGAACGAAAATATCCATCTTTTGGAAACTTAGCCCCTCGTGATATTTCATCCCGTTCCGCAAAAGAAGCGTGTGATGATGGTCGTGGTGTTGGCGAAACAAAAGTTGGTGTCTATTTAGATTTTAAAGATGCTATTAAACGTTTAGGCAAAGATACAATCGCCGAACGGTATGGCAATCTATTTGATATGTACAACCGTATCACTGGCGAAGATCCATATACTGTTCCGATGCGAATCTATCCAGCCTCTCATTATACAATGGGCGGACTCTGGGTTGATTACAATTTGGAATCTACTGTCCCTGGACTGTTTGTCTTAGGTGAAGCGAACTTCTCTGACCATGGTGCCAACCGATTAGGTGCTTCGGCACTTATGCAAGGACTCGCCGATGGGTACTTTGTAATTCCGTATACTCTTGGTAATTTCTACGCTCGCTCTGGTGTTTCTGATGTAACGACAGAACATCCTGAGTTTAAGAAAGTCGAAGCTGATGTTGCCGAACGTACCAATAAATTCCTCTCTATCGGTGGTAAACGTACACCTGATTCTTTCCATAAAGAACTTGGAAAAGTTATGTGGGAAAATTGTGGAATGGGTCGTAATGAAGCGGGACTCAAAAAAGCTATTGAATTGATTCCTAAAATCCGTGAAGAATTCTGGTCGAATCTGAAAGTGCTTGGTAAAGGTGAAGAACTCAACCAATCGCTTGAATCTGCGGGTCGGGTTGCTGACTTCCTTGAATTTGCCGAAATGATGTGTCACGATGCTTTAGACCGTGATGAATCATGTGGAGCTCACTTTAGAG
Organism: Candidatus Zixiibacteriota bacterium; assembly: GCA_024280215.1. Lineage (GTDB taxonomy): Bacteria > Zixibacteria > MSB-5A5 > GN15 > FEB-12 > QQUK01. The sequence goes on from JAJRQO010000018.1 coordinate 3,060, forward strand.
AAGAACATCAGTCTGATGAAGGTGAAGCAGTTCGAAACGATAAAGATTATTTGTATGTCGCCGCTTGGGAATACGCTGGTGTTGGCAAGAAACCTAATTTACACAAAGAACCCCTTGTCTTTGAGAATGTAGAACTTGCAACAAGGAGTTATAAATAATGAATATCACACTTTTTGTATGGCGTCAAAAAAACGCCGACGACAGAGGCAAGATGGAAAAATATCTTGCCAAAGATATCAGCTCTCATATGTCATTTTTAGAGATGCTTGATGTTGTCAATGAAGACCTTGTTCAAAATGATGTTGAACCAATCGCATTTGACCATGATTGTCGTGAAGGTATTTGCGGAATGTGTTCGCTTGTCGTGAACGGGACTCCTCATGGACCTGAACGTGGTACAACAATTTGCCAGTTGCATATGCGTCATTTTAAAGATGGCGACAATATCTATATCGAACCGTGGCGTGCAAGAGCATTTCCTGTGCTTCGTGATTTAGTCGTCGACCGTACAGCCTTTGACCGTATTATGGCAGCGGGTGGATTTGTCTCGATAAATACCGGTGGTACTCCAGATGCCAACGCTCTACCAATTCCGAAAACTGATGCCGATACCGCTATGGATGCGGCAGCATGTATCGGTTGTGGTGCTTGCGTGGCAGCCTGTAAAAATGCTTCAGCAATGTTGTTTGTTGCGGCAAAAGTCTCACAGTTCGCGTCGCTTCCTCAGGGTCAAGCGGAACGTAAAGAGCGAGTCACCAATATGCTGGCACAGATGCAGCTTGAAGGGTTTGGTAACTGTTCAAATTATTACGAATGCGAAGCTGCTTGTCCAAAAGATATTTCAGTCAAGTTTATCGCTAAGATGAACCGTGAATATCTCCGAGCAAGTTGCTTGAAAGAATAGAAGAATTAGGGAAAGTAACATTTTCTCTTCATGTCATCCCATGCTTGACACGGGAACCATATAATAGTAGGTCGGAACCAACCACTCTCAGAGTGCCTGTGGTTCCGACCTTTTTTTTGCACCTTTTTGTAGGGTTCGGGCATGCCCGAACCTTCTCTTAGGAACAGGCATGCCTGTTCCCTACAAAACTATCTGCCGTTATTGTCTCTCCTCTTTTAAGAGGGGTCGGGGGAGTTTTAAATAGTTATCCACAATCCGTAAAACAATTTTTTCTCTATAAATAAATCAGGCATAGCCTGTTACAGCGAATTGGGTTTGTTTTGTCAAATTTGCTTTTTTTTGTATGCTCTGCTCCTCTTGGAAAATATTATTTATCTCATAGAACAGGAGACAAAACGAAACAGCGTTGATAGTGTAGTAGAAATGAGAGAGTAAGATAAACAAGGGGCAGACGAGGGCGTCTGCCCACTAAACTATTTTTTTATTGAACATTCTATAAAACTTTCTAAATCATAGGCATCGACAAAAACTTTACAAGTACGTTCAGCTAACGTGAGTAATAATTCATTAGAGATTTCATTGTATTCACGAATATTAACATTACTTGGCAACGATGAGAAGAAAAATAAATTTTGAAATGAGCTAGATGATTCACCGAAAATCTCACTAATTGTTTTGATATTATTTTCTTCTGGTGAAATATAAAAGAACAAGTCATTATCTTTTAATAAGATATTTGACCTGTGCCTTAATTTACTCAAACAAGATCTATCGACCAATGAACATTCAAAAATGACAATTGAGTTTTCTTCTAATAGATAACTATGGATTTCATTTAAATAATAGTTTATGATTAAATCAAAGTCAACTTTTGGATTTCCAAGTTTAGGAAATTCTAAATTAGATTTTTTTAAATTGCTCATATGATAAGTAAAAAAATCTTGAAAATCAATTTTATCCATTTTCATAATTTCATTTGATAAGGCATTACCATATTTTATTTTTTCTAATACATAGTATCTTATATTATCATTTAACTTAATTTTTGAATAACTCATACTTAAAACCTCATTTCATAGAGTATAGATGTATTTATTGTGGGCGGTAGACGACCTCATCTGCCTCTCTCTTGATTCCCAAATGCCTACGGCACCAAGCAAGTTGGGAATGACATTAAGTTCGACCTCTCCTGTTTCCTGTATTCTACCATACTTTAAAAATCGGGAAATTAGTGTGTGAGGTCAATGATAATAAAACTAGTTCCCCGATTAAGTCGGGGATGGTGTTTGTTGGATCAACGGTTGATAGGATTTAGTCTTAATCTATTTTTCGTTCATCTGGTCCATCATAGTCAAACGGTAGTGGTCCGAGTTTTCTCATTGGTTTCTCACGAGTTTTTTCTTCAATAGCATGAGCGATAAGACCTGGCACTCTTGAGATAATAAAAAATCCTTTGCCAAGTTGCCAGTCAAAACCCATATCGGAAATAACCGCTGCGATAGCACCATCGACGTTTATTGGAAGCTGCCGACCAGTTTTTTCAGCGAGCGTTTTTTCCAAAGCTTTACATAGTTCTATATGTTTTCCAGAGTAACCATGTTTGTCGGCGATTTCAAAAAGTTTTGCGGTACGAGGATCAACTTTGTGCAGACGGTGTCCGAATCCTGGCATTCTCCTTTTGTTTTCTTTGAGCCAATCGACTAATTCGGAGGCTGTTGATTCGGCGTCGTTATTTTTTGCAGCCCACTCCTGCATGATTTTCGCGGATTGTTCAATCGCTCCACCATGGGTGTCACCAATTGCTAAAACTCCGCCAGCAACAGCAACATTTAGTGAATTGCCACCCGATAAAACAGTACGAGTCGCCAAGACGGATGGCGGAGTGGCACCATGATCAATTGATGCGACCAAAATTGCATTCATAAGTTCTGCTTCAGCTTTTGATGGAAGCTCGCCTTTGAGAATAAGAAAGACAGTTTCGGCATACGAGAGTTTTTCCATGACGTCTGTAATGTTGTACCCTTTAACATGGATTTTTCCAGGTTCTATTTTGGTGATTGCTGTTTTCCAATTTTCTGATGACATATATATCCTCGCTTTATTTCTTAAGGCTATTTTGTTTGACGACTTCTCCAATAACTTTGAGCCAGTCACTTTGGAGAGCGTTTAAGTTCATCTTACATATAACTGCTGCTGATGAATCAAATGGAAGTTGTGATTCATATAAAAGTTTAAAATTGTTGATTCCATATTTAAAGACAAAGTAATCAATAAATGACGCCGCCTCAGCCGATTGATATGCTTCCCAATTATAGGCTGTTCTGCTATCTGCCATTAAATCTTTAAGGTCTATAAATTTACCAGAGTCTATAAAATGATATGACATACTATGGTAGTCTCGTCCAGTAGCATCCAATAGACGCATAAGCCCATGATATAAAAATTTAGTTTTTGGTTCTTCGGTAGTCGTCCATTTATTAAGCAAATACATAGTTGCTGGCACCCCTACCCTGTTACCAGACCAATAGAAAATGGTATCGCCCCGAGAAGTAGGAAATTCGGAATTAGCTAAATCCTGTCCTTGTCCGAAACCAGTATAATATAAAATCAATATAGAATCGGTCGGCTCATCCATCTGGAAAAACTGAGCATTGCGTCGTAAAACTGTCTTAAAGATCTGAGCAAAATCAGCCATACCAGTTTCAAGCGGATGATTTGGTGGATATGAAAGTTTGATATTTTTATACTGAATCGACATCCATGAATCATAGGTCGTATCGACAACAATGGTTGATTTATCTTTGGCTAACTCATCGTTTTTTTGGTCTGAGGAACATGAATTCAAAACCAGTAAAGTCAGCAAAAACAAAATTTGGATTTTATACAATTTCAAAGATATACTCTTTTCTAAAAATAGCTGATTCAAATAAATAGTTTACAAAAAAGTGTAATTTCTTTTCTGTGAACATGTTTGGCAAATATACACAGGAAGGCTCATTGAGTCAAATTTATTCTCTACGTTATTTTTTTCACAAACTGACTTGACTTAATTGATGATTTTGGCGATATTCAAAGCAAGACTGATTTAAGGGTCTTTTTGTCTGCTCTAGAGAAACCTGTTTTGATGTGGAATAGAGCGCACCGAGATTGTGAGATTTTGTAAGGTAGTATTGTGTTGACGAAAAAACATCCTCAAAAGTGGAATTCTCCTACAGTCAAAAAACCAATTAATCTTATTGTTGGTGGGTATGGATCGGGTAAATCAGAGGTTTCTGTTAATTTGGCTCGACATCTGGTTCTTGATGAAACATTTGAAGCACGTCCAATTTCGATATTAGATTTAGATATAGTCAATCCATATTTTCGTTCAAGGGAAGCATCGGCTGAACTTGAAAAACTCGGAATTTTACCAATCAACCCTGAAGGTGCTCAGTTTTATGCTGACCTACCGATTATCCTTCCTCAGATACGAGGAGCGATTCAGTCAGCTCAGGGAACATTGATTTGTGATGTTGGTGGTGATGATGTTGGTGCCAGAGTTTTGAGTTCTTTGGCGACATCATTTGATGAGGCGACCTACGATATGTATTTAGTCTTAAACGCTAACCGACCATTTACGTCGGATTTGGCTGGCTGCTTAAAAACAATTTCTGAAATCGAATTTTCATCACGACTCAAGTTTACAGGAATTATTTCAAATACTCATCTTATGGATGACACCAACGAAGACGTTGTCATGCAAGGTATCTCATTGTCAGAAGCAGTCTGTAAAAAAACTGGGGTGGAACTTTTATTTGTTTCAGCCGAACAAACAATTTTAGATAAAATAAATTTTGAAACCATAGATATTCCAGTTTTACCCCTTAATCGTTCACTACTGAAACCTTGGGAATAAAACCGAATTGTAAAGGAAGATATATGCCTGGTGTAAAAATAGATAAGAATCATTGTAAAGGATGTGAACTCTGTGTGAGAGCATGCCCTCAAAATATTCTTGCCATGTCAAAAATGATTGGCATTAAAGGATATTTCTATGCCGAAATGGTTGATAGTTCGAGATGTATCGGCTGTCAACTTTGTGCGATAACCTGTCCCGATGTAGCGATTGAAGTTCATACTCATGGAACTTCGTTTGCTCTCTACGAATATTAGGCACAAGGAGAATAACATGACTAAAGTACTTATGAAAGGTAACGAAGCAATTGCTGAGGCAGCAATTAAAGCTGGAGCAAATAATTATTTCTGTTACCCTATAACTCCTCAGACAGAAGTTGCCGAATATTTGGCGAAACGTATGCCCGAAGTTGGCGGTGTTTTTTTACAAGGTGAGTCAGAACTTGCTGTCGCCAATATGATTTTTGGTGCGGCTGCAACTGGCAAACGAGTTTTTACTACATCCTCTTCCCCAGGCATCTCACTCATGCAGGAAGCGATTTCTTATATGGCTGGTGCTGAGCTTCCATGTGTTATTGTAAACATCATGCGTGGTGGTCCTGGACTTGGTGGTATCTTACCAGCACAGTCTGATTATTTTCAATCGGTCAAAGGTGGTGGTCATGGTGATTATCGTCTGCTTGTCTTGGCACCATCATCGGTGCAGGAAGCGGTCGACCTTATGATACTTTCTTTTGATTTAGCTGATAAATATCGTAACCCTGTTATGATGATTGGTGATGGGATGATAGGTCAGATGATGGAGCCAGTTGAGTTTCCTGACAAAATTGAATCACCTGACCTTCCTCCAAAAGATTGGGCGATAACCGGTGCCAAAGGACGTAAACCACAGGTGGTGCGTTCTCTCTTTTTGGATCCATATAAACTGGAAAATAGTAGCTGGCATCTTCATGAAAAATATGAGTTAATGAAAAAGAATGAAGTCCGCTTTGAAAAATATAAAGTAACTGATAAAAATGAAATTATAATTATCTCGTATGGAACTATGGCTCGAATCTGTCAGACAGCAATCGACGCAGTTGAAGCAGAGGGAATCTCTGTTGGACTTTTCCGCCCAATTTCTTTGTTCCCATTCCCACAAGATGAAATTTACGCTGAAGCAATTAAGAAAAACATTAAAGAAGTGTTAGTCATTGAAATGTCAACAGGACAGATGGTTGAAGATGTTGAACGTGCCGTAGTCGGTAAGAAAAAAGTATCTTTCTTCGGACGTACTGGAGGTGTAGTGCCATCACCTGAAGAAGTTATCACACAGATAAAAGATATGATTAGAAAAAAATCTAAATCGAAAAAGAAAGCGTGAGGTCGGCTATGAACAATAATTCAAAAACACTTTTTGCCCGACCTGAAGCGATGACCGATGTTGTCTCGCATTATTGTCCTGGGTGCACCCATGGTATTATTCACCGTTTAGCCGCTGAAGCAATTGACTCGCTTGGTATCCGTGAAAAAACTGTTGGTGTTGCTCCTGTTGGATGTTCGGTGCTTGCGTATAATTATTTTAATTGCGATTTCTTAGAAGCTCCTCATGGTCGTGCTCCTGCAATTGCGACAGGATTCAAACGGCTCCGTCCTGACATGATGGTCTTCACCTATCAAGGTGATGGTGATTTGATTTCTATCGGTATGTCTGAAATCATGCATGCTGCCAACCGTGGTGAAAAGTTGACGGCGATATTTGTTAACAATGCTATTTATGGTATGACTGGCGGACAGATGGCTCCGACAACACTTCAAGGTCAGATAACATCGACTTGTCCTGCGGGAAGAGATTTAAACGAAACAGGACATCCGATTCGCATGACAGAACTTTTGTCGGGATTGGTGACACCGATGTATCTTGAAAGGGTTTCGGTTCATTCGCCACAACATATTATCCAAGCGAAAAAAGCTATCAGAAAAGCATTTCAATATCAAATGGACAACAAAGGTTTTTCACTTATCGAAGTTCTTTCAACCTGTCCGACAAACTGGGGACAAACTCCAAACGAATCTACTGATTGGCTTGAAGGAAATATGTTACCGTACTACCCACTTGGTTGTTTTAAAGATTCATTTGCTGAGGAGGATAAATAATGGAACAATATGAAGTAACTATGGCAGGCTTTGGCGGTCAGGGAATTATGACTGCGGGACAATTACTTGCCTACTCGGGAATGAACGAAGACAAAAAAGTCATCTGGCTTCCATCGTATGGACCTGAGATGCGTGGCGGTACTGCTTATTGTACTATAGTAATTTCTGAAGAGCGGATAGGCTCGCCAATTATTAAAACTCCAACAGGTATCTGTGTTTTCAACAGACCATCATTTGATAAGTTTGAACCAACCGTGAAACCAGGTGGATTATTGATTGTTAATTCGTCATTGATTAACACATCGTCAAAACGTACCGACATCGACCAGCTTCTAATTCCTGCTAATAAAATAGCGATGGAAGCGGGTAACCCAAAAGTTGCAAACATTGTTGTCATCGGTGCCTTCATTGGTGCGACAGGTCTTCTGAAAATGAAAACTGTTGAAGCAACCTTGAAACAAAAGCTTGGACATAAAAAAGATTTGCTCGAAATAAATAAATCTGTGTTAAAAATTGGTTATGATTTCGCGAAGAAGAATCTTGTAAAAGCGAAGAAGGTCACAGCATGAAACACAACTTTGAAAACCTACATACGATTTTTGATAAATATCCAAAATCACAGGAATCACTTATTGCGATACTGCAAGATATACAAAAAGAATATCAGTATCTTCCATGTGAAGCTCTCGAGCAGACATCGGAAGTTTTGGATGTTCCGCTTTCTACCGTCTTTTCAGTATCGACATTTTATAATTCATTTTCGTTAACTGCCAAAGGTGAAAAAATCATCAAAGTATGTACAGGGACTGCTTGTCATATACGGGGAGCGAAACTTTTACAAGACCAACTTGAGACACATCTTAAAATCAAAGCAGGTGAAACAACCGAAGATATGAAATTCACGCTTGAGGTTGTTGCTTGTGTGGGTGCTTGTGCAATGGCTCCTGTTGTTGTTGTCGGCGACAAGTATCACGGCTCGGTAAAAGTATCCAGAGTAAAAAAATTGGTGAAGGCGAAATAATATGAATATAAAAAACGTAAAAGATCTGAATAAAATCAAAAAAGAAACACTCGCCATTTCCAAGAAACATCCAAAAAAAGTTTTAGTCTGTTGTGGTACAGGATGTATTGCTAATGGTGCGACAAAAATTGTTGAATCGGTTCGTGATGGATTGGCAAAAAGAAAACTTAAAGATGTTTCTATTGAGATACTCAAAGAAACTGGTTGTCATGGATTCTGTGAATTAGGACCGCTTGTTATTATCGAACCACAAGAAATATTTTACACTAAAGTAAAGCCAAAACATGTTGATGATATTTTAGATAAATCATTTTTAGAGAATGAAATTATCGAACCTCTTCTTTTTACAAATCCAGTTGATGGTTCTAAAATCACAAAGTATAACGATATTTCATTTTTCAAACATCAGCAACGGATTGCTTTGCGTAATCTTGGGAAAATTTCCGCACACGACATGAAAGAGTATATCGGTGTTGACGGCTATCAAGCTCTTGCCAAAGTTCTCTTTAAAATGACACCAGATGAGGTTATTGAAGAGGTTATCAAATCGGGACTTCGTGGTCGTGGTGGTGGTGGGTTTTCAGCTGGTAAAAAGTGGAAAATTTGTAAGAACATTCAAGCTGATAAACATTATGTTATCTGCAACGGTGACGAAGGTGACCCTGGGGCATTTATGGATCGCTCTATCATGGAAGGCGACCCGCATGGTGTCCTTGAAGGAATGATGATTGCTGCTTATGCAATTGGTGCCAAAGAAGGATATATATATGTTCGTGATGAATATCCGCTGGCGGTGACGCATCTTGAAAAAGCTATTTTAGATTGTGAACGTTCAGGTCTGCTCGGTGAAAATATATTAGGGACTGATTTTTCATTCACCATAAAAATCGCTCGTGGTGCGGGTGCATTTGTCTGCGGGGAATCATCGGCTCTGATGAAATCTGTGGCTGGTGAAGTTGGCGAACCAAGAGCTAAGTATGTTCGCTCGGTTGTCAAAGGTCTTTATGATGAACCAACGGTGCTGAACAATGTTGAGACGCTTGTCAATATCCCGACTATTATACGCAAGGGTGCCGATTGGTATAGTTCTATTGGAACGAAAAAGTCTACGGGTACAAAAGTATTTTCATTAGTTGGTAAAGTTCGCAACACAGGACTTATTGAAGTGCCGATGGGAATTACTCTCCGAGAAATTATTTATGATATCGGCGGTGGTATTTTAGAAGACCGTCCATTTAAAGCGGTACAAACTGGTGGACCATCGGGTGGTTGTATTCCTGAGTCGATGCTTGATTTACCTGTTGATTTTGATTCGCTAACGGAAGTTGGTTCGATGATGGGATCAGGTGGCATGATTGTCATGGATGATAAAACATGTATCGTTGATGTCGCCAAATACTTTCTTGAGTTCTTAGTCGAAGAATCTTGCGGGAAGTGTACGCCATGTCGTGAAGGTCTTTATCAACTGCATAAACTACTTGAAAAAATTTGTGCTGGTAAAGGTGAGATGTCTGACATTGAAAAGATGGAACGTCTTTCTGAAAATGTAATGATAGGTTCACTCTGTGGTTTAGGTAAATCTGGACCGAACCCATTGATGAGTACGCTCAAGCATTTTAAAGATGAATATATTGAACATATTAAAGATAAAAAATGCCGAGCTGGTGTCTGTCCTGAACTTATTACCTATGAGATTTTAGATAATTGTACAGGATGTATGGCGTGTATCCCAGCATGTGGATATGATGCTATCACTGGTAAGAAAAAAGAAGTTCACATAATTGCTCAAGATAAATGTACCAAGTGTGGGGCGTGTTATGCGGTCTGTAATTTTGATTCGATTTTGGTAAGTTAGGAGTATAGATGATTCATATAACGATAAACGGAAAAGTTGTTCAGGCGAAAGATGGTGAGATGCTTCTTACTGTCATTCGTCGTGAAAAAATTGATGTGCCAACACTCTGTCATCATGAAGCGGTTGAACCTTCGGGTGCATGTCGATTATGTATGGTTGAGATTACAAAACCTGAGTGGGATGGCTGGTGTGATTATGTAACCTCGTGCCTCTACCCTGCCGCTGATGGCTTGATTGTAAATACGCATGCGAAAAAAGTGAACGAACTGCGTTCATCTATTTTGGATATGTATTTAGCTCGTCATCCGAAGTCTCCAGAGATTCGTCAGCTTGCCGCTGAGTACGGAGTGCTGAAGACACAGTTTGAAGAAGTCGTCGATGGTGACAATTGTATTTTGTGTGGCATCTGTACACGGATTTGTGACACGATGGGGTTCCACGCTATCTCGATGGTTGGTCGTGGACATGGTAAAGAAGTAGCACCACCACTTAACATGGCACCTACCGCATGTGTTGGTTGTTTGTCCTGTGCCAAAAATTGTCCAACGAATTACATTGAATATAATATGGAAAACGGTGGATTGACAATTTGGAAAAAAGATTTTGAAATGGTTGCCTGCACCGAATGTGGCAAAACAACAATCACTAAAGAGTTTGCCGAATATCTGAGCAAGAACCGTGATATTAATATAGATTATTTCAGAAAATGTGACGAATGTCACCGTAAAGAATTGGCTGGAACTATGGGACGTATTTCTAACTGGGATCGGGAGGCAAGATCATGAACAACCGATTTATTGTAAAACCTGAACTCTGTACGGGTTGTCGTTCATGCGAATTGGCTTGTTCGTTCACCCATGCGATTGACGGTGTTCGTGCCTTAACTCGCATCACACCGATTGATGGTGGCTTTAAAGATTTATGGGTTCCTGTAACTTGTCTCCAATGCGACGATGCGGCATGTATCAAATCATGTTTGGTCAATGCTCTCAAGCGTAACCCTGTGACAGGGGCGGTTGAGTTGAACCATGAAGTCTGTGTCAATTGTATGGCGTGTGTGGCGGCTTGTCCATTTGGATGTGCGGTGCTTGACACCCAAGCGAATTTGATTGTCAAGTGCGACTTGTGTGGTGGTGACCCAGCCTGTGCCCACTTCTGCCCAACCAAAGCCCTCGTGTGGGAACCAATTGAAAAGTCTGTTAAGAAGACAGGGTAAAGTTTTTCGTTTTGGCAGACGAGGACGTCTGCCATGCACAAGATATCATCCCAGCACTTCTCCACACCATCCCAACTTGATTGGGAATCCAGATAATTGTAGGGCAGTTTGCTTTGACAGACTGTCCTTTTTGTTTCTTCCCAAATGGGTTCAGTCGCATATATAACATCTTTTTATAGTCAATTATAGTGACACTTTTTCGCTGTAAACAAATTCTCCTCAGGGTTTTATAACGAAATGGCTTTGCCTAAAAAAATGGCTTAAAGCCATTTTTGCTCATATTTTTTGTTGTCTTTTTGTTTATCTAAAAATCCTTCTCTCAATGGTTCTTTCATGTATGAGATAGAATTTAAAATGAACGTTTTGTTTGTAGGGAAATTGTATTACGGGAAAAGGAGCAGACCAGGACTGTATAGTATCATTATTGGTTACGTCAGTTCCTGATTTTGATTTATCAAAATTGTGAACTGACAGAGCAGCATCTCTTTTTTGTAGGATTCAGGCATGCCCGAACCTCTCTTTGGAACAGGCAAATGGCGGAACTGCTAAACTTGATTGGGAATCCAGAATACAAGGGTAGGTCTTGCTTTTGAGACTTACTTTTTTTGTATTAAATTAAAACGAAGTTTTAATACCGAAAAAGATTTGACGGGGAGCATAGAAGTTCAAAGGGTTGTTTTGAGCAAAGTTGTATTTTTCGATATAATCTTGTCCATTAGAGGTCTCTAAATATCCCGTATTTGTTGGTGACCCTGTCGCAGAATAAACTCCTGTTACAATTTGTTTGTCAGTTAGATTTTTAACTAAGATAAAAGATGTAATTTTAAAACCAGATAAATTTAACTCTTTTTCTAATTTTAAATCAACAACCCTGGATTTCTCCGTTTCAGAACTATTGAAATCATCCGACGGCATTTCTTTATATGATATAAAACTCACGGCATCATACACTAACGAAGGAGTATATAGAAACCCTGATTCTTCTTTTACTATGATATTTATTTTAAGCCCTAATAAAGTTTTAACTGACGCTCCAGCAACAAATTTATAATCACGATCATAATAAAGAGGTCGTTCTGAAGTTAATGTTCCCTCAGTGCTCCTCCACCCTATATCACTATTTGGAATATCAAAACTTGAGATTAAGCTTTTTGTCACATCAATAAACCAACCTATCTCTTTATAATTGTATTGTACATTGAGGTTGTAACCGATATAAGAAGCACTTCCACTATTTTCATATGAAGTATACTCAAATGGAACTGATGGAGATTGTCTCATAATTTCAATTTGCTTTGAAAACTCTACATCGGAAATATTAAAATCAATTATTGTTTGATTATTCAATCTATTTTGTATCCCAACTATTATTGTTTCAGATTTTGTTGGTTTAATTAATAAACTTGGGTATACAGAATAAAATCCAGCACTAAGACGATTTTCAAAATAATCTAATCCAAGGTACATATTCTGATATGGAGCAATTTGATAGTTTTGACTCCAATTAAAATAAAAATTCAGATTCTTACTTGTTTGGGCATTGAGTCCAAAGTTAGGACTAACTGATGTTTGTATTTTAGTGGCAACGAGGTCAGATTCATCTAAAGTTAGATCTGCTGGTGTACTACCATCAGGGTCAAATGGTCTTTCTGGATTTTTAAATTTAAGAGCATTGTAATCATAAGCATCTATTCGGACTCCAGCAATAATTGAAATTTTCTCTAAAGAAAGGATATCATTAAAATAAAGAGAAATCTCTTTAGGTGCTTTAGCGTTGTTCTTATAAGTCTCATTGTCGGATTCATTACCGTCGGCATCAAAGCCATAACGATTCAGATACAATGCTTCAGGAACCGTACTGCCATTTTGTAAAGTTGCCAAGCTATGGTTAAAGTATCTCAAATTATATCTTTTATAGAGAAGCCCTGCTTTTATTTGGTGAATTTCATTGTAGATATGATTGATCTCTCCTCTAAATTGTTTATACGTTGAGATATGATGTTGGAAACCAGAATAATATGCTTCATAAAATTGATCATCTGGAGCTATTCGTCCTTCTCTAAAGAGATAATAGTTATCAAATGCAGGATTGCTAAAATCTCGAGAATAAGATGCTAAGTCATCAAAGATGACACCATCGCCATCGATATGTTCAGATTTAAAATATCCGATTGAGAGATTGACATCTGTATTTTCTGAAAGCTTGTGTTCTAACAGAGCATTCAGACCGAAGTTTTCATCTTTGTTTCTTGGTGTGTGAGCAATCTGGTTTGGTTGATCTGGGTTATTAAAATAATGTCTATATTCTTGCCATTCATCGATAGACCCATCTGCTGTGATTGTAAAAAGAGACTTTGATGATAGTTCATACTGCAGTTTGCCATGGTATGTCCATCCTGAAAGCTGATTGTTCGGCAGAATATCAGGGCTGCCATCAAGAACATCGGAAGTCAACGATGAAGGCATACGGTCGCCGAGCCATTTTCGTTCAAAAGCAGACCAAAATCTTAGGTTGTTATTATCAAACAGAGAACCTGAAAACATTCCCCGATAATAATTTTGGTCAAACTTGTTACCAGTAAAATTATCTGAAAGAGCTTCAAAAGAACCATGAAAACCAGTCATTAACTTAGGAGAACTTAATTCAATAACAGCTGAATTGGCGTTACTGAAATTAACAGGAATATTACCCTGGTAGATATTAATATTATTAAAAAATGATGACGAAAACGATGCTTCAGTAACTCCTGTTATTGGGTTACGAAACGACAACCCATTAATAATAATATCATGGTTAAAGTATTCGCCTCCTAAAAGGTGTAATTCAGGAGCATTAGATGCATTTCGGTTGTTGCTATAATTTCGATACATCTCAATTGTTGAACTTTGGTAACCGAGATATTCTTGATGGTTTCGGCTTAACGAGTTTATTATTGATTCTCTAATGTCGGTACTATCTTCCGTTGTAGCATTCGCTGTTGATATACATATTAACAAAGCCAATGAAATAGTTGTAACGGTTTTGAATATGTGCATTTTTCTCCCTTAATTATTTTGTCTGTAATACTGCACTTTGAAATTACTAAATTATTGAGGACAGTCAAGTAAACTATACTTTTTAGTTTAGAATACTATCTATTTTAGAAGAAGAGATTACGTTCTTCCCTTTGGTCGTTCGCAATGACTGCTGTATGAAATATTAGCAGAACCACTAAAGGCATACAGCCCGCATTGGTGGGGTTCTGCCCTACTTCTTGTCGAAACCACAGGGGTTTCGACCTACACTACTTGGAACGCCGATCTACAATTAAGCTAAGTGTCAGGTGTATCATGCTAAAGCATGAAAGCACCCGACACAACGATTAAACGAGCTTTAAAGCTCGTTGGGTTCTTCCCTACTCTAGACTCCGTGCCAAGCACGGAGAGAAGTGCGGTGAAACGATAAGAGCGGAACAGGCGAATAGTTTCGCAACAAAAGACAGGGCAATGCCCTGTCGGTACAAAAGCATTCCTTTTGATATGTAAAGCATACTTCGACACCGTTCAGCATGACATATTATACTGGTTCCCCGATCAAGTCGGGGATGGTGTAGTTGAACATACTTCGACTCCGCTCAGGGTGACTTGGTTTATGTCACACGCACAATAAACTAACTGTTCCCTACAGCAATCACTCATTTATCCACCTTAAAATTAACCTTGACTTTGGGGCTAAATTTCGAGTTTTTATAAGGATGAATAATAAGAGAGTTGTTATTGCAAATCAGACGGTTTTCAAAAGCAACTTATAGTAAGAATATGCGTATCAATAGAATAACTTGCGGAGGCAGGACATATGAAATTGACTGACCGTGAAGAAAACGGTGTAATAATATTAGAGCCTAACGGTAAAATAATGGGTGGTCCCGATGCGAGCTTGCTTCACGATAAATTATATGAATTTATCGACCAGGACAAAAAGAAAGTCGTTGTTGACCTCTCTGGGGTTGACTGGATGAATTCAACAGGACTTGGAATATTGATTTCGAGTTACACCACACTTCGTAACAATGGCGGAAAGCTAAAATTAGCAAACGTCACAGAGAAGATTAGATCTTTATTAGTTATTACCAAGCTTGAACCTGTTTTTGAATCATACGATACAATCGCAGACGCAGTAAAATCATTTGACGAATAAGTAACATTAAGCAGATAACTATATTTTTAGGCAGGCACAATTAATCTGCGTCTGCCTATTTTCTTAGGAGAACCAGGCATGCATGAACCTATTATTAAAGGCAACATGATTTCTATCCCCTCCAGCCTGGAGTATCTAACTAATATTGATGATTTCATCGAAGGGATTCTTCGTGGTTTCGAAGTCGAAGAGTCTACAATTGCTGACATAGCTATTTCTGTTTCAGAATTAGTGAACAACTCAGTAAGTCATGGTAATAAATCGGACGACGGTAAGACTGTTTCGGTTTCTATTGCCAAAAAAGGAAATGATATTGAGATTAAAATCGAAGACCAAGGTCAAGGGTTTGATCCACGTGCAATATCAAATCCATTAGATGAAGAAAATCTATTAAAAGATACCGGGCGGGGAATTTTTATTGTGAACGCATTGATGGACAAAGTTGATGTACAAACAACAAAAGATGGAACAATTACAACTATCACCAAGTCTATTGTATAAAAGATAGGTATTGAATTTTTAATGACTTTTGAACTAATACAATCAATTTTATATTTTCTGGCAGGTGGATTTTTGATATTTTTGGCTGTCACTATTGCCAGAGATAATCTCAATAACCGGCTTAACCGTACCTTTGGAGCTGCACTTTTATTTGCAGGTATTGGCCCTCTGTGTATGGCATTTGGGTTACTTATTGATCCCGCAACAGCATTGGTTGTAAATTTCAAAGGTTCTACCACATACAATTTACACTATATATGGGAATTCTTCTTCCCTCTTTTACTCCTTTTTTCATGGATATTCCCCGAAGACAGGTTAAAAAAGTTCAAATACTCACGAATTCGTTATTTCATCTTTATTCCACAATTGATGCATTTGATAATTTTATTATTCGGGATAAATTTCATCACGTTTTTAAATTCGATGCAGATTAGCTCTGGTGCTGAAGGTTTTTCAGCACTCATATTAAAACCATTTTCAATGCTCATTGGGATTATGACCCTTTTTATAGGCTTTATAATCAATTCACATGCACTTATATTTTCGACATTTAATATCTTTTTTATCTTAGTTACGATTTATTTCTTAGAATCTGGTAAAAAATTAGTGAGCAATCCTCGAATAATAACTCAGACAAAAGTGATTAATTGGGCTATTCGTAGCTCTCTCGGTACATATATCGTCGCAACCATTGGCTCAGCATTATTCCCAACCTACTTTACTGAAACTATCAGCTCTCTTCTAATCATTGCTGCTGTACTCTCTGGTACTTCGCTTTTGGTCTATGTAACTCTCAGATACCAATTCTTGGATGTTCGTTTAGCATTCAGACAATCATTTGTCTATTCGATAACCTCTGCATTTTTTGTAGGATTATATGTTGTTCTGTTTTTGCAAACACAAGAATTTTTTGTTCCTATTTTTGGGGAAAAAGCAAATATTATTAACTATGTTATTATTGGTTTACTTCTCTTATTATTTCAACCTATCAACAATTGGATAGATGAATTCACCCGTTCTATTTTTATGCGTACCCAAACGGACCATCGAAATGTTATCGAACGGTTTTCAAGACAAGTTATTTCATTATTTGATCCAATCAAACTGAGACAAATTATTGAAGAAACACTAAAGACAACCCTACTTGTTGAGCATATTTATTTTGTATTGTATGATGACATTTTAAACGAATATGTTTTATACTTAAACAGAGAACATACTCAAAAAATAGTTTTATCACGAGATGACATATTATTACGTGGTATAAATCAGTTAGACTCGCCGACATTTTATCAATCACTTGGTGATTATACTCAAAACTCTGACTTAGCAAATGAACTTGAGGCATACCAAATAAAAATTATTTTACCAATGAAAGATTCCGAACATCTACTTGGTTTCTTAGCCTTGACATCAAAAGCAGCTGGTTATAATTATTCCGCAGAAGATTTAAATTTATTAGGAGTGCTTTCCAACCAAATGGTCTCGGCACTTACCAACGCACGTTTATATGTTGACTCGCTTGAGAGGATGCGTTTGCAAGAAGAGGTCAGTATGGCTCGAGAGATTCAGCTCAATTTGCTACCATCCTCGCCTCCTTTGCATCCCTGTATGGAAATTTCGGCACACTCGACACCATCACGTACTATTGGGGGTGATTTCTATGACTTTGTGTATAAGGATAAACATAATCTTGGTATTTGTATTGCAGATGCATCGGGTAAAGGAATGCCGGCTGCCCTTATGATTGCCCAAACCCAAGCAATTTTAAAAAGTGAAGTAAACAATGGAACACCTATTGACATGATGCTTAGAAATATGAATAAACAATTAGTGGAATCGTCATCATCAGAAAAATATGTCACACTCTTCTATGGAGAGTTGAATACAGAAAAAGGGTATTTCCATTTTTCCAATGCTGGTCATAACTATCCTCTTTTGGTTCGTGCCAACGGTGATAAAGAACTGTTGAAAACTGGTGGTCCAATCATTGGAGCTTTGCCTGATATGAGTTATCAATCGGAGACGGTAAAATTGTTTAAAGATGATACCCTCTTTTTCTTCACCGATGGACTTTCTGAAGCGATGAATGAGCAAGAAGTCGAGTATTCAGAAGAGCGGATCCATGAATTTGTCACAATCAATAAAACTAAAGCACCTGGCGAGCTAATTGATTCTATCTTAAAAGATGTTCGGGTTCATGACACAACATATCCACCTCGTGATGATACAACTATTGTTTCGATAAAAATTAGAAATGGGTTTGCAAATGGCTGATCATCATAATAATTTTGATGCGATTAAATTGACTAAACGAAAAAATGCTCACAATGGTTATCGGTTTTGTCCTTTTTGTAAAACTGAGCTTATAGAAGCAAAGTTAGATGGCATGACAAGATTGAAATGTGCCGATTCAGCCTGTGATTTTATCTATTATCAAAATCCAGTTCCAGCCGCTGGAGCAATTCTTGTTGAAGAGGGGAAGATCCTTTTAGTAAAACGGGCTCATCCTCCAGCTATCGGTGATTGGTGTATCCCTGCTGGTTATATGGAATGGAATGAACATCCTGAAGAAACAGCAATACGAGAACTTAAAGAAGAAACTGGCTTAGATATAAAGCTGACGGGTTTTTTTGAAGTCTACTCAGGTGATGATGACCCTCGAAGCAATGCGGTTTTGATCCTCTACCTTGCTGACAGAGTCGGTGGGAAACTTGAAGCTATGGATGACGCTTTGGAAGTTGCATATTTCGGGTTTAATAAATTACCTGACAATATCGCATTTGAGGCTCACATAAAAGCATTAGATGATTATAAAACTCGATTTTTATCTTAATTTAATTGAAACATTTTCCTATCTTTTACGCTCTATATAGATAAGAGATAATTAACGATTATATTGGTTTTAGATATACATATTGGAGTACAAAATGAATAGATTTTTCACTTATATAACAATCCTATTACTTCTCATCGCCACGTCAGTATCAGCGGTAGATTACAAAGAGTATAAAACTAAGAAAAAGAATAAAGAATATTTTGAAGTTGGTTTTAGTAGAGATAGTAACAATAAAAAATTTATATCAAATTTTAGCAATAGCAGTTCAAATGAACTATTAGTTCAAGGAAATAGCAGGAATTTTCTAATAAATGAAGACAAAATTTCATTAGACAAAATTTCTGATTGTAGTATTTCAGAAAAGAACAACAAAATTACAATCTCATTTTACACACCGCTTGATAGCACGAAACTTGCTCGTTATAAAAAAGGAAATCGTATTACAAGTGATGAAAACATCTTTGTTAGTAAAGATGATTTTGTACGGGGAATGATATTTTCTCTTTTTGGTGATATAACAATCGAAGGTGAAGTCAATAAAGATGTCGTCTCTCTCTTTGGAAATGTATATGTTGTTGGTGATGGTGTTGTACGAGGTGATATTGCGACGATCAGAGGTAAAGTAAAAATTGAAAGTTCCGCTATTTTGTATGGAGAAATTTACGACCGTAACAAAAAAGGTCGGGGTCTTAAGCATCGCAAGACCCGTGATAATAGAGCCTTTGATTTTGAACCGTATTTTTCGTATAACCGTGTTGATGGTGCCGCGATTTCAGGGAAATTTTACCATCATGACATAGATTCTCTTTTACCTACTATGGAAGCTGAAATTGGAATAGGTTTTGCCTCTGACCGTGGGCGGTATAAATTTATGATGGAACAAGTTCTTTTTCGAGAAAAAGCGATTGCTATCGGTGGAACATTTTATAGACAACTTCTCTCAGATGATGATTGGTTAATTGGTAAAGATGAGAACACCGTTTTTGCACTTCTTGCTAAAGAAGATTACAAAGATTATTATGAAGCCGAAGGTGGTTCATTATACTTAAAGGCAATGCCATCTAAACATATTACTTTTAAGGGAGGTTATTCATATTACGAATCAAACTGGCTTGCTTCAAATAGACACCTCTGGTCTTTACTAAGAGGCAAAGATAAACTCTTTGACAAGAACTATGATTCATGGGACAGCTCTATACGCACCTCTGCGATAGCCGAAGTTGACACATCGGACATAGGTTCCCTATTTGCATCGATTCATTATTATTCAGACTCCACTCGTTCGGTCTCATCAAAGTCGAATTGGCATATTTCAGGAGAATTTGAATTTTCACAAAAAGGATTAAACTCTGATTTTGACTATCATAGATATATTCTTTCAGTACAAAGGTTTCAAGAAATCAACGAACAATCAATTTTCAGAGTTAGGACTATATTTGGAAATTCAGATGGGTATCTTCCTACATTCAAACGGTTCCATTTAGGTGGTTTAGGAACGCTTCATGGTTATGCTTTTAAAGAACTAATGGGGACTCGTTTTTGGATGATGAATTCTGAATATAAAATTGAATTTCCAAAAAGTGAATTTGGCGTATCCCTCTTTTGGGACATGGGACAGATTGCCAATGATGCTCAGTTAAATTCTGATATAGAAGTAAAACAGAGCTTAGGTCTCTCATTTTTCTTTGAAGACGATTTTACTATATCAATAGCTAAACGACTTGATCGCTCTACAAACGATTCCCCAAAGCTGTATGTTCGCTTTAACCAAATATTCTAAGCCTCGAAACTGTTGTCATTCTTTCCTTTACAACCCCAAAAAGGGATTACAAGAGCTTTATAGTCAGAACCTTTTCTTATTCAACATCTTAATAAGATATTCCTCAAAAGAACTATAAAGTATTAAGTCATTCTTTCCGACAAAGAATGTAAGAAGAAAGGTATATCTCATATTTATTGAGAGGTATAATAACTAAGGCTAAAAAAAAGAATATACAACTTATGCCAGAAAATAAGTCCTTAAGTGCAAGTGGTTCTTTACCTGTTGATGTCTTTGCTGATTTAGAAGCAACTTTAGAAGAAGTAGCTGAATCAAATCCACGCATAAATTCATCTGAAGCAGGCAATAAACACTCAGAAGATTTACGAGCAATTTTAGAAGCGACACTTGCGATTAATTCATCTATGGACACAGATGATATTTTAAATATCGTGATGACAAAAGCAATTGAATTGATGACCGCAGAGCGTGGACTCATTATGCTTTTAGATGAAAAAAAAGAACTACAGGTAAAATCAGCTTATAATATTGAGCGTGAAAATATGACTCCTGAAGAGTTAAAAATTTCATCTTCAATAGCGAAACAAGTTGTTAATACTGCAAAAGCTGTTTACACCTCTGACGCTCTTTCTGATGAACGTTACGCTAATAAACAGTCAGTAGTTGAATTGCATTTACGTTCAATTTTATGTGTTCCATTGAATATTAAAGATGAATTAGTTGGAGTTATCTATCTAGATAATTCTTCTCAATCAAAAATGTTCTTGAAATCAGATTTATATCTATTTGAATTGTATGCACAAATGGTTTCAAATGCATTAGAGAATGCTAAAATTTATAAATCTATTTATCAGTTAGAACGTTACAATGACTCAGTAATTAAGAAATCTCCTGTCGGTATAATTGTAATCGATCCAAAATGTCAAATTGCAACAATTAATGCAATCAGTTTAGAAATATTTGATATAAATAAAGATGATATCACAACAATTAAAGATACTAATACACCAACAAATTTCATAGATATTCTTCCAGAGAAAGAAAAAGCTCGCTGGAGATATATGATTAACTCAACTCTTGCTACTAAAGAAGAGTTTTCAAATGACAGATATTTCCATAATACCAGTTATGTAGAAAAAGTACTCTCTCTAAAGATTTCTCCAATCGAACAACTTACAAATGGTTCCGATGGTCTAATTATGACTGTTGAAGATATTACTGATAAAGTTCTGATGGAAAAATATGTAATTCTTTCAGAAAAGTTAGTAGCCAAAGGCGAAATGGCTGCATCTATAGCTCATGAGTTGAATAATTATTTAGCAATTGCCTCAAACAATGCTGAGCTACTTAATATAAACATCGAACGTGGTAAATTTGACAAAGTTCAGTTTAATAGCAAATCAATCGTTGATAATATTTTTAAGATTAAAAGATTTGTTGATTCGTTAATGGATTTTTCAAAGCCTCAAACAGAATTTATAAATTACGATATAAAACATCTCATTGAAGATTTACTTTTTTCACTAAGAATTCAACCACGATTTAAGCAGACACATTTTACTATCGATTTGTCGCAGGAAATTCCAAATGTCGAAATTGATGTAGGACTTATTCAGCAAGTATTCATGAACTTGCTCAACAATGCAGCAGATGCAATCGAAGAAAAAGTTATTTCACATGAGAATAATGATGAAAAAGTAAATAAAGAAATTTCCATAGTCTCATCTTATGACACAGAAATGAATGCTGTCAAAATTTCTATATCCGATACAGGCATAGGTATGACTCCAGAAATTTTAGAAAAGTTATACACAAAACATTTCACGACGAAAAAATCAGGTCATGGTTTGGGCTTAGCAAATTGTAAAAATATAATTGAACAACATAATGGCAAATTAGTAGTAGAGTCAATTTTGGGAAAAGGCACAACTTTCCATATCACTTTACCGCGTACGAATAAAAACTCTGAGTAAACAAATATGAGAATGGCAAAAGAACTGCCACAATTTGAATTCTTGGGGAAATTGGGTGTTGGAGGTACAGCCCAGGTTCACAAAGTTCGGACAGTACAACATCAAATTGCCGCCTTAAAGACTATACTTCATTCCGACAATATAAATCAAGAAGAGTTCAAACTACTCGCTATTCGTGAACAACATCTACTTCAAGATATAAATTTCCCTGGTATCGTAAAAATCTATGATGTGCAAACAGAAGAGCCTTGTTATATATGCCTGGAATATTGTAGCGGGAACACATTGGAGACATACCATAAGATTGACAATTTACAGTCAGCTCTTAATATTTTGTCTTCTATAGCTATAAATCTTGAATTTCTCAATCTGAATTCACTTGTGCATGCGGATCTGAAACCTGATAATATTTTTATGCCTGAAGATATTACACTCTTTGCAACAGACAAATTAACCTTCACAAAGCTATCAGACTTTTCTTTAGGTAAGTTTGAAGAAGAGGAACATTCCGTACGTGGTGGACTTGGAACTGTTGGTTATATGGCTCCTGAGACAATAAAAGAGAACATTGTTTCTCATCGTTCTGATTTATTTGCTTTTGGTGTTTTAGCATATCAAATGATAACAGGAGTGCATCCTTTTATTTCTGAAGATGCTGATCCGATGAAAATCAATAGCCGTATACTTGAAGAAACTCCTCCTCCTCTTTCAGATTTACGAAATGATCTACCAGATAAGTTCATACAATTAATCAATCAACTAATGGAAAAAGACGCATCAAAACGTCCAAGTTCTGCTTGGGAAGTTTGCCAGACTCTTCGTCTTGCTGGGGCAACATATCCATTTGAAAAAGTTTTACATCCTAAATACGCTCTTAAATCACAAAAAGATTATATCTATAATTTAAAAGTTATCTCAAACAATCATGAAATAATTAATCGAGACTCAAACCAAGACAATTCTCAATTGCGATTATTGTTAAGTTATAATTTTGATAAAAATAATTTGTATTATTCAGAGAGACAGTTTCACTTTAAAGATAACCCATTAGTCGCATCTTATTTATTCAGACAAACAATAAAACAATTTTTAAAATTGTCATATACAGAAAAAAAATCAATTATTGAATTATCATTGATTAACAATGAACAAAATTTAGTTTCATCTCTTCTTCCTCATTTATTAAAACCTCAAACAGTTATAAGAACCTCAAAAAGATTAGCATCAGTAGCAGAAAGTGATAACAAACATTATATCGCTGCTAATTTATATACACAAAGCGGCGAATTATTAAAAGCAGAAAACGCAGCATATCAGGCTGCTATGAGTTATAAGAATAAAAATGAAATAGATTCTGCTCTTAAACTACTCAACAGAGTAATTTCATTTGGTACTCTCTTAAACAGAAAGTTTGATATTAAATCCTTGATAATGGTCAAAGGAGATATATTAAAAGATATTGGTGAAACAAGTAAAGCTGAAGAAGTGTATCGTAATCTAATAGATATTTATGGAGGGCAAAATGAGGACGAACTTCTTGCTGAGACATATAAAGATTTGGGCGATTTATATAAAATAAAAAAGTTGCCAAATGAGGGAATTAAATCATTAAAAAAAGCCTTAGGAATTTATAAAAGAATTGGAAATAAATTAGAGGTATCTAAAACCTACAACAATCTTGGTAATATATACATGATTGAAAACAGTTTAAAAACAGCTCTATCTTATTATCGTAAAGCATTAAAAGTACAAAGAAAACTTATAGCTCATGAAGAAGTAGCCTCGACATTAAATAATATAGCGGTCGTTTATGGTATGACTAACAAGTTTAAAAAGGCTCTCAAGATATTTACAATATCCTTAACAATAAAAAAAGAGATTGGCAATAAAGGTGAAATAGCCCGAACATTAAATAATATAGGATACTGTTACGAAATAATAGGTGATGCTCGAAATGCTGCTGAAGTTTTACACGAAGCCATGAGGTATAACAAAGAGATTGATAGTAAAGGTGAACTACTTTTCAATTTAGAAAACTTAACTGTCTTAATGTATTCAACCGGACAACTTAAAGAGTCAATTTCGTATCTTAAAGAAGGTATAAATTTAGCAATTGCTTTAAATAATAAACCTCATACAAGTATATTCAGTCTTTATTTAGGTGCTGTTTTTATTCGTTTAGGTAAATTAACAGAAGGATTCAAACAATTTGAGTATGCTGAAAATATTTTAAAAACAATAGAAGATAAATATTTATTAGCTCTTTTATATATAGAAAAGGCTCAGTTAGCAACTCTAATTAACAACAAACAGGACACTGTTAAATTACTTAATCTCGCTCATGCTATTTATAGTGATATAAAAGATAAAACTATACTAATCAAAGTAGTTTTGCTGAAGTTAACAATTTCCAATGACATTACACTCCAGCATGAAGCAGAGAAAATTATTGACGAATTAAAATTAAAAAAAGAAAAATCAATTTTAAATGAACTGAAACTAAATCATTTCCTTTCTCATGACAGTTCTTTTGCAACACAGCAACCATATAACGACCTTAAAAAATCTACATCTGCTTCAAATGAACATATTGATCAATGCCAATTTTTAACTACCTTAGCAAAATACGAACTCTCAAATAACAACATTGCAAGAGCTTCTGAATTAGCAAACAAATCTATACAATTAGCTAAATCACGTGGGCTTGTATTTGATCATTTTCATGCTTTGGTTTTGTTGGGCGGAATATTGAGAAACCAAAACGAATTAGAAAATTGTTATGCTGTTTATAAACAAGCATTTCAGATTGCTAAAGATATTTTTAATCAGTTAGAAAACGATGTCGACAAGCAAGCATTTCAAAATAAAAAAGAGTTTATATACTTAGTTTCAGAGATTAAAAAGTTGTCAAAATTGATTGGACAAAAAAAAGAGCAGGTGTCATAGACCTGCTCTTTCAAAAAATAATTAAGTATTACTTTTTAATGATTATTGACCACCACTAGACATGCGTGGAGCAATACGATCTTCGAGTTTTTCGATTGTCAATGTGTAATTTGTCATGAAATCACCTCCTAAGTGATTTATAGGCTAAATGTACCTTCCTATGGTGAAAGGGCTGTCATGTTTATCCAAAAGGATACTATAAAATATCACAAAATTCTATTACGTCAAGTAGTTAATGGTGTTGATTAGTCTACAATTTTCGAATAATGCACAAAAACCAACTTTAAACATACAAGAATGCGACTCAACGGAAATATTTTCCTATGAAATAATTTACCACATTGCCCAAAATTCAACCCGAATTATTGATGCGATGCGATGAATTATTAAATTATACAAAGATGTCCTACCAATTTCAATTTTCGCATAGCCTGTCATTCCTTTGCGAAGTATATCATTTTTATTTTCAATAACGACAGAAACATTAAAAGATGCTTTGTCATTCGCATCAACAATCGCATCACGAGGTATATGCACCACTTTACCCGAGAATACTTTTGTTGTATATGAACGTACTTTAATTTTAACCTCTTGGTTTAATTTTAGCAAATCAATATCAAAATCTGAGACAGGTACTAACACTTCAACAGAGCTATTATCTAAGACCGATAAAAATTGAGAGTTATTTTGATTTATCATTACCGTACCAGGTATGGTAGAAATTATAGACTGGGCATCTTTTTGTGTTTGTAAAAATATAAGTTTTGCGTTTTGTTTTTCTATTTGAGAAAGTATGACTGCTTCTTCTTCAGGTTTAGGAGGAGATTTCAAAAGCGAAAGTGTAGCTTTTTTATTTTGCAAGTCTGCTTTAGCAATTGCAGTTTCTGAAAATGCAGCTTCATACAAATCATTAGAAATAAGTTTTTTATCAACTAATTCTTTGAGACGTTTCTCATCACGAACTTTTTGTTCATGGACAGCTTTTGACGATGCAACGGCTGCTTCTGCTTCAAGGATTGCTTCTTTTTTCGGTGGTGATCTTAGAAGTGCTAAATCGGATTGGAGTTGTTCTAAAACAGAACCCTCTGAATCAATTTCTCTTGTGACTTGATTTGAGACAAGCACCGCAAGAGTATCGCCGATAGCTATGTGTTGTCCATCACGCACATACGGGATTAAATCTAAGGAACCAAGTTCGAGTGATGCCATTTGTATATAGCTTGTTTTTAATTTGGATTCAGCTCCACCCTGTTGAAACTTTTTCTCAAGCAAACCGAGTTCATTCAAAAGCAATGAGTACTCAGCAATAGGTTCAATTTTTATTTCTCCAGAGACTCGTTGTTTCATCGGGACAAAAAACAAAACGATTATCAACAGAGCCATAACAACAATATAACTGACAAGACGAAATGGTTTTTTCATAATATCCTTTAAATATTTAATATGCGTCACTAAACCGTTTGCTAATGCTTTGAAATTTTTTCGCATCGCAAACATCAAAAAGAGATATAGTAAAATTAAACCGATTGTACCCGTTTTTTCAAGCAAAAAGGAAGATAAAATAGAAAGAAAAAATATAATGATAAATAGTGTATATACAGCCGCTAAAGTAGCATAAATTACATAAATACGTCGTTTTCTCTTGTCTACATCTATTTTTTCAATTGGCCAGCCAAGGACAATGCGTTTAAATAAGTTGCTGACATAATTAAATGACTTATCACGTAAGTTAGGAATTTCTAAAAAGTCAGAAAGCAGGTAGTACCCGTCGAGTTTAATTAGTGGGTTTAAATTAAAAATTGCTGTGACCCATATAACTATAACTAAAATTTGTGAAATTTCATGTATAAATGATCCCGGGATTGTTAAACGCCAAATAATCATCGTAAATGCGAGTAGAATTATTTCAGAATATGGCCCCGCCCATGTAACTGCTAAACGGTGACTTTTTTTCTTGAACAACCAAGCATCAGAAATATCACAATAAAAACAGGGTTGGAAGTACATCAACAAAAACCCAAATTCGTTGACCTCTCCTCCGTATATACGACACATTATCGAATGAGCAAATTCATGTATGACAATCAAAACAAAAAATGCTGTCATGACTGTTACAATTGCACTTGCTGAATATAAATCAAAAAGAGAAACCGCAAAATTAGTATAGTTGTTAGCAAAAAGAATCAATCCAAAAGAGATAAAAAGAAACTGTAGAAATAAACCAATTGGAGAATGAAAAGGTTTATATATTTTAGTACAGACATCCAAAGTTTTGCCAGGCTTGAACGCTTTGAATTTAATGAATAAGAGTTTTGAGAAAAGTGATTTTCTTTTTTCATTACCGTAACTCTTTCGAGTTGTCGCTTGTTCGGAACGACTGTTCTCTAAGAAATATTGTGACTCTAACAGCTCAACAAATTGCAGTACTGCCTTTGCGTCGATATTTGCATTAAATTTTTGACGAAATTTTTGTGCGATAGCATCGTATGATGTCACCCCATCAAGTTGTGATATTAACCAAAACTCTGGAGCACGAAGCCTGAAATAATTTCCACGAATAGGGTCTTTGATATTAACAACATCGACTCCATCAACGACTGCATCGGACGTTACTAAATCATTCCGTAATTTAGCATAAGTTTCCATCTGTTAAATGTACAAATATTTTTATAGATGAGCAACAGATGAGAAGTTTTGTTATTTTCTGAGAGTTTCAATCAATTGACGATTGTAGTATGCAATGAGTGCTTCTTTGCGAATAACACCGATGACTTTATTGGATTCATATTCATTGACCACAGGAAGCATTTTGAGATCTTTGAGATTAAAAAGCTTGTATGCTTTTTCTAAGTCATCATCAAAATAGAGCAGATCAGTATGTGGCTTCAATAAATCCTGAGCTATGACTAAATAATCAAGCGAATGTTGAGATAAGACCGAACGAATATCCTGAAATGAAATCACACCCTTTAGAATCCCTTTATCATCCTGTACAACAAAATATGATTCGTTTGTGTTTTCTATCTTTTTAAATATTTCGGCAAGAGGTGTAGATGGATGCAATGAAACAAAATTTTCATTCATAATTTCACGGACTTCGTGAGATTTGAGTACATTGATATCTTTACCTCCACGTATATCAATACCCCGTTTTGCTAATTTAATAGTGTAGATTGAATGTTCAAAAAGTTTTCCAGCAACTAAAGCAGAGATAACAACAGTCAGCATAAGTGGTAGAATAATCCGATAGTCAGTTGTCATTTCAAAGATAATAAGCATCGCGGTCATAGGTGCGTGGGTTGTTGCTGCGACCATGCCCGCCATACCGACTAACGCATAAGCACCAGGTGATGCTGTTACACCTGGGAAAAGATAACTTACTAAATATCCATAAGCTCCACCTGCAACAGCTCCCATAAACAGAGATGGTGCGAAAATACCTCCAGAGTTACCAGAACCAAGCGTTAAACAGGTCGCAAGCATTTTTAGAAAGACTAAGACAAGAAGTAGTGTAACACCAATTTCACCATAAAGAGTTAGTTTGATAGTTTCGTAGCCATCAGCTAAAACCTGAGGATAAAAAATTGCGAGACACCCTAAAAGTAAGCCACCAATAGCTGGTTTAATATATGGAGAAATTTTGAGATCATCAAAAAAGTCTTCGATATAATCTAATATCCAAGTAAACGAAACTCCATATCCACCAATAATAACTCCCATAACAATATAAAGTGGAATTTCCCAAGCAGAGACTAAGGCATAACTTGGGATATCAAATGCGGGGTGATTACCCATTATCGACCGAGTTACCACAGATGCCACCACCGAAGATATAATAACAGGTGAAAATGTCTTTATTGCAAAGTCACCTAAAATAATTTCAAGAGAAAAAATAACCCCCGCAATAGGAGCATTAAAGACTGATGTAATTCCCGCGGCAGCACCGCACCCGACCAAAATTTTGACACGGTCACCAGACATGCGAAACATCTGTCCGATTGTCGAACCAATAGCTGAACCGATTTGAACAATAGGTCCTTCACGACCAGCTGAACCACCAGAGCCAATACAAATAGCCGATGCAATAGTCTTAGCAATCGCAACACGGGGGCGTATAATACCACCTAGACGAGCGACAGCGTTCATAACTTCAGGTACACCATGCCCTTTGGCTTCTTTGGCAAATTTATAAACTATTGGACCAACAATCAAGCCCCCTAACATAGGAATAAGTGGAAACCAATATTTAAAGCCTCTCTCACCTACGGTTTCAGTCAAAAATTCATCAGTCATCCCGAAGAAGAGTGAGTTAAAATACTCAATAAGACGAATAAACCCGACAGCACCAAGCGATGTTGCCAATCCAACGACAACAGCGAGAATAATAAGAACATTGGTTCCCGAGAGTTGAAACTTTTTTATAAATTTATCAATTTTGGGCATATTCATAATGAGAGCAATCTATATTTTTTTAGCAGTTTCACAAGGGAAAAGATGTAGAATTTGATAATAAAATAAACATAATCAGCACTCCAAATTGGCTTGACTTTATCTGCTATTTGTGTAATTTCTTTCAAGTGGATTAAATCACTTCATTGAAGTATAAACTGATTATTTTGGAGTTATAGATATGCAAAAGTCAGCCGATGCGGTTATAATTGGTGGTGGGATTATAGGATTAGCAGTTGCGTTTTATCTCACAAAAGCAAATTATGGTAAAATTCTATTAGTTGAAAAAGAAGCTCTTTTTGGTACTGGGGCAACCGCAAAAGCAGCAGGTGGTATTAGAGCTCAGTTTACGACAAAAGAAAATATAGAAATGTCGATGCTTTCTGAAAAACTATTCTGTTCTTTTAAAGAAGATACAGGTCACGAAGCATTGTTTGACCAAGTCGGTTATATGTTTTTAATCAAAGATGACAAAGATGCGGAGATTTTTCAGAAAAGCTACGAACTTCAAAAATCACTTGGTTTAAAAATCTTAAAATTAAAACCTGAAGAAATAGCTCAGTATGCTCCTCATGTTTCAATCGAAGGAGTCCAGTTTGCGATGTTCTGCCCCGATGATGGCTTGGGTGATCCTCATGAATTTTTAACAGGTTATGAAAAAGCAGCTCGCAAAGCTGGTTTAGAAATCGCATTTGATACTGAAGTCACCTCTATCGAACAAGTCGATGGTAAAATTACAAAAGTAATTACCTCGCAAGGTGACATCGAAACTTCGATGGTTATCAATTGTGCGGGACCATTTGCCAAAGAAATTGGCTCCATGGTTGGTGCTAACGTAAAAGTTGAACCTGTTCGCAGGCAGATTGTCACGACTGGTGAACTTTCATTTATCGAGCCTTTCTTCCCAATGGTTGTAGATGTATCTTCTGGATTATATTGTCATAAAGAATCCAAAGGAATGCTTTTGGGATGGGCTGACAAAAATGTCAAGGCATCATATGATATTTCTATCGACCCAGATTATACCGACAATATTTTAGAACGTGCTTTGGAACTTATCCCGCAACTTGATGAAGCTGAGATTGGCAACGAATGGGCTGGCTTATACGAAGTGACCCCTGACCATCGGGCAATCATCGGATTTGAACCTACTGTTCAGGGAATGTTTCATGTAACAGGATTTTCAGGTCATGGATTCATGCACGCACCAGCGGCAGGACTTGTGACGGCGGAGATATTAACTGGCAAAAAACCATCTATAGATATTTCGGAATATGCACCTGACCGTTTTAAAGAAGGTCAGCTAATAAAAGAAACAAATGTAATTTAATAATATGTAGGGGTTCTGTTTGTATATATAAACAGAACATAATTATTCGGGAGTACTATGAAAAAACTTTTACAAATCTGTGCAATTTTCATTATTGCGATTTCATCAAGTTTTGCTGGGGAATCATCATGTCCAGCAGATCGTGCGTCAGCAATCGGTTACAATCCATTTGGAGATTTCCATCACGTGATGGCACCTGTCTGGCATACTGCTTGGGCGGAAAAAGATTTCAAGACATTACTTGAAGCAGGTCCAAAATTCGAAAAACTTTTTGTTCCTATTTCTACTATGAAATCAAAGTTAAAATCAAAAAAACGTAATGAAACTTTCATCAAAAACCGTGAAGCATTTGCTTTAGCGGTGAAATCATTTGCTGATGCGTGTAAATCTGGTGACAAGGAAAAGGCGTATGAATTGATGCCTGACTTGCATGATTCATTTGAAATGGCAGCATCGTCGTTGTTGCCTCTACACTATCCTGAGTTTGACGGTTTTGTTATTTCATTCAATCTTCTCAATGAAAATCATATTCCAACAAACAACATAGATGGAATCAATGGCACCGTTGAGACATTAATAGCAAAACTTGATGGTTTAAATGAAAAGACTATCCCTACCGAGTTAGATGATGTCAAAGATGATATGTTGAAAGAATTTGACGAAATTAAAAAGATAGTAACTCTTTTAAAAGAATGTTGTGATAAAAAAGAGATGGGGAAATTAGCAACTCACGCCAATGAACTATCGACGCTTTTGGATCAGTTTGTTTTGAAATTTATTTAGTTAAGTAGTATACAATTTAAGAATCAGAGTCGGCATCATCATTGATATCAATCATTTTGGTGCCGTCACTGTATTGAATAGTTTTTGGGGAGGTCATTCGCATAAGTTTTTGTGTCACATTATTTATTTTCAATGCCGATTCTTCAATCGCCTTTAATTTGTCAATAGTTCCCTCATCAAGATTTTCTTTTTTCATCAGTAGCAACTGTATGTTACCGATAATTGCTTGAAGCGGATTATTGACTTCATGGTTGACTGTTACAGCAGTTTCTAAGACAGCAGTCAGTCTCTCTTTTTCAATAATTTCTTTTTGAGACTCTGTCGATCCATCAAGGTTTGCGGCAGTATAGTGCAGAGCTAACATTGCAGAAAGAGTTTCCAAAAAGAGGTCATCAGTTATGACAGAACTCTCTCCATTTTGAATACCAATAACTGCCCCAAAGACATTTTTGCTAAACATGAGTGGAAGGGTAAATGAATGAAACGGCTCATCTCCACCAAAAGACATATATGCCGAAACTAACTGTTGATTTTTACGAAGATTATCAAAAAGATTATTTTCAATATCAGTCAATCTTGTTTGCATAAGAGGAGTCTCGGCATGAGAAACAGTCAAAGAAATATTCTGTTCATTATCCCAAAGATACAATGATGCCGCTTGAAGTTCAACATAACTACAAGTCATCTCAAGAGCTTTTTTTGCGGCGTCATTAATATTGCCACCTTTTTTCGCAAAAAGAGCAAGATCGCTAATAATTTTAAATTTGTCTATCTTCATATTTCCCAAGTTGTAGATTATCTGTCTATATAACCATTGAGCAAAACAGATGCCTTTTATAAATTTATTCTGCTCAGATTGATTTCGAGAGCTATATGTCTTGAAATCATTATATCGCAGTAGTTTAGAAATCCTTGTACCTGTGCAGTAAATGAACAACAGCAGAAGACTCTGTAATATAATGCATTTTTCTACAAAAGACAGGTGCAAAGAATATTCTTATTATACTGTTTGACAATCCCGTACCATTAGAGTAGATTGCCACTTCTATTTTTATGAGGTAAAGAAAATGTTAGAAGAAGTAATACATGATCAGTGCGGTATATTTTCAGTTTTTAACAACAATGAAGCCGCCGATTTAACATATTTTGGACTGTATGCACTCCAGCATCGAGGTCAGGAATCTGCGGGAATTGTTACATCTGATGAGGGTAAATTTCATCTCCACAAAGGGATGGGTGAGGTCTCGGAAGTCTTTGGTGACAAGTCTAACCTAAAACGTTTAAGCGGTAAAATGGCTGTCGGTCATACTCGCTATAGTACCAGCGGGGCTTCATCGATTATCAATATCCAACCATTCATTATTACTAATCGAAATGAACAACTTGCTTTAGCTCATAATGGAAATCTAACCAACGCCTATGAACTTAGACAAAAATTAGATGCTGCTGGTTCGATTTTTCAAACAACCTCTGACTCTGAAATAATTTTACATCTTATAGCTCGTTCAAAAAAGAAAACTCGTATCGAGCGGATTTCATCGGCTTTAAAAACAGTCAAAGGTGCCTATTCATTAGTCTTTCTCACTGAAAATTCACTTATTGCGACAAGAGACCCTAATGGATTTAAGCCTCTTTGTATTGGAAAGTTAGATGATTCATATTTCGTAACATCAGAAACTTGTGCCTTGGATATTATCGGTGCTGAGTATGTTCGGGATGTAGAACCTGGTGAATTGATTGAGATAAACGAAAAAGGTATTACTTCTCATTTCCCTCATCCAAAGTCTTTAATAAAACCGTCATTTTGCATTTTTGAATTTATATATTTTGCTCGCCCTGACTCAAGAATTTTTGGAGAAAATGTTGATAAAGTCCGCCGTCGTTTAGGACGACAACTTGCCAAAGAACATCCTGTCGATGCAGATATCGTTATAGGAATCCCAGATTCTGCTAATACGGCAACTTTAGGTTATTCAGAAGAGTCTGGTATTCGTTTTGAAATCGGATTGATTCGGAATCATTATGTCGGTCGTACATTTATAGACCCTCGACAAAAGATTCGAGACTTAGATGTTAAAGTAAAGTTTAATCCTGTTAAAGGTGTCATTGAGGGTAAACGAGTTATTATTGTTGATGACTCGATAGTCCGTGGGACTACTTGTAAAAAACTGGTTAAATTGGTTCGAGATGCTGGTGCTAAAGAAGTCCATTTTCGGGTTTCCTCTCCCCCAATCATCTCCCCTTGCTTCTTTGGAATTGATATGCCGACTACCGATGAACTTATCGGAGCAAACCATTCAGTTGAAGAGATAGAAAAAATGCTCGGTGTTGATTCATTACGTTATTTGTCTCTTGAGGGCATGGTTTCGATGCCATCATTGCCAAACAAGACATTTTGTTCTGGCTGCTTTACAGGTAAATATCCGCTAAAGACCCCTCTGGGTAACGGAAACAAACGACTTACAAAAATATAGTCAGCTACCTATTTCATCAGATTTATCTGCCGATAATCGTATACATAGTACGGGTTTATCCTAATTTGACGATTCGGCATTTTTTGCCTGTTTGACAATTACTGTCAGAACAGTATATTGTAATATACTACCGCCTTTTACAAACCTGTTAGAGTATCAGATAAGAACATTCGGAGAAAAGATTCAGATGCATTCACAATTTTTGAAAACATTTTTTATTATATTTTGTTTTTTGATAATGACTGTACATGCGGTAGAAATTAAGCCTATACAGACGGTAAATTTATCTCCAAGAGTTCTTCCTCAAAAACCAAGTACGTCAATTATCAGTTCAGAGGCACAAATTTCAAGAGTTATTATAAAATTTAAAGACTCATATAAAGTCCGTCTTCGCCAAGATAAAATTACCTCTCTCAAAGGGCTCTCTGTTCATAAAGCTGATTCCTATTTGAAACCATATATAGACAATCAAATGAGACGACTTTTTGAATCCAAATCCGAACAAAAACTTTCAAGAGAGAAAGAAATCTATCAATATCGTTCTCAAACAGAACTGGCTGACTTAAATTCATACTATACAATTGAGACTCAATCAATACTTGAGGCAACCCAGATTGTAGAGCGACTCAATAGTTTAGCTTCGGTTGAGCTTGCTTATGTCGAACCAGCACCTTTGCTTGCGGGAGATATTGCCCCAACAACTCCTGATTACCAAGCCTCACAATTATATCTAAACTCTGCCCCAGATGGTGTTGATGCTATATACGCTCATACTATTTTAGGTGGTGATGGAACAGGAATAACAATAGTAGATATCGAGGGTAACTGGCAAACGACCCACGAAGATTTGGATAAAGCGGCAACTGGTTTTTTAGTGGGTGATGTTATCAACGACCAATCATGGCTCGACCATGGTACTGCGGTAATTGGAGTTCTAATTGGAACCGACAATAGCTATGGCATAACAGGGATTTCCCCTGGAGTTGATTTGGGAATGGTCTCGATTGGTTCTTTATCTCCAGCTGAAGCAATATACAATGCTATTGATTCATTAGATGCTGGTGATATTATTTTAATCGAACTACAAGCTCCAGGACCTCTTCATAATTTTGCTGTTCGCCAAGACCAAGAAGGATATGTCTGTATGGAATATTGGCAGGCAAATTATGACGCTATAAAATATGCATGGGCAAAAGGAATTATTGTTGTTGAAGCTGCGGGTAATGGTGGACAGAATTTTGACGACCCTCTTTATGGCTCACTCTTTGACACTAATTATAGAAACTCTCACGCACTTATTGTTGGAGCAGGTTTCCCAGCATCGTCACCATCTGATTTAGAAAGAGAATCGTATTCAAATTATGGAGAACGTGTAAATCTGCAAGGTTATGGCTCTGAAGTATACACAACTGGTTACGGAGATTTATTCGATGGCAACGGTGACCTTGACCAGTATTATACTACAAATTTTGGTGGCACATCATCGGCAGCACCAATTATAGCTGGTGCCGTAGCATCGCTTCAAGGATATTTGAAAGCAAATTTCGGATCGGCTCTTAGCTCAGACTATATACGTGACATTCTATATCAAACCGGAACAGCTCAACTTGGTAATAGCTCTGAACATATTGGACCAAGACCAAATTTAGATTCAGCTTTTAATTCTGTTGCTGGGTTACCAACATTAACTGCCTCTCTTTCCTATATCGACACAACAATAGAAGCAGGGAATACATTTAATTTGGATGTCTGGCTATACAATCCATCATTAACAGAAAATATTGATTTCTATATTTATGACCGAGATTCTTCTGCTCGTGTTGCTGTTGCAAATTGGCTGGAAGTTTCAACTCAGACAGGTATTGTCTATCCAAATGATTCAACCCTTCTCGGAGTTATAATCGATGCCACCTCATTGACCGAACGCTCAGTCAAATACCAAGGACTTTTGGAAATAGTTTGGGGACATGGTGCCGCATCGCTTGATTCCTTTTTGTTGATTCCTGTCTACCTTGAAGTACCGTGTACCGATTCATCATTTACGACGATTTCATCCGATGATTTATTTGGTCCTGCTTTTAACTGGATATCAGCAAAAGATTCTGGGATAAAAATTGACAACGCTTCATACTACAACCCAGGTCAAGCAGATATATTTGATGATGGCTCATCGGGACCATTTGCTGTTGGATTTAATTTCCCATTTTATAAAAATTACTACGACTCTTTTTATGTAGGAATCAATGGTGCCTTATCATTTACCGATCCAAATGTCAATATTTCGGGAAAATTCACTACCCTTGAAATGCCAGGACTACCATTCAGTAGTTTTCTGACTCCATTTTGGAACGACTTATATCTTGATACTGACGTTGTACCTGAAGCTGGAATATATATATATAAGAATCCGAGTCTTGATACGACTGTTATCGAGTGGTATCGAATAGTTGGTTTTGATGCGGGCGTAGATAGTTTACTTAATTTTGAAATTGTATTGACATCTGATGGTAATATTAGATATCAGTACAAATCTGTCGGTTCTTTTGGACTTGAAAATTCCGCCTTAGTCGGTATTGCTGAAATAGATTGTAATTCTTTTAGCCACGTAAATGCATCTGACTCTTTACTATTGATTCCTCATGATTTAGAAGCAATTCTTTTCAAGAATCATCTCTACTTCGGTCAGACTGGTGATATTAATGGTGCTGGTGATGGAGTTGATATTGCTGATTTAGTTTGGTTGGTTGATTATATGTTTGGAGGTGGAGCTTCTCCTCTGCCATACGACGCTGGTGATGTCGACTGTACAGGTGAAATTGATATCGCTGATTTAGTGTATTTAGTCAGTTATATGTTTTCAGGTGGTACAGAACCATGTGAAAAATGGCTTCATGATGGAAACAACTAAGTTTACTCTCTACTAATTATTCACTCTATAAAAACGCAAAAATAGCAGTCTTTGAAATATCAATAATTGTTTGAGGGAAAAGTCCTATACCCAAAGTTCCTAAAGCACAAATCAGGAATGCAATCATCATTGATGGTGCGATTGACAGTTTTTCAAATTCCGCATCGCTATTATCAAAATAAGTTGCTTTGAGAATTTTGAAATAGTAATAGACAGACAAAAATGAGTTCAGAACTCCAATGACGGTCAACCAGATAAAGCCGTGTTTGATTGCTTCGGAGAAGATATAAAACTTACCAATAAATCCAACTGTTGGCGGAAACCCAGCCAAGGCAAAAACAAACAGAGCAAAAACCGCCGCAATATACGGATGGGCTTTTGCCATACCATTAAGTGACGAAAGTTCTGGTTTTGTTTTTGAACGGGTCTCAAGAAGAGTTACAATCGCAAAGCCACCAACGTTAAACAATGTATATGCTATAAGATAAAAGATTGCTGAGGACATCGCATTAGCCCCACCGACGGTAAGTGCTACAAAGATATACCCAGCGTGAGCAATTGATGAATATGCGAGGAGTCGTTTTATATTGGTCTGTTTTAAGGCAAGAATATTTCCGACAATCATGGTTAAGACCGCAATAACCCAAAATAGATTTGTCAGCAGTTCGACTTCATTAAATCCATAACTAAAGATTCTTAGTAGTGCGGCAAATCCAGCGGCTTTTGGACCTACTGAGAAAAATGCTGTGACAGGTGTTGGAGCTCCCTGATAGACATCTGGAACCCAACTATGAAATGGTGCTGCACCAACTTTAAA
Organism: Candidatus Zixiibacteriota bacterium; assembly: GCA_024280215.1. GTDB lineage: Bacteria > Zixibacteria > MSB-5A5 > GN15 > FEB-12 > QQUK01. The sequence continues at coordinate 41,063 of JAJRQO010000018.1, forward strand.
AGCAAAACCAATCAGGATAAAACCAATTCCCGACAAGAGTAAAGTTTTGGATTGCGAAAGATTGAATGAAAAATCAGCAACAATACGTCTGAGGTCAGTAGTTTCTGAAGCTCCGAAGATAAAAGCAATTCCCATTAGAAGAAACGCTGAAGCAAAAGCACCCATAATAAAATATTTGATACCTGCTTCATTTGATTCAAGAGAACGACGGGCGAAACCTGCTAAGACATATAGCGGTATTGACATTATTTCAAGCCCTAAAAATATAACAACTAAGTCAGTTGTATTTGCCATGACCATCATTCCCATTGTTGAGAACAAGAGTAAAGCATAATATTCTGGTTTGTTTATATTTTTAACTTCCAAATATTTTTGTGCGAGTAAGACAGCTAATATAGCGATGACAGAAAACAAGAGCTTAAACGATACACCAAAATTATCACATGTCACCATTCCGTAAAAGCCAGAGACTTGATGATGCCATTGCGTAGAGATAAAATAAATCGAAACAGCTATACCAAAAAGTGCAATTCCAGGAGCAAACTGTGCCGATTTCTTCATAAATGCAGTCGATAAAATAACAAATGCTGCTACGAGAAGTGCTATCTCAGGAGCTATAAGTGAAAAATCAATTTGTGCTGATGTAAAGTCTATCATATAAAATCCTATAATAACGAACACGTCGTTAATATGTTAAAATCCTCATCCACCACCAAAGCCGAGTTTGACCTCGCCATTATCAATAATAAGTGGAACGATTGATTGTCCATTGGATAGTTCTAAAACTTTTTCTTTGGCACCCTCAGTTTTAAAAACATCAATTTCGGTGAATGTAATACCATTGTCGGTATAATGTTTTTTTGCTGCGGCACAGTACGGGCAGCCATCTTTTGTGTAAATTGTTACTTCGCTCATTTGGAGTTTGACTCCTCATCCAGTTGTAACGTTAGATTTACTTGCCCAGTATTCTCATCATATTTTCTAATCTGATATTCTTCATCTAAATAAACAGTCTTCGCTTTATTGACCTGTTGTAAAACATTTTTCACAGCTGGTTCTATCCGATCAAATAGTGGCGTTGGATAAATACCTAATAAGAAAATTAATATTACAAGAGGAAGTAATATCAGTTTTTCACGCATATTTAAATCGAGAAGTTTTTTATTCTCTTCTTTTGTCACATCACCATAGAAAACTCTCTGGAACATCCATAACATATAACAAGCCGAAAGAATAACACCAGTTGCTGCGAGAGCTGCAAAGACATAATTTGTTTTAAACATTCCTAAGAGGATTAAAAATTCACCAACAAATCCGTTCGTCAATGGTAAACCAATTGATGCCAGAGTAACTATCATAAAGACAACGGTGAACAAAGGCATGACCTTGGCAATTCCACCGAAATCTTCAATCATTCTGGTATGGCGACGTTCATAAATCATTCCAACTAAGAGGAACAAAGCACCAGTTACGATACCATGATTAATCATCTGCATCACAGCACCTTCAAGTCCCTGCATATTTAAGGCAAAGAGACCGAGCATGACAAACCCCATATGAGAAACCGATGAATAAGCAACCAGCGATTTAATATCTTTTTGAACCATCGCAACTAAGGCACCATAGATAATTGCTATCACAGCAAGTGTACTGATATAAGGCATATAAGCAATCGTTGCTTCTGGAAACATTGGGAGACAGATTCTGATAAAACCATAGGTACCCATCTTGAGTAGCACACCAGCCAAAATTACAGAACCAGCAGTAGGTGCTTGAACATGAGCATCGGGTAACCATGTATGGAATGGGAACAGTGGAACTTTTATAGCAAAGGCTAAAGCAAAGGCACCAAACAAGTATAATTGTTGAGTATAGCCTAATGCTAACGTTGATGTTAATTTTAATATATCAAATGAAAATTCACCTGTCATTGCTTGGTATTCAAAAAGTACGTAAATAATACCAACCAGCATCAATAATGATCCAAACATAGTGAAGAGAACAAATTTGATAGCCGCATACATTTTGCGAGGTCCACCCCAGACACCGATTATAAAGTACATCGGAATCAACATCACTTCCCAGAAGATATAGAACAAGAAAAGATCCAAAGCACAGAAGACACCAATCATGCCGACTTCTAAAAGAAGCATCGAGATAAAGTAGCCTTTGATTCCAGTTGTAATTGAATTCCATGATGCCAAAATTGAAAGTGTTGTCAGTAGAGTTGTCAGGACTATCAGCAGAAGTGATATACCGTCAATACCAAAATGATAATTGATTCCAAATGATGAAATCCACGGGATGTTTACTTCAAACTGCATACCACTGGCATTAGGGTCAAACATATAGTAAAGAGCAAATGATAAAATCATTGTCACAACAGAGATGATAAGAGCAAGACCTTTGATAGTATCTGTTTTTTCTTTTGGAACAAACAGAAGCAATAGGATTCCAATAAGCGGGAAAAATGTCGTTAGGGTAAGAATTGAACTATCCATCTGTTAACCAATCACCATATAAGCTATTATAACTATCACACCAGATAGAAAAACTGTCGCATAAGTACGAACTCTGCCAGTTTGACTTTTTCGGGCGAATTCAGAGAAGTCGGCATACCATGATGCAGACCCATTTACAAATCCATCTATAATGACAACATCAAAAACTTTCCATAGGAACAATGAGAAATATACAACAGGGCGAATAATAACAGCACCGTACACTTCATCAACATAATATTTATTGAGCAGTAAACTTTTAAGTCCAGACATTTTTTCAGCAAGTGACGTAGAAATTTCTGTTTTCTTTTTGTAGAGCAAGTACGCCATAAAGATAGAGAACAGAACTAATGCAACCGAACTCGCCATCAATGTCCATTCCATAGCAACATCTCCCCCACCTGATGCGAGAGCATGCGATGCGGATGCGTGCGATGATTTAATAATCACAGGAGCAAGCCATTCTTCAAAATGGTTTGTTTCAGCAATAAGATGTGGTAATCCAATCCATCCACCAACAACTGAAAGGACAGCGAGTATCATAAGAGGAACAGTCATTGTTTTTGGAGATTCGTGCAGATGTGCCTTCGCTTCTTTTGTCATTCTTTCTTTACCAAAAAACGTTAAGAAAATCAGACGGAACATATAAAAAGCAGTTAATGCTGCTGTCACAACACCAATCACCCAAAAAATCGCAGAGCCATTTGTTTGTGACGAGAATGCTTTCCAGAGAATTTCATCTTTTGAGAAGAATCCAGAAAAACCAGGGATCCCAGAGATTGCAAAAGTCGCGATGAACATTGTCATAAATGTGACAGGCATATATTTTTTCAGTCCCCCCATGTAACGCATATCCTGTTCGTCAGACATACCATGAATAACAGAACCAGCACCTAAGAATAAGAGTGCTTTAAAGAATGCGTGTGTCATCAGATGAAAGACACCAGCAGTATAGGCAGCAACACCACATGCTAAGAACATATAGCCAAGCTGAGAAACTGTTGAATAGGCAAGAACACGTTTTATATCATTTTGAGCAAGCCCGATAGTTGCGGCAAAGAAGGCTGTTGCGGCACCAACACAAGCAACTACAAAGAGTGCATCGGGAGCCATCGAGAAAAGTACATTTGTACGGACAAGCATATAAACACCAGCCGTTACCATTGTAGCAGCATGGATTAAAGCAGATACTGGCGTAGGACCTTCCATCGCATCAGGAAGCCAAACATAGAGAGGCACCTGTGCTGATTTACCAGTTGCACCAACAAAGAGAAGCAGACAAGCTGCTGTCACCAAAGAACCACCATAGACAAAGACTTCAGGTGCTTTGGCGACAACATCTACAAAGTTTAAAGAGCCAACCTGCCAAAATATAATAAACATTCCAAGTAAGAATCCAAAGTCACCAATACGGTTGACGATAAATGCTTTTTTACCAGCATCAGTAGCTGATTTTTTATGGAACCAAAATCCGATCAAGAGATATGAACAAAGTCCAACCCCTTCCCATCCGACAAACATAAGTAAAAAATTATCAGCGAGAACAAGAGTCAACATCGAGAACATAAAGAGATTTAAATATGTAAAGAAGCGACTGAATCCTTTATCGTGGCTCATATATCCGATAGAGTAAACATGAATCAAAAAGCCAACCCCTGTGACGACCAAAATCATAATAGCAGATAACGGGTCAAGCATATAGCCAAAACTTACTTCAAAGTTATTTCCTGATTTTATCCAAGTAAAGAGAGTTTGTTCTAAGATTCTTGCATCTGGGGAAAGTTTTGTAAGTTCTAAAAATGAGAAAACAGAGATAACAAATGAAGCCAAAACAGAACCACAAGCAACAACCCATGTGACTGTTTTTGAAAGTTTACCAAGTAGTAGACCATTAATCATAAAACCAATCAATGGTAGTAATGGAATTAAGTATAGGAAATCTGCCATAATATATTAAACCTTCAATCTACCACTTCAACAAATTAAAGCGATCGATATTAATAGTTTCCCTGTTTCGATAGAGATTTATAACCATGCCCAGACCAACCGCAGCTTCAGCTGCAGCGACTGTGAGAACTAAAAAGACAAATGCATGTCCATCCATAAAATTTAATTTTAGTGAAAAAGCAATCAAGGCAAGATTTGCCGCATTGAGCATAAGCTCAACTGACATAAACAACATAATAATATTGCGTGAAGTCAGTACACCAATAGTACCAATAGCAAAAATAACAACTGCAACAATTAGATATGCGGTAATAGAAAGTTCCATTATGATTGAACCTCCTTATTGTCTTCAATCTTATTTTCATCTTCAGAATCATCATCCCGTTTAGACATCACGACCGCACCAACAATAGCTGCGAGCAGGAGAACCGATGTTAATTCAAATGGGTAAAGATATTTTGTGAATAATAATTTCGACACTTCTTTAACAGAGCCAAATCCGTTTGCTGCTTCCGCCATCACTCCAACTTCAACAGTTCCTGGCATAAATCCAGTTTTAATAATAAAAACCGTTTCTACAAAAAGTATAAGTCCAAAAATAAATTTTATTGAAAGTTTGATTGGTGATGATGGTTCGCCTAAATCTTCTGTACCTCGCAAGTTCAATAACATTATGACAAACAAGAAGAGAACCATAATAGCACCCGAGTAGACAATAATCAATACTGCTCCAAGGAAAAGAGCTGATAGTTGAATATATAAAACTGCTTGAGCAACTAATGATACAATCATCGACATCACTGCCAATACTGGATTTTTCAAAGTAATCATCAAGGTTGCCCCTGACACCGCAAGGAGTGCGGAAACTATAAATATGATAAAATCAAGATTCATAATCTATTTATCTACCGTTCCATAAACTTTACGAGCTTTTCGTATAAGTTTTTTAAATGGGTTTTCTTTACGTGGATGAGCAACTAACATTTTATCTTTTGTCATGATAAATGAGTTCAAATCAGGTGATGAGAATTCATATTCATGTCCAAGGAAAATCGCTTCTTCTGGGCATGCTTCTTCGCAGAATCCACAATAGATACAACGGATTTGATTGATTTCATAAACTTTTGCGAATCGTTCACCTTTTTCATTTTCTTCAGGTTCCATATAAATACAATCAGAAGGACAAGCAGCGGCACAAAGACCACAGCATACACATCGTTCGGTACCATCGTCATAACGTTCTAAATAATGGCGACCTTTATAACGAGGAGCCATCGGTTTTTTCTTTTTAGGATATTCAATGGTAACAGGTTTTTTAAAGAAATGTCTAAGGGTTACGACAAACCCTTTTGGCATCTTTAAAAATACATTACCTATTGCTCTTACTATTTCGTTCATCATCTATCCTAATCTATAAAATCACAAAAAATGCAGTTACAATTGTATTTAATAATGCGAGAGGGAAAAGTACTTTCCAACCAAACGCCATTAACTGGTCATATCTAAAGCGTGGGAATGTTGCCCGTAGCCAAATATAGAAGAACATAAAGCAGAAAACTTTTAAGACAAAATAAAGAACTGACAGCATCGGCATAGTATCTAAAAATGGACCGTGCCATCCGCCAAGGAAAATTGTAGCTCCTACTGCTGAGACAGCAATCATATTTGCATATTCAGCAATAAAGAACATCGAAAATTTCATAGAGGAATATTCCGTATGATACCCAGCGACTAATTCAGACTCTGCTTCTGGCATATCAAATGGTGCTCTGTTTGTTTCAGCAATTGCACAAGTTAAGAAGAGTATAAATCCTAATGGCTGACTAAAAATAAACCAATTCGGTAAGAAACTTACTGTACCCCAAAGTGGAAGCATTTGAAGCTCGACTAATTCACGAAGTGAAAGTGTGTTGGCGATTATTAGCACACCAACAATAGAAAGTCCATAGCCTACTTCATACGAAATCATCTGAGCTGAAGAACGTACCGCACCCATGATAGAATATTTTGAACCTGATGACCATCCCGCAAGCACTATACCATAGATACCTAATGAAGTGACCGCAAAGACAAAGAGGACACCAACATTTAAGTCAGAAAGTACAAGAGTAAAATCATGTCCGAAGAATGTGTTATCTTTTCCAAATGGTATCACTGCAAATGTTAATATCGCTGGAACAAATGAAATCATCGGAGCAAGCATATAAGTAATCGGTTCAATATTGGCAGGTTTGATCTCTTCTTTGAAAATCAATTTGAGTCCATCAGCAAGTGGTGTTAAGAGTCCGTATGGCCCCGCTGTGTTCGGTCCCATGCGATGTTGCATATGACCAACAACTTTACGTTCCAAAAGTGTTGAATAGGCACAGCCAGTGAGGACAGCAGCTACAACAACGACAACTTTTATTGAGGCAAACAAAATCATTTCAAGCATCTATTCATCCACCTTACTTATTTTGACTCTATCTATCCGACGTTTCCGCATACATAATGATGTCACTGGTGATGATTGGAAATTACGTGGAATAAGCAGAACATCGGAATCAAGTGATTCAGAAATTTTTACAGGTAAAATCAATTTTGAGACTTCAGATTCAACACGTACAGGGTCATTTTCTTGCATATTGTTTTTAGCCGCTAATTCTTCTGACATCATGAGATATGCTTCTGCGGTAAAATTATTCAATGAAGGAGCTTTTTCTGTTAAGTGACCACAATGGTGAGCATCATCAATAATAAATATAGGATGACTAAATTCACCTGTAACATCCTCAGACTCAGCTTTAATATCAAGAAATTCATTTGGTAATTTTATTGTCGTGTCAATAGCAAGACATGCTTCGACACCTTTGTCTATACTTTCGACATCAAAAGTTTTATGTTCAAGTTTTTCAGCAATAAGACGGACAATTTCATAGGCAGCTTTTGATTCACCAGCTGGTTTGACAGCTTGCTTTGCTGATTGACAAACACCTTCAAGATTGACATAGTCGCCATCATATTCAGCCCAACCTGCAAGTGGCAGAACAACATCGGCTGCTTCGGTTGTTTCTGTTTCAAACAGATCACAGACAACTAAGAAATCTAATTTATCTAAACTCTCTTTAATAAATTCTTTATCAGGATAAAGCATCATCGGATTAGAGCCAACAATAAAGAGTCCTTTGATTTCTTCTTTGCGAATATGTGCCATCATACCATCGGTATTCCGAGGTTCTGATTCTGGATATTCTTCGAAATCATTTTTCAACGCTTCTTTAATCGGAGCAATAGGGTCAGGAAGGATACCAAGTTTTTCAGCACCTTTAGAATTAGCATAACGAGCTAAAATAGAAATCTGACCTTTAGAGCTTAGTCCAAAGAGTTTATTCATATTTAAAAGAGCTGCGGTAATTATGTCGCGTGCTTTTGAGCGAGTAACAATTTCACCAACTAAGAATGTAATTTTCTTGCCTTCAGCAATAGAACGAGCTAAGATTTTTAGTTCAGCTTCATCGAGCCCACATAATGCTGACGCATCTTTTAATGTCGACGGGACAACATGTTTGATATATTCCGTCGCCATTGAGGCATCAACAACATTTTCTTCAATACCAGCAAGACAAATCGCATTAATAGCGGTTTCATCGGTACCAGGAGTATAGACATATTCGATATTGGCAACATCTGCTGATTTCACCGAGTATGGCATCATAGAATAAATTTTTGGTTGGGTATAGTTGAACGCTTTGCGGATTCGTAAGTATTCATTTGGATGTTCATGTATTAAGTCTGAACCAAAAGACACGATAACATCAGAATCATCAATTTCAGCAATTGAAAATGGCTGTGAACGTAGAACACCAAATGGTGAGTCAGGATTATTCGGAAGCATTCTGTAATCGCCACGGAAATCAATATTGTTTGATTTACAAACGGTGCGAATCATTTTTGAAAACGAATAAAGCGAGCGATTGTCAAGCGATGGGGAAATCAATCCACCGATACATACTCGACCAACTGATTCTTTTATATCATTATATTTTTTTGCGATAAAGTTAATCGCTTCATCCCATGAAACTTCAACTTGTTTACCATCTTTTTTAATCAAAGGTTTTTGTAAACGGTCAGCAGAATTAATAACCTGATACCCATAACGGGTAATATCAGAAATCCAACCATCATCAATAGAATCATTAGTACGAGAAGTAACACGGAAAATTTTATTTTGATGGTCTTCTTTATAAAAATCAATATTGGAACCTGATGAGTTAAAATTACATAGCGACGGTGTCGTTTTTGTCAACCAGACTCTAATTTTGTAACGCCAATCAGAATTTGTTAATGCTCCAACGGGACAAATCTCAACTAAATTACCAGAAAAAGGATTGCATACTTCTCCACCTGGAACTGCGTCGATTTGGGTTATGTTACCCCGTTCGAAAGCACCGAGGTCATATTCACCAAAGGCTTCTTTATTGGCACGGACACATTTGTAACAGAGGATACATCTATTTCTATTGAGAACAATTTCAGGACCAATTTTTTTATCATCAAAGGTCGTCGTCATGCTCTCTTCTTTAAAACGAGCTTTCTTAAAATCAAATCGATTGTCATCAACACCATGCTTAAAAGTCAGATTCTGCAAATCACATTCGCCACCTTTGTCACAGGTCGGACAATCCAGAGGATGATTTAACAGAATAAATTCGAGTACTGCTTTACGACCTTGACGAACCTGATCGGAATCTGTTTGGACAACCATGCCGTCCATCGCATCAAGCATACATGAAACCATCAGCTTCGGCATTTTTTCAACTTCGACATAACACATCCGACATGCACCAACAGATTTTAACTGAGGATGCCAACAGAATGTTGGAATATGAATCCCGACATCTTTAGCAGCCTGTAATACCGTCGTACCTTTTGGTACGGTAACAGACTGACCGTCGAGGCTAAATGTAACCGTCGGAACGGAAACTTTTGGTTGATCTTTTTTCACAGCTTCAGACATATTTATTTAAACTCAAAGTTTGATTTAACCATACATTTTTTGTGGTCAATATGATATTGCCATTCGTCACGATACAAACGCAAAGCAGATTGAATCGGCATAACCGCAGCATCACCTAATGGACAAATAGTACGTCCTAATATATTTCCACAGACTTCTTCCATTTTTTCCAAATCACCAGCTTCACCTTGCCCTGCCTCGATACGATTAATCATTTGTTCAAGCCAAGCAGTACCTTCACGACAAGGAGTACATTTCCCACATGATTCATGACGGAAGAAATGTATAAGTTTTTTTAGAATCCAAACAATACAAGTATTCTCATTGAAAACAATAATCGCACCAGAACCAAGCATCGAATCTTTTTCTTGGAGGGATTCATAATCAAGGGCAACATCAATCATATCAGGGAGTAAAAACGGCGTTGATGCACCACCAGGGATAACACCTTTGAGAGGTACATCACCAAGCATTCCCCCACCATAGTCGGGGTTATAAATCATATCTTTTAAATTAAAGCCTAAAGGAACTTCAAAATTACCAGGACGATTGACATGACCAGAGAGAGAAAACAGTTTAGAACCTTTAGATTTCTCCGTACCAATAGATGCGTACCATTCGGCACCACGATTTATAATATGCGGAACAGCCGCAAGTGATTCAACATTATTTACAATAGTTGGCGAGGCGTAGAGACCTTCAATAGCTGGAAATGGTGGACGCATCCGAGATTGACCACGTTCACCTTCAATTGAATTCAGCAATGCAGTTTCTTCACCACAAATATATGCTCCGCCACCTGTATGAACAATCATATCTAAATCATAGCCAGAGCCATAAACATTTTTTCCAAGATGACCTTTAGCGTAGGCTTCTTCCATGGCAGCTTCCATCTTGTCAATACAATGGTCGAACTCACCACGGATATAAATAAACATCAAATGACATCCGATAGCATAAGCACCAATTGCCATACCTTCAATAATAGCATGCGGGTCACGCTCCATGAGGACTCTATCTTTACAAGTACCAGGTTCGGACTCATCAGCATTGCAAACCATATATCGAGCTTTTGGAGAATCTTTCGGCACAAATGACCACTTCAAACCAGTTGGGAACCCAGCACCACCACGACCACGAAGCCCTGATGCTTTTACTGTATTGATCAGATCTTCTCTTGAAATACCTTCCAAAACTTTTTTCCATGCTTTGTAACCACCACGGGAAACAAAAGTATCAATCTCACATTGTTTTGAATCTTCTACATATTGGAAGAGATGTAGATTTTCATCTTTGGCGGCGATATCCGCATTTGTTATGACAGGTGAATAATGCATCAGTCTTTTTTCGCCTTTAAGTCATCAATAAGTTTATCTAATTTTGTAGCATCTAAATTTTCATGGTATTCCATGTTGACCTGCACCATTGGAGCAGTCGCACATGCACCGAGACATTCTACAGCAATAAGTGAAAATTGATTATCATCTGTTGTCTCGCCAAGTTTTATATCTAATTTGTTTTCAAGATGTGTAATCATCGAATCAGAACCACGCAAGGCACATGAGATATTGTTACACACTTGTAAAAGATATTTACCACGAGGTTTTTTCGGGAACATTGTATAAAATGTAGCCGCCTCAGCAATCTCTACCATTGGCACGCCGATAACTTTTGAAATCTCTTTATAAATCGCTTCGTCAACATGACCAATTTGGCGATATGCAACAGTCCAAGCTGGAAGAATCGCAGATTTCTTACGAGGATACCGAACAGCTTTTGCTTTTATTTTCGCAATAGAGTCTTCAGTCAAGATCATCTGTCAACTTCTCCTAATACAATATCAATCGAACCGATTGCACAAACGACATCGGCAAACATATTACCTTCACACATTTTTGGTAAGGCAGCTAAGTTTATAAATGATGGTGGGCGAACCCGAACACGATGCGGCTTGTTTGTACCATCAGCTGAGATAAAGAACCCTATCTCACCTTTACCAGACTCAATTGCCTGATAGACAGCACCAACAGGAGTTTTGAATCCTTCAGTAATTATTTTAAAGTGGAAAATCATCGATTCCATTTTATATAAAATATCTTCCTTTGGAGGAAGGACAATTCCTGGGACATGTGCTCGATAAGGACCTTCTGGCATACCATCTAAGGCTTGTTCCATAATTCGCATCGATTGCTTAATTTCTTCTATACGAATTAAGTAACGATCATAGGCATCACCATTTTTACCAAGAGGAACTTCAAAATCAAACTTTTCATAACTTGAATATGGATTCGCTTTTCTTAAATCCTGATTGACACCAGAACCACGAAGCAGAGGACCAGAAAGTGACAAGTTGATTGCTTCTTCGGCAGAAAGAACGCCAACGCCTTTAGTTCTATTTATAAAAATCTCATTATTGGTAAGCAATGTTTCGTAATCAACTAATCCAGCTTTAATAGTCTTAATAACTTTGCGGATACCTTTATCAAAATCTTTTGGAATATCCTGAGCCAAGCCACCGATACGAATATATGTCGTCATCATCCGTTGTCCACCAACCGCTTCATACATATCCATAATAGATTCACGGTCACGGAAAGCATAGAGTAGCATAGACATCGCACCCAAATCAAGAGCATGAGTACCAAGCCAAACAAGATGAGAATTAATACGAGTAAGCTCAGCTAAACAGACACGAACCCATTGTACTTTTTCAGGAATGTCAATTTCCATCAGCTTTTCAACAGCAAGACAAAACCCAAGATTGTTTGACATCGGAGCAAGATAATCCATACGGTCAGTACATGGAATAGCTTTGTAGTACAACTTATCTTCCATTGTTTTTTCGATACCCGTATGTAAATAGCCTAAGACAGGTTCAGCTTTGACAACAGTTTCACCGTCTAATTCCAAGACCACCCGCAGAACACCATGTGTCGACGGATGTTGAGGTCCCATATTGAGCGTGACTGTTTTCGAGACATTGCTCATTTAATCACCTCAGGTGGATCATCTAAATTCCATGTGAATTTTGGTTGTTCCCATGTAAGCGGGAAATCTTTACGCAATGGGTGACCATCAAGTTCATCGGCTGTCAGAATTTTTGTCAAATTAGGATGACCTTCAAAATTGATACCCATCATGTCGAATACTTCACGCTCCATCCAGTTAGCACCATCCCATAAATCAATAAGAGATTTCACCGATGGATTCTCACCATCAAGACGGACTTTCAAGAAAAAACGATAGCTGTGTCCGATTGAATACAAGTTGTAGACAACTTCAAACCGACCATTTTTCTCTTCTGCGTGATTTAACCAATCAAGCGAGGTTATATCGGATAGAAACTTCATATCTAAATCCGAATCAGCAAGCAGACCTTCACAGATAGCATAGAGTGAATCAGGTTTTATATAGTAAGAGACATCGCCACGGAATTTATCTTCCTTGATGACATCATCTTTAAAGTTCTTATTAAAAAATTCTCTTAGTTTATCTTCCATACAACCTTGTTCTAAAATTCACAAATATCTATTTAAAAAAATTATTTACTGAGTTCACGACCCCATTCAGGGCGACTATCTTTCAGAGATTCTTTTTCAACTTGTTTAAACAATGTTAAAATACCATCAAGCAATTGCTCAGGCCTTGGTGGACATCCAGGGATATATACATCAACTGGAATAATTCGGTCAACCCCTTGTACAATTGCATAGTTATTAAAAACACCGCCACAAGATGCACAAGCACCCATCGAAATAACCCACTTAGGGTTTGGCATTTGTTCATAAAGCGTTTTGACCACTGGAGCCATTTTTTGAGAAACTCGACCCGCAACAATCATCAAATCAGCTTGTCTTGGAGATGGTCTCATTACTTCCATACCAAAACGGGCAACATCAAAGTGAGGTCCAAAAGTGGAAATCATCTCAATAGCACAGCAAGCAAGTCCAAAGCCAAGCGGCCACATAGAACGTTTGTGTGCCCAGTTGACCATCTTGTCAAGTGATGTCAATATAATCGAATCTGGTATTTTCTCTTCTAATCCCACTTGAGGGCTCCTCTACCAAGTACATAAAAATAACCTACTAATAGTATTACGACAAAAACGCAAATTTCGATAAGTCCAAACATCCCTAATTCACGTGCCATAACTGCGTATGGGTATAAAAAGATAACTTCAATATCAAAAAGTATAAATAAAATTGCGACTAAAAAGAATTTAACTTGAACTGGTTCTTTAGTTGTACCGACAGGTTCAACACCACATTCGTATGGTTCAAACTTTTTGGCAAGTTTTGTTTTTCTTCCAATCTTAGCAGATAAGAAGATAAAAACAACCGACAAAAAGACACCGACTGCCATCAGTAAAAGAATTGGGAAAAAAGTTTCAAACAAAGTCAAAGTTCCTTTTCAAATAATTCCCCAACTTTAGCGAATATCTGTCTACTTGTCAAGTTTTTATTGAATGAAAGATGATATAATTATTATCAAATTTTCAATTCGTTAAAACAATGATAAACTGGTGGTACAATTATGGATAATGAATATGATGTTTGATGGAGTTTGTGAATTAAATAATTTAAGGCAATTTTAGACTAATCTCTAATCTGAACACTGAAACCGTCTGGTAAAAGCTTATTTTCGATAAAAAGCTCGAAGATAGATTCATCAAACCGCCCGTATGCTGTGGAGATACTCATAGCAGATAATGTTTTATGCTGAAAATCAAACCGAAACCATCCCCCACCTTTAATTTGAACTGTTTTGTCAGTAATCATAAACATATCGGGCTGTTTCTGCCATTCACAATCAATATTTTGCTCATGACAGAGTTTTTCTACAAGTTGAGCATGATAATTATATGGATGGAGAGGGCCAAATATTAAAAAATGTTCGATAGGGCTTGAAAGGAGTACAAATTTACATTCGAGAATTGTTTGTAATTCTTGTGAATGTTTAAAAACTTTTGAATCTTGAAGTAAGTCAATAGTTGTCAGTTTCATTTATATGTTAAGCGACCCGAATATGATTTGAAAATATCCAGCCCCTTTTCCCTTTCCATGCTTCAATGCGATAGACACCGCTTTGTAAATTTGCGTATTCAAAATAGTCCGTTTCAGTTTCTAAAATATATCTTCCGTTATGAATCAACTTAATAGTCGCTTTAGATGGTAGCTTTGATATCAACTTTCCATTTTCTGTAGATGACAATGTTCCACCAGAGATTACTTTTTCAGAGTTGTTTTGAGCATAAAATTCAAACTTGTCAGCATTGCCCCATCTTGTGTTTGAGATATAGACCCGACAATCAAATATCGCATCGTATAGCTGTTTTTTTGCTACTTTAAAGTCATTTGACATCTTTTCAGGCAGGATAACATGCGTTCTCAGACACTTAAAATGTACTTTATATGGAAATATCTCAATTTTCAACGGACCTATATGCACAGGAAAGGCATGAGCGTCAACTCCAGCAATACCGACCATCTTCTCTTTGATGTTATATTCGTCCCAAATTTTAAGTATACGATCTGTTGGTCCAACCATTGATTTACGAGGTGATAGTGACATCGGAAGTTTGTTATAGCGAGTGAGCTTTTCCATCCATTCAGACATCTGATTCCAGATTTCTATACCATTAAAGCCGACCGCATTCCAGTCTCGCCACGGATATGGAGGGTACTGCTCTAAGTTTGTTCTGATTTCATCAGGATGTGCCAAGATGCCAAGAGCTTTGTCTGTTGCTCCTGCTGTGACATATTCGGCGGCTTTCATTTCATTTGGATAGACTTTTGGAGAATCAAATAATAAGTAATGGTGTTCGTCAGCTTCGTCGTTATGCTCATAACCAATCACGACCAACATATCACCGTAGAGTCCTTCGTGACCATTCTCTCGATTTGAAAGAGTCATATGGTCAGCAAACATCATAAAATCGAGCTTGGTATCTTTACCAATCGCTATAACATCTTCCACGATTTTAGTTCCATCAGACTCGGTCGTATGAATATGCACCGCACCTGAATATTGAAAATAATCACCAACTTTACGCATTTATTTCTTTCATCTCTTGAGATGGTACTTTTCTAAAAATAATTAAACCTACAATCATCATACATAACAACGAAAGAATACCCGCTTTATAAGGTAAACTTTGCATTCCGCTCTCACTCAGTTGCAACAACTCTGCGGTTAATATCCCAAGTTGTCTTTCTGAGTTAAATAGATAGACAACCGTTGTCCAAACTAATGGACCGATAATCGCAGCGGCACGTCCCGAGAGTGAAAAGAGTCCAAAAAATTTGCCGAGTTCATCATGAGGTACTAACTCTCCAAGCATCGGACGAGATGTTGTCCATAAACCACCGAGCAATATTCCTACAACAGAACCAAGAATCCAGATTACCATTTGGTTATCTGTAATAACAAATAACAATAATGCTCCAATCCAGCCCAAGATAATATAGTGTAGCATCTTTTTCAATGGGTAATATTGAGCTATTTTACCCAAGATAAAAGAACCAGCAACGGCCGACAACGTCGAGATAATTAAAAACTGAGTTATCTCTGCCTCTTGAAGTCCAATAACTATCGAACAATATATTCCTATATTTAAAATAACTGTCGTAACGGCATCTTCAAAGAAGTAATCAGCAATCAAGAACCGAAGAACGCCAGGATACTTCTTGGTCGATTTGACACCGTCCCATACTTCTTTATACCCATCTGTAAGAGTTACTTTCCGACTATTTTTAACTTCTTTTTCTTTCACATTAAGAAAAAGAGGAATTGAAAAAAGAGCAAACAAAAATGCCGTTGGCAAAAATGATGCGACCTTTCCGCCACCTTCCAAGAATGGTACATCTAACCCAAAAAGAGAACCAGTTACAAACGGCAAAACAATAAGCATTCCAACAACAGAGCCAACATAACCCATCGCTACTCCAATGCCCGAGACAAAACGTGCTTGGGTACCATCGGCAACAGAGTATAAAAGTGAGTTATAAAATGGTTGCCCTGCTTCGTAGGTAAAGTTTGAAATGATAAACAAAACTATAAGAAGTATAAACATCGACGATGGAACAAATGCCATCAAGCCGACAGATATACAACAGGTAATCGTAAACAAAAAGAGAAAGAATTTTTTCTTTGTCGAATGGTCAGAAATTGCTCCCAAAGCTGGAAGCAGTAACGCAGCAATAAGCATCGAGAGGGCGTACGGTATATCAAAGTAACGGTCATCTTTGCCTAAGTCTTCGATGATATATCTTTTGAGGTAGAGCGAAATGATGTTCATCGAAAAAATAGTATTAGCGAAGTCATACATAGACCAACTGATAATATCTTTTTGAAAAATTGATTTTTTTTGCATTTACATTCCGAGTTTATCAGAAATTGTCATCATACCATCTCTGACCATAAGCAGGAATTCATCAAGTTCAAAACCTAAGTTGGAACAGGCTGCCATATTCTCACGAGTTGCACCAGCAGCAAATCGTTTTTCTTTGAATCGCTTGAGCAGAAATTTGGAATCTAAAGCAGCAAGTTTTTTATCTGGATGCATCAATGCACAGGCAACCAAAAAACCAGTCGTAGGGTCAACGGCATACAATGCCCAGTCAAGTTTTGACTGACACGGAATATGTCCAGGGTGAGCATGAATAGCGTGCATCATTTCTTCAGGCAGATTATACTTCGAAAGCCATTCTGCTGTCAAATAAGTATGGCGTGGTTCGTCATTTTTAGTTTCATTATAGTCAAGGTCATGGAGCAGACCTGTCATCCCCCAATAGTCGACATCTTCATTAAAATGAATCGCAAGTTGACGCATACCAGCTTCTACAGATATGATATGTTTGAGAAGATTATTAACACCTATTTTTTCAACTACAAGTTGATACGCTTCTTCTCTTTGGATTTGAATGTTTGACATACTCAAACATAACAAATTCGGATAAGGCAAGTCAAGTGATATAGATAATTTGATTTAATTCAGGAAATCCCAAGTAAAACCATAATATTGATAACGACCTAATTCATTAAAGCTATCTGGGTTTGGACGATAGACATTGATTGAGTTTTGGAAAATATAATAAAAATGGAAACGTTTTAATTTAAATGACATACCTGAATTGATAACGATATTCTCACCTAAAGGTTCGTCAAAATACCCTTGGTATGGCCCCGAATACACTATTTCACCATAGAGGTTTAAATCAATCCACTTCTGTTTCCAGTAATGATGCAGTTCTCCAGCACCAAAAATTTGGTACTCTGGTTGGTAAGGTCTACTATCTACTAATTCATATTCTATAAAATGATATGCACCACCAATAGATACATTTAGAAAATCATTATATGAATACTTTTGTTTTAACTGTAAATCAGCAAAAGTTATGTTTGAGTTTTCAGGTTTAAATTGATTGACTAATTCAGCCCCGATTAAAGTTTCTGTATGGTACCAATCTATACCATCAAAGAGCTGTCCACCAGTCAGAGTAAAACGAAGATTATTTTTCATTGAACCATATTCATACAAAAATGTCCCTACCAGTTGTTTTTCAGATAGAAGCCATTTATTACCTATATCCGCATAAGTAATACTGTTTGTTAAAGTAGACGAGACACCCGCATACATCGAATCAATTTGTAGTTTTAAGTTTGTATCATGCATCGATGGTGCTTTTTCTGAGTAAGCGAGAGAAAGCATCATAAAATTGTTATCAGAGTACCGTTGGTAAACAACCGACGTAAATGGGAGAAAGTTATATTCGTCATTATAAATAGCTCCAGCAGTTAATCCAAAAGAACCATTACTATTTTTTTTCAACAGAGTAGATGACGCTTTGAGATTTTTTTCACTGTCATCATCAATACCATCCGATTGTTTCAAATGAGAAAATGATATTTCTGTTTTGAGCATCTTATTTGAAAGCTGTGCTTCTCTTACAAACTGCAATTCGTTACCATAAAAATTGAAACGCCCTTTATAGTCTCCGTCAATATTTGAATTTTGTTTGAGATAGTTATACCCAAGATGATACTTCACTTTTTCATCATCACTGATTTTTTCAATAGCTATTTGTCCATTTCGGTCGGTTCGACTCCGTGTGACGGAACTACTCACGGAAGGTTTTAAAATTCGATATGCTCCCTTTCGACTATAAGTTGAGCCAGAAGCAAAAAGATAGTACGAAGAGTTCATTGGTATAACAGTCCGACCAGTATAATGATAACTATTATCATTTGTAGCAGTTCGTATCCCTGAACTGTTTCGATAGTCAACCGACAAATCAAGCTCTTTCCCATTTGAGAAAAGTTTCGTATAGCCACCGCGTGTATATGCATAATTAAAAGAACCTTTATCAACATGCAATCGAATCTCAGGCTCAAATGAAGAGTCAGGTTGATTGGGTACTGTCACCAATGTCGCAACCGACTGGTCGCCACCAAATAACTGTCCCACCCCACCAGGCAGAATATAAATTTCTCTTGTAAGTCCTGTTGGTATATCATTAAAATCAACTAACCCATCTGGTTCAGGGATATGTTCAAATGGCGTATAAGATAAACCATTGACAATTACATTCATGCGGTTGCCAGAGAGACCAAATGGTCTAACTGTTTTACGAAGTGGAGTTTGTTGATAGTCCTGTACAAAATATGATGGGTCAGTACGGAAATAGTCGCCTGCATCTTTACTGAATGATTTTTTTATCGCCGAATAATTGTTCAATCGTGGATGCAATAAGGTCGTTGTCAGTGAATCATAAAAAGAGAGATATGTCTTCAACTCAACAATTTCTTTCTCTTTTTGAGTCACTTTTCTATTTTCTTGTCTGTCTAAAAAAAACTGATACGCTTTTTGTGCTTCTGTCAATGTGTCCGGTTCTATTGTTGGTGGAACAACTTCAAGCGAATCAATAATTGTCGTATCTGTAACAATTTGGACTTCGGTAGAATCTACAACCTCTTCGGCAGCAATCGAACTAATACAAAGAAATTGTATGAGCAGAAGATACTTTAACAAAATGTTTCCTGTTCTTTTTTACAAAATGAAATCAATGCGGGAAACAATAACATAAACAAGACGATATTACTCCCAACAGAAATCAATGACCAAAATGAGCTGATATAGAGACGCTCCCAGAAAGGTTGAAACAACCAACTATCTACAATATTAACAGGGATAAAAAAGCCAAGGGTACATGCCAGTGAAAAAATGGGAAGCCACAAATAGAGTCGAAATTGTGTCAACCTATCCCCTGTAATTCGTACAAACATTGCCCCCAAAACACCCGACATTGACGCCCCAAAAACCTGCGCGACCATTACAGGAAGTGCAGCAGGACCAAAGGGTGAAAAGAATGTTGAAAGTCCCATGCCAAATGCTCCGACTAACATACCAGGAAATGCACCCCACATATAGCCAGAGATAAATACAATAAAGAAAATCAAGTTCACATTTGGAAGCATTGCCGTTGCCCATGACAAAACATAAATAAGTGCCGCAAACAATCCAATCCGTGGAATCAGTCGCAACTCTTTTGAGGTCATCGTATAACCGCTATTTTTGTTTTGAGTTCTTTTATGACGGTTTTTTTACTATCCTGTTGTGACATAAGACGGAGATACGCTAAATATACACCAGAGGCAACATCATTCCCTCTTTCGTTTTTCATATCCCAACTCACGAGATCTTGTCCTTGAGATGACAACAAATCAATAGAAGTAATTTTTTCAAAAGAACGAATTCGTTCACCATTTATGTTAAAAATATCAATTACAAAATACCCACTATTTAGAATAATATTTGTCAGTGCTGTATCAGCAGTCAAAGAGTCAATCGAACGAATTAGATATGTTGAGTCCGTCGATGGTTGAAATTTAAATGTTATCTGTTTCTCGGCCAATTTATCATACACCGCAGGGTTTGGATATGGATAAAAAATTGCAGGTTCAATCGAGTGGCTAAAGTAAATAGAATCAAGAGGATTTGGGTTCAATGTATTAAGTACACCAAAGCCTACCCCATAATCTGAACCTGTATAAAAATGTCTATTTGATGATGCCGGAGTTATAACAAATGTTATACTATTATATTTTGATGGTCCTAAAACATCAAGACCTAATGCCGATCCTGCTGGGAATATTCTTTCATCGATGATTATTGAATCTTTTATTAATTTATCTTCATAAATGATACTAAAACCCCATGGGTTAGAAAATGTTCCTTCAAGAGCTAAAATCATCTTCATAACATCTATTGAATCAATACAAACAAAAGTATCAATATACAGTGTATCAAATGCATCTAAAGAAGTAACCTCGGTCGAGTCAGTACAAGTTGGAAAGGTACCAGTATTGCATCTCCAATACGTCGTATCAAATGCAACAGCGGAATCAGTGCAGTTGTATTCAGCAATCAGATGAAATACATTATTTAATTTTAAATAAAAGGCACTATTATGGACAGGATTATAATCCCCGTTATTAGTCGCGGGAACAATCACAGGATAATCGTATTCCGTTCGAATACTTAAAGCTGCTGGATCTTCACTAAACTCAACATCATATGACTCTCGTTCAGAATAGCCATATCCTTGTGGAGCTAACAATGCTCTGCTTCCGGTAAAATAATTCCAAAGTGCAAACTCAGCAAAAATAGTTTCAAAAGATTCTGCACTTGATGTGACAGAATCTATAACCTCTCCAGTCACTTGAATAGAATGTGGTCCAGGACCATACTCACCACATTTTAGCCAGATTGCTTTTATGATATCCGCATCAAATTTTTCAGACAAGAAAAGAGGAAAAACAACAGAACCATACGGATGTAAATCACTACTATTTAAAAACTGTTGAATTGAAGCTGCAGGATCATTAAAGAAAAAGGGAAGATAACTATAATAATCATTTACATCATCATAAATTTCTTCTTCCATCCAAACCGATGACATCTCCATCCAAGCAGGGCCTGCAACAACATTTGAAACTTGTTCCGATTCAGTAGCATCAATAGCAAACTGCACCATGTGGAAAAACTCATGGGCTGCTGTAACTCTAAAGGCATCCAAAGGACGATTTTTATATCGTGGTAAATTATTGAAATCATTTTCTATCTCTAAGAATGCGGTCGCTAACGAATCTCCATTAGGCATTACTAAAACAGAATCAGTCCAAGCCAATCCATAAAATGGACCTGAGATATCTAATAAATAGACATCATATTTTTCATCACCACCCGCAACGTAAAACGAATCACGCACTGGCTCAGGATAACCTAAAGAATCAATAATATGTGCATACACTTCATCCAAGATGAGAGCGACAGAGTCGATATACCCCAAAGCTCCCCCAGTAATATTACTATAGACAGCATCATCACCAACAGTCGAAAAGTGAATTAAGAAGTTTCCCGATGGAGAACTTATAGTATCAGGAAGATAGTCTGGACGGGCAACTAATTGCACCCCAGTCGAGCGTAACAATTGTTTGTCAAATTTATCATAATTGAGTTTGAAATCCCGAACAATTGACATACCACATTTGCCAGAGAGGTCTGTCATTTCAGATTCTTCAGCAAAAGCCGTAGCTTGAGATTGAGACAACTGACCAGTCAGAAACATATAATTTTGTATAATTTCATCCTGTTTTTCAAGAGACATGTCAGATGCTACGACCAACGAAAAACTCAGACAAAAAAGAAGAGCAAAAATATATTTTTTCAAATCAACCTCAATTCTTATGACCTTTTTCAAATAACTTTTCAAAACATTCATACGGGACTCTTTGTGAACCGACCGAACCATGTCGGTCAGAGATACCATGATAATCAGAGCCACCAGTAATGAGAAGATGATGTCTATCTGCCAAATGTTTATACCTATCAGAATCGGCAACTTTATGACTCGAGTGATATGCTTCGATTCCGTCTAATCCGAGTCCAACCAGTTCTTGTAAATATTTTTCTTTATTATTTATGCCAGGATGAGCCAAAACAACTAATCCTCCAGCATTATGTACTAAATCAATTGCATCTTGAGACGTAAAATTTTCTTTTGCTACAAAGGCTGGTCCAGCATCAGAAATATATTTATGAAAAGCCTCTTCATAGTATGATGTCATTTTTTTGTTAAACAACGCTCTTGCAATATGTGGTCGCCCAACAACAGAACCATTCGACTCTTTTACAACATCTTCGTAAGAAATATCCAGCCCTAATTCGTTTAATTTTTCAACCATCTTCATACCACGTTTTTCACGGGTCACCTGAAAATCTTTTAAGGCATTTATAAACTCTTCGTTTTCATGGTCAAACAAGTATGCCAATAAATGCATATCACCGTCTTCAAGTGAGACGGAAAGCTCTACCCCTGAAATCAAAATCGGGTCATCATCTGTCAGCATTTCTTTTATAGCTAAATACCCTTCAATAGTATCATGATCGGTCACCGCAAAGGCACTAAGCTTTTTACTCCGAACAATAGCAAGAAGTTCCGAAGGAGTTTTAGCACCGTCGGAACAATTTGTATGCATATGTAAATCTACATGTTTTTTTCTCATCAATTTTGTAGTGCAAAGATGTCTGTTTTAGAAACAGCTCTCAACTCTACTTTTAATTCTTTCCGCTATAGACTTACCTTCATTGATAATGTCATTTGCTTCTTTTGTCAGCTTTTCAACAAAAGTTTTATCTGTAAGATCAACCAAATTGATCTTGACATTATAACCCGCTCCTTCAATTGCTGCCATTGCCATGAGAGAAGCTACTCCTGCATCTGTAACAGAATTTTCATTCCCTTTGTTCGCTACTATTTCAGCCATTTTCAATACTTCAAGAGATTTTTTCATTACCGTCAATGGAACCATCGATGCATTTTTGGTTGCTTCTTCGATTTTGGTAGTATCTTTAGTTTTAAAAGCTGCCATGACATCGTTGAATGCTTCCATGTCGGTTACAATCAACGTCTCAAGTTCATCTTTGAGTGGATCACATTTATCACGAATTTCAGAGAGTTCATCTTTGACAGAAGCATACGCCTTTTTGCTAACTGTCAAACGGCAGACCATCGCCGACAATGCCGACGCCAAAGCACCAGCCGATGCTGCCACCGAACCACCCCCTGGAGCAGGTGACGAAGAAGCGACATCATCATAAAATGAATCAGCTTTTGCTCCCGAAGAGGCACCCTTGAGTTGCTCTTCTAAAATTTGCTCTTTTGAAAACCCTTCAAACTGAAGGTAAAAATCAGCAACATCAACAATTGCATCATTTGGCACAAGTCCTATTATTTCAGACGATGTTACATTAACACCATATCGTGCAGCTTCGGATTTTATTGTTTCAAACACTCTGAAAATCGGAGTCTTGGTATAATTCACTAAATTCATAGAAATTTGTACTTGGTCACGTTCTTTAATTTCAAATCCGAGAGCCTTAACAAAACGATAGCCACCTTTGATAGAACGAATCGCATCGGCAATATTATCGGCAATCCATTTTTTATTGGTATCAAGATAGACATTAAATGCAACCAATGGAAAACGAACACCTATCGCTGTTGCACCTGCTTTAAGATTCATTTTCGATGGCCCATAATCAGGTTTGCGTAATGGGTCAGTCTCGATTGAATCTCTGATACCTTCATACTCACCTTTGCGTACTTTCGCCAGATTTTTTCTTTTCACTGTTGTAGCCGCATCTTCATAGAGGTAAACAGGAATCTGAAGTTCTTCACCAACTTTTTTACCAAGCTTATTAGCAAGTTCAACAGAATCTTCAATAGACATATCGCCAAGCGGAATAAACGGACAAACATCGCATGCCCCCATCCGAGGATGTTCACCTGTGTGAGTTGTCATATCAATAAGTTCGGACGCTTTTTTAATTCCACGAAATGCCGCATCAACAACAAGACTTGGGTCACAGACAAATGTTACAACCGCACGGTTATGATCAGGATCCATCTCATGAGCTAAAAGAACAACGCCTTCTTCTTCGGTGATAGCTTTACAAATTGCTTCGATAACTTCAGGACGACGTCCTTCGGAAAAATTTGGTACACATTCGACAAGTTTTGCCATTTTATACTCCGTATTAAAAATACTCCGTACTCGAAGTACTCCGTTTGGCTTATTCAGCCAAGAACTTTTGTTTTAAACCCCACGCTAAGAGGGGTATCATTATTTCATGATGCCCGACAAAGTTAAATCCTTTGCCAGCATTTTTAGTTGGTCTATTAACAATATTTTCAGATGGTCTATAGTGCGTTATCATATCAAAATTTGCAGTAGTCAAAGCATTTTTATTCGTCGTAAGATTACGAGCTACAGTCAGAGCTTTCAAAAATACTTCAGGAAGTAACACCGCCGAACCGATATTGGCAAGGACTCCCCCATTGTTTATCTCTTTGCAAATTGTTGCCATAATCCGAAAGTCAACATGCGACGCTTCGCCAAGTTTGGCAGCATCATAATTAGCATGCTGAGCGATTGTGTCGGTACCAATGCCAACATGAATCGTGGCTGGACATCCGAGAGCATCTGCTTGGGCGAAAATAGAAAGTGACCGATGTTTCGCTTTATGAGCGTTAATAAATTTGCCCCCTGCTTCACCTAATCCGATATTTTCAGATGCTGCAAACTTAACAATTTCAGAAAACATCTCTGCAGTCTCTTTGACCATTCCAAAGGACCCGTCTACAAGCCCCGCCTGCACATCTTCAGATGTACCACCATAAAAGGCAAGTTCGATATCATGAATCAGTCCTGCACAATTAAATGAAAAGCCCGTGACTATTTCAAATTCCATTAGATCAATAAGAATTGGCGTTAATCCAACTTTGATTGTATGAGCTCCAAGCAGAAGATGAAATGGTTTCTTTTTTTTGCGTGCTTTATAGGTCAGGTCAATAAATTCATTTAAATCAGATGCTTTTAGAAATTTCGGAAGAGTATCAAAAAATGTTTCAGGTTGTTTTAGATTTATTGGTTTGGCAAATGATTTTGTTTTTGTTTTCGTAGGTCTTTTTTTTATAGAGTACGTCGTAACTTTTGATAAATCGGCAGGTTGAATTTTCTTTTTAGATTGAGCCATCTTTAAAATTCCTCTATCTCACCAAGTGTAAAATCGGTCAACTCAGCAGAGATAGAACCAACTATAATTTTTGTTTTCATAAGCACAGGCATTTTCATTCTGTCGTCAGTCAACCAGACTTTGACAGATCCTTTATTTTTAAAAACACCAACCGAGTTCATAAGCGGTTCAACTACAACACAATCAAAAGAACCTGCATCAACAGATATTTTTTCTTTCTTAATAATTTTTACTTCAGTTTGAAATTTCCGTCCATCAACAAAGTTATCGACAAAAAATGATGTACCTACTTTTAATTCCTGCGTACGAATATAGTAAAGCATCGACAATGCATCCTGCACATATGCTTCCACATCAAGAGTATCATTTTTATACACTGTCGAATGATTCCGTTGATCAAAATCATATTGTCGATCAGAACGGTAGCTTCCTTCACGCAGATTTTTTTCGAACCGCCAACTAAACAATCCAGTCGCATCGATGATAGACTCGGCTCGGTCGTCAACATTGTAAAATGATGAGAAAAAAGAATTTGAATTTGCTGTTGTTATAATCTGAAAACATGGACGCTCTTCATATTCTATCAAAGAAGCGACTTCCATAGTAGCAGTACCTGCATTTATAAAACCATAGTTTATATCAAATAATAATTTTTCGCCAACTCCAAAGGCAACATTATCAACATAGCGTCCTATTGGGTCAGAAGAATCGACATCTTTAATGTCAGTAGAGTCAGTCGCAGCTTGTGCATTTCCTATTTCTAAAGTTACAAAATAAAAAATAGGAATCAATCCTATAAAGACAATAAGCATGAGTAAGAATGATTGTATTTTAGAACGTTTTGGCATCTACTTATTCTCTATCCTTTTGACAATTTCTGGTAAATACTTTCCTAAGTACTCACCAATTTCTAAAAATGTCTCGTTGTACACCGACAACTCTTGACCAATTGGATCAATAAGCCCCTCACCGATAGAAGCATGGTCGGGGAAATTCTTAAAGAGATATGTTCTATCAGCAACATCTTTTCTCAATCGTATAATCTCAGCAAAGTGACTCGGTGTCATCGCAAATATCAAATCAGATTTCTCTAATAACTCAGATGTCAATGGTTGAGATTGATGAGCCGACATATCAGCATCCCAAATCTTAGCAGCTTCAATCCCATAGAGCGTTGCTGGGAACCCAGTCGCCGCCGAAGTACCCGAAGAAATAACTTCATACTTATTTTTTAGATTCTCTTTTTCCAGAAGAACTTTCATCGCTCCCTCTGCCATTGGAGAACGACAGGTATTGCCTGTACATACAAACATAATTGTAAACGTTTTATTCATATTTCCACAAATCAACTTTCAACTTTTAAAATAATTTCTTCCGCACTAATCGCTCCAACACGATGGAAACAGAGTTCTTTGCTTGAGACATCCACAACCGTAGAGGCTTCCTTCGTCAGAGAACCACCATCAATATAAAATGAGACTAAATCACCAAATTCATTTTCAATCTTTTCTATTGAATCACATTCGTTGGCTCCTGAGATATTTGCGGATGTAGCTGATAGAGGAAAATCTATCTGTTTCAAAATATCCGAAATTAACTTGAAACTTGAAAACCGAACACCTATTTTCCCTTTGTAAACGACATACTTTTTCTCAGAAATATTAGTATCCAGAATCAACGTAAGTGGTCCTGGTAAATATGCATTGGCGAGTTTTTCAGCTGCTCTTGTTTTCTTGCCATATTTAAAAATTTCCTCCTGCGAACCAACAAAAATCGCCGTCGGCATAAAACCAGGACGGTTCTTGGCTTGATATAGTTTCTCCAATGCTTTGCTGTTGTCGGCATTCACTAAAAGTCCATATCGTGTCTCTGTTGGAGAAACAAGTAGATCGCCTCGTTTGAGGACTTCCACCGCATTAATTACAATTTTTTCGTATGACTCATCAGAAATTACAGCAATCTTATTCATCTTCAGGCTCAACGTTGTTATCTGATTCTTCTTGATTGGTTAGTGAGTCTATCGTTTGCGGTATCAAAAGTTCGTCATACAACGGTGATGTTTCTTTGACATCAACAATCACAACAACAACCCATGCATTTTTGTAACCCGAGGACTTGACTCGTTGTTGATACTCTTCGGCTTTATCTCTATTAGAAAAATTACCAACTCGTATTTTATAGTATGGGACTTCATAATCTAAAAAGACAGGACGATCAAAAATTTCTTCAGCGACTAATTTTGCTTGACGTGATTCTCCGAATTTTTTACTGGAAAAAATCTGCACCCGATAAGCGAGCGAATTGAGACTGTCGATTTCATTTGGGATATTTTCAATAAGCTGAAAAATCGTATCTGACTTTACAGGTTCTGCCTCTATAATCAGAGCGGAACCAGAAATAATACCATTTTTGGGATGCTCAAGAGGAATCACTTTACGGTCAGCGGGTAAATCTAAAAGATTCAGCTTATTAGATTTCTCCGAATTATGTAAAGTTTCTTTCTGATGAGTTTCAGATGTGACTACTTGGCTTTTTGGTTTGCATCCTACAATTATAAGAATACAAATCAAGACACAAATAGAACTATAGATATTTCTTTTTGTCTTCATCTTTCCCTAACTCAGCCAAGATTTCTTTTACTCGGTCAACTTCCGTTTTGTGAGCCACAAAAGTTATGTTATCAGTGCGAACAATCACCAAATCTGAAACACCCAAACAGGCGATTATACCCTCTGCTTCATTATACACAGTCGTCTCATAAGAATCTAATAAAACAGTCTCACCAATTATGACATTATTATCTTTGGTTATTTTTTATAGCGAGGTAGAGCGTTCCATCCACCAATATCATCCCAGACAATATCCGCTTTAATAGTCAGAACATTTTCCGCATACTCTAAAATCGCAAAATCAATCGAAATCGAGGCTGCCTTTTTGAACAGTTCCTCACGAGCCGAAATTTCATTATCAGTCCCGATATGTTCAGCATATTTTTCAAGTTGTTCACCAAGCTCAGGTTGGAATTTTTGTATAGCACCCAAAATCGAATTTGCCGACCAGATAAACATCCCAGAATTCCAAAGATATTGCTGTGAATAATAGTATTCATTGGCAACGGCAGCTTTTGGTTTTTCGGCAAAGGCGGCTACTTTATAGGTATGATAATGCCCGTCATGCTCGTACGCATCACCAAGTTTTATATAACCGTAACCTGTTTCAGGACGAGTCGGAATAATACCAATCGTAATCAGAACATCATTTTCCTGAGCGATTTTACACCCATCTTGAATTATCTGTTGGAGCTTTTCTTCTGGTCTAATCAGATGGTCAGCAGATAAAACAACCATGACTGCATCTCGGTTTTCATGTCTCAAATGTACTGCCGCTAAACCTATGGCAACACAAGTGTTACGACCGACAGGCTCTGAGATAATTTGTGATTTGTCTAAAACATCTACATTATTTAAGATAAATGTCTCCATCGAACGACTGGTGACAATACGGAAATTTTCCCGTGGAATTATCGGAAGCACCCGATCCATTGTCTCGACCAACATCATTTTATCCGATGTTAATTTCAAGAATTGTTTCGGACGCTCAGCCCTTGAAAGAGGCCAAAACCGTTCACCTTTACCGCCTGCTAAAACTACACCATATATCAAATTAAACTCCTTGCCAAATTTCTATTAATCTATTGATAATACGAGAGTTAATGGACGTAGTCAAGAAAAGAAATTCCACATCCAAACCTTCCCCGACTTGATCGGGGATCCAGTAGGTCGGTGTTCCTATTCTATATATTCGTTACTAAAGAATGAACATGATGATTTACATTGGCGAGGTTTACTTATAAAGAGAAAGTGGGGCAGACGAGGGCGTCTACCGCCCACTGGAATGACTTATTTATAGCAGCATCATTCATAAAAATAAGGCGTAGCCTTTGTCCAAGGTGATTTCGGGTATCGTTTGTGTAGCCTAATAAATGCATCTTTATTACTAATAGAGTTCTCGTTTTTTTCAAAAGATCTACTCCAAAAACATTCACCTTTCGTAAACTGGTTCCTACCTCCTACAACAATATAGTGTAAAGCTTTAGCTTCAGCTTCACTTTTAATTTTTTGTTTTTTAGCAATATCAATTATATTCAGAAATAAATAAGCTGGTGGTGTATTTAATTCTGTACGCTCATAATAATTTTGGCATGGTTTGCAATTGGGTAAATCTGCATCCGGAGAACCTGTCCACCTATTAAAATATTTTACTCCAAATGACTTATGAGGTCTAATCTTATTCTTAAACAAGTATTCACCCATATCAGCAAGTGCCTTTATATCTTTTGGGTTTGTAACAAGTCGTTCAGATATTGCTTTTATTGGCAAAAATATTGATGATAGATTATTATCGATTAAATAATTTAACTTCTCATAGCGACCTGATAAAAGATATCTTTGTGCTAGCTCATCAGCTAACATTTTTCGTTTCTTCTTTGATATTTCTGTTTTAGTTATTCCCAATTTCAACTCTTTATCAGTCAGACCATACAATGCAAATATTCGTAAATTACTATAATTCTTAATTGGAGAGTTATCGGTGAACAACCATAGACCATCATCATTGTTAAACATTAAAGTTGCAATCTCTACTTCTATCGCATCTTCTGGAGAAATTTCATGCATTCTTATTAGGGTAATCAACGCTTTTAAAGTATCCCCTTGTTTTGCATAGGCACGAGTTCGTAATAATTGAGTGCTAAGCCAAAGTATAGTATCGGAAACAGGGTCTTGAAGTTCTATCTCTAACAATTCCTGATAGCTATCCATTTTATAGAGACCAAGGGTTTGACAGTATTCATATAATCCTGGATAGTCGGTAAAATCGCTTTTTCTATTTTGTATTAGAATTATATCTTGTGAATCTGGTTTTTCAGATTCTAATAATTTGTAAGTACATAATATGGGCGAATCTTTAGCAATATCGATATTCCCTCGAAATAGCCTTATGAATTCAGCTATAATATTTAATCTATTTAAGCTAATCTGTGGTAAAGTGCTGGACATTTCAAAATGTTCTTTTACAGCTTTTTTCAATTCTATATCGAGCAAATCTCGTTTACCCATTAAATAATTAATCTTTCGAAAAATACCTCGTGCGGAATATGAATATAATCCATCAGGATATTTATTAAGGTAATAATGATAAGAGGAATCAGCCGATAAAAGCATTTTTTTTCTACAACCTCAATTGGATTCCGATATCCATTCCATTTTTTTTGTGCTAAAATTAACTGACAACGAGCAGTCATATATGTAGAGGCTTCTTTTACCCATGAATAGCTTTCAATATTAAATAATTTCGCCCACAGTCCTTTTTCAGGACCACGAATATCTTTTAACTCTATAAATATTTTCAAGGCATTTTCATAATCGTATGTTTGAAAATATTTAGCCCCTTGTTGATACTGATAAAATGCATCAGGTTCTTCTTCTGAACTAATATTTCTAAAACTTGTATCACTGATTGAATTATGTGGTGATTTAGATGTTACAAACCTATTTAACAATCTTTTTACTTTGTCCCATTTTTTATATTTAATTTCTGAGTAGTATGGAGCTTTATAATCAATATCGAT
This sequence comes from Candidatus Zixiibacteriota bacterium, assembly GCA_024280215.1. Classification (GTDB taxonomy): domain Bacteria; phylum Zixibacteria; class MSB-5A5; order GN15; family FEB-12; genus QQUK01. Next base: position 72,235 of record JAJRQO010000018.1, read on the forward strand.
ATATGAGGGCATATCAAATGTAGGATCTGGTGATCTGCCACAACTGAAAGATTGGTCTTCAAGTAAAATAACAGCCAATAGACAGATACTAATAAGTTTTATTGTTTTCATAAGTTTTTTTGAATAAAATAAATTATTCCTCCATAATTAGGATTGGATTTTAATGATTCTATTGTTGAAGGAGTATGTACTTCATGTAACAGTCCAATTCGAAATGATTGAGTGTATTCTGATAGTTTTATTACAAATTTATCGAAATCATAAAGATAACTGCGTCCTTGATACAGTTGAAAAACTATCTCATCAACACAAGTTGAAATGGAGAACAAAGATTGTTGTTGATTACTAAAGAGCCAATCCCCAAGTCCGGTTATACTTATAATATATTTCTCTGAAAGATGTTTTCTGAATTCATTTAAGAATTTACTGTATTCAGGCAGCTTGGATGTAGGCGAATCAAAATCAAGTTGAATACCTGAGATTTTTAAAGGATGACTATGCCAATGAGCAACATTTTCTAAAAACAAATCTACAACATAATTTACATTTGGTAACAGACCATTTATTCGATAAACTAAAACAACCTTGCTGCTTTTTAGAGGATGAGGATATAAACCTAGTCGAGTATAAATAGGTTCGTCTGTTTCTGTGTCAATTCTACCTTGATAGATATAATATTCCGAGTTAGGCGGAGCGTCATCTGTGGTAATTCCTGCCCACAACCAATATGATACAGACCTTTTATTGTCTATATTACAACTTGTTAGAAATAAAGGGAATAAGAGTATTGTGAAAATATAATTAATCAATTTTTCTTGATTACCTCTCGACATTTTAATTTTTTATACTTTGCTTTATATTTAAAGTTCATAATATTATCAAGGTTTATCCGAATTTTAACATTCGTGGGTGACAGACGCCCTCGTCTGCCCCACTTCGCTATCTAACATTTATATCTTCGTCTTTACTTTATACGTTGGGATTCGGCTGAACTCTTTGAGCATATCAACTCGCTTGACAATATCTTCTTTTTTAAGCGATGCAGTCTTACGACAACTGAAATTCTCAACGCAATACGATGCCATCACCGTCCCTGTCACCAAAGCCCGTCTGAAATTATCTTCCGACAGATCTTTGACATTGGACAAATATCCCATAGTGCCGCCCGCAAATGAATCGCCCGCCCCCGTAGGGTCTTTGACTTTTTCAAGAGGTATCGCAGGAAGTGAGAAAAAACTCTTTTTCCCAAAGAGTTGTACGCCGTGAGCACCTTTTTTGATTATGACATATTTTGCACCAAGCTTGAGCAATTCTTTGGCTGCTTTTGGAAGAGACGAGGTATTGCAAAACTGCATCGCTTCTCCATCGTTGATACAAATCACATCAACTTTTCGGAACACTTTTTCAAGAAGTTTTGGTTCAATCGTAATCCATAAATTCATCGAGTCACAAAGAGTCAAACGAGGTTTTTTGACCTGTTCCAAAACTTGCAATTGCAAAGCAGGATGTATATTTCCTAAAAGCACAAACGGAGCATTTTTATATGAGTCAGGAAGAATAGGATTAAAAGTCTCAAAAACATTCAGCTGGGTGTCTCTGGTAATCGCCTGATTCATATCGCCTTCGTAGTAGCCCGACCAGAAAAATGTTTTACCCGATTTGTCGATTTGTAATCCTTCTAAATCAACACCTCGTTTTTTGAGCATGTTGATATGTTTTTTTTCAAAATCATTTCCAACCACACCAACAATTCCTGGTGTTGTAAAATATGACGATGCCACCGATGCGTAGGTAGCTGAACCGCCCAAGGCTCGCTTCACAGAACCAAGCGGGGTATCAATTGTGTCAACTGCGACAGAACCGACTATAAGTAATTTCATACAAATTCTCCATACAATTATTGTTCATACTAATTAAGCCTAAAGTATAGAAGAAAATGTATAGATTCAAGTTTTAATTAGGAGTTGTTTTAAGATGAACATACGTCGACTCCGCTCAGCATGACAGAATATGTTCTTTTTTTAACAAGCAACCATGGCAAGAAGTATAGAATTATAACGTGTCTCTTCAGAGTCGATTTCTGTAGGCATCACAACAGGCACTTTACCACCGAGAATAACTCCGCCAACCTGTGAATCAGCAAAAAGGCTGAGTGCTTTATAGATACCATTGGCAGTTTCGATATTCGGAGCGACCAAGATATCAACCTCACCAGCCACGACAGAATCATGTAACCCTTTTGCTTCGGCTGCAAGGCGGTTAAGTGCGATATCAAACGACAATGGTCCCTCAACAACAACCTGCTCAGACGAATCGGCATATTTTTTCTGTATTGCATCTGCTTCAACGGTGTTTGGCATTTGCTTATAGACCACTTCTACCGCAGCAAGCAGTGCCACTTTTGGAATTTCAATTCCAAACTTGTTAGCAAGTTTCACGATTGAGTCAATCATTTTTGACTTCACTTCTACAGAAGGTTGACAATGTACAAAGCCATCAGTCAGGAATAAAAACTTGTCATACCCTTTGGCTTTGATAAGAGCGACATGATGAACATCGTTAGCATCACAGAATTCAGCATTACCGAAGATAATTTTTTCGATGAAATCAACCGAGTGATATTTCCCTTTGATGAGAATATCAATCTCACCTGTCGATGCAAGTTTGCTGGCTGTCTCGACCGCTTTGTATGGTTCTCTAAAATCCAATATCTCAAGCGTCGAAATATCAATATTTTTCTTCGTAGCTTTTGCATGTACAAGTTCTTCATCACCGATAAGAACTAACTCAATGAGTTTCTTCTCATGTAGCCTTAGAGCGACTTGCAAAGTTGTCATATCTGATGGAGCCACTAAGGCTACTTTGTATCGTTTATTTTGTTCCAGTAGAACTTGTTCGAGTTCGTCAAATGATTTAATCGCTTCAGACATTATCTCTCCCCCCAGATATTTTCTTGCTGATAGTAATCAGCAATCAACACCGCCAATGCAAGCGAGGTCTTTTTATTTTGCACTGTATCAGAACGGGAAACAAGCGAGACAGGAACTTTCGCCCCAACAATCACCCCCGCAAAAACCGCCTGTACAAAATGAATCAGCGACTTGGCGATGATGTTACATTCCTCTATGGAATTTGCCAGAAAAATATCGGTATCACCGATAACATTATTACTCTCGGCATCTTCATTTTTAGCAACTGCTTTGTCAAATGGAATCGGTGCCTGAATAATAACATCTTGGTATTTTTCTAACACATAAGGAATCAAAACATCTCTATCATTTTTGACATGTGGTTGGTTGTTATACAATTTATCATAGGCAGACGATACTGCAATTTTAATAGGCGAAAGCATAAGAGCTTTGCTGACAAGAATAGCATTATTGACAATCTCTTTTTTCTGTTCAACATCAGGATGCACCATCATGCCACCATCGGACATATTCAAAAGTTTTTTATACCCTGGAATATCCAACACCGCACAATGTGACAAGATAGAATTGCCTCTAAGATTATACTGTTTATCAAGAAGTGTTTTGAGTAGAGCTGACGTAGGAAGAAAGCCTTTCATAACGGCATCTGCTTCTCCGTCAGCGGCTAACTTAATCGCAGTATGAGCAGCATCTAAGACATCTTTTTTATCTATCAGTTCTATGCCCGAAATTTCTATATGATTCTCTTGAGCAAGAGTATCAATTTTTTCTTTATCACCAACTAATATAGGTACAATATAATTATCAGTCTTTGCCTGAACGACCGCATCTAAGACATCGGCATCCTGTGCGGCCGCCACGACAATTTTTTTCTTGCGACCTTCAGAAGCAATTGCTATTGCTTTTTCTATAAGCTGTTTGGATGAATGTATCGGTCTGTTTTGCATCAGATTGATTTATACTCTTTTAGTTTTTCTTCACCTTGTAAAAAACGCATGCCAGCCGAAGCTAACGCTTCCATTTCAAGTTCGCCAGCGATGACAACTACCTTGCCTAAGAATGAAATATATTTTTGAATTTCGTCTACTAATCTTTTTGAATTCGCCATACCACCAGTTAAAATTATCGACTCGAACTTCCCACATAATACCGTCGTAGCAACACCAATTTCTTTCGCAATTTGATATGCCATCGCATTAAAATATAGCTCTGCTTTTTCATCTCCGTCATCAATCATTTCCTCAGCAGTAATCAAATCAGCGGTTCCTATATATGCCTGCAGTCCAGATTTTTTAGAAAGTTTTGCAATCAGTTCTTCTTTGGAAAATTTCCCCGAATAGCACAGTTCGACAAGCCCACCAATAGGCATTGCTCCCGCACGGTCGGGCGAAAATGGTCCCATCCCTAAAAGTGCGTCATTGACATCAACAATTTTGCCTTGTCGTACCGATGCAACTGAAATCCCACCGCCCATGTGTACCGCTACAAAATTCATATCTTCAAGTTGTTTTGATTGTTTGGCTGCCTCACGACGACAGACTTCTTTTATATTTAAGGCATGTACTCGGCACTTGCGAACAATTTCAGGCACGCCACTTACACGAGCAATTTCGGTAAAATTATCAACAGTGATTGGGTCAGAAATAAGAGATGGAACTTTATATTTTTTAGCAAAATGGTCAGCAATAACTGCCCCCAAATTAGATGCATGATTTGAGAACCGTGCTGACTTTAAATCATCCAACATCTTTTCATTGATAGCATAGGCTCCCCCCTCAAGTGGGCAGAGCGGAGCTCCCCGACCAATAACAGCCGAGAGAGTATTCGTATCAATTTGAAGCGAGTCAATCCATGTTTCAATTGCTACTAAGCGAAGTTTCTGTTGCTCGGAAACATTATCAAACTCTGCAAGTTCAGATGCATCATGACGAATTGTCTTCTCAGATTGTTTATTCGTACCATCAAAGAGTGCAACTTTTGTCGAAGTCGAACCTGGATTTATTATGAGCATCAAGTTTGGCATATTATGCTTCGACAGCCGAAAGCTTGACATCTCTTCCACGATTGAAGGCTTGGATATTTATTTCGACAAACCGTTCTTTAACCCGACATCTTATTACATCAATCCACAAGTCAGTTGGAAATGGCATATAGTTTGAAAGGATACCAAGCAAAATTGTATTGACCAAACGAGGATTTCCAAGCTCAGCCGCGATTTTGTCGGCATCGGCAGAAATGACTTTATCAGCTCTTTCACGCATTTTTTCAACTGGGTTTTTCGGATATTCTAAACCTTTTGTTGATGTAACAATCGCTGGAACAAGTTCTGTTTGCGAGACAATTGCAACACCATCTTTTTTCATCCAGTCTAACGCTCTGAGTCCTTCAGCTTTTTCAAACGAAATCAAAATATCAGCCTGACCATGCCGAATAGTCGGAGCATACACTTTGTCTGCAATTTTTATATGAGAAGAAACAATGCCACCACGTTGCGACATTCCATGTACTTCAGATTTTTTGACATCATAACCAAATCGCATGGCTGCTTCTGAAATAATTTCGGATGCGAGCAAAACACCTTGTCCGCCAACACCTACTATTAAAATTGAATAACTTTTATTAGACATTTATAACCTACACTTCCACGAATTGACTTTTTAACATTATTGCTTCTGGAGGACAAACCTGAGCACACAGAGTACAACCTGTACAAATTGATTGATCAATGATTGCTTTTGGACGACCATGCTTGTTGGTTTCCTCTGAGGCTGAAATAGCAGGGCAGGAAATTTTGAAGCAAGCTGAACATGCTGTACAAAGTTCTGAATCAATCACAAATGGTTCATCCATAATACGAGCAGGCATTAAAACACATGGGCGTGAAGTCAGAATAACCGATGGTTCAGGAGTGGCAACTTCTTCTTTGATCGTACTAAGCACTTGCTCATAATCATAGGCATCAACATTGATAAGTCTTTTAACACCCAATGCTTTCACCAAAGTCGCAATATCAACTTTACCCGCTTCTTTTCCCATCAAAGTTTTACCAGTCGAAGGATGCTCTTGTCCGCCAGTCATAGCGGTAATTGAATTATCTAAAATCATAACAGTCACATTACTTTTATTATACACTGCATCGATAAGACCTGTAATACCAGAATGGAAAAATGTCGAATCACCAATGACTGCAACAGTTCCTTTATCCGATGCTTGTACTTTTTCCATACCAATCGCATTGCCAATCGACGCTCCCATACAAACACAGGTGTCCATCGCATTTAACGGTTCTAACGCTCCAAGAGTATAGCAACCAATATCACCCGCTACAGCAACACCTGCTTTTTTAAGTGCCATAAAAGCACCACGATGCGGACATCCCGCACACAGAACTGGAGGACGAGGGAACATATTTTTCTCAACACCGATTTCAGCAACTTTAAGTGCGTCGATAACGCCTGCTTTGTGGAAGCCTTCAGCAACTCTATATGGTGAAAGCTCACCTAAGTTACCAAAATATTTTTTACCTTCGACTTTGATACCTGCTGCTTTGATTTGGTCTTCTAAGTACGGTTCTAATTCTTCAACAACCAAAACAACATCATGCGAATTGACAAACGCTTCAATTTTCTTAAGTGGTATCGGATTAGTAAAACCAAGTTTGAGGTAATCAAAATCAGGGGCAACATCTTTAGCATATTGGTAGGAAACACCAGAAGTAATAATGCCAACTTTAGAACCATTTTCTTCGATAAAATTCATCAACGTATTTTCAGAAAACTTGCGTAATTTGTCGATACGTTCTTCAATAACCACATGACGTCCTCGAGCATTCGATGGTATCATGACATACTTTGAAGCATCTTTTACATATTCTTTGTTGACCGTTTCAGTGGCATCGTCGAGTTCGACAATCCCTTTTGAGTGTGAAATACGAGTTGTCATACGGTACAAAACAGGTGTGTCAAACATCTCTGACAATTCATAACCTGTCACAATCATATCTTTAGATTCCTGAGAATCAGATGGTTCAAGCATAGGGACATTGGCAAATTTTGCGAAATACCTGTTATCCTGTTCATTTTGTGATGAGTGCATTTCTGGGTCATCGGCAGAGACAATTAAAAATCCTGCGTTGACACCAGTGTAAGCATGGGTCATATATGGATCAGCGGCGACATTGAGTCCGACATGCTTCATCGTTACTAATGCCCGTCCACCGCCAATTGATGCACCGACGCCAACTTCGTACGCTACTTTTTCATTCGGAGACCATTGGGCGTATATCGATGGAAATTTAGCTCCGATAGTTTCCATTATTTCTGTTGAGGGTGTTCCTGGATATGCTGATGCAAGTTTTACTCCTGCTTCAAATACACCACGAGCTACCGCTTCATTACCTGATAATAGTTCTTTCATATTTATCTCTCATATACAAATTATTTATCATATAATTACTCACAATCTTTCTGTGAATAATTTCACAAAGAGAGTATAGCATGATAATTCTACGATGACAAGTGTTTTTTAGAAGACTTTTTAGGTTATGTTTAGCTTCTGATTATTATTGACATAATTATCTTTTTAATTATAATGGCTTATGAAAAACAAAGCCACATCTGTTAAAATTATAAAAAAAGTATTCCCTCTCAACCAATTTATCTAAATCAGGAGTTTTTCTATGAGAAAAATGAATTGTTGGGAATTTAAACTATGTGAAAGACAACTGGGCGGAAAAAATGAGAAAGAATTCGGAGTTTGTCCTGTTGCCCTTGCTATAGAATTTAATAAAACTAACAATGGGGTCAATGCGGGAAGATATTGCTGGAATGTAAAGGATTCTTTTTGTGAGTATCAGGCTCATGGAACTTTTGCTCAGAAAAATGATATCTGTGAACAATGTGATTTCATGAAAATAGTCAAAGAAGAAGAAGGGTTAGATTTCGTAAAATAGAAGCTTTTTACTGCTCGGTTTTCTTTTTCAATAATTCAACTTCAGATGCTTTCAGATATCGCCATTTGCCCAATTTAACACCGTGTGCCGTTATACCGCCAAATTCTATACGTCTTAGATTCAACACTTTGTGTCCGACAGATTTGCAAAGTTGTTTGACTTCCCTTTTACGTCCTTCTTTAAGTGTCATTCGGATATTTGTATCATTTTTTACCCGTCCAATAATCTCAACTTTCCCTTTACCAATAGCTCCATCTTCAAGCTTGATACCTTTTGCGATTGCTTGTGAACCAGCCGCAGTAAAATGCCCTTGAACTTTGACATCATAAATTTTTTCAATCTGAAATTTTGGATGTGTTAATTGAAACGCCAATTCTCCATCATTGGTAAGAAGCAAAACTCCTTCTGTATCAAAATCTAAGCGACCTATTGGATAGACTCTCACAGGTAAATCTTTTAAAAAGTCTAAAACTGTTTTTCTTTTAAATGGATCATGTAAAGTTGTCATAACCTGCTTAGGTTTATTAAAAAGAACGTATACTTTATGCTCAACAAGCTCTACGATTGTCCCGTTTACTTTGACAACATCGGTATCGACATCAACAGTCTGCCCCATCTGTTCAACAGTGATATCGTTGATAGTAACTTTTTTCTCAGAAATAAGAGTGTCAGCACCACGTCTTGAAGTAACTCCACACATGGAGAGGTATTTATTTATGCGAATAACTTTTGTTTTCATAAGATCTTTATAGAATGAGGAGAAAAAATTATTTATGTTTGGTCAACATCAATAATGACACCATCAGCAATGTCTTCAGCGACTTCGTCTGCAATTGTTTCGGATTCATCTTCTGTTGTGGCTTCAACTTGCACAACCTCTTCAAGTTCTTCAGCACCATCATTCACATTGAATTTTAAGTTTTCAGAATTTATATCATCTATCAAACCTAACTCGGTTTGATTTTCAGACTCAGCCGATACGACTAACTCTTCAATTTCAGACATCTTAGGAAGGTCTATCAATTTATTGAGACCAAAGAATTTTAAAAATTCATCGGTAGTACCATATTGCAAAGGTTTCCCAACAGTTTCCGCACGACCTTTTATCGTTAGCATTTTCTTTTCCATAAGGTTATGAATAACTCCATCGGAAGCAACCCCACGAATCAGTTCAACCTCGGTTTTTGTCACTGGTTGTTTGTAGGCAACAATAGCAAGTGTTTCAAGTGCTGCACGAGTCAAACGGAGTTTACGAGTACGTGAGAACATCTCTTGAACATAGCCAGTAAATTCAGGCATGATAAAAAACTGATAACCACCAGCGAGTTCTCTGATACGAAATGATGAGCCAGATTCGACATAACGGTCATTCAGTTCTGCAACTGCTTTAGAAACTTTAGAGCTATTAAAATCATCAAGTAAGTCGGCAATTTTTTTACCTGGTAATGGTTCTGGAGCAGCAAGAATCAATGATTCAACAACTGAAATTTTATATCTATCTTCCATAATTCTATTCTTCCACTTTTGAATCGTTCACACTTGTAATAGCAGTTAAGTCAATCAAATCTATATCTAAATTCTCAGCATCATATTGTTCACCTCGGTAGACCCGAAGTTCGGAAAATGGTGCCGATTGAAATATCGCAATTCGTTTGGAACGTGTCAATTCCAAAAGAGCTATAAATGTCACCACAGCAGCAATCTTTTTGGGAATATCTGTAAATAACTCTTGAAATGTCGCGAACTCTTTTGCTTTCAAGGCGGTCATGACATAGATGATACGTTCTTCAATTGAAATTTCTTCATTTTCAACAGCATGAAAAGTCTCATCAGGTTTGGCAGTCATTACTTCTTTAAAAGCACTCACTAAATCAAAAAGGGTCGTCACCTGTTGTAATTCGACTTTACCATCAATCTTTGTCACGGGTGTTAATGGTACATAATTTTGTTCTTCATACAGTGCTTTATCTTTTAAAATCTCACCCGCTTCTTTGTATTTCTTATATTCAACTAAAGCCATGATAAGCTCTTCACGTGGATCATGCTCTTCTTCACTCTGAGGGTCACGTGGCAAAAGGAGTCTGGTTTTGATACGAATTAGTGTCGCCGCCATCAAAATAAAATCACCAGCAATTTCAAGATTCAGCGAACTCATCATCTCAACATATTTCAGATATTGCTTGGTAATTTTGGCGATTGGAATATCATAAATATCGACTTCTTCTTTTTTTATCAAATAAAGAAGTAAATCTAAAGGACCATGGAAAACCGCAAGGTCAACCTGATAGTCGGAGTCATTAAGTTCTAAATTTATCTTTTGTGAATCGTTGTCCATCTTATTTCTTTCGATACGAAATTTTCATCGCTTTGCGTACTTTGTCCATCATATTACCAGCCCGTTGCCTTGCCCGATCTCTACCAGTAGCAAGAACATCCCAGACAAAATCTTGGTTCTTCAAAAGTTCGACTCGTTTATCACGAATCGGTTGCAGAGCATTGTTAAGATTTGCATTTAATTTCATTTTACAGTCAACACATCCCAAAGCACCAGTCCTACACTCAGGAGCAATCTCTTGTTCAGGGTTCTCTGTATATACTTTATGAAGTAAAAATATCGGACAGCCTTCTGGAGTTCCAGGGTCGCCCTGTCTTTGTTTTTTCGGGTCAGTATAAAATGAACGCAGACGTTTTTCTGTCTGCTTTTCTGTAAACTCAAGCGGAATATGGTTGTCATACGATTTTGACATCTTACGATTATCAGAACCTAAGATAAGCGGAATTGTTGTAAAGAGAGCTTCAGGTTCTTTAAAAGTTTTTTTGTAAATTGTATTAAATCGCTGGGCTAAATCTTTGGCAAGCCAAATATGCTTTTCCTGATCTTTTCCAACGGGAACTTTATCAGCATTGTACAAACAGATATCAGCCGCCTGCAAAACGGGATAGCCTAAGAAGCCATACGAATCAAGGGTCTCTTTTTTATCCTGATAGGTTGGCATTCGGGTAAGCGTCGGAACAGTAATCAGCATCGAAAAGAGCAAATGCAATTCAGTATGTTCTGGTACTTCTGATTGGATAAATATAGCACACTTTTCAGGGTCTAAACCCGCCGAGAGAAAATCAACAGCCATCTGAAAAACTTTATCTTTCATCCCTTTGGTATCTTTGTAATCAGCAGTAAGAGCATGTAAGTCGACAATACAACAATACATCCAATATTTTTCCTGCAAATTAACCCAATTACGTAAAGCACCTTCGAGATTTCCGACATGAAGCGAACCAGTTGGTTGCATACCAGAGAGAATAGTTTCTTTTTTTATGACTTCAGACATTGATGATAGTTCTTTCGTTTGTCAATTTGCGTGAATTTATCAGACAAATAGTACATAGAAAGTGAAAATAAATCAATTAAAAACTGTTTTTTATATTAACAGAAAATTTGATAAAAACCGACTTGATTGTTTCAAAAAGAGAAATTTTTTGCTTGCCAGTTCTTGAAGGCTTAAGACTTGTACCGACGGGGCATTGCCCTGTCTAAAATAGCTTTGTAGGTTCACTTCCAAATTCGCCTAAGCGAACAGAACCCGACTTTTATGAGGGTAAGTTTTGTCGGGTTCTATACCCACCTATTGGTGGCTTCGTGAACCCGACCTACTCAAGAAATATCTTTCTCTCAGGTTGCACAGGGGTGTTTCTATTTTACGTCGTAGCGGCAAACTCAGCTGAGTCAATAAACAGATATGGTTTCCAAAGGTCATCAACTGAATAGTTCCGTTGGATAAATGTAATAAATGTCGGACGGACAGGTTGTTTGAGAAGTCGCATACCTGCTTTTTCAGGCGACATATCCCCTTTTTTGTTATTACATTTCCCGCAAGAGCAAACAAGATTATCCCAACTCTCTCGCCCACCTACTTTTTTGGGGATAATATGGTCGACTGTCATACTTCCTTTTGATGTACCACAATACTGACAGGTTTTATGGTCTCGGATAAGGACATTTTTACGAGTCAGGACAATTCGTTTGAAGGGTACTTTTTTGTATTGCCACAAACGAATAACGGCTGGGAGTGCATAATTATGCCTAACGGTTCTCACGTATGAGTTCTCTTTGTTGGCGATAATCTCGACTTTACCTTGAAACGAAAGCACGATTGCCCGACGAGCCGAACAGACTGTCAGCGGTTCGTAGTTTTGATTCAACATTAAGACCGAGCGATTTATTATTGAGCCGTTCATTGACGACACTCCATAAAATAAAAGTATGCCGGATGACGTAGGTGCGAAAGCATGATGTGTCCGACAATAAAGTAGTAGAACTATTGATACTGCTTAAGATCTAAACATGCCGTATTTGTTGTCTGATGTCAATAAGAAAGATATGGGGGTGCTTTTGATTGTTTAAATCTCCCCAATGTCATTCCCGTGAAAACGGGAATCCAGCGAGTATTATAAACCTCCCCCGAATTGACGGACAGCAAGTTAAGAAGTATATTCCGTAATAGGAGGTGTCCAATGACACGAAGACGTAAATATGACCGTCAATTTAAGATAGAAGCTGTTCGTTTAGTAACAGAGAAGGGTCGCAAAGCCACAGAAGTAGCCCGAGATTTGGGAATAAATGTCAATCAGCTTTCTTTGTGGAAGAAACAATTAGCAGAAGATCCCAAAGAAGCATTCCCGGGTCTTGGTAATTTAAAAGAATCAGATGCC
>JAJRQO010000019.1 GCA_024280215.1 Candidatus Zixiibacteriota bacterium
AATATTATGAAGAAATGGACTATGCCGATACGGAACTGGCCACTGGCTGTCCATCAATTTGCTATACGATTTGGAGACAGAGTACCAAGAATTTGAGATAACCAATTAACTGTTTACACAAAATTTATGACACAGCCTTTAGATAGAAGAGCATTTTTGAATTTTTTTTAAATAAATTTCTCCGAGCTTTTCCTTTTCTGGTTTTCGGATTCATCTTTTCAAATAATTCTTTTTCCCTTTGATGTATATAGAGAGTATCAGAAAAGTGTTTTATATCATTTTGTAATGTCTTAACCGTAATACCTAAGTCGTCTATAATAGAATTTATATGCGAAGTGTCACCAAAGATACGATATGTACGTAGAGCATAATGTTTTTGAATTTTAGTATTAAGATTTGTAAAAGCAGATTCATATTTCTGTGTAATAGCGTCAGAAATCATCTTGCTTTTTTCTTCAAGAGATTTTGATTGAATGTCTGTGTAGACAATAAGAAAAAATAAAACTACTATACAAAACCTGAATTTTGATTTCATTATTTGATTTTGTATAGTAGTTCTCAAAACATGTACCCAGATTGTCAATTAATATGACCAAGTAAAACCGCTTCCAATAGTTAAATCGGTATAGTCAAAAGTTTGGTCGTTTGAAGTTTTATCAAAGTTTCTTACAAACAAAAGAAAACTAAAAGATTGTGAAAATTCGTACTCATTTTTTATCTGAAAATCTGTATAGTCGATAGTAACTCTTTCAGTAGAGCTAATTGCACGAGTATAGATCGTATGATAATTCTCATAGTTTTTTGATTTTATTCTGAATGAAATTTTGAGATTATTATGTTCGATAAAACCAAGTTTTACTTCGGCGCGGTGTTGCCATTGGTCATATCCATAAAAATTTTCAAAATTTTCTGAGCGTCGACGGAATTCAGAATCAAAGCTAACAGCATATTGTTTATTAAACTTATATTCTACTTGCAAGTCATATGAATTTTCTCGAAATTCTCTAATTCCAAGCCTGCCTCCAGCACGTACGCCTGTGACAACAGCATAAGTATTTCGTTCTTTATAATTTCTTTTTTCACTCATAAACTTAAACTTAGTGGTTATCTTTTTATCATATTTGTATTTTAATGATCCACCTAAAAATGTAGAATTATAATCATAAGATGTAGTCTTAATATTATTTATATCGTATGTCTCGTCATAATTATGGTCTACATAGGAGAAAAACTGTTCTGTTATAAACTTATCAAACTTGTACCGATGTTTTAAACCTACATCTAAATCTTTTTTCTTTAAAGTTCTGGCAAGAGTTTGCCCACTATCATCAATCAAATCTCTGTTTCTTCGAGAGAAAGAAAAATCACCTGATAATTTCCCTTTTTTACTATATTTATAATCAGGTTCATACGCAAAACCGAATGATGTTTTATTACGGTTAGAATAGTTTGGATATAAATCAACATCTGTGAATGCGGAAAATTTGTGTTTCCATTGTTTTGACTGTTTAATTTTTTTGGAAACATCTATTTGAAAATTGTTTAGCATTGATGCTGCCTCAAGAGAATCAGCAAACGAATGATATAAATTTGATTCATAGTATCCGCCATACTTTAGTTCAATATCAATGTCTCTATTTGAAGCAGATACACCAGCTACTGTTATTAAGATTAAACTCATGATAAGAACGAATATTTTGTTCATCGTAATACTCCTTGTGTTACTATTTAAATATTTCATCATATTCTTTTTTAAATTTTTCTGATGATGGATTACTATTTGCAGCTATCGCATATTCATTCATGGCATCATCAAATTGGTTCATTTTAACTAAAACTTGTCCTAATTTCCAATGGCTCTTCCAATTGTTTGAGTCATATTCAATCGCTTTATTAAGTAAGTTAACCGCTTTGGTATAATTTTCTGATTTTTCTTCTAAAATGGCTAAATTGTGATACGCTTTGGCATAGTCAATTTTAAATTCAATCGCTTTCTCATAATCGACTTTTGCTTTGTTAATATCACCAAGTTCGCTATATACTTTAGCTCTGTTATATAATGCTTTTGGGTCTTGTGACAAATGTACAAGCCTGTTAAAAATTACTAATGCAGAATCTAAAACTTTGAGTTTCAGGTAGGCAGTGCCTAAGTTATGTAGCCCTTTTATATTCGTAGGATCTCTATCAATTAATTTTGAATAAATATCAGCTGCATCTTGAAGTTTGTTTATTTTATTATAGGATAAACCGAGGTTATAAAGTGCCTTCATGTTTTCAGGGTCTAATTCTATGACCCTATTATAATATGTTATAGCTGAATCAAACTGTTTATACGAATAATGTATTAAAGCAATATTATAATATGCCTTTGAATAGTGAGTATTAAAAGTAACAGCTTGTTGGTAATAGAATAAAGCACTGTCTTTTTTGTCTAACTTGTTATACAATGCCGCTAAGTTATAACTGGCTTGATAATAAGCACTATCAGATTCAAGGCAACGAACATAAGCTGCAATAGCTTCGTCAAATTTACCAATTTTCTTGTTTAAAATTGCCAGATTATACCATGAGACAGCACTATTTTCAAGTTCGGCTCTTTTTTGATATGCTAAAACAGCCTTTTCATATTGCCCCAGTTTATTGTAACATAATCCAAGATTTCTATAGAGTTTAGGTTTATTGAACCCAAGATTTTTACACTTCTCAAGTTCTTTTACTCCTGTTTTGCAATCACCTTGGTCAATTTTTAACAAAGCAAGATTAAAACGAGCTTCTATATAATCAGGTCGTAATCGTAATGCTTCACGATAACTTGCTTCAGATTTTATAGGTTTATCTATTTTTTTATATAATATTCCTAAATTATAATGTGCTGAAGCAGAGGTGCGATTTCCCTTGATAGCGGCAGCTTTTTTAAACCATGTAATTGCTTCAAAATTTTTATCTATCGAGGTATATAAAACACCTAAATTATAAGTTGGTTCGTAGTAATACGGTCTTATAGAAGATGCTTTTTCATAGAACTTGATAGCATTTCCAAGCATGTTTGATCTGTGATTTGCTACACCTAAATTATAGTAAGCCCGTGCGTAGGTGGAGTCTAACTTAAGAGCTTCCTGTAATAAATCAATTGCAGCTTTATAATTTCCTGTTTCAAAAAAAAGTAATGATGAATCATTGAGCTGTACTGCTTCAGGACTGGAACTATAATAAATTAAACTATCAGATTTATCGTTTGTAAATAAAATCTTATTTGTTTCAGCAGGTGAAGGCTTCTCTGAATTTTCAGTTTCACCTTGCATATTAGTCGAACCGTTATCTGAAGACTGGTTGCTGATGTGAATTATTTTAATACGAGAATCTTGAAAAGCCCCAGAACTTACAACAGCAAAAATAATAAAAGAAACAACTGCAATCCACGCGACAAGATTTAATATATAATATTTCATTTGATTTTAGTTCCTAAACCATCTTGATTAGCTAATTGAATATTAAGACCAGGACGGGCATTGACTTCCAAAACCATTGCACCCTGTGAAGCGTCACATACAAAATCAACACCGATATAACCTAAGCGAACTATATCACTTATCTTTGCACCATATTCCAACATCTCTTGAAAGAATGGAATCTCGTGTCCTTTAAGATTTGTTTTATTGTCAGGATGTTGTGTAATAAAATTGTTTTTATGACATCCGTTTGTAGTCAAAGAAGAATCTAAATCGATACCAATCCCAATTCCACCTTGGTGCAGGTTGGCTTTCCCATCTGATTCTTTTGTGGGAGCTCGCAACATAGCCATAAGAGGAATATTGTCTTGATAAATTATTCGAATATCAGTAATGCCATCCTGTCCATCTAAAGTAAAAAGAGAAAGTTCTGGATGGTTAGTTATTGTCTCTTCAAAATATGCTGTATCTGAAGTGTTATCGATAGAAAAAGCACCATTACATATCTGTTGCAAGTGGAAGTTGATATCATCTTGTGTCATTTCTTCACCGGAACTATAAAAACTATCATCTTTTCTTTTTATAAGCTTAATACCGTTTCCTCCAAAACCACGATTAGGTTTGATAACAAAATGATCGTACGATGCGAGTTCAAGGTTCCATTTTTTAAGAACTTTTGGCGAGTCAACGACAAACAACGTTTTAGGTACAGGAATATTATGTTCTTTAAGGACATTCTTACAGAGAATTTTGTTGTCAACGTTTGGGAAAAAGGATCTCTTATTATGGGTATAAATTAAATCCAAATTTCTTTTATTGATTCCAACAATCCCTTTCTTCGAAGGAAGTTTTTTGAATATATCTAAAAGAGCCATTATTACGACCTTACTAATAAATGTTTGAATCGAGTGAATTCAATCAACCGAAACCCGCTATATCGCCCGATATAAATATATATCGCAATCACTACTAAAATCGTTTCAGGGAAAGTTATGACAATTGATTGTAGAAATCTGGAAGACATAATGGCATAAGACGATGATGCAACAATCATTGTCAAGAAAGCAATACGCAAAGCATTCCAAATACCAGATTCTTCAGTTATAATCGAAAGACGTTCAACAGTTAGTGTAAGAATAATCATCGGAAACAAGGCAACCCGAGCAAAGTTAAGATATCCTAATGAAACTCCAACTGCTGTTAGACCAAGATTAAACAAAACGACAGTAGAGAGTAGAATTGCCAAACGAGGAGTATGCAATAGATGCAACTTATCTAAGAGAATCCTCACAACCGATCCAAAACACATTATCAATGAAAACAACAACACACCATTCCATAGACCAGTATCTCTAAAACCAATAGCAATGAGTGCTGGCATAAATGTACCAAAGGTCTCGAGTCCTATAATATTTCTAAAAAAGACAACTGCTAAAATTCCAATAGGCAACATGATAATTATTTTTAAAAGTTCTAATGAAATAGCAACTTTTTTAAAAGTCGCCCAAATATTTAGAATATCAAGAGGATTCTTTTTTAACTTATTAAGCCCAGCGACAGTTGAAGTCAGTCGTTTTTTAAGATTAAAATAATATTTAAAATTTATATCTTTTGTATGCGTAATAAATGGCACCTCACCATAATATAAGATTAAATAATTAGAAGGGATTTCAGCAAAATATTTATTTGTTGGACAAAATGGAACCCAATATCCTTTGACATAAAACTCGACCCAAATATGAGTAGCTTTTGATTGTCCAGAAGATAATATTTTTCCACCTACTAATCGTGCTGGAATACCCAAGTTCCTTGCAAGTGCCGCCATTATACGGGATTTCCCACCACAAGATGCTTCATTGAGATGATAAGCAGTCACCGCATCAATGGTACCCGAATATCTTACATAATTCAAACCAAATGTTGCAAATTCATAAATAATTTTACTATTATATAATACAGAACTGTCACTTGATAAATGTAAAGAATCTACTAATAGATTGATTGCAGGATCTTCTGATTGAATCATACTGTCAGGTAATAAATAGAACGCAGCATTATTTGGAATCTCCTGCGAAGGCATGATAGTAGAATCAATTTCATATTTAATATTCTTTGTTATTATAGTAGCAGTATAATTGAGTTGTCTTTTACCCTCAATAGAACCAGCCCCCCATTTACCTCGTCGGTTTAAACCTGTCTTCTGAAAAGAAAATTTTAAATCTTCAGATCCAAAGGCTTCATCACTAACTGTTTGATTCGGAAGACTTTTAGGTAGTGCCATACTTATATCTATTGGAGAGCTATGACCATTAAAATCCATAACCATTTCAAGATGATAACTCTCTGACTGCGTCACGGCTTCAAGGTTATATCCAAGATATTTTATCTTATACATTGCAACTGCCGAAGCTGCTATAATAAGCAGAGCCGGCAGTACTCCAATTAACACTTTAGATGCTGTCAGGCGATTTACGGACATGTAGCCAATCCAATTAAATCTCTTCTGGTAACGGCATTAGGGAATTTTGAACAATTTGGATACTGGGTAATCACCGTACAATATTCATCATGGGCGGTAATATCGTTTAAAAGTTTCTCATAACATTTTCCTGCCCAGTAATGTGCATCACCAGCATCTTTATCGTTGGGATACGTATTATAAAAAGTTGTGTATTGAGCCAAGGCAAGAGAATAGTCTCCGTTGGCATAATATGTTGAAGCAATTTTATAAACAGCTTGCGGAACCCAATCATTAGAAGGTTCATTTGTTAAAAAGCTCTGATATAGAGTTAGTGCAGTAGAATAATTATCTAAATTATATTCACAACTTCCTAAATAATATCTTGCATGAGCTACACGGTCTGAATTTGGAAAGTTTGTAACGATATATTGATAATCAGCCTTAGCATCTAAGTAGGTGTAAGCTTCAAGCTTGTATTTACAACTAGATCGATAATACCAACAATCTGTCAGTTTATCTCCCGCAGGATATGATATTATAGAACTATTAAATTCAGCAAGAGCTTGTGTAAAATTTTCCTGATTATAATAACTCATACCTTTATAGTAACTGGCTTTTTCCGCTTCAATGGATGTAGGATAGTTTGTTGTAAGATTACTAAATTTAACAATAGCAGATGAAAAATTATCATTTGTATAATATAACCATCCCGCATTATAAATTGCAGATGTTATATCTGATGAGAGCGGATAATTTGTTTCGACCAATTGATAAGCGGTAATAGCAGCAGGATAATTACTAAGTGCTTCGTAAGTCCGTCCAATACGATATTGTGCTCTGCCAGCTATTGTACTTGTTGGAAAATTTGCTGTTACAAACTGATAATCAATTAAAGCACCATTTAAATCATTCTTATTTTCTTTATAAATTCCACGACTATAATAAGCTATTGGAACAATAGAATCAGATGGAAAATCAGTAATACATAATGTGAAATTCGCAATAGCAGAATCTAACATATCGATATTTGCGTAAGATAACCCTAAACGATATCTTGCAAGCGGTGCGTACGTACCTGAAGGTGTGCTATTAAGCAATGATTTAAGTTGAGTTATCGCAGAAGTAAAGTCATCATATGTGTAAGCAACCATAGCATCACCAAACAGTTGTGCCTCAGTATTATTATCAGCTGCTAAAACAATCGAAGGAACTGTATTAACTTGCCCCGCAGACGAAATAAATTGATTCGTTATAGATTGACTACTATAGCCACACTTTGAAACAACCAGCGTATAAATTCCAATAGGAATCCCCACTATTGTAAAATTACCAGATGCATCAGTTACACCTACGATATTTGTTCCTGAAACGGAGACATAAATTCCCGAAAAGTCAGCACCACCACTTTGCATTTGACCGACAAAAGTTCCATAAGGGACTAAATCGACATTAACATAGGTCGTATCTGCTTGACCAACAGAAATAATCGACAATAATAGAACCAAGGTAACCATATATTTTTTATATTTCATTTTATAATTCTCCACTTTTATTTAACTATACATATTTTTATTAGAAACAAGGTGATGGCGACGCTCCACCTTGAAACATATATCCTACCATTGCAACAAGATCACTGATGTCAATAGGAGTTATTCCTCCAGAAGCATTAATATCTGCTTCCTCCATACAAGGAGGAGTTGCCTGGTTTTGGAACATAAACCCGACCAGAAAAACTAAATCAGCAATATCAATTTGATCTGAGATATCTCCGTTTACATTTCCTCTTATTCCAATACAACAACTACCAATTGTTCGTGTGAAAACTAATGGACTATAGTTGGACACTCCAACTAACATTGTTTGCGAACCGTCGATAACATTAGGTATAAAATAATTCCCGTTGATATCGGTCATAGTACTATCACCAGTTTCAATAATTTTTACTACTACATTTGGGATTGGTAGTCCAGTATCAGTATCTGTCACTACTCCGATAACATCGGCAGAATAAATACTGCTTGAAAACAAACCAACCAACAACAAGATAACCATAAATATAAATACTTGGCTTTGTTTCATTAAAATCTCCTATACCTGATTTATCATTAGATATCGACAAAAGTAAATAATTTGCCACAATTAAGTATTCATAACTACAAATTTTTGTCAATTGTTAAGTAGATGTAATACGCACAGATTCAGTTTAACTTAGATTTGTAAAGAACATGTTAAAGTTTTATTAATTTTGTGTTAATTTCTATAGTGAGGAACAATCTCTTGATATTTTTTGTGAAAAGAATCAATATATAAATGGGCAAGACAAGTTTCTTGAGTGTTTAAAATAGTACGTGGCTAAACAAGGAGTATGGGACTTGGATAATGTTCCACTATTACATTCATTTTATTTTACTGTTAATGATAACAAATCATCAAACAAATTTTCTTATATTAAAACCCGGCTGTGTAAGCGTATCACACAGACCGGGTTTTTGTTATGCTGTAGCTACAGCATCTGTCCCCCTCGGACGTTCCCCAGCCCCTATAAAATTATTTCAGTAACAACATTTTCTTTGTTTCATTAAAGATACCAGCTTGAAGCTTGTAAAGATAAACTCCACTGGCTGTTTCTCTACCGTCCCAAGATATAGCATGATTACCGGCTTCAAAATATGAATTAGCAAGAGTCGTTACTACCTGACCGTTTATATTATATACCTCTAACTTCACATCAGATGCTTCTGGTAAACTGAAACTGATAGTTGTTGTTGGATTAAACGGATTTGGATAGTTTTGATTTAAACTGAACGCATCTGGAATTAATCCACCTTTTGCAGCTGAGTTAATAAGAGGTGTATACGAATTAAGTTTATCATCAACAACTATTGCTGAAACAATTTCAAACTCACCATTTAATTCAATGATGTTGTTTTTACCTTGAGGTATATATTCAGCACCATCTAAATCAAGAAGACCGATCTTGACAATGTTTTCATCTTGACGATAGAGTAAATCGAGATTGCTAAATTCAGAATTAATAGAACTGAAATTATCACCAGTTACAAATAATTCGAGTCCTAAGATATTGTCTTCAGACGATAAACTGATAATTGTATTGCCATTAATGACCGATGACGAAAGGGATGAAGTATTTGAAGTAAGCTTTGGTGTAAAGCTAATTCCAATATTACCACATTCTAAAACAGGAACACCACCAAACATGTAATTTACAATATATACAAGGTCACCAATATCTGGAATTCCACCACTACCATTAACATCTATTGTGTTCATGAT
Organism: Candidatus Zixiibacteriota bacterium; assembly: GCA_024280215.1. Taxonomy (GTDB): domain Bacteria; phylum Zixibacteria; class MSB-5A5; order GN15; family FEB-12; genus QQUK01. Next base: position 9,208 of record JAJRQO010000019.1, read on the forward strand.
GCAAGGTGGAGGCCCCCCTTGAAATGAAAAGGCGACAAAGGCTACTAAGTCAGCAATATCTACTGAACCAGACATATCAAAATCACCCGGAACATAACCACCAATTATAATTGTATCAGTGCTGAATTCAGGTAATAGTACTGCTCCAGAAGTATCTACATAAGCTAATTGTTTAAATGGATCACCGCTAAATGTTGTGTCCCATGTGTAAATAGATTCTGTATTACATTGTGGTGGAGCATAAAAATAGACTTTAAATAAAGTGTCTATCCCTGCTGGTAACTCAACACCTGACCCTTGTGCCATTGAGACAGAGAGGATACCATTTGTGTTGTCAATATCTCTGAATATAGATGTCCAGCCATCAGTTGTGAGTCCTACTGTAGAAACGGAACAGACCATCAGTTGTGGTGCATAAGTTAACGGTACTTGAAACCCCTCGATTGCATCTGATAGCGTAGCAACGACTGGTAAAACCAAACACTCGTCATCACACGGTGTCGCTGTGATAGATGGGATGTTGAGGGAAGAAGGATCTTTTAGTGTAACATTTGTAATTTTATTAAAATTGACATTATCATTAGCTATTGCAATGTTAAACATAAATTGATTCATCAAATTTTCTATTTGATACGATTCATTTAATCCAGCACCTGTCACTTTTAGAATATTACTATTTGTCACTTTCATTTCAATAGTGACCCACATACCTGGGGTATAGGAACCTATAAGGAGGCCTGGAAACCCATACCCATAATTTGGGTCATTATCATACAAATAAATATTATTATTTCTGAACATAATACCAACAAATCGCCCAACGTAAAATGCCCATCCATCAGTAAAACCTAAAAAAAATGCATCATCATTAGTTGCATTATCAGAAGAGTTTACATAGGGTTGAATATCAACTGATATTAGTTGTTCTTTTAATATAAAATTTTTTGTCCTGATTTGCCCCCAACATATATCACTCTTTTCAAAGGAAGCAGTATCTCCACTAACCTCTGGAAACCAACTTCCGTAATTACTATTTCCACACCACTTGTTCCCATCCCAAAATGTTGCTGAATCAATATCTAAATTTGTAACTTGTGCATTTCCTACTGATGGAATTGCGATTAAAATTAAAGCTGTTAAAATTGTTAGTAATACCGTCCTCACAGCATACCTCCTGTTTGAAAAGTTAAACATTTATAGTTCCGTTGTCGTGATAATGTATAACAACATCCATGCCAAACGGCATATGCATCGCATTCCGCTATAACACAATGCGTTAGAGGGTTAAGGTGATTTAGAGGCACTATGAGTGTGAATAATGCTCACAAAACTAAAGTAATGTGGTGTGACTAATTAACACACTCTAAATTTTATTAGGTGTCAGAAAAGTGAACATTGACTTATAGCGATATTATTCTATATTACAAATATGCTAAAAAGATTAATAATTACGTACATCTTACTTTGTTGTATAGTTATCACTGCATCTGCGGATGTCGAACGATTTACAATCAAATCAGATAATAATCCTGATTATCTACCATATGAAGTAACTATAATCGACTCATCTGACCATTCACTAAATAGAATTACAGTTCTAATGCGTAATATGGTTTCTATTTATAAAACCGGATTATTCAAAGAGGATAAAGCATCTTTTGTTCAATCACATAATCCTGGCAAGGGCATAGTGGATAATCCGAGATTTAGTTTTGTACAATACCCTCCAGCTAGAATTATTAGAGAAAATCCTGTAGGGTTTAATATTGCAGACTGGAGATTTTATTATGATAAACAGTTACAGAAAAAACTAATAATTGCAACTGGAATAATTGGCGATTCTATACTTGTTTATTCTGAAGACCCTCAAGGTAATATTTTACCTGATAAAAAAAGAGTAATATTAATTTGTGACAAAGGACAGTCTGAAACCCTGTTAAAAACTGGTTGCATCATCCTAGCCATATCAAATGAAGAAGCGTTTCTTTACCTTGATAATAATAAATTAAAACATAAAAGACTTTATTGTATTGACTTAAAAGACCTCAAAATTAAATGGTTTATTGATAACACCTCAGCTAAAATTTATACATTAACAAGTCAAACTGAAAAATATTATTTTCTTACAACGATCACACCCAAAAATGGATATATAACAAAAGAATTTGATGATAAATACGCTTATTTTGCTGTTATAAATAATGAAGGTAAAGTTATTAATAAAAAAATACTATCTCTTGATTACTATACACCTCTAACGTCTTCCTCATCAGACAGTTCTTTTTTCTTTATATCTCATGAAATAAGACCGGCTGATTCGCCTGATGAAATAATCCCAAAACCGGATAGCTTTTTTATTTCTCGCTTGGATAGATTAGGCAATTTTGAAAAAACGATTGCTGTATCAGAATATCCTTATCAACTGTTTTATGCCCCATATAAATCAAAAAATGATTTGAGACTATTTGTATTATTTAAAGAAAACATCATGCGTGTTTACGATGATGAATTATTATTAATTGCCGAGTACAGTAACTTCCCCTATAGCACTTACTTTGGTACTCTTCAAATAGAACAACAAGATAATCCTGTTTATATTTTTACAGATGGCTTGTATAATTATGATTTTCAAAAGTTATTAGAATGGCCATATAAAATTTTTAAAAAACCAGAAAGTTTAACTCAAGATGAATTAGGAAATACAAAAGAACTACTTCTTCAAGGTGTAGATTTTTGGGGTATTGCTTCTATTAAGAGAAAATCAACTCTTGACCTTCTTACTGTATTCTACCTACACAACCAAAAATACATCCTCATGGTTCTTTCTGGGCTTTTAGTGGGATTACTTTTAACAAGTATTTATCAGAGGCGGACAAAAAACAACCTCAATCTTATCACATCCCAAAATGTTGAACTTGAAAAGACTCATCAACAATTAAAAGAGATGCAGTACAAACTAATAGAAGCTGAGAAATATAAACAAGCCAAAGATATCGCTGGAGGTTTTGCACACGAAATCCGCAATGCCCTCTTCCCTGTTGACGGATCTTTGAACAAACTATTCAAATTAAATAACCAAGAGCAATATGATAAAGAAAAATTAGAGAAATATTATAATAGAATTAAAAGCTCAACTAATAGAGCTATCACCATGACAGAATTGATTTCTCAATATACAAAACTTGATTCAGCATATTTACCCGAAGTTGTTAATATAACTAATATCATCAATGAAGTAATTGACACCAACCAAACAAGAATAGATGAACAACACGTTGAGATTAAAATAGAAAGTGACTCAGACCATATAATTGAGTCCAACAACCAACAGCTATTTATTGTATTAAACAACCTTTTACTCAACAGTTTGGATGCATTGACAAATAGAGATAATTGTCTTATATTCATTAAGTTATGGGCTGATAGAAATAGCTTACATCTTTCTTTTGAAGATAACGGAGTAGGGATAAATTTGGGGAAAGTTGATAAAATATTTGATACGTTTTTCTCTACTAAACCGACCAAAGGAACTGGTATTGGACTTAGTATGGTTAAAAAAATTATAGAAATGTATCATGGAACAATAAAAGTTTCAAGTATTGAGAATAGTAAAACAACATTTGAAATAACATTTAAACTCTTAAAAAGATAAATATATTTAATGTCAAAACATAAAATACTACTTGTTGATGATGACCCTCTGGTCTTAGAAGTTCTTGAAGATTTGTTTTCTGACGATTATGAAGTCATCTTGGCATCTTCTGGTGAACAAGCAGTCCATCTTTTTAAAGAGAACCCAAGTACAACAGTTGTCGTAATGGATATTAAAATGCCAGTTATGGATGGTATTTCAGCTGGGCGAGTAATCAAACAAGAGAATTCTAAAATTCCAATTATTTTCCATACTGGCTATCCAGGTGACTATGCTGAAGATAAAATTAATAGTGATGAACAACCTTTTGATTATATTCAAAAAGGCAACTCTTCTACCAGACTAATACGTTCCGTCAAAAATGCCAATGAGTGCTATACCTCAAAACTAAATCAAATAAATATTGCGACTCATGCAGAACAAACATATGGACTTGTTGGCATATCTGAAAAAATGCTTGAAGTGTATAAGCTCATTGATAAAGTATCTGTAACCGACTCTAAAGTAATGATTTTAGGTGAGACAGGAACAGGAAAAGAATTAGTTGCCAGAGCAATACATAATAATAGTATGAGAAAAGATAATCGTTTATGTATCTTTAATTGTAATCATAAATCACCTGATATTATTGAATCCGAATTGTTTGGACATACAAGAGGTGCATTTACTGGGGCGATATCAGACACAATCGGCTTATTTGAATATGGAGACAATGGTACTGTCTTTTTAGATGAAATTGGAGACTTAGATATTACAACACAAGCAAAATTGTTGCGAGTTCTTGAAACAGGTGAATTTCAAAAAGTCGGTTCACCTGAAATTAAAAAGACAAATGTACGAGTCCTTTGTGCCACTCATAAAAATCTTAAAGATATGGTTGATGATGATAAATTTAGACAAGATCTATATTTCAGATTGAAGGGAATTACGATTATGATACCACCTCTTAGTAAGAGGAAAGAAGATATTCCAATTTTAATTAAGAGATTCATAGATAAAGTCACAATCGAAAAAGGATTACCACCCATAATATTTGACAACTCAGCTATCAATGTTCTTCTTGAATATAATTGGCCTGGTAATGTTAGACAATTATTTGATACGATTGAATCTGTAATTGTATTATCTGATTCTGATTTAATCGTTAAAGAAGATATTGAAAAGTATCTAAACTATGAATGCTCTAATTCATCAACACAACAATTATCAGTTCAACTTAAAGAACTTGAAAAAACTCTAATCCTCGAAGCTCTTGTTGCAACAAATTATAATATCAGTAGAGCTGCGTTACTTCTCGATATTGAACGTACTAATCTAAGCAAAAAAATCAGAAATCATAAAATTGATTTATCGTTATTAAAAAATTGATAAAGAGCTGTTTTTAGTCTCTACAAGTGGGAAGAAATTGTAAATGTCCACTCGTGATTGTTTTTCTTGCTCTAACCAAAACGACATAAAACAGATCATCAATACCAAACAGTGCGATAAATCCAACCCAGTACTGAAACCGATAATTTTTCTCCAGTAAGCTACAAACCAACCCACCGATTTTAAGTTAGTTCTCATTATGAAAGAATAAATTATAAGACTCATTTACTTTAAGCATTGACAATCATAAACCGATTTGTACATTATTAACATAAAGAGACATAAGTTCTCAAAAGCTTAATTAGGAAATCCTGGTGAAATTGAAAATAATTAGACACACCAAAAGAAAGGAATGATATTTTGTCTCCTCTTCGAGTAACACTTCTTATCATTTTTATCGTAGCGATTAATGTTCCAATATTTGCCGCTTCGATTGACGAGCTTCAAAATAATTATGACAATTTGTCTACACAATTTAATAAAGTTAAGGGACTTGCACTCTCTACTTTAAAAGAGATTAAACAAATTGACACAGAATGTCGTGATAATCAAGGAACACCTCTCCAGTCCAAGATAGATCTGGCACGACGCAAATTAATAAAAGTTGAGCTTTTACGAGTTTCGTTTGATGCGACTTATCAAGACGCAACTCTTTTGTTATCTCAAACTAATACTCTTTTAAAAAAACTGGATAAAAATGAACCGTTAGTAATCAAGTTAAAACCATCACTTATAAAAATAAACACCGACTTGAGTAAATACCACAGATACGTAGAACGTTACTATCAAAGTGTGGTAGATGATTTCGGACAACCAATCACAACAACTATCCCGATAAATACCGTTGGAACGGCGAACAGTAAACTTATGCTGGTTGGTGAAGCCACAGCTGGTCTTGGCACATCAAAGTATGAACGAGTTAATTTAAATCCTGGTGTAAACATATCAGGCAAAGATATTTCTATTGGTCTTAAAGGAAAGTATATCCCTACTGATAAAACATCTGTCTATGCATTTGTTGATCATAAAACTACCGTAGAACAACGCGAGATTGGGTTGACCAAATTAGGTGCATCGGTCGTACAACAACTCACACCAAATTTTAGTGCTACTGCTGGTCTCGATGTCAATAAATACTCTGATGCAGAAAATGATATCGCAAATTTTAGTGATATGGGTATGTTTTCAAGAGTCGCCTATCAAAATCAAGCAAAACGTTTTAATATAAACTTTAAACAAGTGAAACGCACATATCCAAGTGCAAATTCGCTTGAATACACAACGACAAATTTTACAACAAATGCAACTCTTCCTACAGGGCAAGGCAAAATAAAAGCTCAACTTCGTTACTTTAAGAAAGTAAACGAAATTGAGTTTATGGATTTCACCGAATTAGCCCCGAGCTTAGTTTGGACATTCTCTCCATCTGGTTCCCAATTAGCTGCTTCATATCAACAATTCACTCATCCAAATCAAGATAGTGCTATCACTGACAATAACCGAATAAAAGTACACTATCATTCTGTTTCAAGAAGTGGAAAATCTGTCAAGACTTGGGGACCTGAAGTTATGCTCTATCAATATCCATTTGCTGAAGAGAATGATTACACCGATGTTAAACTCATACGTAAAATTGATAGTCGTGGAAATAGTTATTCATCTACACGTTGGGAAATTGCCTATCGCATTTATTCAGATACTATTCAATTTGATTTTGCACAACTACAATATCGTAAAAACAACCGACCAATTGTATCGGGTAAATATACAAGTTTCAATATAGCAGCGCGATATTATACAGAAGCATCTGATAAAGACGATTTACTTCGTTTCGGAAATGTCCATCCTGCCCATACTCTTGATTTTTATTGGGACTTCGGTTGGAGTAATAGTAAAACAGGTTTCATTCGTAAATTTTCAATAGGTCCGATTCTTGCCACACGAATGTATTTTGATACCGAACGTGCTGATGCATTTGATGCTGATTTTGTTGATATTGATTTTGTCCTTCTCAACCCACGAAATTCGGCACGAGTAGGTATGAAAGTCGGCATGTCTGGAGTTAGTACATCTGGAACTACATGGCGAGCAGATATTAGTTATATTTGGTCGACTCTCTACAATGCAGTTCCGATTCGTAGCACTAACATCCTTGAATTGAATACTCAAATAAATTATCCTGTAAATGATAAATGGGCTATTGAAGGGTATTCCAAGATGCACCGTACGAGAGCAGATATAGCTTCCCCTGCGGATTTGAATAAATTTGATATAGGGATACGTGCCAAGTATCTCTTTGGTCTTTCCCATTAACGAAAACGAGGAATTATAAAGTGATAAAATTCTTAAAATTATATACTAAGTCGATTAAGCTATGGTCGACCGCTTTGTTGCTCGGTTTATTCGTAGCAACACCGTTCATTTCTGTGAACGCACAATCTGAATATGATGAAGCGATACAGCAGACTGAAGATCAATGGGAAGCTGTTCGAAACACAATGAAGCAGAGTAAAGAAAAAGTTGACGAGTTTAAAAAGGTTTATCAAGAATACCATGATGCTGTTTTCAGCGGTGCCCCAGAAGAAGGTCTTGCACTGGCTAGAAAATTATTCAATTTAGATAAAAATCAGACTGCTGCTGCCCAGAAGAAAGTTGAAAGCCTCAAAGAGATGTTTAGGACTCTTGACAAAAACGGTTTGATGAACAAATTAAAAAGTACATCTGAAAAATTAGACTTTGCTAATAATGTAGCGGGTGAAGTTCAAAATATCTGGGAGTTTACTAAGAAATTTGACCCTGCCAACGCAAAAGATAATCCGACCTACGGATTACGTTTGATTGGAACATTCCTTACGGAAGGTGCCAGCAAGATGGAAAAAATTCCTTTAGTCGGACAGATTTTAGGAAAATGGGTTGGTGCCTACGGGGAGATTGCTGGTGATTTTGCAAACGCACTCGACAAACTTGGTAAAAAAATCGAAGAGTCCCGTGGAGGTTCTCTTTGCGGACAACTTGGCTATAAAACAGACCTTCAAGCAGCGTTCACAGTTGCATCAAAAGCTGATGAAGACTGCCTTACTTTTTTCCCGACTGGTATTTTTCCTCATATGAAAGGAGAAACATATGAAGGAAATAATTCATACTTCTTGTTTGATCCATCGTCTAACCGAGGCTACTTCGTCTCGCCAAGTGATGCTGAAAAAGTTTACAAATGGCATAAAAAACTTATTGATAAAAAAGCTCTCTATCCTGACTGGTTAGCAAGTCGTGCCAACTCTCTCAAGCCAAATATTGAACAAAAAGCTCGTAAATGGTATACATCTTTTTCAGGATGGGCTAATAAATCTGACTTGGGGTGGAGAATTATTGAGAAACTCAACTTGTTTCAAGATGCATATACTTATGGTATTTTAGATGAAGAAGGATTTGTCGGAAATTATATAATTGCGGAAAAACATCATGATAAGATTAATAAAATCATGGAAGAGTTTGAAAAACATCTTTTGATTGCAGGAACCGTAACTCAACAAGATGGTGATAGCGAGAAGCCATCAAGTGGTGCCACAGTTCAGTTCACTATAAATGGTAAAGCTTACTCAGAAAAGACCAGTGCGAGTGGTGCATACGAAGTCTTGCTGAAAGGTAAAGTAAACGATGCTGTCATGGAGCAAGTCTCCAAAGAAAGTTTCAAAACTATTAACTCGAATGGACGTTTTGTACAAAATGTCCTTATTGGACAAAACTACACTTTATATAAAGATGCTATGACCGTTGTTATTAGCGGAACTGTATATATGAAAGAAAATCAAGATGCCCCGACAGTTGCTGTTTCTGGTGCGACTGTAGCCGCATCTGCATCAGAGTCATATTCATTAGGCTCTACAACTTCTGGTGGAGATGGTTCTTTTACCCTCACAGTAAAAACTTTAGAAGGAGTTGAAGTAACCTGTACCGCAACAAAAGATGATGCATCAGGTGCCGCGTCATTTACTGTAATTGGTGAGGCACACTCAGGCTTAGAAATTACTATGAATAAAACGGAAGAAGGAGACAAAGACAGCGAAGATAATAGTTGGGTCATCAATGTACTTGTACTCGACAATGCTGGAAACCCACTTCCAGCTACTACTGTAAGCAGTAGCTATAATGCTGTCGCTGTAACTACAGGTGGTGACGGGTCGGCTATTATCGGGCCAATCGAAATTCCCTCAACGTGGCAAGACGAAGCATTTGCTGTAACACTCACACCATCAGTTACTGTTGTTGGTGGTACTCAAGTCAGTGGTTCTTCCGCTACCTTAACTTATAATGGCGAATCCCCGAGTGCTATATCATTAACAATACCTGTTTTAATTCCACACATGGTAACAATTAGCGGGAAAGTAACTGATGCAAACAGTATTGGAGTAAGTGGAGCAGTTGTAACTGGTGCTGGTATTTCTGTAACTACTACAGGTGGTGTATTTTCGATAGGACCTATCTCTATGCACAAAGATTCTTCGATTGCTGTCACAGCTGTTCTTGATGACGGTACGAATGTATATTCAGGTGGTCCAGTAACATGTACATTTGATGGTTCCAACACAGCAATTTCTATATCTATTCTCTTACCTATGGAAACAGAAACAGAAGTTACTATCACCGGTATGGTAAAAGATCTTAACAGTAAACCTCTTTCAGGTGCTGCAGTCACAGGTGGTGGTGGAGCTATCACTACCGATGGTGCAGGAATGTATACTCTTCCACCATTTAAACATGTACTTGGAACGCCAGTAATCATATCAGCATCTATCACCGCAGTCGATGGTGTCTCTGTTGGTGGACAAGCTGAAGCAGTCCCAACAAGTGAGTCAGCATCTGCTTCTACTATCATAATAGATGTAGAACAGCACGATATGTTAGAAGTCACAATCAGCGGAACCGTTACCAGTAGTGAAGGTGATGCAATAAATGGTGCCACAGTTTCAGGTGGAGGACAATCGACAACATCTGACGCAAGTGGTAATTTCACACTCGGTCTTATTGAGTACGAAGAAGGTCAATCTGTTGCTGTCTCTGCTTCTGCATTCAACTCCGATGGTGAATCTGTTGGTGGGTACGCTTCCGTTATTCCAATTTCTGAAGTTGCAAACGTTGTTATTGCTATCGACATGAAATCTGACTCTGAAGATGAATTGGATTCTCTTATAAGTGAAATAGAAAGGGAAATTGACTCACTTGGCATAGATGCTGAAGCATTGTTAGCTGAATTTAATATGATAATAATTGATTTAGACGGAATCGCTGGAAATTTTCAAACTCAAGCCGACTATATCGCCCAACGTATTCGTGAACAACAACAAGAAGTATGTAGCAACAGTGATGCCTCCTATGCACTAAGTGCTGCCGCTACTCAATTAGATTACTATGATTTTGCACTCAGTTCACTTCCAGGAATTTATGCTGAACTCAATATTGCTTATGCTACAGACCCTACTATCAATATCGGTTTAGTAGATGCGGAGTTTGGGAGAGTTGTTGGACAAGGGGAAGCTCTTGAAGGGCAGTATTCAGAAATTTTAGGGGCATATAATGCTTATGAATGCGATGAAGATGCTGCCAATATCGACGCTGGTGACATTGCCGATGATAATACAGACCCTGATGATATCGAATCAGGTGCAGGTGAAGGTGGCGGGGTAGAAATTTGTGAAGATGGTATAGATAATGATAAAGATGGCGAAATTGATGAATGCGATGCAGGATGCTGTGACAAAAATGTCCAAATAACGGTTTCTGATTGTGGAACTGCTGCCGACGATGTATTTTTAATATCTATTGATGGTGCCGATGTTGGAGTGACTCCGAAAGGAGCTGCCAATACATTCAACGTTGAACTTTCCCCTGGAACACACAGTATTAGAATTACCTGCCTCGATGATGGTGGAATTCCTTTAGGAACTAATGTTGGTACAGCCTGTGTATCGGTTGTCGTTTTTGGAACCGATGCTGGTATTGGTGGTGGAGAAATGTCTATTGCCTATGGTGGATCAAGCGTAGTATCATTTACTGTTTCGGAAGGACCGGCTACAACGACTGTCCCCCAGACATTTGATGGAACAAGTCTTCGAAACCTCGAGTCATCAAAATAATGTTTTAGATGGATCGTCTTACAACGACCCATCTATCTATTAGTTAGTTATAAATTAAAAAAACCCTTTTAGTGTTTCTACTAAAAGGGTTTTTTGTTAACGTATTACGTTATAGCATTTCAATCTACAAAGCATATTTTGTCAATAGCTGATCAACAACATATTTTCTTTGTTCATTATTAACTGTAATTCCATAAGAACGGATCTCAGCAATTTGTAAGGCGTTACCATTTTCTGAACCTATTCTTGCACCTAAGTATGCCGAGATAGGAGTAGTTTTAGCAAGATCACTTCCTGATGCTGTCAACTCGCCATTGATATAAATTGACATTCCATCTTTTTGACTAAAGATAAATGAATAAACATTAAACTTCGCAAAATCTGTTGTAGAATTAGCATCAAGTTTATACAATTGATGAGACATAGTCATCCTTGTATTATCACGAAAACCAAGTGACAAGTTTTGATAAAGTAATGTTGAAGAACCAAACATAAACATCTCAGGATAACTAATAGATGTGTTCTCAAGTTTGACAACCGCAAAGATGGTGTAGTCAGTATTGACAAAACTTAAACCAGGGTATTGAAACATCCCGTCTACATTTGCGACTCCCGAACGAAACCGCATCACAGGCAAAGTTCCACCATTGATTCCCCCAGCAAGCAACTCACAACCGTATGCTTTATTCGGAGGTATAGCATCGAGGTTTGCGTTCCCAAAAGCATTTATTAGTTTTGTAATTCTATTTGATGTTCCACCAGTTTCATAGAAAAAATCTGAATCGGTACGATACCATAATATCGGATTTTCAAATGATTCTTGCACTGAAATACATTCTGAAACATCGTATTCGGTGTTTAGTTTTACATGAACAATTTTGGAAGGATTAGAAAGTGAACGGACCACATAAGAAATAGGAACACCTGTATTTATTGAACCACCTTGTGCTAAAAATGTTTTGAGTGATTCAAAATCAGTTGTAATTGCAGAGATTGCATCAGCTGATTCTCCACCCATTGCATACGCTTTGACTCGTACCGAACTAAGCTCTTGGAGATATTTTGCATCTGCATCTAAAGAACCTGATGACACCGCAGCATTAAATGACGCATCGAGTGATGCTCTTATCTCTTTCTTAGATGATGTTGATTCTATTAAGAGATAAAAAATACGTCCATAGGTTACTGAAGAGATAAATGCTCCAGGGTTACCCGCGCCGATATAAGGAGTTAAGTCATTGGGAGTAACCTCAGGAGCAAAAACTTCTGCATATGATGTGGGTAATTGATACGCCATTGTAAAATATGATTGATTTAACTTAACTAAAAATCGGTTATATGTTTTATCCGACGAAAAGTCCATTGATGCACCAACTTTAACCGATAGATATTGTCCTTTAACATCCAACGATAAAGCAAGTTCTTCATGACTGTTGACTTCTTCCATAGTAAATGTAAAACGTGCAGGTAGAGTGTCATTTGCAGAAGATAAAATATCATTTTGTGCTTGAATGACTCCAGCTAAGTTGACTTCTGGAATAAACCTCGAAACAGAATCTGATCGATTCAAAAGAGTCATCACAATTGTACCGCCAGCACGTTTGACTGGAATCGGGTCAGGGGTTGCATTGTCAAGTGATGCACCTTGAAGTAAATTCCCAGGGTAAATAATATCCGCGTTTGGATCAAAGAGAGGAAATTCTCCTGGAGCTTCAGTTACAGAAATTGTTCTCGTATTACAGAAAAATGTTTCTGTACCAATGATATCGGTAAACGACGTATCCGAAAGAGTGTCATTTGATGGTATCGGATTCACAAAATCTCCAGCACCTTGAATAACACCATCAAAATCTTCTGAAGAATTATTATTCGGTGATACAGGATCATCCGAACAACCTACTATTAGAAGCATCAATAAAATAATACTTACTAAGTTAACTGTATATTTTCTTTTTAACATAATTTATCTCCAAGATGCTGTCAGCTTTGAAACCGACAGCATCAATAGTTTCTTTTAAATTGTTATCTTTTTAAATTCTGCTCTTTCGCCATCAACTCCGGCTTTACCATTTGGATCTGTGCGTGTACCGCCCTGACCACCTACACCACCAATGCCTGCATTTCCAAGAATAAAGTTATTGTTTGAACGAACAGTTGTACTATTTATTTCAACGATTCCGATAGATGAACCACCGCCACCGCCACCACCGTGACCGCCCCATCCACCTTTACCACCAGCACCACCTTTACCACCAGATGCTCCGTTAATATTACCAGAGCCACCTGAGCCACCTGAGCCACCGCTACCGCCTTCAGCACCAGTACCACCGATACCACCGTTACCGCCATCAGATGTAGTAACTAAATTATTTTCAATAGTGGCAGAAACACCTTCACTGACGAGAATGCCAATAGAAACTCCACCACCAAAACCACGTGTCCCACCGAGACCACGATTCCCTCCAGCACCGCCACCGCCGCCACTCGCACAACAAGCAATTCCGGCACCACCGCCGCCACCGCCACCGCCGCCACCGCCGTGTGCTCCATGAGAACCTGAGACACCATGAGCTGCTGTGTAATATCCATTTGATACTGTACCAAAATCTAAACCACCAGCTCCATTGCCACCTTCACCACCTTTACCACCAGCTGCTCCTGCTTTACCTGTCTTTCCAAAAGCACCTGCACTACCACCGTTACCAGCAGCACCGGCACCACCTGAACCTTTGCCTCCACCACCTGCTCCACCAGAACGTCCACCTTTACCACCAGCTTTGGAAATGGATGAAGTTCCACCTTTACCACCACCACGACCATCACAGCTTATTGCATTAAAATATGCATTGGTTCCTTTTGAACCATTATTATTTTTAGAAGGTCTACTGTATGAGGTTCCATTGGACCCTACATATCCAGCACCTGCAGTAATTGTGTTATTAGTAATGGTAAGACCTTGTGATGAAGTAAGTGAAATTGCAACTGATGAACCAGCATTTGAAGTTGCATCTGCACTTTCAATTGTCATACCATCAATTGTAAGTAGATTTGCATTGACTCCACGAACGGCATAAGTACCACCCATAATTTTTGATTCATACAATGCTATATCTCTTGCCCATGTTGTTGAATTAAATCCACCATAGAGAGAAACATTTGTACGAAGAGTGATTGACTCATTATAAACCCCTGCACCTATATAAAGATCGGCACCATTCCCATCAGAATTTGATTTGTTAATCGCTGCTTGGATTGTTGCCATTGGGAAATCTTTTGTACCAGCATTGTTATCATCACCAGATGTACTCACAAAGAGTGCATTTTGGGCATCTTCTAAAATAGAAATAGAAACTGTATCTGGCTCAGATGTTGCTGAACCATTGGAAACCTCTAATTGAAATTTAATAGTTACTAATTCGTTTGGTGCGGTAAATTGTGGTGTGACTCCAGCAATCGAACCAACTGAGCTACCACTTAATTGAGTCCATATAAAAGATAAATTGCCATTATCTGGATCTGAACTTTGTGAAGCATTCAAGAAAACAGTTTCTCCATACGAAACTAATTGATCATTTCCTGCCACCGCAATAGGAATTGCAGACGTAGTAAAATTATAAATATAATCAGCACCTAATGGGTTCCCCGCGACATCTTTTACAGTACTGGCAACCGTAACAGTATATTGAGTACTTGCTGCCAATGATGTTGAGGGTGTAAAAGTAACTACATTACCACTAACAGAAACAGTTCCGTTTACACCATTAACCGTAATAGATGATGACGTAACTGTTGTAGTGTCCAAATCTTCTGAAAATGTAATTGTGATTGATGCATTCACCGATACAGATGTTGCCGATTCTGTTGGTGTGACACTTGAAACAGCAGGTGGTGTTGTATCTGCTGTATTTTGAGGAGTGTTAGTAGCATTGTCTCCGCTACACCCCGTAAGAATTAGAACTATACTTACTACTAATGCAATAATTAGTGTAGGTATAATTCTAAATAAATTGTTTGTCTTATGTGTGTACATAATTTCTCCGTTATAATTTTTATATTAATAATTGAATGGTAAAAAATTTGATTATGGTTCAAATCTTTAGGGTGAAAAAAACGATTGTTTACAAATCATAACTTAACTCCTTTAATTTTGCGTTATTTGCTTCATTACTAACGCAAGAAAAGTGGGCTAAATTGATAAATGTTTATTATTATATTTTAAATAAGGGCACAAGACGTAACTCTTTGGAGGACAACATAATAATAAGTTTTTAGAGGGTTTTTGGAGAAATAATATAGTTTTTTATATTAACTTAGATTTAAATTCAGTACTTTTTTCTTCATTTTCTGTGGTTTCATACAAGTCAATGAGATATTTTATTACTTCCTGCGTATGAGAATGATCTTTACCAAAGTGATTTAAAAATATTTCGTAAGACATTTGAAGATACTCTTCAGCTAATGAATACTCTTCAATTAAATAATTCCCCCGTCCTATATATGTCGTAACATAAGCAATCATCCAGTTTCCTTCAGGTAGAGATAATTTTCTTAGTCGATACGCTTCTTTGAGATGTACCAACCCTTCTGTTGGTCTGTTGGTGAGGACTAACAACCTTCCCAAGCCTGCTAATGGAAAAGCGATATTAACATGATCCTCGGGAAGATTCATAAGTAAAATTTGATAACTTCTCAGATAATGTTCTTCAGCTTTATCATATTTTTTAAGTTTCGTCTCAACATTCGCTAATGATTGCATGATACCACCCGTATAATGATGATCTTCCCCTACAAGCTTTAGTAAAACATTAAGTGCCATATTATAAAGTTTTTCTGCTTCTTCTACTTTTTTAGATCTGTAGTATAAACTGGCAAGTGACCCCATGCTCGCTACTACTTCAAAATTATTATCTCCAAGAATTTCTCGTCGCATTGATAAAGATTCTTTTAAAAATATTTCGGCAGTATCTAACATTTCGTTATTTTGATACAACCTCCCAAGATTATTCATTGTATAAGCAATCTCTAAATGAGGTTTTTCCATGACTGCAAGTTGAATCTGTAATGCCTCTTGATATAATTTTTGAGATTTCTTAAAGTTGTTTTCAAGGCGAGATAATGTTGCCAATGAAATCAGTTCTATCGCAATCAAGGTGTCATTGTCAGCAAGAACCGATTTTTTTAAAGTATACGCTTCATTATACAAAGTGTCAGCAAGTTTATATAAACCTAAATCATAGTTAACATCACCTAAATTGTGATAAACTCCAGCAATACCAATCAAATTATTAGAGTTGTACTCTTTAAGCAATATTAATGATTTTTCATATAATTCTTTTGATTTCTCCAATAATCCTAAACTATAATAAACACCACCTAATTCTTTCATCATTTCTGATTTTATAATCGGTTGGTCGGCAAGTTCCTCATCAAGTCGCTTTACTCCCTCATCAACCAATTGACGAGCCGTAATTGTTTCACCTTGAGATTGAGAAGGATCGGCAACTTCAAAAATTGAAATCATAAACTGACTAATCTGTTTTGCTTTCTCTGCTTCAAATTGTGCTTTGTCTCGTTCATCAGCAAGTTTCATTGTGTAAAAACTTATTAAGCTAATAATAAAAATTATAAAAAATGAAAAGGCAAAAACAGCACCCTTATGCCTGCTTATAAATTTATTGGTACGATAGATTATCGTCGCTGGTCGTGCCATGACGGGATGACCATTGATGTACCGTTTGATATCATCGGCAAACTGTTCCGATGAGTTATAGCGACGAATCTGTTCTTTTTCTAAAGCCTTGAGACAAATATTATCTAAATCACCATGTAACATTTTTTGTAGTTTTTGGGGAAAAGTATCACGCTGCTTGGAACTATCCCCAGTTTTAATAATCGCCGTTGATGGTTTTTTAGGATTTGTATGACAAATGATTTGTTCAAGTTCTCCTGCTGTTTTACCAGCGATATTGTAAGGAGATTGACCTGAAAGTAATTCATACAACAGCACTCCTAAAGAATATACATCCGACGATGTCGTAATCGGCTCACCTTTTACTTGCTCAGGCGATGCGTAACCTGGGGTCATAATTCTGAGTCCTGTTTGAGTCATATCAACCTGATTCTCATCTATGACGTTTTCAGAAAGTAATTTTGCTATTCCAAAATCAAGCAACTTCAGTTGTCCGTCGTTTGTGACAATAATATTGGCTGGTTTTAAATCTCGATGTACTATAAAATTTTTATGAGCGTACTGTACCGCATCTAAGACTTGCAGAAATAATTCTATTCGTCTTGAAATTGACAATTGTTTGTTATCACAAAATTCATTAATCGGTTCACCTTCTACATACTCCATGGTAAAATATGGGAGTCCATCATCAGTAATACCGCCATCATAAAGATTTGCGATATTTGGATGAACAAGCTTTGCTAAAATCTGTCGTTCAGTCTGAAACCGTCTGACCGTTTCAGATGAGTCCATCCCTTTTTTTATGATTTTAAGAGCAACCTTTTGATTGAACTGTTTATCGTCTCGTTCGGCAAGATACACTTCCCCCATCCCACCATAGCCAATTTGACTTATGATATGATACTGTCCAATTTTTTTTCCGACCATTGATCCTGGTTGACCTATGTTCATTAGTTCAGATGCAGGTTTTTCAAGTATTGATAAATTTTCAGAATCAGCTTCTAATAGTGATAACACTTCTTTTTTTAATACATCATCCGACTCACACAGTTCATCTAATAATTTTTCTCGTTGAGATACATCGATATCTACAACTTTATCAAAAATCAATTGAACTTTTTCCCAACGTTTAGCATCCATAGCAACTACTCATCTTTTAATTCCCTGATTAGCCAAGCACGGGCTAAACGCCAATCTCTACGAATCGTTGGCAATGAGACTTGAAGCACTTCAGCTATCTCATCAAATTCAAGTCCTCCAAAGAACTTAAACTCTACAACTTTACTGTGTCGTTCATTCATCCCTTTTAATTTTTCCAAAGCTCTGTCAAGCAAGAGAATTTCTTCAGCATTACTTTCTTTTGACATAAATTCTTCATTAAAAGTCACGACAGGAGCATCACCACCTCTTTTTTGAGCAATTCGTTTATTGGCATGGTTTATCAGTATTCGCTTCATAGCTATTGAAGAAAGTGCAAAAAAGTGAGCCCGATTTTGCCAGCTCGCATTTTTCTGATTAACCAGTTTCATATACGCTTCGTGCACAAGTGAAGTTGGTGACAGCGTATGTCCCGAACGCTCTTTTTGCATTTGGTTACCTGCCATCAAACGCAGATGTTCATATACGATTGGAATCAAATTATCAACAACCGATTTGTTCCCATCTGATAATTCCTGTAATAATTGTGTTATATCGTTTTGAGATTTTTTCATAACTATATCTGCTTTTGTATTATCTATAGAATAGGTCAATTTAATAGATTTAGCAAGAGATAAAGCTATCAAGGATAAGAATATAACTATAAATAATTTAGAAATAGTATATTATTTATTTCTTATAGCTTCAAATACTGAGGTACAATTTTCACAAAAAGTTTCTGACTTAAAATCAAACTCTTCGATATAGGTGCTTGAGTGCATAACACAATTAAAATTACGACAATGATGTAATCCAAAGGTATGCCCCAATTCATGAATAGCTTCTTTTAACAACCTACTTTCAAGTTTTTCTTGATTCGCAGGTAACCCATAAATTTCATCTTGAAAACGATAGGTCGAAAAAACTGCTGCTCTCCCCTTGAATTCAGCCTCTCCGAATAGAAATGTTAATATTGGAGTGAATAAGTCATACACTGTCACGCCAAGAATTTTACTATTATCACGAGGAGCTTTTTGTAAAAATTGGGATAAAAGCCATGTAGAATTTAGTTGTGACCGTTCTTGACTCCACCCATTTTGTAGATTTATTTCTATAGGGAGATAGTTTATAGAAGTTTTAAAAATCTGTTTCAAAGAAATTGCAAGTCTATCTAACATCTCTTCATTTTCAAAATCAAGTGGAATAAGATATATCTGCAAAACTACCTACATAGTCCAAATTTTTCAATTTTATGATAAAGAGTAGTCCTATCAATTTGTAAAATTTCAGCAGCATGGGTAATATTACCACCAGATTGATCTAATATTCTTTGTATATACTCTTTTTCAAGTGCCACTAAACTTTGATCAGTGGGGATTGTTGAATTTAATTTTTCAAAAGTAAAACAATCAGTAGAAATTATAGGTTTTGTTGAAACAACAACAGCTCTTTCTATACAATTCCGTAACTCACGAACATTACCAATCCATTCATGAATTGTAAGTTGTTCCATGGCATCTTTTGAGAATCCAGTAATGGCTTTGTTCATTTTTCCAGAAATCTTTTTTAACAGAGAGTTAGCGATTAGAGGGATATCTGAACGTCGTTCTCTTAATGGTGGAATATTAATTGAAAAGACATTTAACCGATAATATAAATCTTCTCTAAAAGTACCACCAGCAACTGCTTTTTCCATATCTAAGTTAGTAGCACAAATTAAGCGAAAATCTACGTCAACAATCTCATTCCCTCCAACTCGAGTAAACTGTTTTGTTTCTATCGCCCTCAAAAGATCCATCTGTGTCTTTGCATCGATACATCCTATTTCATCAAGAAAAATCGTACCCTGATGGGCAAGTTCAAGTTTCCCCTTACGACGATACATCGCTCCAGTAAAGGCACCTTTCTCATGACCAAAGAACTCGCTTTCAGCAAGACCTGAAGTTAAACTTCCGCAATTAACAACAACAAGTGGGAAATAACATCTCGGGCTCAATGAATGAATTAATTGAGCGAGTAGCTCCTTACCTGTACCACTCTCACCTCGAAGCATTACCGATGTATCTGTCTGAGCAACCGTCTTGGCTAAGTCTAAAACTTTTTTTATTTTAACATTTTCACCTATAAATTTATCGAAACGACACAATTCGTTAATGCGTTTTTTAAGGTTTTTGTTTTCTTTTTGAAGTAATTTTTGTTTCTCAATTTTTGAAATTAAATGTATAAGATAGTCAGGATCAATTGGTTTTGTAATATAATCATAGGCACCATCCTTGAGAGTTTTTACCGCCGTTTCAACAGATGCATATGCAGTAATCATAATTGTCGTTATGTTTGGATCAATCTTTTTTAAACGGTGATGTAGTTCGGGACCTTCCATACCTGGTAACCTGATATCTAAAAAAGCAATATCGTATTCCCCCGGTTTAAACTTTTCTAATGCTTCATCGGCATCCGCAGCAGAGCCAACATTATAATCAAATTCTTCAAACCATTTAGTCAACGAATCCCTTACACTACTCTCATCGTCTACTATAAAAATATTTATTTTATCTGCTAATTCATTAGTCATTTTTTACTCCTCAATGACACTATATAAATAGTAAAACCAAATCAATTTTAATATTAATTTTTTGATATTGCTATAATGAATGTTGTACCTTTTTCAACTTCTGTTTCTATTTTAATATTTCCATTATGTCTCTCAATGATACCATAGGCGATAGATAGTCCAAGTCCAACACCCTTACCTCCTTTTTTACTTGTATAAAACGGTTCAAAGATATGAGGAAGAAGTTCATCAGAAATCCCATCACCAGTATCTTTAATAGTGATAATACAATTATTATCTTCAGAATAAATACCCACAGTCAACGTCCCACCATTTTGCATTGCTTCAATAGCATTCATAAAAATAGCTAATATTGCTTGCTGAATTTGTTCTTTATCACATTTTATTTCTAAAGTTCTATCAAATGTAGAGTGTTCTATTGAAATACTATTGAGAAGTAAATGATGTTGGATTAATTTCAAACAATTCTCCATTAAAACAGAAATATTTTGATAAGAAAAATCTCCAACTTTTCTTTTTGAGAATAATAATAAATTTTTTACAATATTCCCGCATCGAATAATTTCTTCACTAACAATACTTAAATCTGATTGAATAGAATTTATTTTTTCTGGATTTAAATTTTTATTGTCAAGACGTTTTTGAGTGAGACGAACATAAGTCAAAATTCCAGCAAGAGGATTGTTGAGTTCATGAGCAACAGTAGCAGAAAGTTTACCTAATGATGCCATTTTTTCAACTTGAATAAGATGTGACTGAATCTGTTCAAGCTCTTTTGTCTTATCTTCAACTTTTAACTCTAATCTATTAGACCATTTTTTAATTTCATTTTGTGCTTTATTTAACTCCTGCACCATGATATTAAATGAGTGAGCAAGTTGACCGATTTCATCTTGACGATGCATTGGTATGACATAGTTTAGATTACCAGAAGCAATTTCTTTTGTCGCTTCACTCAACGTATAAATTGGTTTACGAATTAATATCCAGATAAGAATGCCTGTCACAAACAAAACAGCTATTACTAAAATTGCTGAAGCCATAATAGTATAATTTATATTTTCTGATAAATTTTCATCAATCGTACGTAAACACATTTGCACATCTAAAACACCAAGTATTGCTTTTTCTGTTATTGGCACATGGCAATCCACTCCAGCACAGGACGGTTCATTTTTTATTGGGGCAATCATAGAAAAAATACGACAACCATTTAATGCGGTAGTAATACGTGTCCGTTCTTTTACTTCAAGAACTTTTAATGGGATTGAACTATGGTGACAAACCTGACAAACATCTGAAGATATTGAAACTTGCGATGATTTTTCTTTTGGTTTAGTAGAATATCTAATCAGACCATTTTTATCATAAATCCGTATGACCTGAATACCTTCCATCTCTCCCATATACTTAAAGATTTGTTTAATATCCTCTTTACGATTAATAAGCATACTGTAGTGGATAGAATTTTTTATGAGTTCGGTATTTCTAACCGCACTCACCTCGACAAGATTCATAAGGTTTGTGCGTTGATTAGTGATGTCTATTACTGTAAATATGCCAAGCCCAACGAGCATCACTAAAAAAATTGAGATATATAACTTTACACCTAATGACATATTATCATCGACCATTTTGTCGTTTTTCTATCTGAAGTATAATACGTTTTTAAAATAACACAAGTAAGATAAAAGGATAAAACCAGCTGTATGAAATATTGTCATCAATAGCTTTCAGCGGGAATTCTGAAATTTATCAAATAGCAGATGGCTTTATCCTTATTTTATTCTTTAATAGTATTACAATACAAACATCGCATTTAAGAAATATGAGTATAGTTAGAACTAACTTTATCCGAATTCTCTCCTTGAATTTTACTTAGTTTATTTAATTTTTGTTTTTGAGATTCTTTAAGTGGTGTTCCAAACACTGGGAAATATCGAACCGCTAAAGCAAACAAGAATATTACCATTCCAACAATTGCCAATGAAACAGAAATTTCCATCCATGATGGGATATAGTTTACTCCAGATGATGCCGTCATTCCAGTAATTGTTACATTCATTCTATTAAACAAAAATCCGGAAATAGCAAATATAGAACATACGTATAACCCTTTTGTTGAAAGTCTGACCTTTTTAATAGAAAGCAACACAATTGGTATTATTGAACCAATCAACATCTCTAACCAAAAGACATACGTCTCCATGCGATTTTCAAACATGAGATTCCAGACGCCTCGAGTAGTAAAATCCTGTACTTTTAAAACAAGATACAGAGCCATACCCAAAAGCATGACTCTTCCAAGGTGTTTAAGAATATGCTTCTCAAGCCGATGTCCAAAGGCTCGAAAGCTCAAATGAGATTCAAATATTACCATCGCACAACCTGTTGAAATTGCTGAAATCAAAAAGAATGCTGGTAAAAGAGGTGAATACCATAACGGATAAAGTTTTGAAGGCATAATTAAATACAGTGAACCTAAAGAAGACTGGTGTAAAAAAGATAAAATCACACCGACTATAACGAGTGGTACAATAACTTTACCAACCCATTTCTTGGGTCTTTTCCATCCAAACTTTTCAAAGACAACAGTACTAAACTCTAATGCTAAAACAGATGTATAAAAAGTCACACACATCGCTACTTCAAACATAACTGATTGAAAGTTTCCCATCAACATTGGATGATAGATTCGTAATGGATGACCTATATCAATGAGCAGTCCGACAACAACTAATACATATCCTAAAAATGCAGTAAGAATCGCTGGCCTTAGAACAGGATAAAATTGTTTTAAATGAAGGACATATACTGCTCCAGCAATTGTAAACCCACCCGCAGCCAATCCAACACCTGTGACAACATCAAACCCGACCCATAGCCCCCACGGAAACTGATCACTCAAATTTGTTGCCGCACCCAAGCCTTGATTAACCCGAACAAAAACTGCGTATGCTCCTGCTAATGTCACGATACCAAACAGAACTCGCCAAAATGTTAATTTAAATGGTAACTTCATTTTTACACCTCATCTTTCTGATTTCTTTGATTCCAAACTGCTTCAGTAAGCTGATTGTTACCTTTATCAGCAATTTCCATTCTTCGGTCAATGACCCACCAAACTCCATAGAGGAACGTTCCAAAAAACACAGAGAATCGAGGTATTTTTGATAATACATCCCATGTAAGATTTGGAAGAGGTTCCATAGGAAGGTTCATTGGAAGGCCAAGCTCATCAAATGGTATTGACGATGTAAATAAGACAGAGGTACCACCCGCTTCATGTTCGCCAAAGATATGATTGATATATGTTTCAGGTTCATCAATTCGACGTTGACGGGCAATAGCTAAAAGCTCATCTCTATCTCCAAAAATTGTCGCTTCAGCTGGACATGCTTCGGCACAAGCAGGTATATCACCAACTTTTTGACGAGGATAGCACATGGTGCATTTTTGCACTTTTGGTTTTGTACTTGCCCATTCGTAAGTTGGAACAGAATATGGGCAGGCTTGCATACAATAACGACATCCAATACATTTTTCATAATGATATATAACCGCACCTGACTCGGTTTTTTCTAAAGCTCCGACAGGACAGACAGAAACACAAGTTGGTACTTCGCAGTGCATACACATTTTGCGAGTATATACTTCTTCCTTTTCGATTACTGCTGTATACGCTGTAGACGACAGCACCGACATATCGCCATCTTCAGGTTGATTATTTTCTTCTCGGCAAGCTTCGACACATGCCTTACAACCGACACATAAATTCACGTCTATTAAAAGTGCTTTGCGGTTGTCCATATTATAGTTCCTCATTCAAATTCTCGAGAAACTGTTTTTCAAATTCAATGATTGCATTATTATCAAGATAGTCTGCGATACCTTCAACAAGAGTCCCACCATCAGAAAGAGTAACATTACTCAAAGCAGGTTGATTTTGGTGAGCTAAAACAAAATCTTTTAAGCGACTGAATTCATTTGAGATCCAAGTTTTTGCTTGATCCGCAATTTTGAATGACTTTATATCATCCGAAAGATGAGTTGGCTTTAATGAGTACATCCAACATTCTTGGTATGGATCGTTGGTTAGTTTTTCTGGATTCTGATCAATTTCAAAGTTTGCATATTCAATTTTTCCAGATATTGGAGATGCTATACTTATTTTTTTATCTCCTTTGTTGAAAATAACAAGTTCCTCGCCCTTCATGACATAGTCACCAGAATTTTTTAACTTAACTGAACTAATCTTACCAAAAAACCGTTGGACTAATTCATCAACACCAATAGTAATATTTCCAGATGATTCTAAGCTTAACCAAGTATGGTTAGGTGAGAAAAAATACCCTTTGGGAAAAGGGAGAACAGCTCTATGAGATGAAACAGCTAAATCATCTACACTGTCTTCAACTTCAGTTTTCTGTAGCAAAGCTGAAATGACAATAAAGACGATAAACGTAACAACAACAAATAATGCGACCATTATAAACTCCTTCAGTTTAAATTATCGACTCACATTCTTGTGAATCATTTCACACTTTATTTCATAAACATAAAACATGCCAATCAACGACTACTAACACCATTTTTCTTGTAACCATCTGCCCTACATTGTGATTAAATTATGAATCTGAAATCTTTGGCTATTTTACATGACGTAGAAAATTACTACTGTGGCATTTAACCACACTAACATTATAAAATCTCATGCGAATAAGCTTAGCCCGTTGAGTGATAAGCACTAAGCTACTGTAGACTTTTACCATAATGAATGAGGTAAATTACTACAGTAAAATATTTTCTCTTAATGGATGTATGAGGTGACTTGATTAACACAAAAGTTCTTTATTTTAGAACAATGATACAATGATAAATTTACTAAGTAGTTAGAATATCAATTATATTGCTATTTCATCATTACCTTAGTATTATAATGACACAGTTGAAATGATAAATACTAATTTAACAGGCTATCTCACATTTTGAATACTAAGTTATCACCATACATTGATAAAACTGAAAATCGACAAACACTCTTCAACTTTTATGAAGATGTGTATCCTGATTCTCCTTGGTTATTAGATTCGGAACGATTCTACTGGCAAACTATTTCAAATCCCTTGCAAACACCCAAGGAGTATCCTATTTGGTTGTTACAAGATGAAAACAATCAACTCATTGGACAAAACATATATATTTTTTACAATCTCTCGATTGATAACAAAAAATATCGGGGTTTCTGCTCAACCAATCTCATCGTAAAACCTGGCATTGTTGGTAAAGGCTTTGGACATAAATTAATTGGTAAAAATGAAAGTTTTGACGGAGTAGCATATGCCGTTGGTATTACTCATGCCTCTACTCGTGCCTTTTTAAAAAGAGGATGGGTTTTAGTCGAGGATGCCCTCCTTATGAATAAAATCATAAATCCAGTACCGAATTTAAAATATCTAAAAATGCCAATGTGGAAAATTTTGATTTTAGCTCCGATAATTAAATTAGCAGGTAGTTTCTTTGATGTTTTGAGTCTGTTTCGTGCAAAATCGACATTTAAAGATGTCACTTATAGAGAAATTTCAAGTTTTGAACCTGAGTGGGATTCTTATTGGGAGAATTATCTCTCTGACTATGCCATTAATTTTAAGCGTTCTTATTTTCATCTAAATTATAAATATAAATCAAGAAAAGATGTACAGCATACCGTTTATTTATTTGAAAAAGAAAACATCCCTGTTGGATATGCTGTCTTTCGTTTGTCTGAGAATAAAATTAGAAATTTAAAACTTGGGCGTATTGTTGATTTTGTTTACGACCCAAGTCTTGGTAATAATTTTGTGAATTATATAATTAACCTCCTCAAAAAAGAATTGCAAAAACAATCGGTCGATGCTATTGTTGGTATCGCTGCGAACAAAAATATAAATAAAGCATATAAAGATAATGGCTTCTTTCTTTCAAGAAAACAGGCAGCTATTATAAAAGAAGAAGATTTTAAAATTTCTGAATTACGAAAAAAATATCAAAATCTCTGGTATATCACTTTAGGAGATTCTGATTTAGATAATTACTGGTAAAGATATGAATAAAAAAAGAATATACATTGTAATTGGGTGCGACACCGATCCAGATAGAGTAAATTTCCTGCCGAATGTTCCAACCGAGACTCTCGGTTGGAGTGGAATGTTAGAGGGAATCCCTCTGACCAAAGAAAAAGTAGAAGATATAAAAGACTCTCAAGGTAATTCTCCTGTTTTTTCATGGTGTCTTCGAGCAGATCATCAAATTAAAGAATACTATGGAAATTATAATTCTATTTTAGAATTACATAAACCATTTTTTCTTGAACTAGAAAACAGTGGTGATGAAATAGCATGGCATCCCCATTTCTTTAAATTCGACGAACAGACACAAAAATGGTATCAAGAATTCAAAAATATTAAATGGCAAAAATCTATGCTAAAGAATGCGCATGCTGAATTTTTATCAACTTTTCCAGGTAGAGCAAAATCTGTAAGAATGGGATGGGACTATCACAATAATGATACATTTTCAACTTTAAACGATCTTGGTGTTGATATTGATTTTAGTGGTATACCAAGTTTATTTATACATCCTAAAAACGATTCAATCAAATCTGTAAACTTTTTTGATTGGTCACTTTCACCAAACCATCCTTATTATCCTGCGACATCCGATTATCGAAGAGAAGCAGTAGGGGATGAAAGAACATTTAAAATGTTAGAGGCTCCTAATTTTATCTCTCAATCACTCCTTTGGAGTTTAATAAGTGGACTTGTATTTGCTAAAAAAATGAAAGATGTCTCCCAAATTTTCAGAGCGTTAAAAAAACCAGTCTATTGGATTGGCATAACTGGTAAGACGAATTTATTTGCTCCTATTGTCAATCAGATAGAAGGTGATCTAAAGAAAAAAGACAATATTTTTTTCATAACATATTTCCATCCTGACGAACTGATAGAAAATAATAGTTCTTTATATTCATTACAATATTTGTATGATAATTTAAAACTATTAAAAGCAAAAGCAAATCAGCTCGGAGCCGATATTCATTTTATAAAAGCTTCTGAAATTAAAACAAAATTTATGTAAGGTTTTATAAACTAATTTGAATAACATTGACCCCAAACCTACGACAAAGATATCATCAAAATTATTTTCATTACTAAAAATAATTTTAATTATTGGTATTCTGGGTTTATTTTATATAAAATTTTATGAAAATTGGACAGAAGTAATTACCTATGATTGGACAATAGATGTGCCGTTATTTTTACTCTCTCTATTGTTTCATTTGTTGACTTTTATAGTTTTTTCAAAGATTTGGTGTATTCTTATTTCAGCATTTGGCTTTCGAATCAAATTAAGACATGCATTTAAAATTGGGTACATAACGAATTTAGGAAGATACATACCAGGGAAAGTGTGGCCGGTTTTGGGAATGGCTTACTTAGCAAAAAAGTTCGATATCCCTGAAGAAACTTCCGTCACATCATGGATTGTCGCACTAATATTTACACTTCCTTCAGCGTTTTTAGTTGTAATAATTTCTTTTTTCTTATCACCTAAAGTTTATTTTGAATCTTTGGGCTCAATCATTGATATTAGTATGATTATCATTGCTCTTCTTATAACTTCTGTTTCTTTTTTACTTTTATTTATACCTAATAAATTATTTTTCATTTTTAACTATTTTTTAAAAATGATGAAAAGACCATTGATCAAATTCCACATAGATGTTAAGACGGCATTTTTAGTTTACTTTGGATATTTCTTTTGCTGGGTTTGTTATGGCTTTGCATTTTGGTTGTTACTGACCTCTTTAGTACCTGACAAATCTATCCCTATTATCCCGACTATTGGAACTTATGTTTTGGCATATCAAATAGGGTACCTTGCCTTTTTTGCTCCTGGTGGTATTGGTGTCCGAGAATTTATTCTATCGACAATACTTCTTCCAGTCATTGGACCAGTCGCTGCTGGTATCTCAGTTGTAGCACGAGTATGGAATATGATTATAGAATTGATTGCTGCAATAATTGCATGGCTTATAAAATTACCCAATGGAAAAAGATTATAAAAAAAACCGCTTCGTGTTAGAGGCGGTTTTTTTATAACGATATTCAAAAGACTATTTAAGTAACATCATCTTCTTCGTTTCAATAAATGAATCTGTTTCTAATCTATAGAGATAAATTCCACTTGAGTAATCAGCCCCTTGCCAAAGAACAGAATATTCACCAGCTTCTTGGAACCCTTGAGACAAAGTAGCTATTTTCTGTCCATTAATATTATACACAGATATGTTTACATTCGTACCTTCTGGCAACCAATATGAAATTGTGGTTGTCGGATTAAACGGATTCGGGTAGTTTTGAAGTAACCGATAGTTATCTGGTAACGATGTGAGCTTATTATTTACCGTAGGAATAATCGAATTGGCATTTTCATCTGCAACAACTGCTGACAAAATTTGACAATCGCCTTCAATTGAAAACAATCCTGTTTTTCCACTTTGAATAGAATTTGAACCTCTCATATCAAACAATCCTGCTCGAGTTACGATGTCTTCCGTATGGTAATAAAACTCAAAATTCATTTGAGCAAATTTATCTAAGATAGCATTGGATTCATTAGAGATGCTTACTTCTATACCTTTAAGGGAAATAGGAGTATTTACATAAACTGAAGTAATCCCATTTTCAAAAACTGAATAAATATCAATCTTGTTATTATAGTTCATACTAATTTTATTCGTAGTTTCAACACATCCACAAGGAAGTTCTTCGTTACTTACGAACATATAGTCTATCAAGCGAACAAGATCAGCAATATCCGGTCCTTGACAATCACCGTTTATGTCAACAGCATTAAAATGAACTGGCTCAATGCCACCTCTAAACATATAATCAACTAAGGCTACTAAATCGCCTATATCTAAGCTTCCATCATTATTAAAATCACCAGTAATCAACTCAGGAAATGTTAATGAGTCACGATTTTTATCAAAGCCTACTTGTACTGGTAACGAGCTCATGTTTGCAAATGTTAACCGCCTTGAAATATCATTTGACTTTGTTGTGTCTAAATGCACGACCAATGACTGACCACAAAACGAATTAACACCTGTAAATTTAATATTGAACAAATCAGTTCTGCCTACCGGGATTTCTAAACCAGATGAGTTTGCTAATAAGACAAAGATAAAACCAGAATCTGGTTTTACTTGTAATATATTATAATCCCAATTATCTGTTATAAGTCCAGTCGTGTTTAGCTCTACTATTTCCATGTTAGCAGGAATAGTTATTGGTATTGTAGCTCCGCTGATAGGTTGAGTTAGTTTACTTGCTACAGTTAAAGTGTTCACTCCATAGGAAACATCCATAGATGGAATAAGAAGAGAGTCAACAAGGCTTGTAGATGTTGCTGGAATAATTGTAAAGCAATGAGGTCCATCCCATGCTGGTGTATACTGAGAAGTATTTGAGTCCCATCTCCACGCACCTGCAGGAGGTGTAAATGAAGAATCAAGACAAATAGTTTGTCCAACATAACTTGAGTTAATAGGACCTATCGAAATGGAATACGCAACTTCGCTAAATCCAGCAGGCATCCCAGATGAACTGAGTGACGCTCCACCAAACAAGACAGAATCAGCACCACTACCAGTAGCACTAAAATGGTTAATAGCATAAACAAGGTCAAACATTGCATAACCTATAGATCCAATTGTATCTCCTATCGTTGTGGTCCACTCTGCTCCATCAGGAGAGTAGACACGAAATCCGTTTGTTATTCCTCTAACATCTTGTCCAGTATTGTTGTTCACTCTGATTTGGAAAGAGATTGGAGATTCAGCATAAATTTCACCAAGATTAGGAGAACCTATAACATTATCAAGAGTGATAGTTCCACTAACTGTGCTACCACCTCCATTAGAAATGTCTGAGAATTCAACAAGTGACCATAGTTGGTTATTTGCACTATTTGGTGGTAGTGTATCATCAGGTACATCATTCCACTGTGCCGCTAAGCCTGTCGAAGCACCCCATATTGCCATAGCGATTCCATCACCATTTGGTTCACCAACAGCCCAATTCGAATAAACAAAAGGTTCGCCTGTGTTCCAAGCCCAGCTTCCATCTACGAAGCCTCCCCCAAGAAAAAATTGGTCATTTACAGAAGGTTGATTAGTATTACCAACTAAGAGATTATCATGTATAAATTGATTTTCTTCAACAGAAGAAACCGTAGCAAGGTATCCTGGTACTCCATTAAGAGCGTATGATTCGGCTAAGTCACGATGCCCTACCCATGGTCTTACTTCAGGGATAATAGCATACCAATGATCGTTACCACCCTCTGCCATAGTCCATTGTACCAAATTAATAATCGGATTATCGTTTGCATTAAATGGTTTGGCTCCCATATCATTTTGAGAACCATCAGGGTCATTATAAAATTGATCTGGATCACCCGCATCAATACAAGGAGATAAAGCACTCAAAGTATAGTTCACATTAAAAACTGGGTCTTCTGAAATTGTCCCAATTCCAGTATCTGCTATTTCTTGATAATTTATAGAATTGCCAAACATGTTGTTGTAAGAGAGTTCGGGTTGTGCGACAGTTCCACTTCCTTGACGATGAATAGCGTAATGAAAATTATTAGCAATAATATTGTTTTTGATAATTGGAGATACTGTAGAAAAAGTTGAAATCCCCCCATTCGCACAATTCACAATAGTATTATTATAAATTACAGCAGGCGAATTTCCTTCAGTAGCATAATCATTACCACCTAAAGAAATTGCACCCCAGTCCGGAATATTTTGATTCTTTAAAAGATTAAATCGAATAGTCGGCCCTGCATTTTCACACAAAACAGCAATTCGACCACCATCAAATGTAAAGCCTTCAATTACAGATGCTGAATTTTCATTATTCGTAAAGGTCACTAAATTAACATCTGGAGCATTTGTAATCGTCGTTGTTATTGGACCATCAGAAGATTTAACCGTAATTGATTTGCCCATAAAATCCAACGATTCAAAATATACACCAGGCGATACTATAATCGTATCAGTGTTATTTGCGGCAACAATTGCCCCTTGAATCGTAATGTAATCTGCTGGGACATAAATTGTACTAGGGTTTACAGGAACATGACTTGAATCGTATTCTATACCACCCATATCATTGCGAGAACCATCAAAATCATTATAAAGAGGATCAGGATCCCCAGTATCAATACAAGGAGAAAATTCACTTAAAGAATTATCAGTATTAAAAAGAGGGTCAATAGAGATAGTTCCTATTCCAGAGTCAGCAATTTCCTGATAGTTCGTTGTATTCCCAAACATATTATTATAAGAAAGTACTGGTTGAGCTATCCCAGTAAGAAGACCTTCACGATGAATCGCAAAACCTGAATTAAATGCTATAATATTATTTTTGATGATTGGTGGATTTAAGGAAAAGGTAGAAATTCCTCCGTTTGCACAATAAACTATTGTATTGTTAGTAATCACCGCAGGTGAGTTTCCAGACGTTGCGTACCCATCACCACCTAAAGAAATTGCACCCCAATTTGGGATATTCTGATTTTTAAAAAGATTGTGTCGAATCGTTGGAGATGCATTTTCACAAAGCACTCCAATATATCCACCTTTTAAAGTGAATCCCTCTAATACCGTTGTATTCACTTCACCGTTTGTAAAAATAACCAAATTGGTCGCATCATCATTTGTAATTATTGTTACCAAAGGACCATCAGATGATTTGACGACAATAGCCTTACCTATAAAATCTAATGATTCAAAATAAATACCTGGTGCCACTAAGACTGTATCACCTGAAACAGAAGCATTAATTGCTTCCTGAATTGAACCATAATCTGCAGGAACATGAATAACAAGAGAATCACCACCTCCAACAGAAGGTTGACCAAATTCTATTATTGACCACAACTGATGAATATCACCAAGACCAGTTGTATCTTCTGGGACATCATTCCATAGCCCTGCTAAAGCAGTAGATGCTCCCCAAATTGCTATTGCGAAACCATCACCATTCGGTTCGTTGGTTGCCCAGTTTGTATAACTCATTGGTTCGTTGTTTAACCAATGCCAGTCAGGAGAACCATAACCACCAAGATAAAACTCATCAGCTATTGACGGTTGGTCAGTATTTCCAACGAGAAGATTATCATAAATAAATTGGTTCTCTTCTACTGAAGTTACAGTGACAAGATATCCTGGCTGACCATTATGATTAAAGGTTAAAGCTAAATCACGATGGTTTACCCAAGGTTTTACTTCAGGAACAATGGCATACCAATGGTCATTCCCACCATCAGCAATTGTCCACTGTACTAAATTTATAAATGCACTTTCGACAACAACAAAAGGAACACTCCCCATATCATTAACTGTTCCATTCGGATCGTTATATTCAGGGGCAGGATCTCCAGCGTCAATACAAGGAGATAATGAATCCAAGGAATAATTCCCGTTGAATAAAGCATCTTCAGAAATTGTGCCAATACCTGTATCAGCTATTTCTTGATAGTTTATTGGATTTCCAAAAAAGTTGTTATATGATAGTTCTGGTTGAGCAACATTTACACCGCCACCATGACGATGGATTCCGTAATGAAGATTATTTGCTATAATATTGTTTTTTATAATCGGAGAAACTGTTGAATAAGTAGAAATTCCACCATTGGCACTATTAACTATGGTATTGTTATAAATAACAGCAGGGGAATTGCCCTCTGTAGCATAACTATCACCACCCAATGAGATGGCTCCCCAATTTGTGATATTTTGATTTTTTAAAATATTATATTTAATTGTAGGAGATGCATTTTCACACAAAATTGCAATTTTACCACCATCAAAAGTAAATCCTTCTATGACTGAAGTAGGTGTTTCATTATTTGTGAAAAGAAGTAAATCAACATTCGCATCATTAGTAATTGTAGTGACAAGTGGACCATCGGAAGATTTCACGACTATCGCTTTACCTAAAAAATCCAATGACTCAAAATATGAACCTGGTGCTACAAGTACCGTATCACCTAAAGCAGAAGCATTGATGGACTCTTGAATTGTACCAAAATCTGATGGAACTGAAATCGTTGTAGCATTAATCGAAACAGCTAATATGAAAATAAAGCTAAACAGAAATCCACTTAGACTTAACATTTTTTTCACAGTAACCTCCCATGAGTTAAAGTAGTTTATTATGCATATAACCATGCTTTTGTAAAAATTATCGTCTTAAATTAGTATAACATAACCAGACAATACTGTCAAGTATAAACCAATTACACGATTACGGAACTTATATTGAACCAATATTCCTCTTGACTTTTTGTTTAGTATATCTATTATTTGCGTAGATAATATGTACTGCCTGTTATCACCAAACAAACGGGGAAACCCCTAAAAGTGTTGAGATTCAAATGACAAAAAAAGTAATAAATAGAAAAGTTAATGTACTCGTAATCGACGATGACGTAGATGTGTGCAAGTTCTTAAAACGAATTCTCACAAAAAGGGACTATGCCGTTGAGTGTTGTACTGATTCAATACAAGCAAGTGAAATTGTAAAAAAACAACAATTTCAAATTATTATCC
The DNA here is from genome assembly GCA_024280215.1 of Candidatus Zixiibacteriota bacterium. GTDB lineage: Bacteria > Zixibacteria > MSB-5A5 > GN15 > FEB-12 > QQUK01. The sequence continues at coordinate 43,426 of JAJRQO010000019.1, forward strand.
TTGATATTGTAATGCCTAAAAAAGATGGTATCGAAGTTTTAAAAGATATTAGAAAACTTGACAAATCTGTTTGTGTCATCATGCTTTCAGCATACCCAACCGTGGAACGTGCCTTCGATTCAATTCGTGAAAAAGTCTTTGAATTTATCACTAAACCTTTTGAATCAAAAGATTTCTTTGAAGTTTTAACTCGTGCCGAAAAAGAATACGGCCTCATTACAAACTTATATCAGTTAACAATAAATCAAATCTCTTCTCGCCTGAGTGCTCTGAGAAAAGAAAAAAAAATTAGCCTAAGACAATTAGCTAATATGGCAGGAATTTCACCAAGTCTTGTCTATCAAATTGAACATGCGGAAACAGCACCATCACTGGCAACATTGTCAAAACTTACATCCGCATTACAAAGCGAAATGTCTTACTTTTTTGAAGATCTTTAATTCATAAATCTTACGTTACACATGAGACCATATAGAGACTACTATGGACGAAGCAAGCTATCTTAACCAGATACTCAATTCTGGTAAAATCGGTATTCTTGATTGGCAATTGACTCAAGATACTCTCTTGATTTCCAAATCTTTACAAAACATGTTGGGCTATCCGAATAATGAATCTGACATGACTCGTTATTCAATAGAGACACTTATTCCTGAAAAAGATCAAATTGAAATCAATAAAGCGATCAACGAACTACAGGCTAAAAAGAAAACAGAGTTTTCCATACAGCATGTTATGATTCAAAATGATAGCTTTCATTGCTGGGTATTACACAATGGGACTATAAGCTACAATAAAAAGGGAGAACCTACTCGACTCATTTCTTCAATTATCAATATTACTAAGTTGAAAGTTTCTGAAGTAGTCTTAAAAGAGCCCAAAGAAAGATATCGTGCCTTGTTTGAATCAACAAACGAAGGTCTTCTCCTTTTAGACAAAGATCATAACAAAATATTATATGCTAATGAGACAATTGCTCAAATGGTTGAATACCCGATAGATAAACTTATTAAAATGAATTTTAGTGAGATTACTTCTGAAGGGATTGAAATAAAACTTGCTGAAATCATACAAATAAAACATAGTATTTTGACCAACATCACATTGAGACGTTCAAATAATGAGTATATCTATGTCGATATCAATTATATCCGTACGACCATTGATGAAAAAGAATATTACATATGCCTTATCAGAGATGTTACCAAAAGAAAAGAATATGAATTCTCTATCCTTGAAAGTAAAAGAAAATATCACACCTATATAGCCAACGCTCCATATGGTATTTTTATTTTTGATGAAAACGGTAATTTTCTTGAAGTAAATGATGCAGCGTGTAATATGTTAGGATATACTGAGAGCGAATTACTCCTTTTAAAGATAAATGATATTATTAACCCAAAATCAATACAAGAGTCAAAAAGTAATTTTAAGATTTTACTTGAAAAAGGTAAAGTAAATATTGTCGAAAATTGTATTACAAAAAATGGTATCTCAATATCTTTATCAATCAATTCAGTGGAAATTGATGAAAATCAATATATCGCATTTGCTCAAGATATTACTGAAAAATTAAAAACTGAACAACGTCTTATTGAAAGTGAAGAACAATTTAAGAAAATTGTAGAGCAATCTTTTGATGTCGTAATCATGCGAGACAACAATGGAGTTATCCAATATACTTCCCCTAACATTACAAAAACATTTGGATATGCTGACCAAGAATTAATTGGAAAAAACATAAAAGACTACGTCATCTCCAATGAGCTCACAAAGATAAAACAATCTATTCAGACGATTTCTAAAGGGAAAATCATTAATAGATTGTTTACAAAATTCAAAAAAAAAGATGGCACCTTTGTAGAAGTGGAAATAAATAGTTCTCCAATTTATAAAGATAATGAAATAATCGGTGCTTGTGGATTTCTAAATGATGTAACTGAGCAAAATAGAACTTTACAAAAACTTAAAGATAGTGAAGACAAATATAAAAATATTACAGAGAGATCTTTTGATGCAATCTATGTAATAGATCGTTCGTTAAATCTCGAATACATATCCCCCTCTATGACACTTCATTTTGGTCACAAACCTGAGATTGTTATTGGTCAATCGGTATTAAATTATGTACCTGAATATGATATTAAAGCGACTAAATTAGTATTTGATAAAGTCTTTTCAGGAAATAAAATTGAGTTTGATGAGGCTCACATCGTTTGTGCCGACGGTTCGGTATCTGATTTAGAAGTGAATATAGTCCCTGTCTATAAAAATAAAGTGATAGTTGGTGCTCAAGGTATGATTCGTGATGTTACAGAAAGAAATGAATCCAGAAAGAAATTAGAACAAGCTGAGACTAAATATCAAAATCTATTTGAATCGGCACCTGTAAGTATCTGGAGAGAAGATTTTTCAGAGATTAAATATTATATTGATTCATTAAAAATAAAAGGGATTGATGACTTTGAAAAGTACTTCGACAAATATCCCGAAGAAGTCATGAAATGTGTTAAATTACTTAAAGTTATTGATATAAATTCCGAAACGATAAATCTACTAAAGGCAAAAGACAAAGACGAAGTGTTATCTTCTTTAGATAAAGTTTTTACAATTGGTGCGATTAAAACATTTAAATATGAATTACTCTGTTTAATCTCAAATAAAAATAAATTTAGTTCTGAAAGTACAATTAAGACTTTTGACAACAAAACAATAAATGTAATGATTAGTGTTTCTTTGGATTATTCTGTCAAAGATTGGTCAAATGTACTTATCTCTATTGTAGACATAACTGATTTAAAAAAGACGGAAGTTGCGTTAATAGAAAGTGAAGAAAAATATCGTGAGCTATTTGATGAATCAGTAGCTGCTATTTATCTCTTTGATGCTCAAAAAAACTTCATTGACTCTAATCAAGCAGGGCTTGATCTCTTAGGATACTCTCGTGAGGAACTATCAACAATGTCTATCTCGGACGTAGATGCTGAACCTGCTGATGTAGTTGATGCTCACAAAGAGCTGGTTCGAGGAATTAATCTTATTGATTTTGAACATAAACTAAGACGTAAAGATGGCAAAATTATTACTGTCTTAAATAATTCAAAAACTAATTTCGATAAAAATTGTAATATTACAACCATACAAAGCACTCTTCTTGATATCACCGAACGAAAACAAGTTGAGAAAGAGCTTAAAGAAAGTGAAAGGAAATATCGTAATCTTTTTGAAGTAGCTCAGGAAGGAATTTGGGTTCTTGATGCCAAGTCATACACAACTTTAGTAAATAAAAGTATGTCGGACATGCTTGGCTATACTGAAGGAGAGATGATTGGAAAACATCTTTTTGAATTTATGGATGATCATGGAATTAAAATTAGTAAGGAAAACATCAAACGTCGTGAAGCAGGTATTAAAGAACAACATGATTTTGAATTTTTAACTAAAAATGGAAAACGCGTTATCACGACTATCGAAACAGCTCCAATTTTTGATAAAGATAAAAATTATATCGGTGCTATTGCTGGTGTAATTGATATTACCGACAGAAAAGCAGCTGAAAATGAATTGTTAGCAAGCAAAAAACAATACGATCAAATTCTCGATAGATCAAATGCCGTCGTTTATATAAAAGACTTACAACACAAATATCTATATGCGAACGCTGTCTTTTATAATCTATTTAAATTAATACCTGAAAACTTCATAAATAAAACAGATTATGACTTATTCGATAAAGAACAAGCAGAGATATTTATTGCAAATGACTTGAGAGTAGCAACCGAACAGAAGCATATTAGAATTCATGAAAAAGTTATTCACAACAATATCATTCACACATATATTTCTGATAAGTTTCCTCTCTACGATTCGGATGGAAAGTTATACGCAACCTGTGGAATCTCAACCGACATTACAGACATAATTGAAGCACAACAGAAAGAAAAAGATACTCAGCAACTACTCGTAAGAAAAGACAGACTGATAAATGCTGGTCAATTAGCTGCTGCTGTCGCTCATGAAATCAATAACCCTTTGACTGTCCTACATGGCTCCTTGGAAGAAATCAAAGAGTCTAAAGATGCCCCACATGAAGACATTATAGATTCAATGTTAAGTGTCTCTCGTAGGATGAAAAAAATAATTAACAGTCTGCTAATCTTTACTCACCAAAAATTTAATTTAAAACAAATTATGGATATAAATATTATCATCAATAACACATTTTTGCTCATTAGCAATATCTTGATTAAATCTTCTATTGAGTACACCTTAGAATTATCAGATGAAAAGCTCGAAACTAAAGTTGACCAGGTACGAATTCAACAGGTGTTTATCAATTTAATCTTTAATGCTATGCATGCGATGAAAAAAGGCGGAAAATTAAAAGTAAAATCATACGTTCATAAAGACTCAATAATTATTTCATTTGAGGACACAGGTTCGGGAATTTCCGAAGAAAATATGAAGTCAATATTTCTTCCATTTTTTACTACAAAAGAAGTTGGAGAAGGAACAGGACTTGGATTATCGATTAGTCATGGAATTATCGAAGAACATAATGGAACAATTTCTGTTGTCAGTCAACTCAATGAAGGAAGCACATTTACAATAAAACTACCTATTATAAAAGACCAATAATTATTTTTTCCATACCTTTACCGTACAGTATTTATGAACGTTTTCTCAATTATAATAAACTTATTTATAGCATTTCAATTTAAATATATTATATTACACTAATAGAACTTAATCTATCCCGATTACTAAAGGATACTTTTATTTGATGGTAGCATTTCATTTAATGAGGGGAAATGAGTTTGCCTCATATAGGAGTATCCTATAAATATCCTATCATCAAAAAGACCGAACGTTCTCAATTATTGTTCAAACAATTGATTCGTTCGGTCTTTTTATTACTCATGCATAGGAAGATTGCATGATAAATACCCACATAATTTATAAATCACAACTCGGTAAAGGACTACTTGAAAAAGAATAACTTACAAGGAAAACCAAATCAGCTATATCTTTTGGAACAGATCCACCAGAACAATCAACATTGTAATTACCCTTAAAAGTAATTATGATAACAGAATCTGCCCAACGAGATAATCCTAATTGATTTTTGCTTCAACTGTCCAAAATATCTCTCCCAGAAATACCTATTGACGGAATATCTTCCTATATTTTCTTTATTTGTTAAAACCCCTTATTCTTACATTAATTTCTTAGATTTAATCCGGCCGTGTGCACGTATCACACAAACCGGACTATTACACCTAGCAATAAGTATAACATCTTCGACCCAACGAAGATGCCTAACTATAATAATATTTAGTATTATTGTCAAATCTTATATGTATACTGCTCTTACTTGAGAAGCCATTAGCTTGAAGAAACCGAGAATGCTCACTAAATAAATTTAAGGGATTAAGCCTAATGATTAGGGCAATAATTATCTGAGATGTTACATCAAGCTGGTACGCATATTCATATCAAGATGCATAATCCATAAGGATATAAATGAAAACAACACCATCGCAATCAAAAGTGGTAATTGAGCGGCAAATGATTTTGCTCCAGTACCAAACATTTGTTCACCTGCTTTGGCAGCAATCTTGATTCCAATGACATGACCAATCACAACAAGTATAACTTGGATAATCCAAACCGATGTATCACCCAAAATCATCGGATAAGTTTTTCCCACAGTTCCAAACAGATTCCATCCAAATCCAAATGGGTCGGATAATAGCGGAATCACCATCTGTCCCTCCATCGCAACATGCATCCCATTATGAGCTAAATGATAAAACAAAGCGATAGGTATCAAACTATATGAAAAACGAACAAATATTTCTTTGGTAGTTATGCCATTGTTGGCAATTTTTTCTGAAATTTTACACAGTAATAAATATAACAAAAATGGAACTAATAAAATAGCTGCCATTCCTACAGAGAATGAAAATAGAGGTCCTAAACCAAAATATGCATTCAATGTTGATATAATAGACTCTCCCCCATTTGTTAAATCTTCCCAGACTGGAGTCATCGACAAACCGTGAAATGATGTCAGCGATAGGAGTATCACTGCTAAGACCGCTTCATCTAAACGAGGTTTACGATAATCCAATATATCAGCAGCGAACGGTCGCAGATTGAGAGCGACATTATCTTCGGGGCATGATTTAAAACATTCAGTACACATAATACAGTACGTGTTTTCATTGAGTCCTGTAAGGTTCAAACCTGTTGGGCAGGCGTAGCCGTTTTCGTTTCCATTATAACAATCTTTCGTCGTACAACTCATACAGACATCATGACTCTTTGAACGGATTTCAATCGGTGAAACATTTGCATAAAGCCCTGAGATACGACCTATCAGACAGCCATACCGACAGAATGATTTTTTTTCAAAGATAAAAATCGGAAGTACGACCATCAACGTCATCGCAAGTCCCATAATTGCTGTTGCAAATGGATCCGATGTCACTTTATATCCAAGTTCCAACCAAGTCAGTATAATAAAAAGTCCTATTGCCAAGACAATATTCCTGCCATACTTTGGCCATTTCATGTTTAGTGAGATTGGTTCTGTATTGACATTCCAAAAACGTAAACGACTGACAATTGATGCGATAAAATCCCAAGGACATACAAAACACCAAATTTTCCCAAAAAGAAGAATCGCAAAAATCAGACCACCCCACCATATTGTCCATGTCAAAGCGGGTGCGACATTGATTTGAGAGTTTCCAAATAACCCCGCATAGAGTATAACAAAAAACAAAAGTACAATCGGCAATTGAAAAACAAATTGCAACCATCTTCGTTTTAAGAGCCAGCCTATAAATGATATTTCTGAAATATCAAACCGAAACTTAAATCGTCTATCATTCTTTTTGAAATATAATAAAAAAGAAACAAGCAATGTCAGACCAATCCCTGTATAGAACATCCAGTCAGGATTCCCTGGCATCATATGAATACCATTTTCAACTTTACAACAATCCATCTATGCTACCTTTTTCCGAATTCTTTTTTGTTTTTTGCGCATGACACCAATGACAGCACCAAATAAAATTACGATAGCTATTGAAATCAAAAGATACAGCCATACATTATTTTTACCACCGACATTCATATCAAACAGAACATTATGTTGTTTTAGTGAATCAGCAAATGTTACCCGAACAAAATAAAGCCCCTCTTCTTCATAAACCCATCCTACCTTATATATATTTGTCTGATTACGATAGGCGACAAATGGATGTGATTCGTTTGGGTCTTCATGTTTCCCAAAAACTAAAAATTCAACAGGATCGGTATATGGTTTATCTGTAACTGTATCTCTTACATAAACTGCTAAATCAAACGCTGTTGATGCTGGGATTTTATAATAAGTAAATGTCACTTCATAGCGTCCACTGTTTTTAATAAGTTCATATACAGGTGTTTCGGGATAGTTGTCACGATAACTATAATGAGGTATACCTCGAATATGATGGCTTTCAACTATTGATGAAAGTAACATTAGCATTATAAGTATAAGAAATAATTTCTTGTTCATATCAAACCTTAAATCGAACAACATTTTTAAGAGCATTACGATTATTATGTTTACAAGCATCTATACACAAAGAACAGTTGTCGCATTCAGACGGAAAATATCCTGCCGATGGGTTTAGATCATACGGACAAGCAGGATTACAGACACCACATGAGTCACATTGAGATTCAATTTTCTGAATTTTCCATATCCGCCATTTCCCAAGAAGCGAGAACAACGCTCCCCCTGGGCATAAGCGACGGCAAAAAAGATGTGGTGCAAATATAACTTCTCCCAGCCACAGAAAAATGACAAAAATCAAACCAGACGTAATAATCCCAGAAAGTATTAGATGATAAATTGCTTCGGTAAAAATTCGTGGAGGATATATAAGAGTCGTTATTGGAATAGATATAATTGCACTAAGCAGAAGAGATATTATGAGATAAAACAGCGGTGTTCTCTTTGGTAAATCAAAACGAAAATACTCGATGCCAATTTTTGCTAATATTTTTCTTATAGAATTTCCAAGTTCAGCAAAAAGAGAATAGGGACAAATCCATGCACAGAAAAACCTACCAAACAACAGAACTAATCCAAGCGGGATAAGTATTGACAAAAACATTGTCAGATTAAATTCTAAAGCGGTAACCGTTGAAACAACAAACGATAATGGATCAGATATCGACAAAGCAAAAAATCGGAAACTCCAGAGTCCACCTTCAAAGTCACCTTGAAAAAGCATCGGTTTGTTTTCATCACCAAATACATAATCATAGGCAGTTAGAACTTTTGAATTTTCTATTTCAATTTCTGAACCAATCTGTCCAGCTTTTTTTTCATATAAATTGTAATAGACAAGTGCTACCATCAGAATCAAAACAAGCAAGCGACTGAAAATTCTATATTTTCTCAATGGTCACCTCTTGCTCTTCCACAGTATGCACCACTCGTATTGCTTGAGGATAATGAATACATGCTTGTTCGCACAGTCCACATCCAACACATTTATCGGTCACAACAGGCTGTTCCCATGTATCCCCCCAAATAGCAATGTTTGTATAAGGACAGGCAAAGACACAAACACCACAGACAAAACCATTAAATGAATTGCAAATATTTTTATCAACAACCGCTTTCCCGATTTTTACTTTACTCAAAATCGCATCAGGATTTTCAGAAATCGGTTCCAAGGCTCCACTCGGACATGTATTGTTACATTTCATACAGAGAATACAACCTTTTTCACGAGGGACAAAGAACGGCGTTCCTGACATAACTGGATCAAGGGTGTCAAAATATTTAATCGTTTCGTTAGGACATACCTGTCCGCACCGACGACACCGAATACATTTTGATAAAAATTCAGATTCCGCCAAAGCACCAGGAGGTCTAAATGGCGAAGTTTTTCTTTTTGGTAGTAACTTTGTAAAAGAAAACCAACTACCACCAACAAGTATTGCCGATGGAATTAGAGCGGCCACCAATGATTTTATAAAATCTCTTTTTTTCATATCAACCTAAAAAGAACTGTCTTGCAATTATGCCCGACAGTTCTTTATTCTCTCAAAAAAAGTAAGTTCTGTTTATATTTTCTCTATACGAGCAGCCAATTTCTTAAAGTCAACTTGTCCCGAAACAGGATCATAGGCTCTATGCGAAGTTGCATTAACTAACCACTTATTATATTTTGGATCGGCTGAATCGGCAACCGACAAGTTCCACGGTGAGAAAAGATACCCACGAGGTACTTCATTCCTCGCTGGTTTAATTTTCGAACGAACGCCACCAATAGAAACTCGTGCCTCATAATGTCCACGACTGGTATGAATCCGAACTTTATCACCATCATTAAGTCCATTAACTTCGGCATCTTTGGGATGCATCTCTACATACTGTTCTGGTACGAGTCTTCTGGTCGTCGCACCACGAATAGTCTTGGCAGTATGGAAATGTTCATAGACAATTCCGAGACCTAACCAGAATGGATATTGTCCTTTTGGTATAGACTTCCAATGTTTTTTCAAATGTTTGAAATCAGGTACTTCTGGTGTAAGACCCATGTCACGAGCTTTTATCAAAAGGTCTTCATTGTCAACGGCATAGAAACCTGGAACCGTTCCAATTTTTTGAAGCTCTTTTGTAATCGCTTTACGTTGTGAATAATCCTGACGACACACTTTGAAATGCATCTTACCATCACTATGACGGAAGGCACCATACGGTTTATCTGCCCAACCTTCTTGTTCCATATAACGACGAGGTGTACCACCTGCTTTAGCAGATTCATAGGTCGGAGCTGGCCATTGGATTCCACGTAGTCTGCGAAGTTGGTCATAGAGTCCAACACCATCTTTGTCACGCACGGCAAGCATACCAGTTAAATCAGTATCAGTTCCCTTTGAACCTTTGACGATTTCTTCAAAAACTTCTTCTGAATCATAAAACTCAGGTCCATCAGGATGGAACCGTTTTTTTCTGTATGGAAAAATCTTCTCACCATCCATACCCAACAAGTTCGCCATCAATTTACCTTTGTCGATTGCCATGTCCAAATCAGGAATACAATTTTCAAGTCCTGGGGCTCCTTTACCAACACCGTCAACTACATTGAACCGTCGTTCCGATGAGATGTAAGTTCCACCAGGCCATTCTCCCCAAGTAAGAGCTGGGAAAATAACATCGGCATATAAATTATTTGGAGCATGACGATAAATATCTTGTACCACCACAAACATTTTCTTGAGTGCTGGTCGAACAAGATTATTTAAATCAGGTTGATGTACATGAGTCGTATACATATAAAACATCGCTTTAACATCACCTTTTAAAGCACGTTCAAACATACCAACCATCATACCTGGATTTTTTTCTTTATTGGTTAAGTCAAGACGACCTTCTGGTAAGTCCCAAACTTTATTCATCCACTTACGATGTGTATCATTTTTAAGAGCGATATTAAATGGAAGCCTTCCTGTCAGACCACCCATCAGACGTTCACCCATTGCATTCGGTTGACCAGTCATTGAGAATGGACCAGCACCAACTCGGCCGAGGTTACCAGTTAGGGCATGAAGATTAACAATCGAAATCACATTGTGTTGTCCGTGAATATGTTGATTGTAACCAATACCCCAAAAAGTTACTACGCCACCTTTACCACGTTTTTTACCTTTGACTGATGCCTTCGCCCAGTCAGCAGCAATCTTACGAATTGTTTGAGGATCTATCTGGGTACGGTCTTGTACTTGTTCGGGAGCATACTCTTCTTTCATTACTTTGATATACTCTTCCCAACCTTTGGTATGTTTTTTAAGCAACTCATAATCAATCGCTTCAGGATGGTCTTTGATAATCACATGTGCAATTGAATTCAATATAGAAATGTCACCATTGATAGATTGTAAATGATAGGAATTCCGAGGGTTGATAGATTCAAACGCCTGTACTGTACCAGTACGACGTGGATCAGAAATCACTGTTGTAATATTGTTTTTCTTTTTATGATCAGCGATTCTCCAAAAGACAATTGTGTGGGCTGCTCTGGCGTTGTGACCCCAATGGGTAATCATATCTGATTCTTCTATATCATCGTACGACAATGGCGGAGTATCGGAACCAAGGGTTGCAAAATATGCCGTCACGGCAGAGGTCATACACATACGGGCATTTGCTTCAATAGAGTTTGAAGTAAAAATACCCTTCATCAATTTGTTTTCAATCCATTGTGCTTCAACAGTCAATTGTCCAGAACCATACAACCCGATAGAGTTGCCACCATGGGCATCAAAAATTGCTTTCATTTTATCGCCAACAAGTTTTTCAGCCTCTTCATAAGAAACTTCTTCAAACAAGTCATCGTCGAATGCCCCCTTGGTTTGTGATTCATAACCGGTGAGTGGGTCAGACATATCTTTTCTGACTAAGACTTTGTTCAAACGATCAACATAAGTTGGTTCATCAGCATTAAGACCTTTGATACATTGAACACCCTTGTTTGTCGGATGTTGTTTGTCAGGAACCACACCCAAGATACGACCATCTGCCGCTGCTTTAATAACCGTTCCACAGCCCACACCACAGTACGGACATTGTGCGAGTAAACTTTGTGCGACTGGAGATGCACCACCAGAAGTTTCTGCTAAAATTGCTTCAGGTGAAAAAATTGCCGAACTGAGTCCAAGAGCTGCTGCTCCTGCGACAGAACCTTTTAGAAAATTTCGTCTATTGATTGAGCCTTTGTTTCCCATGAGAATGTTACTCCTTTCCCATTTTTATATATGAGATGATATCATTTATTTCTTTTGAACTTAATTCTGTTAATCCCGCATTACCTCGAATCATCGATTGCATTGCGGTTTGGTGTCGACCGAGCGACATCGTTGCCTGTAAGTATCCGACAGGTGCAGCCTTGACAAATGCGGAACGCATCAAGTCAGGTGCGAATGAACCTTTCTGGTGACATTGTATGCATTGACTTTCGTACAAAATTTTTCCATTTTGCGGAGTGCCAACCAAATATTTTTTACCAATTTCAGATTTATCTTTATTGCGTAAATAGTAAACAATATTCATCGCCGTGTTCCCATCAAGTTCAACTATACCACCACGACCAAACTTTTTCATTTCGGTACCATCACGACCAGACATCATCATCGCAACAATGAACCCATCGGAAAGGGACGCTAAAAATCCTTCTTTTCCAATACCAGGACCATTACCACCGCCACCGCCAGCACCATGACACTGTGAACACATATCATCAAATACAGCCCGACCATTATCAATATCACCAGGAATAGTACTGATACCATTGAGTTGAGGCGGGTTCTTTTCAAGAGTTCTAATGTATGCGACAATATCATTGAGTTCATACTTTGATAAATCCGATGTGCCGTTTTGTCCATGAAGGTTTCCTTTCATCTGAGTACCCGAACGGCCATAAGCAGCCATCTTCCAAATGAATTCATCCGATGCTAAGGCAAGGAAATCTTTATTTCCAATAGCAGGACCATTGAGACCAACACCACTTTGCCCATGACACTGCGCACAAGTTCGTTCAAAAAGATATTTTCCGTTAAACTCAGAACCAACAATTTTCTTTTTGCTTGTTCCTTTGGTAGTTCCTCTGAAGCCTGATCGCAAATACGCCATTATATCGCCGAGTGCTTTTTTGCCAAGATGATTATATGATGACATCGCAGTATTACGACGACCTTTGACAATCGTGTTGTACATAAATTTATTATCAGCAAGAGTATGAAGCTCTTTGGAGTTCAGCGATGGGCCAACTCCACCTTCTTTGTTATTGCCATGACAGGCGGCACAGTTATCATAAAACAAGCTACTGCCTCTTTTTGATGAACCATACTGGATGGCTGAAGCAAAAGAATTATAGCTGATTTGTTTTTCTCGCCAACTCTCAACATACGCCATAATATCGCCAAGGTCTTGTTTGGATAAAAAATTCCAACCTGGCATAGCAGTTCCTGCTCTACCATGTACTATCGTTTTATAAAATTTTTCATTGTCAAACAATGAAAGCAGTTGAGGTGAGCGAAGCGTAGGACCAATTAAATCAGTTTCATAACGACCATCAATCCCATGGCACCCCGCACAGTTAGCATTAAAAATTGTACGACCATACTTTGCTTCACCACCGACAAGTAGCACCTCTTTATAGGAAGGTGCATCTTTGCGAAGTGTTAAAACATGGTCAGCAATTTTAGAAATATCACTTTTTGAAAGTCCACCACCAGAACCCCATGCTGGCATAACAGATGAACCAGAACCATCTATTATAGCAGACAAAAAATCATGGTCAACAATAGCCAAGAACTGAGGATTCCCCAAAGCAGGACCCAACTTACCAAGTTCTGTCAGGTTGGTGCCTTTACCATTTTTACCATGACACGCTGAACAGTAACGTGAATATAAATCTTTACCGCTCTCTTCCACCACACCAGATGCAGCAATCATTCCTTCAGGAACAGCATACTCTTGTAATGATTTTATATAGACCGTTAAATCCAACGCTTCTTCTTTTGTAAAACCATAATCTATCATCTGCGAAGAGTCAGGTTGGATTTTTGGTTGATAGACTGCTTCAAATATATACGCAAGATTCAGATTACCATCAAATTCCTCAATAAGATGTTCATTATCATGATGAGGACGCTTGGCATGAAATGATGCCTGACCGATAGTTGTCAATTCAGGACCTAATGAACCACCACGTCCTTGAACAGTATGACAACTCTGACAGCCATTTTCTATAAAGAGACGTTTACCCCGTTGGTAAGTACCCGAAACAACGGGCATTTCCGAACGGTGACAACGAGCGCAGTTCGCTTCAAGATACGGCGATGCTAAAACAGGTTCTTCCCAGTAAAATTTTTCTGACTCATGTGCCAATGCACCTTCAAGAGTTGTTGCTCTTCCTTGCCCATCATGACATATCGTACAACCAAATTTATTAGGGTCATGCGAATCAAGATATGTTCCAGGATGTACCTTGATAGGATTTTCTAAATCTTTAGTATTCGGGTCAGAAATTCCAACATGACAAATCACACACCTATCAATTTTATTAAAATGCGGTAAAACTAATTGGCGGTAATCTACCGAAAATTCGCTACCATCTTCATCAACAAACTCGGCATATTGTGCCTGATAATCTCGCCAGTCTGTTGTGAGATATTCATTAACGGCACCATAGATGAGAAAAACGATAACGACGATACTTGAGTAAAACATTATTTTTTTCATAATATACCTCTAATGTGCCGGCCAAAGAGACGGCCACCAGTAAAAGTCCCAGTTCGGTCCACGATGTTGATAGGCGAAATATGTTAATATAACAAAGCCAACTAAGAAACAGGTAAAGACTGCCATCGCTCCCAAACGAGTAGACCCTGTATTTTTCAAAATCCTTATTGACCACCACACGAATAGCCCAGTTATTATAGTCCCCGGATTAATAAGTACAATTATTAATTGCGGTATTTGCGGGAACCAATTCCTTAACCATCCAAAATTTACTGTAAAAACAAGTGTTGCTAATATTACTATCGAGGAAAATATCACTGTAGATTTGAAAACAGATTTTTCATTTTTATCTGGGAACCACAACCCTGATTCATTTCGAGTCTTATCTAAAAATGGAATTAGCATAAGCCCAAGCACTGCCAAGCCTGGAATCGCAACACCACCCATAAAGGCGGAGTATGATACCAATTCTTGGAGTCCTAAGAAATACCACGGTGCTTTGGCGGGATTCTCTGGTACGGCTGGATTGGCTGCTTCTTTAAGCGGAGCATCAGAGACATACGATAGAACTATCAATATTGCTAACACCAAAATAAAAATTGCCATTTCATAATTGAACAAATTCGGCCATGATTGCACTGTATTTTTTACTGAATTTTTTACATTGTTACTATCACCTTTAACCAAACACATAAGACCGTATGTTTTATTTTTTGTCGGAAATGCCATCTCGGCATTTTCATCAATCGGTGTACCTTCAAGCATCTCTTCTGTTATAACAGAAGGTCTCGACATACCACCATCTTTTCTAATTCTCCAAAAATGCACTCCAATAAAAGTTGTCAGTACTAAAGGAAGTAAAATACAATGAAGAAAATAAAAACGTACCAATGCTTCCTCACCAACTATATCCGCTCCCAAGAGCAATCGCATCTGTAATCCACCAATATCTATGATATGTGTTATACCCAATGCATCAGTGATTTCAACAGGAGACCCCGCAATTTGAGCTCCAATAGTTGTCGCCCAATAGGCAAGTTGATCCCATGGAAGCAAGTAGCCTGTAAATGATAGTCCAAGTGTCACCGCAAACAAAATCATACCAACAACCCAGTTGAATTGTCTCGGGTGTCTATAAGAGCCAGTCATAAAAACTCGAACCATATGGAGAAAAACCCCAGCAACCATAATATGAGCTCCCCATCTATGGATATTCCGAATCAGTCGACCACCTGGGACAGCAAAATGAATATCTTTAATTGAGTTATAAGCTTCGGCAAGTGACGGTTTATAATAAATCATCAAAAGAATTCCTGTAATTGCCAAAATCACAAACGATGCTGCCGATGCAATCCCAAGACCCATTGTAAATGTCTTTTTAAAATTGTATCTATGAGTACGAACAGAATGAATATGTAAAAAAAGATTTGAAAAAACTGATTGTGATGCAGCCCTATTCGATGACGGTGGTCCATGACGAACAGTCGCATCTTTAAAAGACTGTGGAAGATGTTTCAGATTTGTGAGAAACGTCTCGATTCCTGAAGGCATCTTATTCTTCTCTTCAGTATTAGACATAGAATTGTTCCTTAACTCCTGATTCGACAGTTTTATCTAAATTTAATGAAAGCTGTCCAGATGGTAATTTTTCAATTTTAAACCACTTGAGGGCTTTTGGTGCAGGACCTTGAATAATCTCACCCTGCGCGTCAAATTTGGAACCATGACACGGACAATCAAATCCTCTTCCTGTCCATTTCACTACACAACCTAAATGGGTACATGTCGTTGAGATTGCAAAGAGACCATCATCGTCAGCAAAAAGAACAACCCGTTCTTTTTCAAATATCTTTGTTGTACCATTTGGAAAATCTGACGGCATACCTAATTTTATTTTTTTTGATTCTTGAGGAAGCAGAGTTGGCATCGTAAACTTTAACAATGAGCCACCCCATACTGCTAATGACCCCCAAAATGTTGCAGGGGCAAATTTTGTAATAAAATTACGCCGTGAATCTTTCTTCTCATCCATTATTACCACCTATTTCACAAAAAGTTACTCTTTCCATTGTTATTGCTCCTACTGGACAACGATCAGCACAACAGGCACAGCGAATGCACTTCGTCTCATCTTTGATAATCGCTGAGTCGTCTTCGGCGAACCCAGAAGCTTTTAAATCAAAATTATTTTGTATCGCTAATTCTTTTACAGAAACGAGTTGCAAACACAGCTCTGGACATACATCAGCACAACCACCACATAAGACACATACATCGCCGTTGAAAATTGTATTTACTGAACAATCAAGACAACGTGCCGCTTCTGAAATCACATCAAGCTCGGTATAGCCTAACTCAACAGGTGGTCTTTTGAGCTTGAGACGTTCTTCTACCTCAAGTGCTGGTATCTCTTGTCGTTTCGTTTCTTCATAAGAGGCTTCACGAGCATAGTTCTCTAATGTAGCATGATTGAGTTCAAGTTTTGGAGTAATTTGTAATCCAACAATCTGTTTCGCAATTGTCTGGGCGACTTTTTTTCCGTCAGCTACCGCATCGATAACAAGTTTGGTTCCATAGGCACAATCACCAGCAAAAAAGATATTCGGCACATCGGTCGAACCATCTTTGTTAACAGAAACCAATCCATAATCATTAAATGAAAGTCTGTCTGTTTTTGGATTTATAAATGAAAGGTCGATTTGCTGTCCGATAGCCATCATAATATTATCACACTCTATTGTGGTAATATCGTTTTCATCAAAAACAGGAGCAAATTTCCCTTCAGTATTCAAAACTGACAAACATTTTTTAAATTTGATACCAACTAATTTATCACCCTCAAAAAGAACTTCGTGAGGTCCAACAGAATTTAATCGCTTAATCCCCTCTTCAGCACCTTCTATGATTTCAACTTCATCAGCCATCATCTCTTCAAGTGATTCCAAACAACAAAGATGTACTTCACGAACACCTTCCATCCGTTTTGCTTGTCGAGAAATATCAAATTGTCCGTAACGTAATGCCGACCGTCCTATATCATATGCAACCGAACCTCCACCGATAACAACAATCTTTTCACCTAATGGTGTATCTTTGCCGACATAAAAATCTCGTAAAAACTCGACTCCACCCAAAACTTGATTATGATCAAAGCCTGGCATTGGAATCGAACGAGAACGTTTGGCTCCAACCGCTACAATAACAGCATCAAACTCAGTTGCCAATTGTGAGAAGAGTACGTCCTTCCCTACTGTCGTATTCACTTTAAACTCAACGCCAAGTTCTTTTATAATTTCAACTTCACGTTGAATTATATCACGAGGTAAGCGATAATCAGGAATCCCTACCGCAAGCATGCCACCTGCAACTGGTTCAGTTTCAAAAACTGTTGATTTTATACCATAGAGTGCTAAATCATGAGCACATGCTAATCCCGCAGGACCTGAACCGATGATTGCTACTTTTTTTTGTGTCTTCGGTGTTTCTTTATCTATGAGAGTTAATTCGTTGACTGAAAGATTTTCACGGTTTGATACATATTTACGAATGTTATCCAATACGGATAAAATCATCTTATCACTATGTGTTGAATAATACTGTTCCGATGCAAACCTTTTTAATGCACGTATTGAAACAGGTTTATCAATATCACCTCGACGGCAATTAACTTCGCATGGTGCCGCACATATCCGTCCGCAGATTGAAGCAAGTGGATTTGGTCCTCGAGCAATCAAGTATGCTTCTTCGTACTTTCCCTGTGCCAACGCTCGGACATATCCACGGGCATCAGTGCCTACTGGGCAGGCTGATTGACAATTGATAAGTTCTTGCCAATATTTTTCATCTGGTACATTTACAGAATAACTCATTGTGTATCCTGTTCAGATTTTTTTAGATTAAATTGTAATTAGTTTCCATTATTGATTACAGGACAAATTATACCATGTTTTAGTCGCCACTAACTTGACGTAAGTCAAGTTAATGGAATTATTTTTCTTTTGACTTAAGTCAAGAATAACAGCCTATATCTACATTTCTGAGTCTGAGTGGCTACTTTCTACTTGCATATGAGCATATCTTAAAAAATACTATTAATTATTTTATGTGTATAAAAAATTTTGTTATTCAAATTTTGAAGAATTTTACGATTGGAATTTTACTAAATTGAAAAACCAGAGTGTTATCTCTGGCTTATTTAATTATTCAATATAGGAATTGTAAAAACTCTTGTTGAAGATATTCATGTGTCTGGTAGTTTGGAGCAAGTGTATCAGGCATCAGCAAAAATTTAAACGGCTGGTCATGTTCATCTGCTAATACAGTATTCATACTTAAATCTGAGACATCTCGGTTAATACTTCCGAGTTCAGGAATAGAATTTAAATTACGGATACTTAGTGAACAATATTGTATTCTTGCATCTTACGCCAGAGAGTTGTACGACTGACTCCAAGTTCAAATGCAATTCGACGACGATTCTTTGGATACAATTTGAGTAATCGTTCTATCTCTTTTTTACTAACAGCCTCTGGTGTGGATGCATCTTTTATGAATGATTCATTTCCAATAAAAATCTCTTCAGGTAAATCCTTCCGTTCAATCCGTTCACTCTTTGCTCGTAAAAAAGCATATTCCAAAGCACCAAACAGTTGTCGGATATTTCCTGGCCAATGATACTGCTTTAAGACATTCATACCTCTTGTAGAAATTGCGGTAATATCTTTGTTATATTTCTGTCTAAGATAGTTTAATCGGAAATCAATCAGTACTGACAAATCTCCAATCCGTTCGCGAAGTGGTGGAATAATAATTTTAATCACATTTAAACGATAATATAAATCAGATCGGAAAACGCCTTTTTCAATCAGCTCTAATAAATTTTGATTCGATGCGGCAATAATGCGAACATTCACTTTTTCAAGCCTGTTAGAACCTACTGGTTCAAACTCCTGCTCTTCAAGAACCCGAAGAAGCTTTGACTGCAACGCTGGAGACATATTTTCAACTTCATCTAAGAAAATCGTCCCTTTGTCAGCTTTTTTAAACTTACCGGCGTAGTTTAAAACCGCACCTGTAAAAGCACCTTTTACATGTCCAAACAATTCTGACTCCAAAAGTGATTCGGTCAATGCCGAACAATTTATTTTTACAAATGGTTGACTTTTGCGATGCGAAAGTTTTTGAATCGCTTTTGCAATCAACTCTTTACCAGTACCTGTCTCACCTTTAATTAAGATTGGTGCATCAGTCGGAGCCGATTCTTCAACCAATTCTAAAATCTCTTTCATATTATCACTTTTACTAATAATATTGTGATACTCAAAAGCATTTTCAGCAGATTTTCGTAGAGCGACTGTTTCAGAGACTTTACTCACAACCCCAATGACAGATTCCACTTTTCCTTTGGCATTTTTGTTAACCATAATCGATTTTTCGTATGGTGTCATTTCTTTACCGATTATCATCCTCTGATGAGCATTAATCACGTTCGTTTTATTTTTGACCGCCCATACCAGTGGACAATCTTCATCACACTCATCAGAGCAAAGTACATCAGCACATTTATACCCTATCAAATCCTGTGCTGTTTTATTAACAATTTTCAAAAGCTTTTCATTCACCGAGGTTATCACACCATCTGGTGTTGCCGTATAATACCCATCACTAATGTCGTCTAAAATAGTATGCAACCGCTCTTTTTCAATCATCAAGGCGGCGTTGGTCTCCTCAAGCGAACCGATATACATACCCAGCTGTTTCATATTTCGATACAGTTCAAGCACCCCAATTGTGTTTCCCTCTTTATCGATGATAGGCGAAGCCGAGACACAAAATGGTCCAGACTTATGTTTTTGACAATGCAAATTATGTTCTGAAAAATCTTCTTGATTATTTATGATATTACGGTGTGGACAACTTTTGTAACAATGGTCAAAACCAATCACATCAGTGCATTTTTTTCCGATAAACTCTGATGGATCTTTATCATAAATATCGGCAAAGCGTTTATTGACATACATAATATTAAAATCAATATCAATAGCCACCAAACCGTCATAAATAGATTCCGCTATATTATCTAAGACATGTTGATTCTTAATTTTGTTATTCAACTTATCTTCCACGAAATAAATCCTTTACAACTTTTCTATTTGAACCAATGTTTTATCTATCAGAGCTACTAACTGAACCGCAAGCGGGTCATCAGACCGTTTTAAAATAGCCTCTGTAAACCTATTATACCACGGTTTTAAATAAATAGTATAAAAATCTTTTACACCGACGATATCATCTTGTGAAAATTTAAATAATAAAAATTCAAACATCACTTTCAAATGATCAGGAGGATAATTTGTCGAGACTTTGTTATCCTTGGCATAATACTTATTCAACTTATCAATATAATTCTCTTTTTCATTACGATTTTCAAGATGTTCAGTCGCAAGTGGAAAAGCGGGACGCGCATTTTGTGAATTCACAAAAATATCTGTCAAAAGAACCAGCTTCTCATCAGCATATGAAAACTCGGTCGCTTTTTGCTCAACTTTTCCAAGAGGAGTTTCTCCGAGCCGAATTTGTTCCATCAATTCGTTATTCGGCTCAGAGAAAAGCTTTGCCATAAATTCAAGATTTGTCTGTAATTGTTCGTTCGTCATAATTTATGCTCCAAATGATGATGCCTGTCCTGCGTAAATAAATATATATCGTAATAAAAATCCACCAACTAAAACTAATACCGCACTTAAATATCCAAAGAATTTTATATGTGAGCTTTTCTGTTTACGGGCAATTTCAGGTATCAAATCAATCGTTTCAAGTATCAATGGTATAACTAAGCCTACAAGAACAAACCCATACCAAAAGATATTTGTATATTCTCCACCCAAAATCAAGTCAAGCGATGCCGACTGACTGGCAGTTGAGATTGAATTATGTAAGATATACGGAACAATAATAAACATTTCTAAAATTATCAAAATAACATCAGCAGAATATAACAATTTCCGTTCATGATGAAAATCTTCTTTTGATTTGTTTTTTGACATCCAATTAGACGCAAACAACATAACCGCAGTTGCAGTGGAAATTGCCGACACTAAGAAAAGCATCGCCACCATTGGTGTATTCCAAAATGGACGGGCGGGAATCGCTCCTAATAAAACTCCCGTATAAATACCAACTGCAACACCAGTAGGAAGACCAATCGCTCCCAAAATACCACGAATCTTCAAACGGTTTTTTGGAATCGAAAGTTTTAATTTTCCAAGTTTTAGTGTTGAGTATTTTTCTGGTAACCAAAGTATCGCATAGAGCGAAGCAATGATTGAGAAAAACATCAACAGCCAACTACCAATCGACATTGGTGACGTCCATTGAATAGTCACAAACAGTTTCCAAAAATACAATGGTCGGTCTAAATCTATAAGTAATAAAAATAATCCGATAAACAATGGAAATGGTGCAAAATATGCTCCAAAGGCTGCCAACTGATGTAGCTTTGGATCTCTCAAGTACGCTAAAAATGCGGAGAGAATAAATACTCCTGCAGATAGCCCACCAAAGTAAAGATAGATAACAACGGGCATACCCCATTCTACTTCATGCATGACCTGCTCCTAATCTATAATGTAATATATCCGAGGCTTGGTACCTGTCTCTGGATATTTTACTTCTGTTCTATGAGTTGCGATTTTCAAAGAGATTTCGGATTTTGGATCATTTAAATCTCCAAATGTCCGAACTTTCCCAGGACATGTTTCTAGACAGGCTGGTTCTCTTCCCTGATAAATACGTTGTGTACAGTACGTACACTTGTCAACAACACCACGCTCTTTGTCAACATAACGAGCATCATATGGACAGGCCATCATACAGAACCTGCACCCGATACAACTATCATAATTAATTAAGACAATACCATCATCATTTATAAATGTCGCCCCAGTTGGACAAACACGTTCACAATGAGGATTATCACAATGGTTACACTGGTTTGGTGTAAAGTCGAGTCCTAAGTTCGGATATGTTCCCCTTACTTCAGATTCTTCTATCCAATTACGATGCTTGTGGAGTGGTACATTGTTTTCTGCCTGACATGCTATCATACATGCTTTGCAGTTTATGCATCGTGACTGCTCTATGAGCATACCATATTTTTTTGTTTCACTCATCCTGTTATACCTCCACTTTCAACTCGAGTCTTCCGCTTGTCACCTTGTATCTTTTCAGTATGGAGGGTTCTTTTAGGAATTATCTGCACAAAATCTTCATGCATGGCAGCGTTGCCTGTTATTTTATCATGATAAGAACCAAGCAAATCAGAACCACGAGCTCCTTTGTTGTATGCTAAGCTCAACCCTTTAGAGGTATGACCGAATCCATGTGGAATACAAATAACATCCTCATGAACTCGGTCAGTTATATAGACAGGAAGTTCAACCTCACCATAAGGAGAACGTAAAATAATTGTTTCACCCATTCCAATATCATGTTTTTTAGCAGCGATTGGATTAACATGTGCCATCGAGTGCATACCAACAGCCATCAACCATTCATTATTTTGAAGTGATGAATGAGTGTAGTTTGCACAGCGAGCTGTTAGCAAAATATAACTACCACTTGGAATATTTTTTGGCTTTGTATAAATAGGCAATGGGTCATAACCCTTTTCGGCAAACCGTTCTGAGAAAAGTTCTATCTTACCAGTTTTTGTTCGGAAACGATAACCCTCTTTCAAAGTCTTGCCAAATATCTTACCTTTGTCATCGGAATAAAATCCTCGACGTTTCAGTTCATCCAAATCAATAGGAAGTTCTTCGACCTGTGCATCCAACCATTGGTCTATATCAAAATCAAAGTACTCGCCCAAATCAAGTTTACCTGCGAGGTCCTTCATGATGTCAAGATTTGGACGAGTCTCATACATCGGTTCAATAACTTTCTGACGAAGTGCCACAACAGGTTCTAAACCTGCAAGTGAATGAAGCGGGTCAGTCCGTTCTAAATAAGTTGCCTCTGGAAGCATCACATCCGATTCCCAGGCAGTATCATTTGGAATAATATCTATAGACACAATTAGTTCCATCTTTTTCATCATCTCATATGTCTTCTGAGAATTAGGAACCGATTGTAATGGATTTTGTTTGTATATCATCCACGCCTTAAGAGGATATGGGTCTTCTCGTAAAGCGTGTTCACGCAATGTCAGATAAACACCATCTCTTCGATTAGCAAGAGGGAATTCATTTTTGACGTTATCAATACGTTCTGCTTCTGGTTCATCAGGAGGGAATATCAACATTTCGCCTAAACCAATTTTACGAGCAGGAACAACGCCACCCTCACGGTCCCATGCACCAGAGATAGCATTGACAATTGCTATTGCTCTTCTGAATTGGGTATCATTTTCTGTCCAGCTCCCACGACGTCCAGAATAAAAGACCGAACGAGGTAAGCTACTCATAAAGTCTTTTCCGACTTTATAAATTGTTTCAACTGGTATACCAGTTTCATGTGCTGCCCATTCAGGAGTATAATCTTTTACATGTGCCGCAAGCTTATCAAAACCATGCGTATATTTTTCTACAAATGCTTTATCATATTTATTTTCTTTAATCATCATGTGAATCAACGCAAGAGCAAAGGCTAAATCAGTACCCGGCTTGATAGGTACCCATAAGTTTGCTTTTGATGCGGTCACGGTAAAACGAGGATCCAAGACAACATGATAATGACCAGCTGCTTTCCCGTCTATCATATCTATTGTATCAGGAGTCAAGAGTGATTCAAGTCTGTTTGAACCAGCAAATATTACATAGTCAGAATTTTTTAAATCAAAATGAGGAACCGTGCCAAAAGTATTAAACATAGCATTGTTCACAGATGCCAAACAAAGAGTTGGGTGACGTACCGTATTTGGAGATCCGAATGCTTCGGCAAAATGCGTGAAATACTCTTCCTGAAATCCTTCTGTTGATGAAAACAGAACCGACTCAGGACCATATTTTTCTTTTATCTCAGTTAATTTATCAGCGATGTATGTTAAAGCTTCATCCCATGTTGCCCGTCGCCATTTTCCTTCACCACGTTTACCGACACGAATCATAGGGTATTTTAATCTGTCAGGATCATAGACTGTCTGAATACCAGCATTACCTTTGGCACATAACATCCCTTTAGACTTAGGATGATCCAATATTGGGTCAAGTTTTCTAATAGTACCATTATTCACTCTGGCAATCATCCCACATTTGTTAACACAAAGTCCACAATGTGTCCGTATATCACCCGAAAAATTATCAGGCAAATCTTTTATGTCGCTCTCTGCGAAAGCCGATGTAAACTTAAACTGGCTGCCTATGATTGCACCAACAACTGAGCAACTGCCAAGTTTCATAAAGCTTCTGCGACCAAATTCATATTTCATAGTTTCAAGCCTTGTTTCATTTTTAATGTGGATGCCTGCCCGGCAGGCACCCACGGTCACACTAAAAGTCTAAATCAAAGACCATATAGAAGTTTGTAATTTTATCAGGGAACGCATATCCAAGTCCTGGATTATTGGCAAGTTCAAAATTATCCATAGATGCAGGAGCTATATGCCAACCAGAAAATGCATAATCATAATCATATGCTTGTAAACCAACACGGATATTGAATTTCTTTTCAATTTTTTGAATATAATATGCTTCAATAACAGAACCACGAGTGGCAAGTTTACTCATAGCAATATCATCAGCACCATTTGTATAACTGAACCAATGAGCATCACCATGGTTATATTCAATACCAAATTTACCATTTGTAGCTTTAACAGGGAAACGAGCTCCGATGTAATATGCCATTCCACTTTCAGAAGTAGAATCATTACCTAACAAACCACCAAAACCATACTGGGATCTTGCCCCAACATCAGGATAAGATTTGTTATAGGCAACTGAAGCAAACCAATCAACATTATTATATTCATGTTGATAACAGGCACCAAATAAATCCATATCACCAAGATTTCTTGTTGATGTAACCAACTGTTCGTTACCATTTGTTGGATCTGGGAAATTACGAGTATAACCAGTTGAAATATCAGTCATGTCGATAAAACGCATATAACCAAAAGTCAAAAGTGTTTTACCTGGAAGTTGAGGAATAGATGTTTCAGCACAACCACCAGCAACTTTAGAATCTTTTAATTCAGACACTATAATAGGTCCACCAGTTTCTGGGTTCATACCTGGAACATAAGCAGTTTTTACAGCACCACCGCCACCAAATCCAGATTCATAACCTGTTCCATAACAGAATCGGAAAATTGAACCTTCTGGCAAACCTAAAGCATCGTCAAGATGTAAACCAATCATAACACCATCAATCTCAGCATCAATCATTAAACCACCTGGTGTACCTTGACGAACGCGGTCTTCACGAAGTTCTCTTGGAGGACCATTAGTTGCTGCCTGACGACCTGCTGTAAAGAAAAATGCTGAGTTAGCAGGTGAATAGGTAAATGCCGCCCGTTCGACCCGAAGAGCATTGTCGGTTGGGATATTTGTAGCGTTGGCATCATAGGCAACCGTATTTGGGAATCCATTAAAAATTGGAACACCTGAACCACCATATGTTTGATGCATAACCAGACGACCAGTAAAATGTAATTGTGGAGATGGTTTCGCATCAATTTTTAAACGTAGTTTCAAGCTCCAGTTTTCTGAATTATTCAATTCAAATGCTGGTTTCGGTGCAAAAGATCCATCAGGCATCATTTGCATATATGGTTGATATTGGAATTTAATATTATCGTACTTGACCCTGAAATCACCAAAAATTGAAACTTTGTTTTTTGCTGCTTTTAATTCAAGCTCATCAACACGGTCAAGTAAATCTTCGACATCATCGGCGACTTCATCAGCAACAACAATACTGACACTCATTACAACTGCTAACATTATGATGCTTAGCATTAGAATTGATTTGTTAAAAAAGTTTTTCATAATACCACCCTCAAAGTGATTTATAGTTTAAATTACCCACATGTCTCTGGTTGATCTGAATCAGCAGCATGGCTTTTCAAAAATATTGAATATGAATCAATTGTGTTGCATCAAATTCTGTTGAATATTTAGCACCTTTATAATGCTTATCTTTTTTGAATGCTCTTACCCATTGTTTGATAGTTTTGGACATTGGAGTTATTTCTCCGCCATCACCTTTACTACCATGACAGGATTTACAGGTTTTCTTAAAGAAATACTTCCCTTTTTTGTCGCTTGGTTTCACTTCTTTTTTTACTGATTTTGGAGTATCTACTTTCTTGGCATCATCACCAGCAAATACTTCGTTCGACACAGCAGTCATTGCGACAAAAGCAAACACTGCTAATGAGAGCAAAATAACGATTGCTTTATAATTTCTTCTTGTTTTCATGATACTTTCCTTTTTTATGTTTCATTATGTTACATTTATTAACTCTTTTAATGTTGTATTCCAACGCCTTACGACATCTTATGTTACACCTACTTATATTAACAAATTATATGCCAATCAAACACAAAACCTATCTCATTTTATAGCATTGACTTATAAAGTATACCGAAAACTCTTTAACCAAGCGAAACGTTTCAACGACACATAATTTGCTTATAATTCATTATCCACATAGTACTCATTGTGTTATGCGTTTCATCGTTAGCGTTCATTAGCGTTTCACAGCTTAACATGTTTCAAATATTAAGAATGAGACAGAAGTAATGTTTCAATATTGTTTAAATTTTTAAGGAAACGTAACTCTTCCACAATTGTGTGGTTTTGATTTGAATTGTAAAATGATGGTGATAAGCTACATTAGGACATGTAGCTTATTGTTTTAGACTATGACTTGAACTTAAAAATGTTTACCAAATTCAAAAAAGAGCTGATTCGACTGTAAGTCTTTTTCAAAATATTGTCTGATTGACCCCGAGATGAAATAATTACGTTGCATCGTATAATATGTCTGAGCGTCAATATAACTCGTCGATGAACGGGTCGAAGTAGATGAGTAGATATTGGTTGTTCCACTCAATGTAACATACATTCGTTTCCGCAACGGAAAACGATAACTCAATGATGGTCTATACGCAGTCGTGAACATCGTTTCAAGATATGAGAAACGAGCCGTAAGCGATGACTTCCGCCCTGGGAATCTCAACGCTGAAATTGCAATCGACCCGTACTTATTGTCAGAAAAAGACGAACCTCGCATCCGTAGACCTGTGTTAATCGAAATTGAAAGGTTCTTTAGTGGCTTGAGACGCATACCAAATTTTAGACCTCGATTATCGGTATCATCAAATACTGAATCAACTATATAAGCGTCCTCATAATAATGAATCCGTTCTCGAGTATCAAAGGAAAATGAAAAACTATACTTATCAGTAATTGCATAATTTGCCCTACCATAATAACTCGTTAATGAAAATCTTTTATTCAACGCTTCTTTACGCCAAGTACGAAAGAAATCAATTTCTAACGATTGATTAAAAGTTATCTTATTTGACGAATAATCTGTTTGTAGATAAAAATATTCTCTACTAATAAATGAACGTAGATATGAACCAGCCAATGCTCCTGATATCAACAGTCGTTGTGATTTACTCATTTGTAATGTGTACGCAACAAACAGTCCAGCCTTTTTACGACTAAAATCAATTTTCTGATTCAAATAATCTGGCTCTGCTCCAATGGCTGCTCCAACAACTACTTTATCATTAATTTGTTTACTTAGATACAACCCATCTACAAATCCGACTCCCTGCATTTGGTACACAGATTGACGCCCAAAAGAATACTGCACTGCCTGTGCTTGGTCGGTTGAATAGATGGCAAACTCATAAATACGATGCGACCAGTTATCTAAATTCTGGGAAATATATCTGCTACTCGAGCGTTTATAGTATCTGCTTCGATGTTTAATTTGTAGCTTTAGTTTTTCTCCAAAAAGATTATCAACTTTCAGCTTACTACGAACTGATGGTTGGTACGATGAAAGCGATGAGCTCGACATATCTGCTACAATATAATGTTGCGATGAAATATAGCCACTCACAAAATTCTCAGAACTTTTTAATTTATTCTTTTTCTTTCTTGTAACTTTTATTTGCTTTTCTTTTTTTTGTTCAACAAGAATCAATTCAAGTTGAGCCATACTTACAACCGCATCTCCGATTTGTAATGCCCCATTCTTCTCAACAATTTTACATGCCGATGAGTTCTGTGATATATTACTAATCACAAATGTTGCTATAACCGAATCACCCCGTATAACCAAAAGTGTATCATTTTTTTGGAGATTATAATTTATTCCACCGTTGATATAAAACCCTTCAGATGAGATATAACTCACCGTCGGAGATGCACTGACATCAGCAGCAACACAAAAAACAGTCACAAGTAATACTGTTATAATAAAAAGATATATTTTTCTCATTATAACCTCCCTCTAACTTTTTCCGTTTGGATGACAGGAATAACAAAGATTTGAGTCATATGCATACCCATCTTCTTTACCAAGATGCTTATCATCCATCTTTGTTTTTGAATGACAAAGGAAACAACTAAAAGTCAATCGAGTTGACTGTGTCGTATGACAATCAACACAATCATTCCACTCTCCATTATGTTTTCCTGAAAATACTGGAAAGAACTCCGAATCATGAGCCCTAAATGTTCCTTTGAGTCCACTCGGATGACAAGAGATACAACTCGGTGAGTCATAACTATATCCATTCATAGAACCATGCATATTATCAGAGTCGGTTTGAGTATGACAACTCAGACAACTCACTTGGGTTCTATCAACTGGATTAGTGTGACAGACGTTACAATCATTCCACTCATTATTATGAGTCCCTGAAAAAATTGGGAAAAACTGGGCATCATGATCGACAAACTGTCCCTTTTCACCTGTAGGATGACAGAGATAACAATCAGTACTACTATAGAGATAGCCTGTTATTCCAGCATGATTTGCATCTGATTCTGTTTGTAGATGACAAGTCAAACAAGAAAATACAGACTTATCCGAAACCGTCGTATGACAACCTGTACAATCATTCCATTGGTTATTATGCGTTCCTGAATAGATAGGAAAAAATTGAGGGTCATGGTCTATAAACTGACCCTTCTCTCCAGTTGGATGACAGCTGAGGCAGCTTGGTGATGTATAATCATACCCTGTCATATTTCCATGAAAATCATTTGTTTCATTTTGCAAATGACATGTTAGACAGCTCACTTCAGAGCGGTTTACTGGATTATTATGACATATATTACAATCGTTCCATTCATTATTATGAACCCCTGAATAAATCGGGAAATAAGCTATATCATGGTCAACGAATAACCCTTTTTCACCAGTAGGATGACAAAGATAACAATCTGTACTGCTATAATTATACCCAGCAATTCCACTATGAGAAGCATTTGTCTCTGTTGGCGTGTGACAAGTCAAACAAGTAAAGTCTAATCTATTACTTGGAGTTTCATGACAAGCAACGCAATTATTCCACTCGTTATTATGTGTTCCAGAATAGATTGGGAAAAACTGAGGGTCATGTTCAGTAAACTGACCTTTTTCGCCTGTTGGGTGACAACTGTAACAGTCTTGACTATTATATGCATATGCAGTCATACCATTATGTATATCATCCGTCTCAGTTTGTGCATGACAAGCTTGATAGCAAGAAAAATCTTTTCTATCAGACGGGTTAATATGACATTCATTACAGTCTGACCACTCAGATGCATGTGCTCCTGAAAATATTGGGAAAAATTGTGCATCATGATTAGTAAAATCTCCTGCATTCCCCTGCGGATGACAAAAATAACAGTCAGGTGAATTATATGCATAACCACCTATACCATTATGATCAGCATCTGTCTTCGTTTGAGGATGTGCATGACAATTAAGACAACTAAATTCTTGATAACTTGTTGGATTGTTATGACAGGAACGACAATCATCCCATTCATTTTTATGTTCCCCTGAAAATATCGGAAACAATATATCATGATTATCAAAATATGCAGGACGCCATAAATCCATCTGATGACAACTTTCACAATCTGTTGAAAATCCATTACTGACATGGTTCGGAGAATTTACTCCTAAATAATCTGATTGATGACACTTTATACACCGAGTTGTGTTAAATGAAAAATCTCCCGACGGCATTGTCGTATGACAACCCTGACAATCAACTAAGGTATGCTTCCCCGACAAAGGAAAATTCGTATTCAGATGCATCGCCTCTATATCAAACTGCTCCCAACCTCGCGTAGTATGACAGTCCTGACAATCATTACCCATCTTCGCTTGGTGAATATCATTGTGACAGGATAGACAGTTTGATTTTACTTTAGTAAAATCAGAAACATCATGACAACCTTTACAATCAGCCGATTGATGTCTGTCTTGGAGGTCATACCCTGTGAGAGTATGGTCAAACGACATATCTTTGAATGACTCGACCGTATGACATGTCTCGCAATTAAATTTCAGTTTCCCATGAGGGTTCTCTGTTGCAAAAACAGACACGGACATACACACACATAAATATACAAATAATATTTTTTTCATATTCATCCTTGCTATAATGGCTTCACATCAGTCGTATGACAAGATTCACACTTCGTGTCGATTGGTTTATAGAGTCTATATTTTTCGGTTCCATTTATAATTTCTGTATGACAAGAGTTACAATTTACATTTTTATGAGCACCCAACAATTTATACGAACTGTTCTTATTATGATCAAACACTAATTGACTCCAACTATTATCACTATGACAATCTTTACAATTTTTTGATTTGTCAAATTGACCATAATGATTATCTCGATGACACTCTTTACAATCTCTTTCTACTGGCTTGAAATTTCGTATCGGCTTTTTATCATCAG
Source organism: Candidatus Zixiibacteriota bacterium (assembly GCA_024280215.1). Taxonomy (GTDB): domain Bacteria; phylum Zixibacteria; class MSB-5A5; order GN15; family FEB-12; genus QQUK01. The sequence goes on from JAJRQO010000019.1 coordinate 74,677, forward strand.
TCATTTTATGACAAACAATACATGGTTGAGCAAGATGAGCCCCAGCAAGTTTGAATTCAGTCTTGTTATGCGAAGCAACAGGGAAAATAGCTGGCATAAAACCTTGCACCTTATGACAACTCTCACAAGCACCCTTATCATCTCTTTTTACAAATTGTTTCTGATGGTAATCGCTATGACAATCGGCGCACTCATTATACTGATTTTTCTCAAATCGAGTGCTTAGTTTATGACACTTATCACACTTTACGGCTTTATGTTTTCCCTCTAATGGGAAATCAGTCTTACTATGATCAGCATTACGTTCATCTAATACTTTCCATCCATCAGTCACATGACAACGCATGCAATCCTGTCCAAAAGAACCTTTGTGAATATCTTTATGACAATCCGTGCAGTCATCATACTGATTTTTTTTAAATTTCTGATTAGGTTTATGACATCCATCACACTTTACTGCTATATGTTTTCCTGTCAATGGAAACTTGGTATTGTTATGATCCATCTTTTCTTTATCAACTATTTTCCATCCATCAGTCACATGACAACGATTACAATCATTTCCAAATTTTCCAACATGTATATCTTGATGGCATGAAGTACAGTTGTTAAATTTCAGCCCAACATATTTACTATATGAATCATCTTTTGGTATAAGAGGAATTGTCTCAGTAATAACTTTATGACATTTAAGACAATCAACTTTTAGATGTTTCCCTGTTAAATTAAATTTGGCTTTACTATGCTCAAACTTTTCAGCTTTAACCCATTTTTCTGGAGAATGACATTTCAAACAATCATCACCAAGTTGTGCTCGATGTTCATCATGATGACAACTCAAACATCCTTGTGAAAGCCCTAAATATGTTTTGGTAATATCCATATCAGGTTCAATAGAATTTAACTCTTGTGAAATCAAACCAGGGTTATGACAATCCCTACAAATTAGCGAAGCATGTTTCCCTATCAATGTATAACCAGTCGATTTGTGATCAAATTGTTCAATTGGTTTCTTCCAATGGATTAACTCAAAATCTTTCCCCGCATGATCACTATGACAACTAAAGCATAATTTTTTTTCAATTTGAGTATACGTGTAATGCATTCCTTTTTGTTCAGAAATCTGCTTATTTAATACCGCATGACACTCCAAACATTTTTTCGCCGATGGTCCCTCGCCAAGTTCATGGCAACTGGTACAGTTGGTTAACCCTTCAAGTTGGGCATGAGGTTCGGCTAAATCGCCGGGTGAAAGTTGTGCCTGCACAAATAAAGGAAAACATACCAAAAAGATACATATTAGTTTTAAAATACCCATCGATACCCCATCAGTACAGTTATTGTCACATGCACAAACATAATCGCAAACATAATCCAAGCAAATGGTTTATGCACAACATGCCAGAGATGAAAAACGTTAGTCACAGCACCCAAAAATATTTTACGACGATTCAATAGTGACTTCTTTTTTGAATATAAAATAATCCGTTTTATTCCCTTAGGTGGAAACTTTGGATGTCTCTTTTTTATAAATCGCTTCAACTTCCAAAAACGTATTGGACGCTTTAAATCATCAAGTGTAATTTGTAGCATTGCAGACAACTGGCCTTTTTCAATTTCAAAATGAACATTGGTCATCCGCCTCACCTCATCCATAACATCTTGAGGAACATCAAAATCTTTGACAAGCATCTCTGTCAGGTTTTTATTTTTCTCTTCAACAGCACCTAACGCCAACTCATGCCCTTCCTCGTCTCTTGGAATCTGGATATAAATATAACGACCTATAATCCCAGAAAACATCACTGCCAACATCGAATAATACGAAATAGAAACCAACCCATTCAACTTCCCAGCTGTATGAAGAGTAATCAAAAGAGGTCCGATAATACCAAAAAAGATATGTACATTTAACCATTTTCGTATATTCCCAAACCGTAACCCAAACAAAAATCGTTTTCGAGCTGAATATAAAAAAAGTAAAATAACAAACGATGAACCAACTATACCAAAGCCATGTCCCCACAACCCACCAGGTTTTAATAAAGTATGCAATGGATCATGTGGACGATCTTTCATCTCAAGCATATAATAGTCAAAGCCACTATATGCAAAATATATTATTGCAACAATACTTGTCAGATACAATATTGTAATAAACAGATTAAATGATTTCTCTTTCATCGTACTCCATATTTGGTTTCCATAGAAATACCTATGTTTTTTAAAAATGCGGTCGGAAGCTCTCCGCCTATCATGACAAAGACATAATCATTTTTAATCGTGATAAGCTCATCATGATGTTTCAAGCTTACGTTATCATTTTCAATCGATGCGACCTGTGACTCAAATATCAGTTTTACCCATCCAGCCTTTTCAGCAGATTTAATTTGTAACGCATTTTTTTCTTTAATTCGACTAAATGAATCTTTCCGATACGAAACCGTCACCGTTGTTCCCTCTTGCTCGCCAAGACGAAGAGCCGCCTCTACTGCCGAATCACCACCACCCACTACCAAAATATCTTTATTCTTATACTGCTGTGGGTCAATCAACTTATAGGTAACTTTTGTAGACGCTTCACCAGTCACACCTAACTTACGAGGGGTCCCTCTTCGCCCAATCGCAAGTAAAACTCGCTTTGCTCTATAACTTGCTTTTGATGAAACAACTTGAAATAAATTATCTTCGCAAGCAATCGATTCTACTTTTTCACCAAGATTTATTGTTATATTATTTTTTATCGTAATCTCTTCCCATAGCTCTAAAAGTGATTCTTTCTGAATCTCTCTCTGTTTGAACTTTCCATACAATGGAATATCCATCGGCTGAGTCATAACAAGTTTTTGTCTTGGAAATGAAAAGACCGTTCCACCAAAATCATTCTCTTGTTCTAATGTCACAAAATTAAGGTTTTCTTTTTTTGCCTGAAGTGACGCCGCTATTCCAGCTGGACCAGACCCTACAATCAGTAAATCGATACAACCGTTATTTTTGGTTTTCAAAGTTTTCGCGATATACTCTACGGCCTCTTTTCCTTGAGTCACTGCATTTCGCACTAACCCCATACCGCCTAATTCACCAGCTATATAAACACCTTGAACATTGGTCTCAAATGTCTCTTTAACCGCTGGAATATCAACACCACGAGTCGAAGTACCAAACACCAATGAAATAGCATCTGTCGGACATGCTGCCTGACAAGCACCATGACCAATACACTTATTAGGAGCAATTATCTGCGCTCGACCTTTGACTATCCCCAAAATCTGACCTTCTGGGCAAGCTGTCACGCATGCACCAGCCATAATGCACTGATTTGGATCAATCTTCGGATGAAGTGTAACTGGTTCACCCACACCTGCTTCTATATTGCTTTCGTACTGACGTACTGCCTCTTTTGATTGACTCGAATGCTTCCGCCAATAAGAATATGGTATATACACTATAACAAGTGCCGTGATAATATAAATCAATTCTTCAATCATCTTTTTCCAACTATATATCTAATGAGCGATTTTGAGCTTATCTATTTATATTCAATATCGGCTTAATACGCCTGAGTTATTAATAATAAATGCAATATTCGCAATTTAGGTGGTGGATTTTTAATCGTTAACGCAATATAAGACTATAAAACTCTATCTTATTGACATAATAAGATTTGTCAGTATATTGGCGATAGAATAACAAAAACATGATACTAAATAATTATGAAAATGACCAGCATAAAAATACCATCTAATCAAAAATTTATCCTATACAAAGATTCTTATACTTTGCATGCTCATTGATGTTATTCTTTACATGCTCACTCTTATTGTTTTACCAGCTTTATATAAATTGTTTGGTAAAAAATCAGACACAACAGAATAAGCAAAACTGCTTTATTTGTCGGTTTTCTTATAAAACAGCCTAAGGCTGCCTAAAATAAACATTGACAAATTTCAAAAATAGCCTATAATTGTCGGACTTTAAAAACAACCCCGAATAGTATACTAACTGTTCGGGTTTTTTCTGCCGATTATATTCTTAAATAACATATAATCAGTAAAACGTATTAGAATTATATTACTCGCAGTAATTACTGTGTTTGAAAGGTTTTTTGTACTATGATTGATATTTCCAAAATCCGAAATCTTGCTATTGTTGCTCATATCGACCACGGCAAAACTACTCTCATCGATTCCATTTTCCAAGCGACTCAAACCTTCCGAGACAATCAGGAAGTTGCTGAACGGCTGATGGACAACAATGTGCTCGAACGCGAACGTGGAATTACAATCCGTTCCAAACACTGTACTGTCTCTTGGGACGACCACTTAATCAATATCATCGATACCCCAGGTCATGCGGATTTCTCGGGTGAAGTTGAACGTGTCCTCTCGATGGTCGACTCGGTTCTTCTGCTTGTTGATGCCAATGAAGGTCCTATGCCTCAGACTCGTTATGTTCTCATGCGCGCTTTAAAACTCGGACTCCACCCTATCGTAATAGTAAACAAAGTTGACCGTCCAAATGCTCGCCCTGATTATGCCTTAGATAAAACTTTCGATCTCTTTTTAGAGCTTGGTGCTACCGACGAACAAGCCAACTTCCCTGTCCTCTATGGTTCGGGTCTTGCTGGCTGGTTTGTCAATGATTTGGAAAAAGAAGAGCATGAAGGAATGGATGCAATCTTTAAAACAATCATCGATGAAGTTCCAGCACCTGATGTAGACCAAGATGGTGACTTCCTTATGCAAGTCAGTTCACTTGACTGGAACGATTATATCGGTCAAATCGGATGCGGACGTGTCCTTCGTGGCACGCTTAAAAAAGGTGAAGTTTTCACTCGCATGACAACCAGCCTAAAAAATAAAGCAAATCCTGAAGAAGGATGGACATTGGATTCAACCGCTAAAGTCAAAGGTGTCCACATGTGGATTTCTCGTGGCTTAACAAGAGTTGAAACAGATGAAGTCACCGCAGGTGATATTGTCTGGATTGCTGGTCCACCTGAAATCGGAATCGGTGACACCTTCTCTGTAAACGAAGATACAAGCGAAGCGCTCAAACCACTTGAGATTGAAGAACCTACTCTTTCGATGTTTTTCTTAGTCAATAATGGTCCGTTCTCGGGTCAAGATGGAACAGCGATTATGCTTCGTCAACTTAAAGACCGTCTCGAAAGAGAACTTCGTGTCAATGTTGCTCTTCGCATGGAAGACCTCGGTCGTTCCGACGGAGTCAAAGTGTCTGGTCGTGGTGAATTGCATCTTGCTATTTTGATTGAAGAGATGCGTCGTGAAGGGCTCGAGTTCTGTATTTCTCGTCCAGAAGTTATTTTACAAAAAGATGAAAACGACAATACATTAGAACCTATCGAACAGCTTATCATTGATGTACCCGAAGAATACCAAGGCGTCATCATTGAAAAACTTGCCAAACGAAAAGGCGAATTGACCTCAGTTGAAAATGCTGGCACTAATGTAATCCGTATCGAATTCAACATCCCAACTCGTGGACTTATCGGTTATCGTTCTGAGTTCCTCACCGATACTCGTGGTCTCGGAATCATGGCATCACGCTTTAATGGCTACGGTGCTTGGCGTGGTGAGATTGTTGCTCGTACCAAAGGTTCCGTTATCTCTATTGAAACTGGTCCAGCTACTGCTTACTCACTTGAAGGTCTGCAAGAACGTTCAGTTAGTTTTATAGAACCGACTGAAAGAATCTATACTGGTCAAATCGTTGGTGAGAACGCTCGCAACATGGATATGACTTGTAACCCAACCAAGAAAAAACAATTAACCAACCATCGTGCTTCTAATAAAGATATGGGGGTCAAACTTGACGTCCCTCGTAAGATGACTTTAGAACAAGCGATGGAATGGATCCGTGATGATGAACTTGTTGAAGTCACTCCAAAAGCTATTCGTATTCGTAAAACAATTTTAGACATCGACGACCGTAAACGTGCCGAGAAAAAACTGATGGCACTCGACGAATCCGCCGCCTCACAAGTACGCCCATCCGCATAATCTGTTAAAAATGTCATTCCCTACTTTATAGATATTTATAGTAGGGCGGAACTCTTTAGTAGTTCCGCCTTTTTATTTGCATTAACATTTCTCGATTCATATCATTGCGAGTCGAAACCTCTGACAAGAGGTCGAGACGTGGCAATCTCATCTTTTCAAAATGGGTTCAGTCGCATAAAAAAAGTTTTTTAACTCACTTTAATCTATCCCTTTTCGTTATAAACAATTCACCCGCAGGGTGTTACAGCAAATTGGCTTTGTTTTGTCAAATTTAGTTATTTTTATACTCACTATCATTTCAAATGGCTTAAATCCATTTTCACTCATATTTAATGTATGTAATATAATCTTTTCATCATACAATAAGTGGTGTTTGGTAACTAGTGTGAATGTGTAGAAAAGATGTTCAAGAATGTCATTCCCGTGAAAACGGGAATCCAGAAGAATTATAATTCTACTATTGAAGGTTCGACTTGTGAATAATATCTGTCTATTTCAGTTTGTAATTCTATCGTAAAAGATAAAGCAGTAACAACTTTACAGAAATGTTGCATATCATCAAGAGATAATATTCTTTCTTTATGACTATCAAGCCATTTATCTAAAACTTGATACCCACCTATTTGATAATCCCATACTTCAGGCTTTATATTATCGAAATACTGCATTTCTTCATTGATATAAACTCGGTTTTCTTCAACAGAATAATTTCGACATTCTTTTTTAGTTTTCCCTAACCTGTTAGAACCTTCTTTTTGAAATCTTGAAATAGATTTATCGATTTTTTTTGATTTCAAAAGATGAAGTTCGGTCAGTTGTTTACCAATGTTAGACATATTTTTAAATAGTTTGTAATCTGCTGTGAAAGGGATTTTAGGGAAATCAATTTTTAAAAACTCAGCATACATTGTACGGTATTCATTGGAATAGAGAACAGCGTAGGTATAATGTAGTATCTGTTCGGGGGTTGGTTTTTTCTTGTAAGTTTCTTTTAGTTTTTTATAGAACTCTTTATTGATATTGGGCAGTTTCCCTTTTGCTTTTTCTGCATCAGAAAAGAAATCATTTTTCTCTTCGTCGGGATAAATGTAAAGTGGGAAAATATAATCAATAGTTTTAGAAGATACTGTAACATGATCAATCATAGAGTTAGTACAAAGAATATGACTCCAAGGTATTTTTGTTTCTACTCTTTTCGGGGTTATTAGTCCAATATTATCTTTGAGCATATGCTGCATTATTCCTCTGCGAGGCATACATAAAAATCCTTTTGTTTTACCTGTATAATATGTATACCTAATATCAAATGGACGATAAAGCATTTTAGAAATTAATTTTTTTTGTGGTTCATCTTTTAAAATATCTTCTTGAGCTAAATGCACTTTCCAATCTCTGGCATCTTTCCCTAAATCAAAAGCAATCCTTGCATCTTCCGGTTTATGGTTAATAAACAAATTAACTCTATTCCATAAAACTTTAGATTCAAAGTCGATAGTCAATTTATCTCTTGCTGTAACAATACCTACCGAGTTTACAGGAAACAAATTCGGTAAAGAATAGAATTTGTCATAAATTATCTTAAGCTTTTCATCAACAAGGTTAAAGAGGTAAGAGTCAGAAGATGGTAACAATGTTTTCCATTTAGTATTTTTTATATCATGTTCTAATAAGAATGAATTTTTAGTTTCACGTTTACCAAATAAATCTGATTTTTTAATTACTTTTCTTAAGCCTTTTTTCTTTACAAAAAAGACAATGCTGACACCTTGTTTTATATCAAATACATTTTCATCTTTTGAACCATCTGGTGCTTTTTCTTTTTTGTTATAATTACCGTGTAAATCTAAAATATATATTTGGTCAAAAGAAATCATCAGTGATTGACGCATACCTCGAAAAGTTGGATTATCCAAATAACCATGATTGGTTATCATACCGACAACACCTTCACCAATCTGGTCAATTTTCCATTGAGCGAAACGAATAAATTTCACATAATCATCTTGAAGCCATTTAGGGTTTTTCTCACCAAGCCAACCACCATCTATAATTTTATAATTTTCTATCTGTTCACCAATCCATGTTTTTAGCTTCTTATCAGAATTCTTAGATGCTTTTTTCATGACTGGTTTTAACCCATATTTCCCTTTTTCATTATTAATTTCATAATGGGAGATATATCTTTCGCCCTTTTTAACCGAAAATTTATCTTCACTTTTATTTGAGGAATGTCCAGAATATGGCGGGTTGCCTATTATAACCATAACAGGTTGTTCTTTTTTTATCTTTCCTGCTTCTTGTGACTCTTCAGAAAGAGATTTACCTATACCTGGAATACTTATCGTGTGTAAATCTTCCATTTCAAGCGTGTTTGTCAGATAAAGATTAAAGCGTTCATCTTGTTTTAGTTTATAGTTAAACTCATCTAAGACAAAACCCATTTTCAAATGACCAATAGCATACGGAGCCATCATAAGCTCAAAAGCATAAAAGTTTTTAAGTAGATGTTCTTTTATAAAACCATTTTTTTCACCCGCTCCGTGGTTGTTATTGAACTCTTCCATTGCAACTTGAAATGCATGAGCAACAAAAGTGAGCGTACCTGCGGCAGGGTCAAGCAATGTTACCGATCTGTCTGCCAAACCTTCACTTTTTCCAAAATCATTTTTAAGAATTTCATTTACCGAGCGGACGATGTAAGATACAACTGGTTCGGGAGTGTAATAGACACCTCGTTTGTTTCTTAATTGAGGGTCATAAGCTGCTAAGAATGTTTCATAGAAATGAATGATAGGGTCTTTCCCTTTACCCTCTATATAAAAAGTATCCATAATTTTATTTATATCAGCAACTGCCAAGACAGATGAAATATCATCAACAATCCATTCTATCTGTTTTGGTGGGTTGCCAAGAGAAATATTTTGAAATAGGTCTCTTAGAATACCAATAGTACGTGGAATATTATCAAATGCAAGTTTACGAGTAAAACCCTCATCTGTTCGAGAACGAGCTGCAAACAAACCATACGTAATTGTTTGAGCATATAGATCAGAACATTGTTTAATATCTAAGTCAGAAATTAAATATTCTTTAAAGGCATGATAGAATCCATAAATATCAGATTTTTTCTCAACATCGCCTTCAAGTAATTCTAATACAATTTTTTCTAAATGACGAGTTTTATTTGCGAGTGTTATTGCCAATTCTTGAGCATTGTATATTATAGGTTGATTGTATGAAAGGAAAGTCTCTATCAAAACTCTAAATTCTTCTTCATCTTTAACAGGTGGTTTTGTTTTGACTTTTTTAGTTATAGAATGGAAAGCTATTTCAACTTTTTCTATTAACTCACCATCACGATATAACCAAAACTCATAGAAATTAGTTAGAATAACATTCGGAAAAGCTTTAAAATATCTTTTGAGCTGTTCAGTATCTTCAATTTTACTTAGATTGGAACCAGGAATTTTTGCTTCAATATATCCCGAAATCTTTTGTTTACCATCCCAAACTCGAAAATCAGGATTTCCGCCCTCTGTTTTTTTAGGGTTTGCTGTTACAACAATTTTTTTCTTCTTACCGAGTTCTTCAATGAGAGATTTAAGAGATGGGTAATAACTTTCTTCTCGGGCATCTCCCCTTTGTTCGGTGTCGAATATTTCTTTTAGATATTTGTTTATCATAACTTCATCAAGAATCATATTAAATACAATATAATCAACAAATATTTTACTGGATTCCCATTTTCATGGGAATGACATTTATTGAATAACCCTTCGACTCCGCTCAGGGTGACTTTTTTTACAGTCCGCTGAATTTAATATCCTTAAACATCATCGATGGTCGGCGTACTGATGAATACATATACGGGTCATTGCCCATCGCTACCAAACTACTCCATAGTTCTATCAGATTACCCGAAATATTCATCTCACTTACTGGTTTGACTATTTGACCATTTTCAATCAGTTGTCCAGCAACTCCCCATGAATAATCTCCAGTCGTACCGTTGGTGTTACCACCCATGAAGCTTGTCACTAAGATACCATGAGAAATTGATTTGATAATCTCTTCAAGTGATTGGTCGCCATATTCAAAAACAAGATTTGTCGTAGACCCACCAGTTGGTTCCCATCCAAGTTTTCGTCCGTAGTAACTGTCGATAAGATAATCCTGTAAAACTCCATTTTTAACAAGGGTTCTATTACGAGTTGAGATTCCCTCACTATCATAATGACGGGACCCCATACCACGTTTAATAAACGGGTCATCGATAAGAGTAAATTTATCCGATGCAATCTTCTCGCCTTTCATCCCGTCAAGGAAAGATCGTTTCTGCTGAATCGCTCTGGCTCCCATAGGGCTTAACAATGGATAGATAGGTTTACCACCAGCACGATTATGAATAACCATGTCATAGGTTCCTGATGCAACTTTTTCCTGTCCAACTTTTGCGAGTGCTTTCTCAAGCACACCACTTGAAAGTACATCTAAATCTGGAGAGTCCTTAAGATAACGAGTTGTCGCGTAGTTCCAATCGGACGGACGTTTTCCATCTTTGTCTGCAACTGTTACTTCAACGCCTATCGAGAAAGATGTCTGACGGCGGATTCCTTCAAAGCCATTACTATGTACTTTGACTGATTCAGAATCATTGTCATAGTATCCTGCTGTTGAAGAAATTATCTTATCGGACTTTGCCGCTGTTTGCGATTGCAAATCACGAGCATATTTAACCCGTTGGTTGGCATCAATTGAATCATAGTCGTTATCAATAATATCTAATTCAACATCTTTGATATTTTGGTAATACTTTGAGTCGGGAAGTTGCCTAAATTTATCTTCGGTAAGATACTTTGTCATGGCAATTGCTTCTTTGACAAATTTACCGAGAGAGTCTCTTCGTAAATCATTTGTTGAATGACCCGAAAATTTATTGTCAGCATAGACATTAATATTTAATGAGTTTTGAGTTGACTCTTTTATTTTATCAAGTTGTCCATCACGATACTCCACCTCGACACCTCGAGAATTTGCTATATCAACAGCAATTTCTGTGGCACCATTTGCTTTTGCAGTGCTTGCTACCCAATGAGCAAGTTCTAATCTATCTTTTGTTTTCATATATAGTCCTTATTAATTACCTTTACACATACCTTGTTTTATTTTTAGACACCACCAACAGTAATTGCTGAGACTTTGATTGTCGGAAGTCCCATAGAGACAGGTACACCCTGACCACCTTTACCACAAGTCCAGCCACCTTCTGCCATCTTCATATCATTGGCCACCATCGTAACTTTACTAAGTGAGTCGGGACCATTCCCAATAAGGTTGATATCTTTGATTGGTTTAGTAAGTTTTCCATTTTCAATTAAGTTTCCAGATTTTACATAGAAGGTATAATCACCACCACCAATATCAACTTGTCCATTAGTGAATTGGTCAACGTAAATACCATTTTTAATTGAACTAATAATTTCTTCAACCGAATGAGGTCCATCGGTCATGTATGTATTTCTCATCCGTGGAAGTGGAGCAAACCGAAACGATTGACGACGGCCACTTCCTGTTGGAACAACGCCGTAAAACTTCGCAGAAATTTTATCGTGCAAGTATGATTCCAAAATACCGTTACGAACTAAGTGAGTTTCTTGACTGTCGTTCCCTTCATCATCTATATTGATTGAACCACGGATATTTTTGTTTTTACCAGAATCAACAATATTGACAAAATCTTCGGCAACTTTTTTACCAATTTTATCAGAGAAAATAGATGTATTCTTTCTGTTAAAATCTGCTTCCATGCCATGTCCGATTGCTTCATGAAGCAAAATCCCCGATGAACCAGCAGCAAGCACGACTGGCATTTCACCCGTTGCTGGCTTAACTGCATCAAAAAGATTGATAGTTCTTCGCACTGCTTGCACACCAATTCGGTTGAGTGCTTCCGATGAGACAAATTCGATACCATTTCGTTCGCATAGATTAAAACCGTTGCTTTCACGTTTTCCATTGAACTCGGCTGTACAATTACCAGCAATACGAACCATCGGTTGATAATCACAGGCGATACGCCCTTCAGATGTTGCCACTAAGATATAAGAACTGTTATCAGCAATCGATGCAGTTGTTTTGATAACTCGAGCATCAGTTTCGTGCATAACTTTATTTATTTGTTGAATCGTTGGAATCTTGCGGTCGATAGTAACATCTTCCCACTTTGTCTTAATCGGATAATAATCAGGAGTCGGATAATACCCAAGCTTGGCAATTTCACCTGGATTTGCTGACTTAGCGATACTGGCAGCCGTCATAGCAGCAGTTCGCATTGCCTCAGCCGATATTTCTTCGGTAAATGAATAGCCCGTTTGATCACCTTTGAGAACTCGGATGCCTACACCAAAATCTACATTAGTGTATGCTTTATTAACCGCGTCATCTTCAAGTGCGACATAACTATCTATTTTATGTTGAAAGAAAAGGTCACAATAGTCACCACCCTTTGAAAGAGCCGCTTCCATTGTTTTGCGTATTAACTCTTGAGAAACGGAAAAATGCTTTAGATATTCTTCTAACACTGAGTCCCCTGTCAGTCCTGGCGAGAATGCCATGGCTGGATTAAATTTAAAAATCGCAGGTATCGTGGCTAATGCCATACCCTTCGCTCCCCATGAGACAAATTTTCGTCGTGAAATGTGTGCCATTCTTCTGTCCTTTCACATCATTTATTTCTACTGTTATAGAATTATTATTCTGGCTAAATTTTACATAGACATATAATGTACGAAATAATACATAAAAAGATTCGTTTTGTCTTAATTTTTATTAATAAACAATATATCGCATCGCAACTATTGCGAACAGTTTTTCATTACCAAGTCACAGAAAAGTCACATGCTATTTGCTTCGTTGACAAACAATGTCCACCTTTATATACTTAAACATAAAACAATCAAACAGATAAGAGATTATATGAATCAAATAACAAAAGTTGCCGTAGTGCAGGACTCCTCTGTTTTTCTCAATAAAGATGCGACCATCGAAAAAGCTATCGCACTTATTCAGAAAGCTGCCAAAGATGGTGCCAAGTTGGTTCTCTTTCCCGAAGCGTTTATTTCAGGCTACCCTGACTGGGTCTGGACTTTGCAACCATCAAATAAAAAAGTTATGAGTGAGATGTTTTCAGCTCTATACAATAATGCCATTTCAACTCAGGACGACTCTCTCAAACCACTCTATAAAGCTGCCAAAGAAAATGCTATTTATGTTGTTATCGGAGCCAGTGAGAAAAATTCGGAAGCGAGCAATGCCACTCTGTTTAATTCGATGGTTTACATTAGCGACCAAGGCGAACTACTCGGCATTCATCGCAAATTGATTCCTACAGGTGGCGAACGGTTGATGTGGGGACAGGGCGACGGAACCACCCTGCATAGTTTTGATACACCATTTGGAAAAATTGGTGGTTTGATTTGTTGGGAATGTTATATGCCTCTTGCCCGTGTTGCTATGTATAACCAGGCGGTGCAAATATTTTTAACTCCAACATGGGACTCATCGGATGGCTGGCATAATGCCATGAAACATATCGCCCTTGAGGGTGGCATGTATGTACTGAGTTCTACCCAAGCTCTTAAAAAAGATGAAATCCCTGACAGCTATGAATTTAAAAATCTTTATGCTGATGACCGTGAGTGGATTAACAAAGGGAACAGTTGTATTATAAATCCAAAAGGTCAAGTCATCGCCGAACCACTCAACGCCAAGCAAGGCATTTTGTACGCCGATATTGATACAGCAGAGATTACAAATCAGAAATGGTTGTTTGATTCAGCGGGACATTACGCCCGCCCCGATGTCTTCAACTTCTCTGTGAATAAGTAAAATAATTTGTCATACTGAGCGGAGTCGAAGTATACACATAAAAAATTTAACATCTGTTTTAAAATTGACTCCCATCTTAAAAGATTTGCTGGGTGTGTTTTTTGTCATTCCCAAAAACCTCCCCCAATGTCATTCCCGACTTGATCGGGAATCCAGAAGTAGGTCGGCGTTCCGACAGCCTGCAGGCTGTTC
>JAJRQO010000020.1 GCA_024280215.1 Candidatus Zixiibacteriota bacterium
AAGGGACTGTTGAGAAACCTCTTATTTTGGAACATACTTCGACTCCGCTCAGTATGACAAATTATAAGTTGTTGTCTTTCAAGTCACCCTGAGCGGAGTCGAAGGGTCTTGAAAGACTGTTTGGACTTTTTCAACAAGCCCTCAAGCCAGGGAAGGGGTTGGTGTTGTTTGTAAGGAGTAGTCGTAGGTCAGATAATTTTGAGACAGGGCAATGCCCTGTCGGTACATATAATAGTAGTAGGTCGGGTTCACGAAGCCACCGATAGGTGGGTATAGAACCCGACAGATTTTGAAGCCATTTTGTTAGAATTAAAAATGATTAAAAACTGGATTCCCAATCAAGTTGGGAATGACATTGGAGAAGTGTGGAACGACATTGTAGGAGTCTAAGATGACAGTGTACCAATGTTTTTTAGATTGTTAATTACTCTCTAAATAAGAATGGATTAAATATTAGGATAGAACAATTCTTGGTTTATTGTTCTGTTTTTCTACTTCTCAGAATTAGGATTGTTATAACATACATAAGGACGATAGCAAAAGGTATAGCAGAAAATCTATACTCAGGGAGTAGATACCATAAAAGAAGTATGAGAACTGTTCTTACTACTGCATGGAAAACCCCGACCCAATGCTTAATCATCCATGAAAATGGCAACCACATTGTACCTGTCAGAATTCCAATTGTCAAAGGCAAAGAAGTGTAATCAATAATAAAAAAAGGAATTGCTATAGAGTAAATTAAAACTGCTTGTCCAACGGTGAATAAGAATAGATTATCAAAAATGTTTTTCGGTTTTGTTTTGTCGAGAAAATTTTCACCAGTAAATCGTGATAGAAGCAAACCTAAATATACGATACTACCAGTACCTATAAATAGAACCCATACAGTTATCTTAGGAGGATAAAACAGTCCCGCTATTCCAATAGTTAACCAAACGATTAAACCAGCTAATGGAGTCGCAAGAAATTTTCTATTTGAAAATTCTATTCGCTGTTCTTCAAATGTTCTGTCATTATTTTCCATTACAGGCTGTTACCAACCGAGGATTTGTTCGAGATTTTTGTTCATCTTCTCGATACGTTCCTGATAGTCTTCTTTTTTGGCTCGTTCTTTCTTGGTGACATCTTCAGGAGCGTTAGCTAAAAAGTCTGGGTTGGCAAGTTTGCGAGATACTTTTTCAAGTTGATTTTTCAAGTTGGTTATCTCTTTATCAAGACGTGCTTTCTCAACTTCAATATCAATCAGTCCCGCAAGCGGAACATAAATATCGGCACCTGAAATAATTGCTGATGCCGAGACTAATGGTTTTTTTGTATCAGTTCCGACAAAAAGGTTTTCAACTTTTATCAACGAACGGAAATAACCGATATGATTTTCTAAAAGTTGTCCAAAGGCCTCATCTTTTACTTTGATATACAAATCAGATTTTTTGCTTGGTGGAACATTAAGCTCAGAACGAACCATTCGTACCGCTGTGACGACCGCTTGGATTTGTTCGAGGGACTCTTCTAATTTTTCATCAATAAAAGAAGCATCAGGTTCAGGCCATTTAGCAAACATGATAGTTTCAGATGAACCTTCGATTAAATTATGTAAGTCACGATAGGTGTTCTCAGTTACAAATGGTGTAAATGGATGCATCAGTTTTAATATCTGATTCAAGACGTATGCGGCAACATTGAGAGAGCCTTCACGAATTTCTTCGTCTGCTTTATCAGGTTTGATAAGTTCAACATACCATGAACAAAAATCATTCCATACAAAGTTGTAAACTGTTTTAGCGGCAGTGGAAAGTCTGTATTCGTCTATTGATTTATTGACAGATTCAAGGGTACGATGCAACCGAGATAGAATCCATTTATCAAAAATAACTAAATCATCTGAATTGATCTCATGTAAATTCGGTTTTTTATCACCAATACGCATCATAACAAATTTTGACACTTGATGAACTTTATTGATAAAGTTTCTTCCAACTTCAAAGGTGTTTTTAGAAAGCCATGGGTCTTGTCCATCAGGTGTTGATAGCACCATCGAAATACGCAATGCATCGGCACCATATTTTTCAATGATTTCAAGCGGGTCGATACCATTGCCTAATGACTTTGACATCTTGACACCATTGGCATCACGAACAGTTCCATGGATGTATACATCGGTGAATGGTAAGCCACCGACAAATTCATAGCCAGCCATAACCATGCGGGCTACCCAGAGGAAAATAATTTCTGAACCAGTACTTAGTACTTTGGTAGGGTAGAATGCTTTGACATCGGCGTCATTGTTTGGCCAACCTAAAGTAGAGAATGGCCATAACCATGAGGAGAACCATGTGTCTAAGACATCTTCATCTTGTACCAAAGTTTCTGGGTCGTATCCTTTACAGTCATCTGCAGAAGGTCTGTTGACCGAGATGAACATGGTGCCATCTTCGGCGTACCATACAGGGATACGGTGTCCCCACCAAAGTTGACGGGAGATACACCAATCACGGATATTTTCCATCCAATGCAGATATGTTTTTGACCAGTAGTCTGGATGAAATTTTATCTCGCCACTTTTAACGGCATCAATTGCTGGTTTGGCGAGTTCGGACATTTTTACAAACCATTGGTCTGAAAGATATGGCTCAACAATATTATGACAACGATAACAGGTTCCCGCTGAGAGGTCGTAGTCTTCAGTTTTTACAAGGTGACCTTTTTCTTCTAACTCTTTAAGGAGTTGTTTACGGCAATCGTATCGTTTGAGTCCTTTGAATTTTCCACCATTTTCATTGATGGAACCATCGATATTTAAAATATTGATTTCTTCTAAATCATGACGACGCCCTATCTCAAAATCGTTAGGGTCATGAGCAGGGGTGACTTTGACAACACCAGTTCCAAACTCAGGGTCAACATAACTATCGGCAACGATTTTTATTTCACGTTCTAAAATCGGAAGGATAACAGTTTTGCCAACGTACTTTTTGAAACGAGAATCTTTTGGTGAAACAGCTAAAGCAGTATCACCAAGCATTGTTTCTGGGCGGGTAGTGGCAACGGTCAAGTATTCATCGGAACCTTTGAGTTTGTATCGTATGTACCAGAGTTTACCTTTGGAATCTTCATGTTCGACTTCATCGTCAGACAAAGAGGTCTGGCATGAGATACACCAGTTTACAATACGGTGTCCACGGTAGATGTAGCCTTTATCATAGAGGTGCTTGAATACATGTTCAACTGCGGAAGTGAGTCCATCGTCGAGAGTGTATGCGGTACGGCTCCAGTCACATGAGGAACCCATTTTTTCGAGTTGATGCAGAATTTTATCTTTGTTGAGGTCTGCCCAGCCTTGGGTGCGTTCTATAAATTTGTCTCGTCCGATTTCACGACGGGTGGAACCTTCGGCGACTAACTGTTTTTCAACAATCACCTGAGTGGCGATTCCAGCGTGGTCAGCACCCGGAATCCATGCAGTTTCAAATCCTTGCATGCGGTGCTTACGAATGAGGATATCCTGAATCGTGTTATTTAAAGCATGTCCTAAATGCAGAACCGAAGTTACATTTGGAGGTGGGATCACTATCGAGTATGGTTTTTTATCGGAAGTGTTGTCGGCGGTGAAATATTTTTTGTCGAGCCATTCCTGATAAATTTTTGCTTCTATTTCAGCGGCTTGATAGGCACCTGACTTAATTTCTTTATTTTCGTTTTGCTTGCTCATTATCTTGTAATTTCTTATATATGTGCCGTTCTCTGTATTGAGTTCGACAAGTTAATTTAGATCGCCCAATGTAGGCGGAATTCACCTTTTTGTCAAGGTTGTTTCGATTTCTGCTTACAGGTTAAAATGTTGGCAACGGGGGACGTCTGCCATGCACGAATTTGTAGCGATAGGGCATTGCCCTGTCTATCGGACAGAACTGAAATAATTTATGAAAGAGTAGACATTACCGTCTGCCATGCACTAACAAAGTCATGCTGAGTCCGCCTAGGCGGAAAGTATGGTATCTATAAAGGATAGTATCGACAGGTATGGATAAAAATAAAAGTATAGTTTTTGATAAAAAAATCGCTCCTTTTGAACGCTTAGTGGCTGTTTTTGAGGTATTGAGGAGTGAAAATGGTTGTGCTTGGGACAGAAAACAGACGCATAAGAGTTTATTGCCTTATTTGATAGAAGAAGCATACGAAGTATATGAAGCGATTGAAAATGAAGATTATTCTGAATTAAAAGAAGAATTGGGCGATTTGGTCTGTCAGGCGGTTTTTCATGCACAGCTTGCTAAGGAACGTGGAGATTTTGAAATCAATGATTCGATTACGCATATTGTTGAAAAGTTGATTCGGAGGCATCCTCATATATTTGAAAATGAAAAATCTTTGGATGCTCAAGAAGTGCGAGATCAGTGGGAAAAGATAAAAGTTGAGTCAGGTGAGAAAAAAGATGTTTTGTCTGGACTTCCCAAAGCGATGCCTGCATTGACTATGGCGTTTCGCATTGGTGAAAAAGCGGGTGGGATTGGCTTTGACTGGGAAAAATCTTCCGATGTGATAGATAAGATTGAAGAAGAGTTAGATGAGTTAAAAGCGGAAATTATTTCCGACAATAAAGATGGCATAGAGGATGAGATTGGTGATTTACTCTTTGCGGTTGCATCATTGGCACGTAAAAATGAAATTGATCCTGAAATAGCCCTAAAAAGGGCACTTGGGAAGTTTAAAGCACGGTTTTTAAAATTAGAGAATGAAATCCGTTCAGATGGTAAATCATATGGCGACTATTCTTTAGCTGAGCTTGAAACTATTTGGCAAAAAATAAAATAATTTAATTGACAGCGTTCATCTTTTGTTGTTTTATCCCCCAAGTTAAATAAAGAAGACCTAAATTTATTAGTTTTTTATGTTGTGTTTTAATTTGAATGAAAGTAATTTTTCACTGTTCAAAATAATTTTGTTTAGTCACTTAAAATAATTTGAACTTTTTTTTTCAAAGTACGTTAGGGATTGACATAGATGATTTAAACATTAATAGGAATGTGATGTTTTAAAACCAAAGATGAAAGGAGCATCGAACCGTCGTATAACCGTCTTAATGATTTTAGAAATTTAAAAAATGTATTACAAATTTTAATGGAGAAAAAAATGAAAAAATTTATAATAATGTCTTTTGTATTTGTCATGCTGTTAAGCATGTCTGCTATGGCTTCAGAAACCCGTGTTAAGACAATGGGTGATAATAACAATATTTTACTTGATGATGCTAATATTTGGATGTATCCATCAAGAATTTTAGATCATACAAATATCGTAGTTGCCGAACTTGGTTACTACAATGATGAATTTGATGTGATGGGAATCAACTGGAAGTTAGATGATAACTCTGCCTTAGGTACTTATTTTTCGACAAAAGATTCATGGGATCGTATCAATTTGTTTTATGCAAAAGATATGAACGGCAATAAGCTTGGTGTTCATTTAAATGCACAGCAGTGGAGTGATAAATCAGAAAATGATACTATTTTTGCTGGTAATAACAATGCCGAAATGGGCGAAAGCTTTTATGATCTAACTGTTGGTTTAACTGAAGCTAACGGTCAATGGGATGTTGCATTGAATTTTGGTGTTGGATCTTATACTGATATCAATGATACTGGTTTTACTGCGAATGAAGGTGATGGAATCAGTAAAATAGGATTTTACGGTCGTTACTTTAAGACAAGAAACCCTAACTATACAACTATTTACCATGTAGGTATTATGTCTGAAAAATATGGTGAAAAAAACAATCTTTCAAACACAAGTTTTTCGGATAAAACTGTTTCTCTTGATGTAGGTTGTGGTATCAACTATACACCATCAAGCCATGTTTTAGCAGTATTTGATTTTGGTATTATGTATTCAAAAACTACTGAAGAACAAACAGGTTCCTCAGATAGAGATACAAAGAACTTCATGTTACCATACTTTAAACTTGGTATGGACGGTAAAGTATTCAATTGGTTAGACCTTCGTTTTGGTGCTACATCTTATTGGAATAACACTAAACGAGAATTTGAATCTCAATCATATTCTACAAAAGATGCCACTAACATGACTTATTTAGGTTTAGGTTTCAACTGGGGACATCTTCATGTTGATACAGAAGCTGACCCAGAACTTTTCTTAGACGGTCCTAATTTCCTTTCAGGTCAAAATAATAGAATGTATTGGAAAATGTCTGTCACTTACGACATGTAAGCATTGATTTTATATGATTTTAAAAGCCCGCTTTTGGCGGGCTTTTTTTTGCTTAAGATTGAATTAGTTTCTTCAGGAAAGGGTTCCTGACGACGCAGAAGCATTCGATTGTAGGGTTCAGGCTTGCCTGAACCGTTTGGGCGGAACAGGCAAGCCTGTTCCCTACAAAATCAGTAATACAATGTACTGTTCTGGGTTTCGGCTAAAGCTGGAGGGAGTTCAAAAGAACAAGCCAAACAATTTTATTACACCTTGCGTTCTTTCTTATTGCAACATACATTCATGACAATTCGATAATTATGAATTCTAAAATTCAAAAAAGGAAGTACCCATGTTACAAAAAGAAAACGCAGTACTCGTTGTTATAGACGTACAGGGCAAACTTGCAACACTGATGCACAAACATAAACGTTTGTTTGAAAATGTGAACAGAATGATTGATGGTGCTAAGGCACTCGATATACCGATTATCTGGACTGAACAAATACCTGACAAACTTGGTGCGACTGTTGATGAAGTGAAGTCTCATCTTGATGGTGTTGAATTGTTGACTAAAAATACATTTTCATGTTGTGGTGGTGATGGTTTTAATGAAAAGCTTGAACAACTTGGCAAGAAACAGATTATAGTTTGTGGTATTGAAACACATGTCTGTGTCTATCAGACTTGTAAAGATTTACTTGCCAATGGCAAGGAAGTCCATCTGGTGACCGATGCGGTCTCATCACGCTTTAAACAGAACTATTATCTTGGTATGGAGCGTATCAAGGAATTGGGTGGTATTATGACCTCGGTTGAGATGTCATTGTTTGAGATGCTCAAAGTTGCTGAGGGTGACCAGTTTAAGAAAGTAATTAAGATAGTTAAGTAGTGCCTGAAAGTACTTTTATTAATTTCTGACATTTTTTTGACAATCTGAACCTATTAGTAGGGAACAGGCATGCCTGTTCCTTTTTATATATACAATAATTCAATATTTCCTTCAAAATCTTCTTTATTCTTCTACAAATTACCCCTATCTTGAAGCAATTAAAAGATCAGATTACCACGTCTTTACCTCATGTTGAGGTTTCGACTCGCAATGATTGCTTAAAGGAAGAAGAAGCTTACATATATGTCTAAATTAAAAACTGCTGTTGTTGGTGTTGGTGCATTAGGGCGACATCACCTGAAATGGATGTCACAACTTGACGATTCTGAACTTGTCGGTGTCTATGATATTGACCAGACACGATGCGGTGAATATGCCGATGAATACAAAATAAAAGCGTTTGAAACTGTTGAACAATTGGCAGGTGAGGTCGATGCGGTCTCGATTGTGGTGCCGACTACGGTACATTATGAGATAGCTTCTCAACTTATCAAAGCTGGGATTCATTGCCTGATTGAAAAACCTGTCACACTCAACCTTGACCAAGCAGAAGAACTTATAAAGCTCGCTGAGGCACATAAAGTCAAAGTTACTGTTGGACAGATTGAACGGTTTAATCCTGCTGTGGCAGCACTCATGAAGAGTGATTTGAAACCATCGTTTATTGAAGCTCATCGTCTGGCTGGTTTTGACCCTCGGGGTACCGATGTCGCGGTGATTTTGGATCTGATGATTCATGATATTGATTTGGTGCTTTCGTTTGTTGACTCAAAAATTAAAGATATACAAGCCTCGGGTGTGGCGGTGATTTCGGATATGATAGATATTGCCAACGCTCGTTTGACATTTGAAAATGGTTGTGTCGCTAATTTGACGGCATCACGGATTTCATTGAACCCGATGAGGAAATTACGTCTGTTCCAAAAATCTGGTTACTACTCACTCGACCTTGCTAAAAAACAAGCCGATATATATAGCTTGGCGTCGCCTGATGAAAAAGTCGAAGGATTTCGGATGCCACTTGGGAAATCTGACAAGGATGTTATCTATAACAAAATTGAAGATAATGGTGCTGATATGCTTGGGGCGGAATTAGCGTCATTTTTGACAGCAATTAAAAATGATAGCGATGTTGCGGTGTCGGTCTTTCAGGCATCGGAAGCGTTGCGGGTGGCTCTTGAAGTTGAGAAAATTTGTAAAGAGTCGTTGCAACTACATGAGGAAATGTCATAGCACGTGGCAGATTCAATTTTTATTTCAGTTGGTGAACCATCGGGGGATAACGCTCTCTCGCGTGTAATTGAAGAACTCAAAAACGAACATACTGACTTGACTTTTTTTGGATTAGGTGGGAAACGATTGCTCGCTTTAGGGCAGGAACAATTTGCCAATAGAGAAGATTTGGCGGTTATCGGTTTTTGGGAAGTTGCAAAGAAGTATCTTTACTTTCGAAAACTTTTTCATAGATGTTTAGATGAGATAAGATCTCGACAACCAAAGGTTGTTATCTTAGTTGATTACCCCGGATTTAATTTACGTCTGGCAAAAGAGATTAAAAAACTTGGCATTCCTATTATTTATTATATCTCTCCACAGATTTGGGCGTGGGGAAAAAAACGTATTGTTGAAATTCAAAAAAATATTGATCTGATGATTCCGATACTTCCATTTGAAGAAAAGTTTTACAACGATTCATCTGTCAATGTCAAATATGCTGGGCATTATCTTACTGAAGATATTAATGGAAATTTTATTGCATCGATTGTTCCAATTGACGGACATCTTGCCTTGCTACCTGGTTCTCGGAGGATAGAGATTGAGCGGATGCTTCCTGTGATGATTGAGACTGCTGAGACGATGTACGAGAAGTACAAAATAAAATCTGTGATTGCTGGGGTGAAGGGAATCTTTGAGTATGAAAAATTTCTTAAAAATACAAGTTGTATTTCAATTGTCTATGATGATTCCAGAAAAGTTGTCAATGATGCCAAACTTGTCTTGACGGCATCGGGAACTGCGACGCTTGAGGTTGGTCTTATTGGAAGACCGATGGTGATTATTTATAAGACAGGGATGCTGACTTATCAGATAGCCAAACGATTGGTCTCTTTGGATTCTATCGGGCTTGTCAATTTAGTATTGAATGATAAAGTTGTACCTGAACTTATTCAACATGAAGCGAATGAAAAAAATATTGTCGATGCGTTGTCAAAATTTATTGATGATGAAATCTATTTACAAGAAACTACCAAGACCCTGCACACTTTGCCGACTCTCTTAGGAGAAAAAAATGTTTCGAAAAATATCGCTGGTTTCGTAGGGGAATATTTGTAGAGATGTTATTTGTATATAATCTACTCATACGATTAGTTGCCTTTGTTTCATTTGTGGCGAAGCAAAGTAAAATTAAGACAGATGCTCAATGGCAAGGGCGATTTGCTCAAATAGAGTCTTTAGCGACGGTTGATCTATGGATACATGCCGCTTCGGTTGGTGAGGTGAAAGTTATCGGGCATTTGATTCACTATCTGATTTCTCAGAAAGAAGAAATTAAAATTCATCTTACGACGATGACAAAAACAGGCTACGAATTAGCATGTGAATTGTATAAGTCAGATAATCTTGCAGTGACGCAGTTTCCATTTGATACAAAAGCTCTTATGGTGAAAACATTTGATATTATAAAGCCAAAGTTGTTAGTAATTGCAGAGACTGAAATTTGGCCGAACTGTATTTTGGAAGCGGAAAAAAGAAAAGTCCCTATTGTGCTGGTCAATGGACGGATGTCTTCCAAAGCTTTTAAAAGATACACGTTGTTACAAAAAAGTTTTAGTTATCTTTTGAAAAAATATAATAAGTTGTTTGTGAAATCATCGGAAGATGCCATGCGTTTTTTAACTTTTGCTAATGAAAATCAAATTCAAGTTGCTGGTGATATGAAATTTGATGCACCACTTATAGAAAGAACAAAAGAAAAAGTTGATGGAATAAGAATTGCTTGTGGGATTGAATTTGATTCATATATATTGGTGGCGGGTTCAACTCGACCTGGTGAGGAAGAGATGCTTGCTGATTTGTTTCTCAAGATGATAAAAGTACACAAGGCATTTAATTTGATTATTGCTCCTCGACATATTGAACGGGTTGATGAAATCAAAACGATACTTCAGAAAAAAAATATACAATTCAAATTGTATGGCTCATCAAGTAAACATGAATCGGTTATCTTGGTAGACAAAGTTGGTTTGCTACAAAATCTTTATCTTGCCGCCGACTTAACATTTGTTGGTGGGACGCTTGTTGGAATTGGTGGGCATAATCTTTTGGAACCTGTTTGGGCTGGCGTGCCTGTAATGTTTGGGGATTCTATTTATAACGTTAATGAATCGGCTGAGTATATTATGAATAATAATTATGGTATGCAAGTTGGAAACAGTTCTGAACTAATCCAAAAAGTTCAGTCGCATATTGTAGGTGACTTACAATTTGCAACAAAGAGTTCAAATGACTTAGAAAATTCAGCAACTCGTGATATTGGTGATAACCTTTTGGAGTTGTTAACTCATGTTTGAAAAATTTTGGAAAAAAATAATTCGTCGTAAACGATTTTCATACCTTTCATTGCTTGCATTTATTTTATGGTTGGTGTCGTTGTGCTATAGAGTATTACAAAAAGTGTATTGGATTACAAAAAAAGTTGAAGTGAAGACAAAGACTCAGCTTGTCTCTATCGGAAATATAACTATTGGCGGAACAGGGAAAACGCCGATAGTTGCGTTTATCGCAAAATTTTTACTTCAAGAAAATTATAGGGTTGGCATTGTTTCGTCTGGTTATGGTAGGCAGTCGTCGGAAAGTTTTATTTTACCTGGCTACAAAATGCTCAAACTTGACAGTTCGCAAATAGGTGATGAGGTTAAGCATCTTGCTGAGATTTTACCTAATGCGATTTTTTCGGTGCATCAGATAAAAGCTCAAGCAGCAAAGCTTTTGGATGAGTCGGAATCACTTGATTTGATAATAGTTGATGATGGATTCCAGCATCGGAATTTACATAGGGATTTGAACATTGTCACTGTAGATGCATCGTTAAAAGAAAAACAGCTCAAACTTTTCCCGTATGGTCTACTTCGTGAACCTGAGGCAAAAATTTCTGAGGCTGATCTGATTATATATACACGAACTGAATTTGCTCAGGAACTTTCCTTGCTTACGAAAAAAATTTCTTCTTTGAACCGAGATGCGAGTCAGTATTTTGCTCGTTTTTCAGCGACTGAAATTATTGGTCGGAAACAGTCATTTCCAGTGAAATACTTAGAAGATAAGTCTGTGTTGCTTTTTGCTGGAATTGGAAATTTTGAAGCCTTGAAAAAACAGGTCTCACGTCTGAGTGCTGATATTGATTTTGCTCTTGAGTTTTCTGATCATCAGGAGTATACTAAAGAACTTTTAGCAGAGATTAAACAATTGGCTGATGATCACAATTCCGATTTAATCCTCACGACAGGCAAAGATGCTGTTAAAATTGAAAATTTTGATTTTGGACGGGAATTTTACTACCTTAATCAAACGATAGACTTAGACCCAGGTGAAGAAAAATTGATTAAAAATCTGCTGCATACACTTAAACTACAAAGAGAGTCTTCCTGATGGAATATAGATATGATTTCCTCATCGTTGGAACTGGAATAGCGGGGCTTTTTTATTCTCTGAAAATTGCTGAACTTAATCCAAATGCCAAAATAGCGATTGTTACAAAAAAATCTGAAGAAGATACATCGACTAACAAAGCACAAGGTGGTATAGCTGCGGTACTTTCCAATACCGATTCATTCGAATCTCATATCAATGATACTCTTTCGACAGGACAGGGGCTTTGCGATAAAGAGATTGTAACCAAAATTGTAGAAAATGGTCCGACGGTTATTGACGAACTGATGAAATATGGCGTGAAATTTTCTATTGATGGAGAGAATTTGGCGATGGGGCGAGAGGGTGGTCATACGCATAGTCGTGTGGTGCATGCAGCTGATTTTACTGGACAGGAAATCGAACGAGGGCTACTTGAGTCTTGTCGGGCTGTTGATAATATTGATATTTATAAAGACCATATTGTTTTAGATTTAATCACTCATAAAGCGAGTGAAAATGTTTCCTGTTGTGGTGCGTTTGTCTTTTCTGAAGATGATCGGACGTTTTGTTCTTTTTATGCGGCTGTGACAATGCTTGCCTCAGGAGGATTAGGACAAATTTATTTTCATAATACTAATCCAAAAATTGCAACTGGGGATGGTGTTGCTATTGCGTATCGAGCTGGTTGTTCAGTTGCTAATCTTGAGTTTGTACAATTTCATCCGACAACACTTTATAATCCTGGGCGTTGGCCATTTCTGATTTCTGAGGCTGTGCGTGGTGAGGGTGGTAGGTTGTTAACTGTTGATGGTCGATTTGTTATGGAAGCAGTTCACGAATTGAAAGACCTTGCTCCACGTGATATAGTTGCTCGTGCGATTGATAAAGAATTGAAAGAGAGTGGTGAAGAATATGTCTTGCTTGATATCAGTCATCTTGATGAAAAATTTATAATAGAACGGTTTCCAACTATATATCAGGAATGTCTCAACCGTGGTTTTGATATTACAAAAAGAGATATACCTGTTGTTCCAGCGGCACATTATTCATGCGGTGGAGTGGTGGCAACTATTGATGGTGAGACCGATATTCCGGGGCTTTTTGTCTCTGGTGAAGTTGCTCATACAGGGATGCATGGAGCAAATCGTTTGGCATCGAATTCTTTACTTGAAGCGGTTGTTATGGCGAAAATGTCTGCGATTAAGTCATCGGAGTATTACAAAAATAATGATTACTCAAAACCGACTACTGTCTGTGGGAATTTTTATTCATCATTAAAATATCCTCGTAATAAAATTCTTATAGCTCATGATAGGAGAGAATTGTCTCGGGTGATGTCTGACTTTGTTGGTATTGTTCGAAGCAAAGATAGATTACTTTTGGCACTTGAGAAAGTTCAGAAAATTCATGATGCTATCGAACAGTATTACCTTGCTACTCCTGCTACTTACGGGATTGTCGAATTGCGTAATATGGCAACGGTCTCAACGCTTATTATAAAGTCGGCATTGATGCGGTTGGAGTCACGGGGCTTGCATTATATGGAAGATTATCCAGAAACAAATAATAGATTACAAAAGAACACGATTTTAAAATCTGATTTAACTTAGGAAATAATTATGTCTGCACACCATGAAATGATATTGATCTTAGATTTTGGCTCACAGTACACTCAGCTTATTGCCCGTAGAGTTCGTGAAGCAAAAGTCTATTGCGAAATTGTCCCATATAATTCTGATTTGTCTAAGTATGCTAATGAAAATGTAAAAGGATATGTACTTTCTGGCGGACCTTCATCTATCAAAGATGATGATGCCCCTCGATTGGACAAATCATTTTTTGATACTGGAATTCCTATCTTGGGAGTCTGTTATGGTATGCAGTTAATGGCTGATATCTTTGGTGCAAATTTGGAACGTTCTGAAACCAGAGAGTATGGTCGGGCAACATTTGATGTGAAAGATGGTTCGTCGCTTTTTGATGGAATTCCAAAATCATCACAGGTCTGGATGTCGCATGGTGACTCTATAAAATCGTTACCAGATGGGTTTGAAATTATTGGGTCGACTGATTCACTTGAAGTTGCGGCAATTGAAAATAAAAAAGATAAGATGTATGGGATTCAGTTTCATGCTGAAGTGCATCATACTAAAGAAGGTAAAAATATTTTACAGAATTTTATTTTTGATATTTGTAAACTTAAAGGGGATTGGACAACCGAATCATTTATAGAAAGTTCTATCGCACAGATTCGTGAACAAGTTGGTGATAAGAAAGTAATTTTAGGTATTTCAGGTGGTGTTGATTCTACTGTTGCGGCGGTTCTTTTGGATAAAGCAATTGGTAAAAATCTGCATGCGGTCTTTGTAAACAATGGTCTGCTTCGTAAAAATGAATATGAAGATGTTATCAAGATGCTTACGAAACTGAAAATAAATTTAAATCCTGTGGATGCATCCGATTTGTTTTTGACTCGTCTTGCTGGCGTTACTGACCCTGAGAAAAAACGAAAAATTATTGGGACGACATTTATTGATGTTTTTGAAGACGCTGCCGATGGAATTGGCGGGATAGACTTTTTGGCTCAGGGAACTTTGTATCCTGATGTTATCGAGTCGGTATCATTTAAGGGTCCATCAGCGACAATCAAATCACATCACAACGTTGGTGGTCTTAAAGATAAAATGAAGATGAAACTTGTCGAACCGCTTCGAGAACTTTTTAAAGATGAAGTCCGTGTTCTTGGACGTTCGCTTGGATTGTCAGATGAGTTTATCGGACGACATCCATTTCCAGGTCCTGGGCTGGCGGTTCGTATCTTAGGCGATTTGACTGTCGAACGGTGTGACTTGCTTCGTGAGGTTGATGCAATTTTTATTGAGGAACTCCATAATTATAATATCTACAATGACATCTGGCAGGCGTTTGCAGTATTGCTTCCGATTCAAGCAGTTGGTGTCATGGGTGACGAGCGGACATACGAAAATGTTGTTGCACTTCGAGCGGTTTCATCGGTAGACGGCATGACAGCCGATTGGTCACGAATAGATTATGATATTCTGGCACATATTTCAAACCGTATTATTCGTAATGTACGTGGCGTGAATAGAGTGACCTATGATATTTCATCAAAACCACCCGCTACAATTGAGTGGGAATAAGTAAATAGTAGTAGCAAAAATGAAAGTTTTGAAAATGCTCATGTGGATTCCTCTTGGACTTGTTGGTGTTTATCTCGCCATTATGTTCTATATCTATTTTAATCAGGATAAAATGGTGTTTTATCCTATCGAAGATTTTAGTATGCTACCAAGTCAAGTTGGACTTACCTATGAAGATGTTGAAATTAAAATTGATGAAAGCGTAACTATACATGGCTGGTTTTTTCCGTCTGACGATTCGACTAATTCAAAAGTTGTGCTGCTCTGTCATGGTAATGCGGGGAATATTTCGAACCGTCTTGAGACAGCTAAGTATTTACATGACTTAGGTGTTGCTGTTTTTATGTTTGATTATCGAGAGTATGGAAAGTCAACAGGTCAAGCAACCGAAGAGGGTGTTTATCTTGATGGGGTTGCATCTTTTAATTGGTTAACAGAATCAAAAAAATATAATGATCAAGATATTGTGATTTTTGGGCGTTCACTCGGTGGAGCGGTAGCTATTGAATTGGCTGGTCGGGTGCATTCTGGTGGCTTGGTTGTGGAGTCATCTTTTACTACAGTAGGAGATTTAGGTCAAAAGCTTTTCCCATTTTTTCCTATTAAGAGTCTGATTCGGTATTCATTTAATTCTGTTGAGAAAATTGCAAAATTACATGTCCGAAAGTTGATTACTCATTCTCCTGATGATGAGCTGATTCCATTTGCAATGGGTGAAAAATTATTTGCAGTAGCAGCTGAACCAAAACAATTTGTTCGTTTATCTGGTGGGCATAATTCCAGAACATATTTTGAAGATTCTGAATATAAAAGTGCTTTAAACGAGTTGATTTTTGGTGACTCTCAGGAAAAATCGGACGAGTAACTTTCTAAGCGTCTGCTTGACATTTCTCCCTAATAGTTTTATGTTCTTGCATCAAAGAAGGAATAAAGAGATATATGCTTGATTTAGAAAAAATGACCGAATACACCTCGCCGATTCAAGGTGACTTGGATTTATTCAACCAGAAATTACATGATCATTTACAAGGTGATTCACCACTTATCTCATCTATTGCAAAGCATTTGCTCAAATCACGTGGGAAAAAAATTCGCCCAGTATTTCTTTTTTTGTCTTCACGGGCAGGTGATAATTTTACAGATTTTTCTGTTGATGCCTCACTTTCTATTGAACTGATTCATACCGCAACGTTGCTTCATGACGATGTTGTTGATGAGTCCGATATGCGTCGGGGTCAGGAAACAGTTAACTCACAATGGACAAATTTGATTTCGGTCCTTATGGGTGACTATCTATTTGCCAAAGCATTCAGCATGATGGTTGAGACAAATTCAATTGAACTTATGCGTTCGATATCCAGAGCGACCGAACGAGTTGCTGTGGGTGAATTGCGTCAGATTGAAGAGACAGCTAATTACGATCTTTCTGAGGAGGCTTACCTTTCTATTATCGCTGACAAAACAGCATCGCTGTTTGCGGTTTCATGTGAAGCTGGTCCGATTTTAAATAATAGAGATGCTGATGCGAGAGCGAAATTTGCTGATTTTGGTGAAAAAATAGGGATTGCATTTCAGATAGCTGATGATTTATTAGACTATGTAGGTGATGCAAAAACTACTGGTAAAGAACCTGGCATTGATGTTTTGACAGGACAGATGACGCTTCCTCTGATTTATGGGTTGCAAAAATCAAATGATGCAAGTCGTAATGAGATTATTAAGCTTTTGAAATCAAAAGATGAAAATTCGTTTAAAAAAGTATATGACTTTGTTGTTGAGACTGGTGGAATTGATTATGCCTATAAAAAAGCAAATTCATTAGCTCAAGAAGGTCTTGATTCGATTTCATCTTGCCAACACAATATTTATTATGAACGACTGGAAGATATGGTAAAATTTACCACTGCCCGAGCATCATAATAATCAAATTTTAGTAATAGAATAATAAACGAAAATTTAATTTAGTTGTATAAGAGTTACTTATGATTGGAATCAATAATATATCTGTAGAATTCTTATCCGACACTATTTGGCTCAATATTGTTGCTGGGTTGATACTTTTGACACTTGCATTTTTTTTGTATTTAAGAACTAATCCACCAATCCCAAAATATTTAAAAGCAATTTTTATCTCTCTTAGGGTTATAGCAATCTTGGCATTGCTTTGTGCTTTGTTTGAACCGATTTTGTCGTATGAGCAAAGTTTTAGTCGCAAACCACGAATTGCTCTTTTATTGGATGAATCTAAAAGTATTGATAAAGTGGAAAATGAATTATCTCGAAGAGCAAGACGTGATTCATTGTTTTCGAGTTCGGCATTTGAATTTATAACTGATAGAGCTGATGTCGTAACATACTATTTTGGTGAAAATATTTCTGAAGATGTTTCTAAAGTTAAAACCGATGCGACATCGCTTGCAGATGCGGTCATGTATGTAGGATCTCATCAAATAGAATCTGAATTTGATTACCAAATTCTCTTTTCTGATGGAAATAGTAATACAGGGCGACAGGTTGATGCGATAACATCACTTTTGAAAACAAAAACACATAGCGTTGATTTGTCATTAGGTGGTAAACGGTATGACCTTTCAGTGGTTGAAATAGATTATAACCCTGTCATGTTTTCAGAGAGAACAACAGAAATAAAATTAAAAGTCAAATGGGAAAATTCAGAATCTCAAACGATACCTATTCAACTAATGGATTCTAACAGAGTTGTTGCTCAATCAACCTTTAGCATTAATCAATCTGAAGGGTTTGGGGAAATCGTTTTAACATACCGACCTTCTGAATCAGGTCAAAAGATTTTAACGCTCAAAGTTGCTACGACTGAAACAGAAGAGAATAAAAGTAACAATACAAAATCATTTTCGGTGAAAGTGCTAAAATCTAAATTAGAAATTCTATTGTTATCTGAGAATCCTGACTATGAGTTAAGTTTTTTAAAAAAACGATTAGAAAAATCAGACAAATATAATATAGAACTTCGTTTGCTTGGTCGAAAATCAGGAAACTTATCTGGTTTGATCCCATCACGACAATCTGAGTTAAATAAATATGATTTGATAATAATTCATGATGTGAGTCCTGCTTTATTATCCTCACGGCAAGAATTGTTCGACTCCTATTTGCAGGATAAGGGTGGTTCAATTTGGTTTTTGCTTGGAGAGAACTATGCTGCGTCAGAGATTTCTCCATGGTTTAATTCCCTGCTTCCGTTTTCTCAAACACAAAAATCTCATGTTTTATACAGATCATTTCATGCGGAACCGTCAGAGGGGAATTTGTATCATCCCTCGATTCGTATAGCCGAGAATCAAACCGCGATTCGTCAAGGATGGGCGGAGCTTCCACCATTTGAACAAATTGTCAGATGTGAATCTGTTTTACCGCAAGCGACAATTTTGGCATTTGCATCTGGACTGATAAATCAAAATGGAAATCAAATACCAATAATCGGCTTTGTTCGTAATGGTCCAGGGAAAGTTTTAGCAGTTGCGGCACAGCCATTTTGGAATTTCGGCTTTTTATCCATTGGTTTTGGTGAGTCTGATGAAGCCTATACAAGCTTTATTGAAGGGTCTGTCGATTGGTTGACGGTAAGTGATGATTTAGAACCGATTCGAATTTTTCCACAAAAATCTATTTTCACTCGGGGTGAAGTCGTTCAGTTTGATGGTTTTGCTTTTGATTTAGGGTACCGTCCTATTAAAAATGTTACAGGGACAGTTGTGTTGAAAGGGAGTGAAAATAATTTGTACCAAGCTGATTTGTTGATGGTTGATGATGGGAAGTACAAAGCGATTTTACAAAATATTAAGCCCGACAGATATACCTACCAAGCTGTTTTTGTAAAAGATGGGAGGACTTTAAAAGATGTGACTGGACAGATTGAAGTTGGTGAATTTTCTCTTGAAGAGTTTAACCGTGACGGTGATTCCCAGAATCTTAAAATGATTGCTTCGATAGCGGGTGGAACTTATACAACAGCGACGGATTTTGAAAAACTTGTACAGACGATAGAATTACAACCAATTGAAGTTATAAAAAAAACAGAAGTGAATCTTTGGGATAAACTTCTGCTTTTGATTCTTTTTATCTCAGCTCTATCTCTTGAATGGCTGATAAGAAAACTTAATCAGTTAATCTAAATCTTTGGCAACTTTTTGAAAGTCATCTATAACGGTTGAAAGATCTAATTTTGTTTCTAATTCTATTTTTTCAACACATAAATAATCAATCAATTTTTTCATACGTTCTGCTGATTTTAAAATCTGTTTGAGAGACGAACGTAAATTATCTGGAACAGATTCATCATCAATTAAAAACTCACTATATCCAATAATACCTGTTAGCGGATTGTTTAGCTCATGATTTAAAATAAGACAATGTCCAATATATGGCTTAAGAGCAAGATATGTTTCGTATTCTTTAAATTCTACCTGGGTTAGTTCTTTAGTTGCTGTCATAATAGACCTGTTTCGTTATATATTATTATTATACTTATATATCGACAGAAATGATAAAATCTACATTCTAATCAATGAAAATTTTATTTCTAATTCACACAAATAGTTGTATGTTATTTGTCAGAGAAAAGAAAGGTTCGTATGAAAATTGTAGTACTTGGTGCTGGTCTTATGGGTAGAGCAGCCTTATATGATGTAACTATGGCTGAGGGAGTCGAAGTTTCAGGGGTTTTTGACATTGATAACAGATTAGCAACTGAAATAGCTTCTAAATATGGAAATGAGAATACTATTTCAGGGCAGTTGGATGTTTCTGATGAAAATGCGGTTTTCAGAATTTTACAAGATTTTGATGCGGTGATTTCATGCGTCACTTATAAATATAATCCAATTATCACAAAAGCGGCTATTCGGGCAAAATGCCATATGGTTGATTTAGGTGGTAACAATGATACGGTCAATAGTCAGCTTGAAATGGATGCTGAGGCAAAAGAGGCGGGAGTAATTATTGTACCTGATTGTGGATTGGCACCTGGTATGGTTTCTGTCTTGACCGCTGATGGAATGGCGAAGCTTGATACAGTCGATTCTGTTAAAATTCGAGTAGGTGGTTTGCCACAATCTCCGAGACCACCGCTGAATTATCAGATGGTATTTTCGGCTGAGGGGCTTATTAATGAGTATTGGGAACCATGCGTTATTTTAGAGAATGGGCAGAAAAAAACGGTCAATCCGATGTCGGCGATTGAAGAATTATCATTTGATGGGATAGGTGATTTGGAAGCATTTTATACTTCGGGTGGGACTTCAACCTTGCCAGATACATACGAAAATAAGTTAGATTTTTTAGATTATAAAACAATTCGTTATCCAGGTCATTGCATGATGTTTAAGCCGATGCTCGAAATTGGTCTGGCGTCTCGACAAACGATTGATGTCAACGGGCAACAAGTGGAACCTCGTTCATTGTTAAAAGCTGTCTTAGATAAAAACCTTACTTCAACGAATCTTGATATGGTTTTGGTTCGTGTGACTGTCGAAGGTAAAAAAGATGGTGCCGATAAAAAGATAGTCTATGAAATTATCGACCGTCAGGCGAGTAAAGATAGTCTGACAGCGATGATGCGGACGACGGCATTTCCAGCCGCGATAATTGCATGGATGGCTGCTGCGGGGCATATTGATAAGCGTGGATGTCAACCTCAAGAGTTGGTTGTGAACCCGTCACTGTTTTTACCACAACTCCAAAAACGTGGTATCAATTTGGTGATTAGGGAAGAGTAGAGTTATTAAGTAAGATTGTGTTAGGAATGCCCACCAAGACGGGCTGATACCTGAATAGTTTGACTATCTATGTGCATGGCAGATGTCCTCGTCTGCCATTACTTCTATAAATGTTACTCTTAATTATTTGTCCGTGTGCCTTGATGAAAGAGCATCTGCCATCTATTGTCTGAAAATTTCCAATTCGAGCTTCGCAATGAGTATGTTGTTTGAGAGTCTGATTTATCAAGACAGGTTATATGATATGTAGTCAGAATTACATCTGCTGATAACTTTTTAGTGTGGAAATTGTTTATTGTCATTGGCGGAGAGGAGTGGTGGTGATTTGTTAAACAATTTCGTACTATTTCTTAAAACAAATCGGCAGGGAAGAGGATAGAAATTTTGTTTTCTGATTCGGGAACAATAGAGACTGTATACGAAACGGTATCGGTATCAGGAATATAAATGACCGTTAATGTATGAACTCCTATTGGTAAAGCTGTAAACGAAAAATTACCGCTTTGATCAGGAATCACAGAGGTTGTGTTGTATCCGCCTGAGCCATTGGGGTATTTCATCTGAATATTGAGAGAGTCTTTATATACTGTCCCCGGGGCTTGACCTGAGGCATCGATAACATATCCACTCAAACTGTTTGATAAAAGTGATGCTGACGATGAAGCAAAATCTTTATCGATATTTGTACCCGAACCTATGGAACGAATTGAGGTTGTGCTTAAAACATAGGCAACATTCCAAGCATCTTGCAGATAGTCACTATTTGCGGTTCCGTTCGTCATGTATGGTCCATCCCAAGTTGTATATCCTCCTGGGTTTTGATAAAGGGCAGATAAGTTAGGGGGAAGCGCTCCAATATCGCCGACATAGCCAAAATCGGTACGTGAACCATTGAGATATACTTGTGGATTTCCGACAATTGCATAAGCAAGTTGGTCGAGTTCTTTTTTTGTGTGTTCATGTTGTGCAGTGTTTATCGAGCTTGACATATTTCGCACTGCTACTGATGAAATCACTCCGATAATGAGAATTATTAATACTAATTCTATGAGTGTAAAACCTGTTTGGTTTTGTGAATTCATTATGGACAGGCTCCAGTATTAAATGTGATAACAGAACCATCAGAGAATGTAATAGTAAAATCAGTATTACTCATGACAGCATCATTACCACCAGTTGGTTGATCTTTAAACCCCTTTATTTCTATGTTTATTGTTTGTCCAGCATTTATAGCTTGAGGATTGTCAAAAGTTGCGGTAGCACCTGAACCGATTCTTGGATCTTCCTCTTCGTATACTTTCTCACCATTGTATTTAATTTCTCTAAAATATGCTGTAGGAGAAGACCATATTGGTGTGATACTTGTTAGAGTGATAGGGCTTCCAGTAGTGTTGATAATATCAAAATTAAATTTATCACAATCTCCACCAGTTGTTTGAGCAGTACCGCCTACATATTGTATTGCTCCAGTCCCCCCACTTGAGGAAGAATTCCAGTAATTAGATGGAAATGTATATGCATCATATATAGAAGACTTTGGAGTAGATGAAACAAACCGTTTTAGAGTGTCAGAACTTGGAATATAGACTATTTGAATATCATGATTGCCAATAGGAATTGAATCAAACGAGAAATATCCTCCGTAGTCAGGGGTAATTCCTTTTGTAAGAATACCACCTGTTCCATTTGGAATAGATATTAAAATAGAAATAGAATCTTTATAGATAGTACCAGGAGGGGTTCCATCGGCATCATAAATATTACCAGAAACCTGATTGATAAGAAAATCTGTTGTCGCTTCACCGATTTTATGTACAATTGAAGAACCGGAACCTGTGGAAGTTATATCAACTCCAGAAAAATTATATGTTACCCCCCATGCATCTTGCGAATAATCATTTGGGAGTTGGGAGAATCTATTTGTGATGTATGGACCTTTCCATGTAGCATATCCACCTGGGTTAGTCATGAGAGCATCAATATTGAGAGGCATTGCACCAATATCACCGACATAACCGAAGTCGTTTCGGACGTTATTATTTATTAGATTATCATTACCAACTATGGCATAGGCAATGTCATGCATTTCTGTTTTAGTTATTTCGGTTCTACCTGTTTCCGTGATAGTCGTAGCTGATCGCATTGCAACAGAGGCAAGTATTCCAGCTATGATTACAGCCATAACTACTTCTATTAATGTTACGCCTTTGTTGTTTAGATATAGCATTAGTTACAACTTCCTGTATTAAAAGTGATAACTGAACCATCTGAAAATGTAATTGTAAAGTCTGTATTGCTCATATTTACTTTATTACCATTAGTCGGTTGATCTCTAAATCCTTCTATTTGAATATTTATTGTTTGTCCAGCATTTATTGTTTTAGGATTATCAAACGTAGCGGTAGACCCCGAACCGATTCTTGGGTTTTCCTGTTCATAAACATCATCACCGTTATATTCGACCTCTTTGAAGTATGCCGTTGGTGATGCCCATTGAGGTGTGAGACTTGTTATAGTAATAGGACTACCTGTAGTATTGATAATATCAAAATTAAATTTATCACAATTCCCACCAGTAGTTTGTGCTGTACTATTTACATATTTAATAGATCCTGAACCACTAAGTCCACCGCCCCCCCCGCCGCTACCACCAGAGGTAAAGTATGAGGATGCAAATTTGAAAGTTTTGTTGCTTTTGTGTCGAGGGAGGATTGTTAATATCGAGTAGAGTGTATCAACATTTGGAGTGTAGATTATTCGCAATGGGTGTTGACCAACAGGGAGTGAGTCGAGAGTAAAAACACCGCTTGCGTTGGTAAGATAGGATCTTGATGTGGTTCCACCTGCACCATTTGGGATAGTTATATTGATATTGATAGAATCAAGATAGGTCGTACCGGGAGTAGTACCTGACGCATCGAGAATGGTTCCGTTAAAGTTATTCAAAGTATAATCAGTAGTTGCATCGGCAATCTTTTTAGTGATAATTGTACCACTACCATTTGAAGAAATCGTCAACCCGCCTGTGTAAGTATAAGCATTTCCCCATTCGTCAGTTTTGTAACCATCGGTGTCTTGAGTGAATTGAGTCGAAATATATGGTCCATCCCATGTTGTATACCCACCTGGATTTATAATCAAGGCATCGAGATTGGGAGGGAAGGAGCCTACATCACCGATGTAACCAAAATCCCCACGTTGATTTCCAGCAGATATGTCAGCATTACCGATGATAGCGTCTGCGAGCAGTTCCATTTCACGTTCTGTTTTTACTTGTCGTGCATCAGTAATGAGAACAGTCATCGACTGCATTGCAATCGATGCCATGATACCAATCGTGATTATTATGATAGTGACTTCTATGAGTCCGAAACCGTTATTGTTATTCAATCTAATCATAAGCAAGGTCCAGTGTTGAAAATAATAATGGATCCATCCGATAAAGTGATAGTCATATCTGTATTAGTCATATCAACTTTTTGTCCACCAGTTGGGTTCTCTTTAAATCCTTCAATATCAACGGTAACTATTTCTCCAGGAGTAATTGTAATTCCAGGAAAATTAATTATCTGTCCAGTACCATTCCTTGGGTTGGAATTATCAAAAACTTCTGTACCACCAATTTCTACTTCTTTATAGTATCCTGTTGGATTTAACCAATCAAATGTTATTGATGTAATAGTTATATTACTTCCACTATTATTTTTCAAATCAAATTGAACATCATCACAATTACCACCGCTTGTTTGTCCAGTTCCATTAACATAGATTAAATTTCCACTACCTCCACCACTACCTCCACCTCCTCCGCTACTTAAACCAGTAGTGTCACACCAGAGTGAGACAGGAAACTGAACATCGGCATGGTAGAGGGAATTTGGATTGATATAAATTTTTCTATAAAGGGTATCATTGTTTTTGAGTTCGACTATAGTAAGTGTTTGTTGTCCAATAGGTATAGAATCAAATTCTACGAACCCATCAGCGAATGGAAATTTACTATCGGTTTGATAACTTCCAAGCCCATTAGGATAAGTTAGATTTACTCTTACCGAATCTTTGTCGATTGTACCTGGGGGACAGTGGTCTAAGTCTACTATATTCAACGAGACTCTGTTGTATAAAAGTACATCGGAGTTGTTTGCAAGCTCTCTTGTGATTGTTGTCGAACCACCAGTTGAAGAAATTGTCACTCCACCTGAGTAGGTATATTGTTTGCCCCATCCATCAATAGCATATTCAGATTCTGTCGCTGCCGACGATGCATAGAAGTCATCTTTCAGATATGGACCATCCCATGTTGCCAGCCCAGGGTCTGTCACGAGATTATTCAAGTTGGAAGGCAATGCTCCAATATCACCAACATAGCCATAATCAATTCTATGGTTACCAGAGATTTTTTGTTCATCCCCGACAATCCCAATCGCTAACTGGTCTAGTTCGATTTTTGTTTCTTCTGTTTTTGAGACATCGACAGTCTTTCCCATAAATCTCATTGATGCAGTCATGAGAATCGATATGACAATCATGACGACAACGAGTTCAAATAGAGAGTAGCCGTTTATATTTTGTAAGTTCTTTTTACTCATATTTTTCCCATATCTATACCTTTAGTTTATCGGCAAATTGGATATAATTATGAGTAGCGAGGAGAGAGGCAGAGATAAAAAAACCCGCTAAAGAAGCGGGTTTTCAAGAAATTTTAGAAAGACAAAGTTTAATCTATATTTCAAGACCTTTCGACTCCGCTCAAGGTGACTTAAAATACAAAGATTTATAATCAATCATGCTGAGCGGAGTCGAAGTATGCTTATATTTGTTTACTAAATATCTTAAAAGGTGTCATCTTTCCATTCGGAATCTTTTGACGGGATTTTGACTACTAAATCAGCAGTGACAGTACATTGGCAGGCAAGACGAGAATTTTCAGTGAGGTTTTCGGCTTCGTCGAGCATATCTTCTTCGTCTTCTGATTTTTCTCCAGTCGTCTCGATACCTTTTTCGATAATGACATGACAGGTAGAGCAAGCACAATTGCCACCACAGTTGTGGTCGATTTGTACGTTGTTATCTAAAGCAGCATCTAAAAGATTGTAGTCATCTTCAACTTCAACTACGGTTCCAGACGGTAAAAATGTAACTTTTGGCATATTTTATATCCTTATTTTTTGAATGCGATTAAATGTATATTTTGATTATAAATATTTATCGAATGAATTCCAACTATTTTTTATTCCGGTAAATGACAATATGATCATGTTCATTACCAAATCGAATCGACTTTGCGATTGATATGAGCTTGGCAGTGAGTAGCATGTATGCCCATGGTGGAATAATAGATGAAGTACATCCCCTAATTAAGACTTTATTACCTTGATAGAGAGACCAATCCTGTTGGTCGGTTGCTCTCACAAAAGCATCTTCTTTAAAGATGCCTTCATCGAGCAAATCATTTATATCTAAGATAGTGAAATTCATATTTTAACAGCTAAATGATGTGCCGCAGCCACATGAGCGTTTTGCGTTAGGATTCTCAAAAGCAAATCCTCCACCCAAAAGACCACCTTTGAAATCTAAAATAGTTCCCTCTAAGTAAGAAACGGCTTTTTTGTCAATAATAACGATGATGTCATTGATATTGTAGCTCATATCATTTTCTAATTGTTCGGTATCAAAGCCCATGCTGTATGACATCCCCGAACAGCCACCAGCAGCAACACCCAAACGAAGATAGAGTTTTTCTTCTTTTTCCTGTGAGGTCAATCTTTTGATTTCAACAATAGCAGAGTCTGTAATTGTTACCACTTTGTTATTGTCGTTTTTTTGGTTTTTATCTTCCATACTATAACATTCCTTTCAAATCTGTTTACACGTATTACGGAACTTATAACGTATTCATTGAGTAAAAAGTTCCATAAGTCGATATTTGCTTAAAAAATCGTCAAAAAAGACCTTGTTGAAGCCTTTAAAGCTTGTTTTGGTCTTGTCTGTTTCAAATTTGGACTCAATATATAAAAAAATCACGATTTGTAAACTTTTTTATGGACTAATCCCATCTTTTATCGTATAATAGACAAATTAGAAGTAGTTACAAATCAATTGTAGAACAAACATTTTTAAATACAGGAAAACAAGATACATGAGACTTTCTCGCAAATCTGATTACGCACTTCGGGCAGTACGGCACTTATCTACTTTACCAAAAGGTAAATTAGGCTCAATTAACTCTGTAAGCGAAGCAGAAGAAATTCCAAGAGAATTTTTAGCAAAAATTTTAAAAGATTTAACCCGTGCTGGTATTTTGGTTTCTTTCCAAGGTGTTACTGGTGGTTATCGTTTAGCTCAACTTCCAAAAGAAGTTAGCTTTTTAAACGTGATTGAAGCTATTGATGGTCCAGTTCATTTAAATCTTTGTACAGAAACAACAAATTGTGCCTGTGAAAAGTTTGATGATTGTCAAATGAAGGGTTTCTGGCAAGTTCAGGAAGTTTCATTTAAAAAATCACTCCAACGTGAACATTTTGGCAAATATAAGAAAATTAAGAAATAATATTCTGCCAAATATCTGACCAAATTGTATTGGGGCTTGTGTTCAAGCCCCTTTTTTTATTATATTCCGCTGACAAAAGAATTGCTTTAAAATAACAAATTACGGTTGAAGTTTTTTTCCTGTATAGAAGGAGTTATTAAAAATGATAGATTATTCAAATAAAGAGTACAAAGTCAAAGTTGGTTTAGCGGAAATGCTCAAAGGTGGTGTCATTATGGATGTCATCAATCCTGAGCAAGCGAAGATTGCTGAAGATGCTGGAGCGACTGCGGTTATGGCTCTTGAAAGGGTTCCATCTGATATTCGTTCCGACGGTGGTGTTGCTCGAATGTCCGACCCGGATATGATTGAGGGAATCAAAAAAATTGTGACTATTCCTGTAATGGCAAAATGCAGAATTGGACATATCTCTGAGGCTCGAATTTTAGAATCTTTGGAAGTTGATTTTATAGATGAATCCGAAGTGTTGACGCCTGCCGATGATGTGTATCATATAAATAAATGGAATTACAAAGTGCCGTTTGTGTGTGGTTGTCGTAATTTGGGTGAAGCACTCAGACGAATTGCCGAGGGTGCTGCTATGATTCGTACCAAAGGTGAAGCGGGGACT
Organism: Candidatus Zixiibacteriota bacterium; assembly: GCA_024280215.1. Classification (GTDB taxonomy): domain Bacteria; phylum Zixibacteria; class MSB-5A5; order GN15; family FEB-12; genus QQUK01. The sequence continues at coordinate 27,809 of JAJRQO010000020.1, forward strand.
GGTGATGTATCGCACGCCGTGAAACATCTGCGTGAGATAAATTCAATTATGAAATCGCTGACTATTATGAGTGATGAAGAACTTTTTGGTATTGCTAAAAATTATCAGGTCTCAATTGATTTAGTGCATACTGTTGCTAAAACAGGTAAACTTCCTGTACCAAATTTTGCGGCTGGTGGGGTTGCGACTCCTGCTGATGCGGCACTGTGTATGGAGCTTGGTGCTGAGGCAGTATTTGTTGGCTCTGGTATTTTTAAAGCGGACAACCCATCAAAACGAGCTAAAGCAATTGTCGCTGCGACAACTCATTGGCAGGATTATACAATTGTGACCGATGCATCTCGTGGGCTTGGTGAAGCGATGAAAGGTATTCAGGCATCTGATATTCCAGATGAGGAACTGCTGCAGACTCGGTAGTATTGTTGTGAAGGTATGTTATTCTCAACTTGATTGAGGATTTTGAATAAATTGTTTTGTAGGGCAGAACCCTTTAGTGGTTCTGCCTTTTTCTATATAGATATTTTTGAAATATAATTAATTATTTTTGAACTCAGGTATATTGGTAGTAGGGATTTCTTCAATTTTGTCTAATTGAATTGGGATTGTTTCTAAGGTATCATTAAGACATTTTAACCCTCTGCTAACAGGTACTTTTAAATTCATCTCTTTGATAAGTGTATCAATATATTCATAGGCGACAGTTTTAGATTTAAAAAATCTTTCTTCATTATCGCTTATTTGATTGAGAGTCAATTTAAAGGTCAATCTGCTCATACTGGTTCCGTAGGCAATAGCACCTTTTGGAAATAGATGGTTTTTGGTTAGTTTTTTAAAAAATTGACCAATTTGTTTATTAAAATCAAGCTCAATAATAATTCTATTAAAATCAATTATCATAAAAAGACGTCTGTTTTTACTATGTTTTTTTAATAGAAAATCCATCTTTCTATAGAGATATACAAGTTTTCTTACGGAATTAATCCTTAGTTTACTGCTTGAAGTAAAATGAACAATCCCTTTTTTTTTATCAAATTCCGCAATAAGCTGTTTTGTTTTTATGTTTTTAGTATTCAATCCCACAATCCTTATTCTTATAAATATTTCTATTTAGATAATCGGAGATATTTAATATTTTATGAGTGTTTTTTCTAAAAATATATGTATTGAAAATTTCCAACCATAGTAGGTACTATTTTCTTGCTTGATTATCTCAGTATTTGGCATATACTGGGAGATTAAATTGAGTGATTGTGTAAGAGAAATATGAATAAATATAAAGAAATAGAAATAGGGGTCTTAGCCCTTCAGGGTGACTACGAATGTCACAAAAATCAACTCGAGCTTCTTAAAGTTCGCAATAGGTATGTGAAATTATCGAAACATCTTGAAAAGCTCGATGGGTTAATAATCCCTGGGGGAGAGTCAACTACAATAAGTAAATTGATTAACCGCTTTGATTTACGTGATAGTTTAGTCAGCTTTGGTCAAACAAAAGCGGTCTGGGGAACATGTGCGGGGATGATTATGCTTGCATCTGAGATTGAAGAAAATCAGGCAGGTGTAGAGCCGTTAGAGCTTATTGATATTGTAATAGCACGTACAGCTTTTGGGCGACAGGTTTTTTCGTTTGAAACGGAACTGACACTTACTCTAAACGGAAAAAATCTGAAAAGTCAAGCATCATTTATTAGAGCTCCTCGGATTAAAAGAGTTGGGAAAAATGTAAATATTCTTGCTACTTATAATGATGAAGCCGTATTGGTTGAGAAAGATAATATATTGGCAAGTTCGTTTCATACTGAGCTTGAAAATGACACTACTTTACTTGAATATTTTTTAAATAATTTAGTGGATAATTTGAACAAATAAACGTATGTTAGATGGATGTATAAAGTCTTGTTTACACAATCGGTCGGTGAGAATTCTGCTCACGGGATTAATCCCAAAGCTCCTAAAAAAAGCGAGCGGAAATTAGTACCTCATTCAAAGTTACCGAAATGGATGAAAACTACTGCGGCACATGGTCCGAATTTTAAGCATGTAAAAGATATTTTAGATGCTCATGGTCTGCACTCAGTTTGTCAGGAAGCGGCCTGTCCTAATATTCGAGAATGTTGGGATGAAGGAACAGCGACCTTTATGATTTTAGGGAAATACTGTACTCGTGGATGTAATTTCTGCGATGTCTTAAAAGGTTTCCCAAAAGGATTAGATGAAGATGAGCCACGTCGATTAGCGGATGTGGTAGCATTGTTGAAATTAAAACAAGTTGTTATAACCTCGGTTACACGAGATGATCTGCCGGATGGGGGAGCTACTATTTTTGCCCGGACTATAGAGCTCCTCCGAAGGCAGGATAAAAATGTACAAGTAGAGTTTCTGATTTCTGATTTAGGTGGAAATTATGACTCGCTGAAAATCGTGCTTGATTCAGGTATGGATGTTTTAGCACATAATGTTGAGACTGTTGGCAGGTTACACAAAAGGGTTCGTGGTGCTGCCAAATTAGACAGGTCGCTTCAGATATTACGATGGATGCACGAGTATCCAACTCGTCCGATTGTCAAAACAGGCATTATGGTTGGGCTTGGAGAAACTGTTGATGAAGTCGTTGAACTACTTCATCAAATTCATGCGACAGGGTGTGACTTAGTTACGATTGGTCAATATCTCAGACCATCAGCGGAACATCTGCCCGTAGAAAAGTATTATCATCCATCTGAGTTTGAAGAATTGGCTCGAATTGGAAAAGAAATTGGACTCGGGCATGTAGAGGCAGGGCCGATGGTACGGTCATCGTATAAAGCTTTTAATCAAACACAACAGTTATTGGATAAAGCATGTTAAAGAAAATTCATATAGCATCACATCACGGGTTTTGTATGGGCGTAAAACGGGCGATTCAATTTGCCGAAGATACAGCAGAAAATGCTCAAGGCAGAGTCACTATCCTTAATGAAATTGTACACAACGAACATGTTGTAGAAAAATTTAAACAGCGTGGTGTTGGACAAGTAAAATCAGTAGAAGATGTCGATGAAGGAACTCTTATTATTTCTGCTCATGGTATCGCACCTGATGTAATAGCAAGGGCTGAAAGCAAAGGGCTAACTGTTGTTGATGCGACTTGTCCGTTGGTTACAAATATTTATGATATTATTGTAGATGCTGTTAAAGATGGTTATAACATCATTCATTATGGGAATCCTCATCATGAGGAAACAAGAGGAATTGTTGGTTATGCTCCAGAACATATTACTTGTGCTGCCAGCGAAGAAGAACTCCTTGCTTTACCTGAATGGAAAGATAGAAAACTCGGACTTACAGTTCAGACAACTGCCCATATAGAAGATTTTGCTATTGTTGAAAAAAAGGCACTTCAAAAGTGGCCGCATTTGAAAGTATTTAACACAATTTGTAATGCGACAACAAAACGACAGTCAGCCATTTTGGAACTTGCACCTAAAGTTGATATGGTCTTGGTTGTTGGCTCCAATTCCTCTGCGAATTCTCATCGATTGGCCGCAATTTCAAATGATATATGTGGTAATGGCAAACTTATCGGATCTGCCGATGATATAGATAAGCTTTGGTTTGATGATGAATCAATAGAATCAGTAGGTATTTCAGCAGGAGCATCGACTCCTGATTTTCTTGTAGAAGATGTTATCAAAAAGTTAGTAGCACTTTCAGGCGGGCAAGCAGAAGTAATTCAACCAATTTCAAAGAGAATGAAGAAAAATTCTCAATCAGTGAGATAATTTTAATTTTTTTAAAATAGAATAGAGGTATATATGATTGCATATATAGGTGATGTATTAATTTTTGCAACGGCAGTTTCATTGGCTCTGTCTTTATTGTTTTATTTCATGGCATGGCGTGGAAATGATGGAACTCTCAATTTAGCTCGTAATTTTTATTATGCTGCTACTGGGCTAATCGTTGTTGCTATTGTTGCATTGTTTTATCTTATTCTCACGCACGATTTCACTGTTGCCTATGTCTATTCCTATTCATCGACTGATTTACCACTTGGATATCTGATTTCTACCTTATGGGGTGGACAGGAAGGAACCTTCTTACTTTGGATTTTCTTTACATCAATACTTGGTATTGTTATGCTTCGTACGGCTGGTTCTTTTGAGAAGGGGAATATGTTTTTTGTAAATCTCTTTTTACTTTCGATAATAATTATTCTTATTAAAAAATCACCATTTGAACTGATGCCTGTCTTCCGTGCTGAAGGTGCTGGTTTAAATCCGTTACTACAAAATTTCTGGATGCAGATACACCCACCGATAATGTTTATTGGTTTTTCTGGAGCAGTTTTTCCGTTTGCTTTTGCGATGACTGGTCTAATTGATAAAAAATATAACCAATGGGCAGAATCTGCTCGAAGCTGGACTGTCTTTGCTTGGCTTACATTAGGTGTTTCATTGGTCATGGGGGGCTATTGGGCATATATTACATTAGGATGGGGTGGTTTCTGGGCGTGGGATCCAGTAGAAAATTCATCATTTATTCCATGGATATTCTTAGCAGTACAGATTCATGTACTCTTTATTAATAGACTTCGTCGAGGTTTGATGAGGTTTTCTCTGTTTATTGTTTGCTTGTCATTTTGGTCGGTACTTTATGGAACATTTTTGACACGGTCTGGAGTTCTTGCTGACTTTTCGGTTCACTCATTTGTTGATTTAGGACTTAATAATTATCTGGCTGGGGGACTATTTCTCTTTGTAGGCATCGGATTGTCACTCATAGCATATAGATGGAAAAGTATCCCACCAAACCCTGCATTCACGCAAGTCGCTTCTAAATCATATTTGGTCACCTTAGGCGTATTGCTGCTTTTCATAGGTGGTGTGCTTACCCTTATCGGAACTTCCGCACCACTTCTTACTCGATTAGCAGACGACCCATCAGCGGTTGGGTTACATTATTATTTTGTTACAATGACACCGATAGCAATTGGGGTGATGTTGTTGCTTGGTCTGTTCCCTGCATTTAAATGGAACAATGGTATTTCCAAACCCAAATTACTTATTAGTGGGATTTCAGCTGGGTTGGTAACAATAGCATTATTGCTTATTACAGGTTTCACCTATGAACTTATGTACTTACTCTTTTTTGGTACTGCCGCAATGGCAATCGTATCAAATTCATTTGTATTGATTCTTTCCTTTCAGGAGAAAAACTTTGTACCTGGCTATCTTGCTCATATTGGAATCGCAGTTGCAATGATTGGTGCTGGAGTTTCTGCTGGATTTGAAACTAAAAAGACAATTGTGCTTCCTCAAAATAAAGTTGTGAACGAGATGGGTTACGAGTTAAAATTTACTCGGATAGTTGACAACGCAAAAGGGTTTAATTGTCATGTTGAAGTTACTTCAGATGATGAAAGTTTTGTCGCAATATTACCGCATGAGTTCCCAAAGAACCAAGAGGGTGTTATGAGAAAACCTTATGTCGAAAAATATCTTAGCCATGATGTCTATATCGCACCAATTGGGATGGAACAGACGTCAGAAAATGATCCAACAATTTTTGAATTTGCTAAAGATGAAACAATACAGATAGATAAATATAAAGTAACATTTCACGATTATGAACTCTCATCTCATGGTGAAGGTGGATCAACAACTGCAGCGGCGAAACTTACAATAGCTTACGATGGTAAAACAGAAGAAATTACACCATTGATTCAAGTGGTTGGAGACTCTGTGAGTACCAAAGAAGCCCTTTTTGACTATGACAAAGGTCGCGTGTATATCTCTGGTATTTCTCCTGAGTCAGGTTCGGTATTGTTAAAAATTGTAGGGGACTTTATCCCAGCAGGTGAGTTAAGTCAAGCAAATCTGGTTATCGAACTTTCTGAGAAACCACTTATAAATCTCTTTTGGTTTGGGACATTTCTCTGCTTCTTCTCAGGTGGACTTTCATTAAGAAAACGGAAACGTCGGATGAAGAATAGTCAGACAAAATCTGTTGAAGTCTTTGGTGATAAAAAAGAGATGGCTTCCTAAATTTTCAGATTGCTTTTTTAAAAATATTATGTACATTCTGTAAGCAATGATTGTTATTATGGGAATAGCTGTCATTCTAAGTTTGATTCAATAATTGTAATTCAGTTTGTCGGAATGGTAACCATCAGACATATCTAAAAATGAGTAATATTGCTACTTAAAAAAGTAGATATAAGGTCATAGTGCAGAAAATTAAATTTTGTAAGGTCGAAGACCTTCCCGTTGGGAAGTCTCTTGATAAAAAAATTCTTGCTCGCAAAATAGCTGTTTTTAACGATAATGGAACGATTTCTGCCATGGAAGCGGAGTGCAAACATATGAAAGCACCGCTCAATATGGGTAAAGTTGAAGATGGAATTGTGACCTGTCATTGGCACAATTGGAAGTACGATCTCAAAAGTGGCAAATGTTTAACTCATGAAAAGATGGATTTGAAAAAATTTGAAGTCGAAATATCAGATGGATGGATTTTTGTCTTATTTGATTTTTGATTTATTTGAAAGGTCTTTATGTTTCAAAAGGTTCACAAATATTTAGAAAACAAGATTCCAGAACGTCCACCGATTTTACGTGAGATGGAACAACATGCCACGGAAAATGATTTTCCGATTATTGGACCATTAGTCGGACGTTATTTATATCAAACAGCTCATATGATGAAAGCACGTAAGATTTTAGAACTTGGGTCTGGGTTTGGCTACTCAGCATTTTGGTTCTCATTGGCGATAAAGGGTAAAGGTCATATTACTATGACGGATTCGTCTACTGTAAATAAAAGAACTGCTTTTGATTTCTTTAAGCGAGCAGGCTTACAAACACAGTTTGACTTCAAAGTCGGCGATGCTCTTAAATCAGTCAAAAAAATTGACGGTCCCTTTGATATTATTCTCAACGATATAAATAAAATAGATTATCCTAAAACAATCGATTTAGCTGCCACTCGACTTAAGAAGGGTGGACTTTTTATTACTGATAATCTGATTTGGTCTGGAAAAGTCTGCGATAAAAAACAGGATGAAGATACAAAGTCTATCGTAGAATTTACCGAAACTTTATACCGTGATAGTCGATTCTTTACGACAATTATGCCGATTCGTGATGGTATTGCGATTTCAGTACGGCTTTAGGAGAAAAATAAGCTGAAATTTGTTCATGTTTTAATTGATTTTGAAACAATTCGACTCTATATTCGTTTAAAGAATATATAGATTCAGGTAGTAAATTTTGAATTTATATTCCCGATAAGAATCTTAGGACCTTAAAAGAATCTCTCAAAGCAATTTGAATCACTCGTAACTCTTCATGGAGTTCTAAGAATAAAATAAAACAATAAATTTAAACGTTTGTTTTATTTAAGTTGACAAATTAGTAGATATTTGATATGTAACCAAAGTCAAATTATAGTAGGTATCATATTTAACAATTTAAACTGAAAAATAAATAATAACTTTACGTTATATCTTTTTTCACGGAGGATTTATGGCTCCTAAAAGGGCAACATTTTATACATACGGTAACGATACTATTTGCGATGAAGCTCTAAAGTTTGTTTCAGATGCAGGTGTACTTCTTACAGTTCGAAACCTTGCTGAAAAACCACTCACTGTTCTTGAATTAAAAAATTTAATTGGACATATTGATGTGAAGCATTTTCTCAACTCTGCATCTCCTGAGTATACAAAGTTGAAAGTCACCGAACACTTAAACGATCTTACTGTACTTTTTAAGATTATATCAGAAAACAATTGTATTTTAAGACGTCCAATAGTCAGAACACCTCGACTTGTTACTGTTGGTTGTGACAAAAATAGAATTGCTGAAATGTTACAGATTTCAAATGGGTCTGGACAAAGAATGGATGATTCAAAAGGTAACTTAAAAAACAGCAAATATGTTACCCGTCGGACTCCATCAAAGAGTTCGGATTCAAAACCAGCTTCATCATCTTCAACTGCGAGAGCTACAAAGTAATCTGAATATTTCTTGCATTTCAAATCAGTTCACTCTATCTTTTCTCAGTTACGTTAATGTATATAAAGAGGTATAAGATATGGAATTTGAACGAGAAATCCTTGAAACTGATATATTGATAGTTGGGGCTGGACCCGCTGGCCTTGCTACTGCTTATAAGATTGCTCAATTAGCTCAATCTCAGTCACTTGAAATGCCTGAGATTTTACTCATTGATAAAGGGTCATATACAGGAGCACACGCATTATCTGGTGCTGTCATGGATCCTAAAGGTATTGCTGAACTTATTCCTGATTTTAAAGAAAAAAATGCTCCATTAGAAGCTGAAGTTTCTTCTGATGCGATGCATTATCTTTCTGAAAACGGTTCATCAAAACTTCCATTTGTCCCACCATCATTACACAATACAGGCAAATATGTTATCTCATTAAATAAATTCACCGCATGGATGGCAGAGCAAGTAGAAGCTTTAGGTGTTGATATTTATGCCGGACTTGCGGGGTATGATTTAATCGTTGAAGATAATAAAGTCACAGGTGTGCAGACTGTTGATATGGGACTGGACAAAGAGGGCAACCAACGTTCAAATTTTGAACCTGGTTCTATTATTCAGGCAAAAGTTACCATACTTTGTGAGGGGGTTCACGGTTCTTTGACTCGTCATGCATTTGAAAAAATTCCAGAACTTCTCAAAGATGTTGTACCTCAATCTTATCTTACTGGTGTTAAAGAAGTGTGGGAAGTACCTGATGGACGTATACAACCAGGTGAAGTGATTCATCTCTTTGGCTATCCTCAACCTTCAAATGAATATGGTGGTGGCTGGATTTATGGTATGACTGATAATAAAGTCTCGGTTGGATTCACAGTTGGTTTAAACTCACCGAATCCTCAGAATGACCCTCATAATAAATTTCAACTTTATAAAAATCATCCTCTTGTGAAAAAGATTTTAGAGGGTGGAACTATGCTTCATTATGGAGCAAAAACTATCCCTGATAATGGCTATTATTCGATTCCAAAATTATATCATAATGGTCTGATGCTTTGCGGTGATTCGGCAGGAATGTTGAATCCGTTAAAACTCAAAGGGGTGCATCTCGCAATTAAGTCTGGTATTATGGCGGCAGAAACTGCTATTGAAGCAATCAAGGCGGATGATTTCTCAGAGAAAACATTATCGAATTATAAAACAAAATTTGATAACAGTTGGGCAAAAACAGAATTGTATGAATCAAGAAATTTTCACGCAGGATTTAAAGGCGGGCTTTTTGCTGGGATGTTCCATGCAGGAATGCAAATCATAACTGGTGGACGAGGACTATTCGATAGAAAAGTTTCTAAACTTGACCATGAGTATATGTTGACTAAAAAAGCATATCAGCAAAAATTTGGTGTAGAACCATCAAAGCCAACACTCAAATTTGATAATGAATATCTTTTTGATAAATTAACCAATGTTTACAAGTCAGGCACAATGCACGAAGAAGAACAGCCTTCCCATTTGCAAATTACAGATTTTGATATTTGTAATACAAAATGTAAAGAAGAGTATGGGAATCCGTGTCAACATTTTTGTCCAGCACATGTCTATGAGATGGTCGAAGATGGTATCGATTCAAAGTTGCAACTGACCCCATCAAATTGTGTGCATTGTAAAACGTGTGACATCGCAGATCCATATCAGGTGATACGATGGGTGACGCCTCAGGGTGGTGAAGGTCCTAACTATACAAATTGTTAGGCTTTATATTTATATGATTTCAAGCGGGTCTCAAGTAAGTCCCGCTTTTTTATTGAAAGTGAGTTTCTGAAATGGAGAGCAATATGGTTGCGATGATAATAGGAACAGTTGGAGTTAGCTTACTTCTTATAGGCTTTGGTTTAAATATCTCAAATAGATTATCGGAAACTTCAAAGACGTATCTGATATTAAATATTGTTGGTTCTCTGATGGCAGCATGGTATGCTTATGTCGGGGAAGTTTACCCGTTTATTGTGCTGGAAATTGTTTGGGCGTTGGTAGCCTTTGTTCGTTTAATTAATGTGAGCAAAGTAAAAGTTGAAACATAAAAAAGCCCGCTTATGCAAGCGGGCTTTTTTATAATATTTTGTATTTAAATTTGTTATGCTTTGTGTTTAAACTTTTTCCGAACAACTCCACCAGCAAGACCTAAAGCGAATAGTAACATTGTGGCAGGTTCTGGTGCATCGGTAACAACAGTAAGTTGAATCTTATCATTAAAGAAATGACAATCAGGATCAAAACCAAATCCGAAGTTTCCATCAGCAGCAAAAGCTGTGAAATCATCAAGAAGACCCATAGCAGCAAAATCGTAGTTTAAGTCAACCCAATCACCATTAGGACCACCGTCAGTATCAGTCCACTCATCTACAACAACACCTTGACCTTCATAAAAATTTTGAATATCGTTAGGTAAACCAACAGATTTGTTATCATCACCAACGTACAAGCCAGCATCCATCTGATCCATCATATTGATGAAAAGCATATTAGGTTCTGGCCACCAGTTGTTTACATTTTTAACAGTAAGGAAAACATTTGAAATTTTTTCAGTTCCAAAATCTTGATCTATTCCCCAACCATAATAATAACCGTGATCTAAATCAAACATATCGGCTGGTGTAGGGTTAAAGTGATATACACCTGCTGACGCTGAACCAAATGCAAAAAGTAAAAGTGATAAAGTTACAATAATTTTTTTCATTCTAAATTCCCTACGTTTTTTGTAAAATATTATATCTAATTTTTCTACCTGATTCTAAAGCAAGATATAAGCCAAAAAACTGAAATATAGATAAAACAGTAAAAACTTTTAAATTCAAGCAGTTAAACAAGATAAAGGGATATAGGATTAAAATTGTCTATAATGGTTTTTGGAATAAAAAAAAAGGATTTGTTTGATATATGCAATAAAAAGTAACTGAAATTGATGAAAGTATGCAAATCATTGCGAGGTTATGGGGAGTATTAGCTTCCGCAGGTGCCACAACCAGCACAAGCTGCTATTTCAGCATTCATCCCACCGGCTGATAATTCGGCTAAGAGAATCATACCATCTGGAGTGTATTCAATTGAGTCAACGGTACAAAAATCTTCAACTCCGCCAGAATTTTCACCTATCATAATAGATAAGCCTGATTTGATAGCGATAAAATGCTTGAGATAGAGGTATTCCCAAGTAGAACTTTTTGTTGGGAATTCTTTGAAAAGTTGTTCGGGGGAGAGTTCTAATATCTCTGAAATTGATCTGTCTTTGAGCCACTTGGTCAGCATCGCTTTACGACCTACATCACCACCGCAGGTTTTTTTGGTGAGCTTGTAGCGAACGAATTTGTCGTTGGAATCGACTAATATTTTGAGCGAATCTGTAATATCTTTGCATGGCATAAAACAATATACGAAAGTTTTGAGAAGGTGTGAGGAATTATTTTAAAAAGATGTTTGATATATGCACACTAAAGTGTTATTCATTTATAATGAAATATATAGTATCTATAATATTTGATTGGGAGGTAGATGTTGAAAAAAGTTATGCTTGTATTACTGCTGGGCTTATGCATATCGTCAAATCTGATCGCACAAGATATTAATTGGGAAATCCAAACTGATAAAAAAATTCATTGGATGGAGTCATTTCAAGATAGTTTACTTATCGTAGGTGCAAAAAATAAAATATCCGCTTATCAAAGTTCAACTGGGGAGATTGTCTGGGAGATTAATGATTTCAAAAGTGTGGATAAATCAAGATTTACACAATTGTATGGAACTGATAAAGCACTTATTGTACAGCATAAACAAAATTTCCCCGACAGAAGAGACCCAATCAGAAATAAAATACAGCCTTACCTGATAGCTATACCATCAGGGGAAATTATAGCCAATTATGAAACTATGGATTTTTATCATAGTTTAGGTATCTATCGAATGCCAAATGATAATTTACTTTTGTATGCCTATAACAGAAAAAAAGAAATCTCCCTGCGAGTATTGGATATACAAGATGGAAGTGTTCTTTGGATTGATTCTTTGGCTTACAAAAAAGAAAAACCAAAAGTATTAAAGCAGAAACAATCAAATGATCTTACTATCAAAACAATTATCGGGAACCAACCTCCTGTTTTTGATTCAGATAGTACGATGATTATTCTTGATGATAAAAAGTATGTTCGTAAATGGAATTTTCACACTGGAGAAATTCTCTGGAGAAAAGAATTTAAACAGAGACATCACATGCTCCAAAAAGATGATTTTGCTTTTGCACAGATAAATTCTGATAGCACTGTATTGTATATGGTAGTTAAGAAATCTCTTTATGCCATAAATGTGAGTGATGGTTCTGTTGTTTGGCAAACAGATGAGTTAAACAAAAGAATTAAACAAATTAAGCAAAATGAGACGCATATTTTTTTAAAAACTGTCGGATTAATAAAGAAAAGTAAATATCTTTATTTGACTAAAATAGATAAGGCTGATGGAACAGTTATCTATACATCAAATGAAATATGTAAAAACAAAAATGATTTTCCTTTTAAATGGCATGGTAAAAAACTAATCCTTTATGCGGATAAACATCTTTATACCTTTGACCATGAAAAAAAATGAATCAGTTAGGTTGTCTGAAAAAATAAAATTTAAACATGGTGATAAACCTCAAAAATTTACAATAGTAAACGACGGTTATTATTTACAATCATCTCAAAATCTTATGCATATGGATATGCTTGGTGAGGTAGTATTTCACACTCATATTAACCCTCCAGATTTAACTTTCGGACAATCATTAAGTCTAATTGCACTTTTAGCTTTAGATACTTACGCAAGTAGTTTAAGTCCTTTTAGTTTTCCAAGTAGTATGGAGGTTCCCGAGTTTAAAAATTCATCAGAAAGTGATTTCTATCTTTATATGCTCAAAAAAAATGTTTTTCAAGAGAGTTCAAGATGTAATGGTATTGTGAGAATAAATTATTTCACAGGTGTAGTTGACGCAGAAATCTGTTTACGAACGAATACACCGATATATGCTGTCGATGAAACAAATGATTGTCTTTACTATGTAAAAGAGAAAACAACAATTATCTCCCAAAGCTGGTAAGGGATTGATGGGAATTATTTTTTGAATATAGATATAATATAGTTACTAATTATGTTTGAGATCTTTTTCGAGCTTGTAAGTAATTTTGTGTAAATGTAAATAATTACTTATACTTTGAAAGACACAAAGTATATTTACACAGGAGATATT
>JAJRQO010000021.1 GCA_024280215.1 Candidatus Zixiibacteriota bacterium
ATTCTCTGTTACTAAACGAACAGCTTCTATCTTAAATTGACGGTCATATTTACGTCTTCGTGTCATTGGACACCTCCTATTACGGAATATACTTCTTAACTTGCTGTCCGTCAATTCGGGGGAGGTTTAACAACTCCCCTATAATTAAACTATCTGATTCTTCTCTGAGTAACTCTTCAAAATAATATATCGCTGAGTCAGGTTGATTTTGGTTAAGATGGTACATCCCAAGTAAGAAGATATTTGTTGAATCAAATGGAATTGTGACTACACTAAAGATAGAATCTAAGTTTTTCTTATTATTAAATAATTCGCTATTACTTATTGTCTCATATTTTTGATTGTTATCTTCGTTTGTAACCGATTGTAAGGATGTACTTATAAAAAATAGTGTTATTAATAAAATATATTTTTTCAAACTATTCCCCAATACTTATCATCACCTTTTCAACTAAATTAAGTAATAAAAAACAGATGTCAATCATATACAAATAAATTAATACCCTAAATCTAGATCAATTTTATTATCGAGCTCTTCCCCATTTGATGCTTGGTTGATAAGTTTAGCGAGCGCATCAATTCGTAAATCTTCTACAACATCAGAATGACCTGCCAAGTGCGGTGTCATGACAACATTGTCGAGCTCATGGAATGGGAAATTTGAGACTGGTGTATGCTTACGTTCTTCTTCTGTCATTGGGTACTTGTACCAGACATCTATTCCTGCACGCAAACGACCTGATTTTAATTCGTTGTACAACGCCTTCTCGTCGATAACTTTCCCTCTGGCGATATTAACAATCGTACAATTATCAGAAAGTAACGAAAGTCGCTCTTTGGAAATCAGATTTTCGGTTTCTTTGGTGAGTGGAAGAGTTATCAAAAGAACATCACATGAAGGCAAAAGTGTCGGTAGTTTATCTATAGTAGATGAATTCTCAATATCTTTTATTGTACGACTCACAATCGAAACTTGCATATCAAATGCTTGACACATTTTGACAACTTTCTGACCGATTGCTCCATAGCCAAGCACAACAACTCGTTTATCTTTTAGAAGTAAAATCGGCTCATCGTTATAACGTCGTTCCCAGTTTGATTTTCGCAAATCTCTATCTATTGGGATAATTCGTTTCATCACAGTTATCATCAGAGCAAATGTCATTTCTGCGGTAGTTTGGTCATTATGATGGATATTATGAATACTGATACTAGGATAGTTAAGCATAAGTTCAGCAGTTTTTTTTGGAAGTCCTGCCCAAGGGATTATAAGAGCATGTAAGTTTTGAGAATGTGTAATATGATTTTCTTCAGGAACACCTGCTATGAGAATATCATAATCAGCTACTGATGACAAATCTTCTCCAACCGTAATTACAACATCATTTGAAATTCTTGATTGTAACAATTGAAGATAGTGTTCATTAATATCTTCATCTATAAAATGAACATGCAGACTCATGGTGCTACATATTCGGTTGGATGAGTTCGACTTTGTTACCAAATGGGTCACGGAAATGAATCCGTCTATACCCGGGTAGTTGGATAATCTCTTCTTCGATTTCGAGTCCAAGATGCGAGAGTCTTTTGACAAGATAGTCCAAATTATCAACTTCGTAGGCAATATGTGCTTTGGTTGCTTCACGATGCTCGCCATCTTCAACAGAGATATGAATATCAATCTCGCCAAGACTTACCCAGAAAGATTCACGATGTTTCAGTTTATCCGGTTTATTGATTTCATCAAGCCCAAGTTTATCTAAATAAAACTCACGAGCTAAATCAATCATCCCATCTGGTATTGTAATTTGTATATGGTGTACTTTTGTCAGCATGTTTTCCTCGTATCGTTCATGTTACTAAATAGAACACATCTATATATAAAATGTTCAAGGAGAATTAGCAAGTATGAAAAAAATGCAGCAGGCAAGCCAGTTCTCTACATATTAAAAGCTGTACTGACAGGGCATTGCCCTGTCTAAAAAAAGGCAGGGCTCAAAAACGAGACTTGCCCTACTATTTCTTTTGTAAGGGCGTTATAATATAACGCCTCTACATATATAAACGGAACAGGCAAGCCTGTTCCCTACATTTTTGTCAAAACCATGTACACTCAATGAGTGGTTGGTTTTGACCTACGAAAGCCTAACGTTCAAAGACCACTCGTCCGCCAAGGATTGTTTTATAGACCTGACCGTTCAACTTCATTCCGATAAATGGAGAGTTGGAAGATTTCGACTGAAACTTATCCGCTTTGACAGTCCATTTTTTATCAGGATCAATAATAGTAATATCAGCATCGGAACCATCAGCAAGTGTTCCACCTGGAAGCCCTAAAATTTTAGCAGGGTTAGAAGTCATCTTGCGAATTACATCCGCCCAACTCATAACTCCTTTATCTATAATAAATGTTTTTATCAAGCCAACTGTAGTCTCAAGCCCAATCATCCCAGGAGGAGCTTGGTCAAACTCACAATCTTTTGATTCAATTGAATGCGGGGCATGGTCAGAAGCGATACAATCGATAGTCCCATCCACAAGCCCAGCAATAACTGCTTCTTTATCTTCCAAAGTTCTGAGAGGTGGATTGACTCGTAAGTTAGTGTTAAACTCTTTACCAATCTCTTCATCGGTCAAGACCAAATGATGTGGAGTAGCTTCAGCGGTGACATCAAGACCTTCTGCCTTGGCGGAACGAATAGCATCAACTGCTTCTTTGCATGAAACATGTTGAACATGCAGTCGTCCACCAACTAATCTTGTCAAAGCGATATCACGTAGCACAGCAATTTCTTCCGCTGCCGCTGGTGCACCTTTGAGTCCTAAGCGTGTTGATTCGTACGATTCATTCATGACACCCCCGCCACAAAGATTTTGGTCCTCGGCATGTTGCATAATCGTAATATTAAACATTTTGGCATACTCTAAAGCACGACGCATGATTTCAGGATTCTGTACGTAATGACCATCATCAGTAATTGCTACGCAACCCATTTTGACTAAGTCACCAATTTCAGCAAGTTGTTTTCCCTCGATATTTTTTGTAATTGCTCCAACCACATAGACCCGAGCATCAGCGACTTTTGCACGGTCCTGAACAAATTTAACCGTTTCCTGATTGTCAATCCTTGGTTCTGTGTTTGGCATACAACAAACCGATGTAAACCCACCAGCGGCGGCAGCTTTGCAACCCGATGCAATTGTTTCGGCATCTTCACGACCTGGTTCTCTCAGATGAACATGTACATCAATAAGTCCAGGAACAACAATTTTGCCCGTCGCATCGATAATCTGGTCATCATCAAATGATTTCAATTCACTTTCATTCTTTGAAGATGGTACTTCGATTTTTGCGATTTTACCATCTTTGATGAAGACATGAGCATCTTTTCCAAACCCAAGTTCAGGATCAATCACCCGTCCATTAATTATTGCTAAATCATATTTTTTGCTTGTCATTTATGCATCCCCCTCTTCCTTTTTACCAGATAAGAGATAAAGCACTGCCATACGTACTGCCTGACCATTGGTAACTTGGTCTAAAATAACCGAGTTCTTTCCATCGGCGACTTCGGAAGTTATTTCAACTCCTCTATTCATAGGACCAGGATGCATGATAGTGTAATTTTTATTTAAAAGTTTTAAACGTTCTTTTGTAATGCCAAAGAGGTTCGTGTATTCACGCTGCGATGGAAACATTCCGCCTTCTTGACGTTCCAATTGTATCCGCATGACGTTGACCACATCGGCACCATCAAGAGCTTCATCAATATTATGATAGACATCGCATCCGAATTTTTCCACTTCAACAGGTAACAATGTCGACGGTCCACAAAGAGCAACCGATGCTCCGACCGCTTTAAGTCCCCAGATATTTGAACGGATAACCCGTGAGTGTTTTACATCACCAACAAGCACCACACGCAAGCCAGCAAACTTGCCATATTTTTTCCAGATAGTATACATATCAAGAAGTGCTTGAGTTGGATGTTCATGGGCACCATCACCAGCGTTGATAATATTAGCATCCATACATTGTGTTAAAAAATATGGTGCACCAGTAGAACCATGACGCACAACAACCATGTCAAGTTTCATCGCTTCGATATTTTGTACCGTATCACGCAGCGACTCACCTTTTTTGACAGATGACGTTGAGGTTGAGAAATTTATTGTATCTGCGGAAAGTCTTTTTTCTGCTAACTCAAATGAGATTCGAGTACGGGTTGAATTTTCGTAGAACAAATTTAATACTGTGACACCTCGCAATGTCGGGACTTTTTTCACCTGTCGTTCTAATACTTCACGAAACGAATTCGATGTTTCCAAAATCAACATGATATCTTCTTGAGGAGTCTCTTCAAGTCCTAAAAGGTGACGGGAGGATAAGCGACTCATTATTTACCTCCTTTAGTAGATTTCTTTTTTGTGAAATTCCGTATAATAGAGACTTTGTCAGATTTTTCTTTTTCCGTGACGTGTAAAAGAACTTTATCTTCACGCGAAGTAGGGATATTAACGCCGACATAGTCTGCTTTGATTGGATATTCTCTAAATCCTCTATCAATTAAAACCGCTAACTGAATTGTTTTTGGACGACCAAAATCAATAATTTGGTTTAAGGCGGCTCGAATTGTACGACCAGTAAATAAAACATCATCAACTAAAATCACATTTTTATCTACAACCGAGAATAGAATATCGGTCTGTTGTACAATTGGTTGATCTAAATTAGACTGAATATCATCACGATAAAGACCGATGTCCATTAGACCCACAGGTACTTCGACACCTTCCAAATCAGCAATAATTTTCGCAAGTCGTTTTGCTAAGAATGCACCACGGGTAATGATTCCGATGATAACCAGTGACGATGTAACCGAATTATGCTCTAAAATTTCATGAGCAATCCGAGTTAAGGCACGGTTTATCTTCTTCTCATCCATGATGATATCTACATTTTTATCAGGCATATTACCTCCATATATAGCATATCTATTAATTTATTATTTTGTCTCTTTGTATGTAGTTTTTGGGAAATTTTGTGTTTCAAGAAATTCATTTTTTCCTTTAGCAGTCTCTCAGTACTGCCTTAAAAGGTGATACGTTATTTTAAAATCGTAGCCAAGATACAATATTCTATCAAACTGTCAAGAGGAAGTAGAATAATTATGAAAAGAAATTATCGGGTTGAGAATCAGCGACTATTTGTTTATATCTTTGGCACTCAAAAAACTCTCGTTTGGAAAACAAAGTCGCTGACCCATTAGCATTTAAATAAATAATCCTATCAGCAATTTGATGTAAAATCTCAAAATCGTGACTAATGACAACCACACCCTTGTTCATATGTTTTAGATTTTCAACTAATTCCTCAAACATACTAACTCCTTGTAAATCAAGCCCGCAAGTCGGCTCATCAAACAGGATAAAATCATAAGCCAGTGCAAGAACAACAGCAAAAGCAAGACGGCGTTTTTCTCCGCCTGATAATGTCTGCGGGTCTCTAAAAATTATTCTTTTATAATCTAAACCAACAAGCGAGAGAAGTTCTTTCATCTTATCTTTTGAAAATGTAAGATTTTGGTTATTAATTCCAAAAAGAATTTCATCATTAACCGTTTGTAGAAAAAACTGACTTTCA
This sequence comes from Candidatus Zixiibacteriota bacterium, assembly GCA_024280215.1. Classification (GTDB taxonomy): domain Bacteria; phylum Zixibacteria; class MSB-5A5; order GN15; family FEB-12; genus QQUK01. Next base: position 5,645 of record JAJRQO010000021.1, read on the forward strand.
GGTTGTTGAAATAGCATCGTTACAAATGACGACAAATCATCTTTCTCATCAGACTCAGTTACAGAGATATTCCCGAACTGCATCGGTATCAATCCACAAAGCAGTGATGCCAATGTCGATTTCCCGCTTCCAGAATTACCAGCAAGCCCAACAACTTCTCCTTGTGAAAGCGATAATGTGATATTGCGTAGCAGCTCTTTTGAATCGTTATATTTAAATGATAGATTTTCAACTTGTAAAACTTTATTCTTCTTTGTATCAGTTGATAAGAAATTTTCGATATTATTGATACGTCCAATATACGATAGCCCCGCATGAATCATGAGATTTTTATTTTCGACAATTTCACTCGGCGATGCATCCGCAATAATCTCCCCCTCCGAAAATAAAAGCATTCGTGGATAGAGTGTTGCTATATTTTTGTACTGTGTAATATGCATAATAATAATATCGGGGTGATTCTCTTGAATAATTTTTAATTGCTCAAGTAGTAATTGCTTACCTTGATAATCTAAAAATGAATCGGGCTCATCAAGTAAAAGAATTTCTGGTTCGGTAATCATCACCGATGCAACTGCGACTCGTTGTTTCTCTCCCCCTGATAGCTCTGATATAATTCGGTGCCTGAGATGAGTTATCTCAAATCGTTCTAAGATTTCGTTCACTTTTTTTTGCATAATGTCAAGAGGACATGCAAAATTCTCGAGTCCAAAGGCAAGTTCTTTCTCAACAGTAAGTGCTATCATTTGGTTGTCTGGATTTTGAAAAACAATACCAACCGAGGCACTGTTGTCAGAGCCAATTTTCAAGACCCCTCTATCAGGTTTGAGCAATTTTGATAAAATTTTTGCAAAGGTCGATTTCCCTGAGCCATTTGCTCCCATAATAGCAAGCGTCTCACTTTTCTGAACACTAAGATTCAACGAACGAAGAGCGGCTTCGATGGAGTCACGATAATGAAATGTAAGATTTTCTATTTGTATCATAATTGTTTAGATAAAAAAACCGATACTCAATGACAAAGTATCGGTTTCTATTTTCAATTGTATAAATCTAATTTTCTAAATAAGCTACATCACCCTTACGAGCAGCACCAACTTCGTCTAAACGACGAACAATAGTTGTATGCGGAGCTTGTGTGACTAACTCTTTATCTTCTTCTACTTCATGAGCAATTTGCTTCATAATACCAGCAAATTCATCAAGCGTCTCTCTTGTTTCCGTTTCTGTCGGCTCAATCATCATAGCCTCAGGAACAATCAAAGGGAAATAGTTAGTAGGAGAATGGACTCCAAAATCTAAAAGACGTTTTGAGATATCGAGAGTTTTTACGCCAAGTTTCTTCTGACGGTTCCCCGACAAAACAAACTCATGCATACAGGTCACATCGTATGGTAAATCATAATACTCTCGAATAATTTCTTTGAGATAGTTAGCATTTAAGACCGCATTCTCAGAAACTTCCTTGAGTCCATCACCACCCAATGAACGGATATAAGCAAATGCACGTACTAAGACGCCAAAGTTTCCGTTAAAGGAATGTACTCGACCAATTGAATCAGGTCTGTCATAATTAAAGAACAGAACATCGTCAATATTTTTTTCAAGGACTGGAAAGGGTAAAAACTTTTCGAGTTCTTTTGTCACGCCAACGGCACCCGAACCAGGTCCACCGCCACCATGTGGAGTCGAAAATGTTTTGTGTAGATTAAAATGCATAACATCAAAGCCAACATCACCAGGTCTGAAAATTCCCATATTAGCATTCAAGTTGGCTCCATCCATATACATTAAGCCACCACCATCGTGAACAATTTTTGCAATCTCTTTAATATGAGTTTCAAAAATACCTAGCGTATTCGGATTAGTCATCATCATACCTACAACTTCATCATCCATAACCTCAGCAACAGCTTCAGGTGGAATGACACCAAACTCATTCGACTTTACTTGAACCGTCTTAAAGCCAACCGATGTTACCGTGGCTGGATTCGTACCATGAGCTGAATCAGGGATAATAATTTTATACCGTTTTGTATCACCTTTTTTCAGATGAAAGGCACGCATAATATGAAGCCCCGTAAACTCACCATGGGCACCAGCGGCAGGTTGAAGAGTTACCGCATCAAGCCCTGCAACTTCGGCAAGATCTTGCGACAATTCATACATCAATCGAATTGAACCAACCGAAAGTTCGTTTGGAGTCAAAGGATGATGTAAGCTAAAACCTCGCATAGCGGCTGCTTTGTCATTTAATTTTGGATTATATTTCATCGTACATGAACCAAGAGGATAAAAACCTTTGTCAATGTGATGATTTTTTATAGACAACCCTACAAAATGTCGCATCACTTCGCTTTCTGAAATTTCAGGAAGCGGAGCATCTGAAGTACGACGATATTTTTCAGGGATAGCAGAAAGTATGTCAGCTTCTGATTTATTAGTTTTTGGAAGAGTATAACCTTTTCTTCCAGAAACTGATTTTTGATAAATTAAATTTGGTCGTTTCATTTTGTTTTAAACTATTTACTTTCTTTTGCTTCACCTTTTAGTTCACTGATTTTAGTTGTAGCATATTCTACATCTTCTGACTCAGGGAATTGTTTGATGAAATTTTTGAACTCTAAAATCGCATTAGCCGTATCACCTTTTTTCATAGCGACATACGGAATATAAATAGATGCTGTTTCATCAAAATGAGTGCCTTTAAAATCACTTTTAATAGTTCTAAAAGCAGCAATAGATGCATCATATTCTTTATTTCTTCTCATCATATCGGCAAGAGAAAAACGTGCTTCGCCAGAGAGAGAATCAGTAGGTTCACCGTCAGCAACAACTTTTTCAAACCAAGTTTTTGCATCCTCTGGAGCTCCGCGATATTTATATTTATCTGCAATTTCAAAGTAGAGGGTTCTATCTTTAGATGCTTCAGCTTTTGAAAGTAAATCATCTAAAGTTCCAATACCATTTTGATAGTCATTCACTTTGGCTAAGAAATCTTTTGCTTCAAGATAGCCAACAATCCGATCAATCTCTTTCCCTTTACTGTCAGTTACGACAAAAGTAGGGAAACCACTTACTTTATATTTTTTGGCAGTTAACGAGTCAGCTTTTTCAGCATGAACTTTGGCAAAAATCATTTCAGTTGAGAAAAACTCAACCATACTTGAATCAATCAACACGACCGTGTCGAATTTTTTACACCAACTTCACCAATCGGTATAAAAATCAAGTACCATCGATTTGCCACTTGCCTCAGCAGCGACCTTTGCTTCAGCAAATGTGGCGTAATAATAATTACCACTCGCTGGTGCAGAAACCTGAGCTTCATCTGCTTTTTTACCACAAGAAACCGCTACAACAGCCATCAAAATAACTGCAAGCGAAAAAATCTTTTTCTTCATAGTTGCTCCATTCATGTTTTTTTAGTCTCGGTTTTATCTTTTAACTTCTACTTCAATTTCAACGCCAAACAATCCTTTTAACAAAAAGAGTGCTTCGCTTCGATATTCTTTTGGTACCATAATAATATTTCTCTCAAGCTCAAGTTCGTTATCATAGCTTATTAATCTTCCCAAGAGACTATTATCATTTTCATTTTCCGTATTTATAAATAAAGATGGAATATTCCCTGAATCCATAGCACCTTTTGCGAGTTCTTTGTTTATATCATCATCAACACCCGCAATTACCACCCAACTATTATCTGGCACTACAGCCGACGATCGACCATTCAAGTTTGTCACAAGCAAAGATCGACAGTCAGGACATTTATAATCTTGTGTATCTAAATGTAATTTACATTGAGGACAATACATATTCTCACTTATCCTTTTTAACCCAGCTACTACTTAAAATCATATCAAGTATCCCAACAGCTTCTTCAATAAACTCATCAGGAACAGAAATCTCAAACATTCCTTGAGAACTTCCATGAAATGGGTTAAGCGCTAATCCAGCAGTACCAAAGAATCCTGAATTTGAAATCACAACAACTGGAATATTATATGACTTCAAAGTCTCTTCCGCATAATCAGATGAAATCTTATCTTCAACAGAACCTATCATGACCCAATTATTTTCGCCATAATTTTCTATCTTAGCATTACAAGCTGTACAAGTTTCTGTCTCAGCGGTAATCTCTGATTTACAGACTGGACAAAATTCCACTTTTGGATAATTCCTTTAAGCTTTCTGTTAACCTATTGATTTCTTGTAACGTTCTTTTTTCTGTAAAAGCGATAATTAAGCAATCATCAAGTCCATCAAACCATCTGCCCGCATCAATTCCAGCTAAGATATTATTTTTAGCAAGTTCAGCAATAATCTGCTTGGCAGGTATTGGAGTTTTTATCGCAAACTCTCTCACAAATGGTTGATTATAGTACGCATCAAATCCATCAAGTTCGATAATTTTATTATATGCTTCATGTGCTTTTTCAGTAGAAAGTAAGGCTACTTGTTTGAAACCCTGTTTACCTAACAGCGAGAGATAAATAGTCACAGCTGTCGCGCAGAGTGCTTGGTTTGTACAAATATTTGAAGTCGCTTTTTCACGACGGATATGTTGTTCACGAGTTTGTAAAGTTAAGACAAATCCTTCTTTACCATCAACATCTTTTGTTCGACTCGCAATCCGACCAGGCATATATCGAATCAGTTCTTTTTTCACTGCAAAAAAACCAACTAATGGTCCACCAAATGAAATTGGTACTCCAAATGGTTGTCCTTCACCCACAACAATATCAGCACCTAATTCCGCAGGTGTTTTGAGTAATGCCTGAGCAACAGGATCAATACCAACTATGAGTTTACCACCAACTTTATGAATCAACTTAACTGCTTCTTCGACATCTTCAAGAAAGCCAAAAAAGTTTGGTTGAGAAATAAGTAGTGCGGCACTGTTTTCATCAACAAGGTCGGCAACTTGAGCTAAATCTGTTTTACCATTTTTCAGAGGTACAAAAACAAGTTCAACATCACGACCAGAAAGATACGTCTTCATCACATCTCGCCACATTGGAGAGACAGTTTCAGAAATAACAACTTTCTTACGCTTTGTCACACTCATCGCCATGATAAGAGCTTCAGCTGATGCTGAGGCACCATCATACATCGATGCGTTGGCAGCTTCAAGCCCTGTAATGCGACAAATATGTGTTTGAAATTCATATATAACTTGTAAAGTTCCTTGAGCTACTTCAGCTTGATATGGTGTGTAAGCAGTCATAAATTCAGGACGGCTCAAAACGGACTCTAATGCTGATGGAATAAAATGGTCATAAACACCACCGCCCGCAAAACAAGCAAGCCCTTCTTTATTCTGATGTGAAATCTCTTCAATTTCAGATAAGAGTTCCATTTCAGAAAGAACTTTAATATTTAATTTATTTTGTAATCGTAACTCACTTGGAATTGGAGCAAACAAATCTTCAATAGAATTGACTCCAATTTTATCAAGCATTTTCTTCCGATCTTCATCGGTATGAGATATATAAGACATAAAAAATCAGTACCTTTAAAATTATTCTGTAATTTCCTGATAGTCATCGGCAGAAAGTAATTGCTCAAGTTCTGACTTATCAGAGATTTCAATTTTCACAAGCCACCCTGCACCGTATGGGTCAGAGTTTAAAGTCTCAGGTTCATCATCCAAGGCTGTATTTATTTCGGTAATAGTTCCAGTCAATGGAGAGTAAATTTCGGAAACAGCCTTTGATGTTTCTATAACGCCTATTTCTTCTTTTTGTTCCACTTTCCGACCAATTTCAGGAAGCTCAAAAAAGGTAATATCTGACAATTCAGCTTGAGCATAATCGGTTACACCGATTGTAGCAACATTTCCATCAATGCGAACCCATTCATGTTCTGTGGTGTATTTTAGTTCTTCAGGTATATTCATATATTCCTCAATCAAATATTTTAATAATTTAAAATTTTAAACGTTTTCTTTTGTTTCTACTTTTTTATTATTTTGTTTAAATCGAGTTTCCAAAAAGGCTATATCATAATCACCTTTAATAAAATCAGGGTGTTCAAAAATTTCTTGATGAAAAGGAATCGTCGTTGGAACCCCTTCGATAATAAACTCATTTAATGCGTTTCTCATTTTCATCATTGCCTCAGCACGGTCACGACCTTTGACAATCAATTTTGCGATCATCGAATCGTAATACTGAGGAATCGTATAGCCAGTGTAAACCGCTTTATCAACTCGTACCCCAGGACCACCAGGGACATGTAAACCAGTAAGTTTACCAGGAGTAGGGCGGAAATCTTTTTCAACATCTTCCGCATTGATTCGACATTCGATAACTGCCCATTTATGCACAAGGTCTTCCTGTTTGTATTCTAATTTTTCACCCATCGCAACTCGAATTTGATCTTTAATTAAATCAACTTCAAAAGCTTCCTCTGTAACAGGATGTTCAACTTGAATACGAGTATTCATTTCCATAAAATAAAATTCTAAATCTGAATTGACTAAAAACTCAATAGTTCCTACACCTTGATACCCAACCATCTTGGCACCTTTAACAGCAGCTTCACCCATCCGTTTTCGCAAATCTTCTGTCATAAGTGGTGAAGGTGTTTCTTCTATTAATTTTTGATGACGTCTTTGAATTGAACAGTCTCGTTCTCCAAAATGAAAATAATTACCATGACTGTCACCAATGATTTGAATCTCAACATGATGCGGTCCGATAATAAATTTTTCCATATACAAATCTGGATTATTAAATGAATTGGCAGCTTCTGTGGTACAAAGATTAAATCCACGTTCAAGTTCTGAAACGTCGTTACAAATCCTCATCCCTTTCCCGCCACCACCTGCTACCGCTTTGAGAATAATTGGATAACCTATTTTTTCAGCGATTGGAATAGCATCTTCATAAGATGCTACTACACCATCAGAACCTGGAGTACAAGGAACCCCAGCCTTTGTCATCAATTCCTTAGCGTTTACTTTATCACCAAGTTGACGAATTTGAGCTGGCGTTGGCCCTATAAATGTTATGTCGCATGAATTACATACTTCGGCAAAGTCAGCATTTTCAGCAAGAAACCCATATCCAGGATGAATCGCTCCTGCGTTGGTTACTTCTGCCGCCGCGATAATTCGTTGCATATCAAGATATGATTCTGTTGGTGAAGCGGGGCCGATACAGACATCTTCATCGGCAAAACGAACATGCAAGGCATCTCGGTCTGCTTCAGAATAAACTGCGACAGTCTTCAATCCTAATTCTTTACAAGCTCGGATAGTTCGAAGAGCTATTTCACCTCGATTGGCTATTAAAACTTTTGTAAACAATGGCAATCCTTTATTTTTATACAGAAAAATATTTTAAATTAGTAAGTCTTGGAATATATAGAAAAGAGTTCTTTTTCACAACCAATATTGAGCTTTTTTTTTGAAATCCTCCACCTACAAAACCAAACCTAACCCTTTATCCCACAAAAGCATCCAGAGAAACGTGCATGACCACGATTCCGCCATTTCTTTTTTTGAGAAGTTAGAACGGAATTTATTGATTCTATCTAATTAATTTTCCAATTTTTTTACTGCTGAAAATGTCACTAAAAAGAACGAAATGGTAAACATTGCATACATAATCAAAATAACAATAGATATGTCGATTTCATTTATTAGTAAAACCAAATCACTTTTCAATAAACTAAAGAACCCGATAGTAAAATGAATTATATTTCCCATTAAAATTGGTTTATTATAAATCCCTCCAATCAGACTCCCTTTGACAAACCAATTTTGTATCGCAAAACCCAGATACAATGCTCCAAGTAATTGCAAAAATAATACATTTTCTAAGGAATCATTTTTGAGAAAAAAATGCGACACTTCTTGTGGCATAAAAGTCAACACAAAGCCAAGGATTCCTAAAAATATCGCACTTGATGTTAATAAATATTTTGTATTCATATTAGTCCTTTTTTAAATGACCAACAACATTAAGGCTAACATAAAAAAAGTCAGAGTGCAATCACCCTGACTTATATATTATATTAACATTTGTATTGTTAAAATTTCTGAAATCCTGTCTCGGAATCAAACGAACTTGACTCGTCTTCTTCAGCAGAACCACCATCTTGCCAACGTTCGGCAGAACCTGTAATCCCACGTAAACGTAAATCGAAATCGTCGGGATTAGTCGCATGGTGCATCGCTTCTTCAAATGTTATCAAGCCTTCTTTATGTAGATCCATAATTGACTGATCAAATGACTGCATACCATACTGCACTCTTCCCTGTTCCATAAGCTCAGGTATCTCGGCAGTTTTTTCAGGGTCGATAATACACTCTTTGACCGCACCAGAATTAAACATAATCTCAATGGCTGGTACTCGACCAGGTTGGTCTCCTCGAGTCAGAAGTCTTTGACAGACAATCGACTTTAATGTTCCCGCAAGCAGTAATCGAATTTGTTGATGTTGATGAGGAGGGAAAAACGAAATAATACGAGTGATCGTCTCGACTACATTCATTGTATGAAGGGTTGTGATTACCAGATGACCTGTATCGGCAGCTGTCAAAGCAATAGACATCGTTTCAAGATCTCGCACCTCACCAATGAGAATCACATCTGGATCCTGACGGAAGGCATGACGAAGTGCCGACGCAAAGGTCTCGGTATCTCCACCAACTTCACGTTGTGCAATAATAGATTTTTTATCTCGATAAATATATTCGATAGGATCTTCAACAGTAATTATATTATCAGTACGGTTTGAATTCATATGTTCAATAAGTGCCGCCATAGTTGTCGATTTACCAGAACCAGTAGTACCTGTGATAATCATCAGACCACGACGTTCTTTTGCCATCTTCTTGACTGCTTCAGGAAGATGTAGCTCTTCAAATGATGGAATATTTGTGTTCACCGCACGAATCGCAATACCAGCAGTACCACGTTGACGGAAAAGATTAATACGGAACCGTCCTAATTTAGCAACGGACAAAGCTAAGTCCATTTCATTTTTACGATAAAAACGTTCCTGTTGTTTATCGTTTAAAACTTGCGAGATGATTTGTTCCATAAGATCAATAGTCACTGGTTCTGTAGCTATCTGTTCAAGCTTACCATTAACTCGCAAATGTGGACGAATTCCAACTCGGATATGCAAATCGGAAGAATTCCGGTTGAGCATTTCAACCAGCATCTGTTTTAAAGTCATCGGATTCCTTTCCGTGATTTCTATTTATTAAGCTTCAGGGTCTATTAAAAATATAGTCTGTCCATACTCGACAGGTTGACCATTTTCTACAAGTATTTTTACAATACGCCCGCTTGCTTCTGCTTCAATTTCGTTCATCAATTTCATCGCCTCAACAATACAAACAACATCACCATTTGAAACTTTTTGATTGACTGACACATATGCATCCGCGTCTGGTGATGGTGCCGCATAAAATGTTCCCACCATTGGAGAAATTACTGGAATCAGTTTATCATCCACAACGGGTACAACTTCAGCAACAGGGGCAGCAGCAACAGGGGCTGGTGCGACTGGTGGGGCAGCCATAGGTTGTACATAGGCTGGAACTCCAGCTTGTCCATTCGCTGAAGCACTCAACTTTTGAGTTATTTTTACTTTTTTGCCCCAACTTGATATTTCAAGCGATTCTATCTCTGACTCTTCAACAAGCTTTATAAGCTTCTTAATATAATTTTCGTTCATTTCTTCCTCACCTACTTTGAGGTTATTACCTACCCATAGATATAATTTTCATTTCCAGATTAGCTGGCTAACTCTCTATAATAGAAAAAACGTCTTAGACTTCCAACAAGTTTTTTGGAGAGTTATTCAAGACTTTTCCACCAGTTCTTGTCACCACTACATCATCTTCTATTCTCACACCGCCCCAACCAGAGATATAAACTCCTGGCTCGACAGTTACTACGTTGCCTACCTTTAACTTATCAGTCGAAAGCCCAGAAAGACGAGGTCCAACATGGACATAAAATCCGATTCCATGACCTGTTCCATGACCAAAATTCTTCCCATAACCAGCTTTTGTAATTATATTTCGACAGGTATCATCGACTGCTTTTCCCGTAACTCCCGCTTTAATTTTGCGAATTCCTGCTTTTTGTGCTTTCAAAACCAAGTTATAGATTTTTTTCTGACGGTCGGATGCTTTCCCAACAACGATGGTACGAGTCATATCTGAGACGTAGCCATTGTATGTTGCCCCAAAATCAAATGTAATGAAATCACCATTTTTGACTTTTTTCGTTGATGCTATCCCATGCGGAAGTGCCGAGCGATAGCCCGATGCGACGATAGATTCAAAGGCTGGTTTTTCAGAGCCAAGCATCCGCATCTGATATTCAAGTTCCGCAGCAAGTTCAGACTCTCTGATTCCAGGTGTAACCATATTTAAAATTCGGGCAAATGCAACATCAGAAATCTCACACGCTTTGGTGATACATGCAAGTTCATCTTTATCTTTGACCCATCCAAGTTCATTAGTCATAGAATCAGCATTGACAAAAAGTGCTTTCGGAAATTTGGCTTTAAAATTATCAACTTGTGCAACAGTAGCATAAGAACCAGCGTACCCTAAACGCATATTTTGTTTATTCAATTTCGGTAAATCTTTGAGTGCTTCAATATAATCACCCGTATGAATCGTCACTTTGGCACCTTTGATTTGCTTTGATGCTTGGTCTTTATAACGGAAGTCGGTGACAAAATCAGCGGAGTTTTTGGTAATAACTAAAATTCCCGCAGAACCTGTAAAGCCAGTAAGGTAACGAATAAAATCATCATGCGAAACTATCAGTCCATCAAGATTTTCTTTGACAAGATTTTTCTTTATTTCATCAATCCGTTTTTTTGACATTATGTAATTCCTTTTCTTTTATCTTCTCCCGAGCCAATGCAAGCTTTTCAGCAAATCGTGGGTTAGAATTTTTCTCTTGTAAGTGTGTAAAGATTTCTTCAGCAAGACGAGGGAATCCTTGCTGTAAATATAAATCACCAACCGTTTCAGTATACATAAGCACCTTGCGTAAATCTTTTTTTGCTGGTTCTTTTTTCAGTTCTGGCTGGCGTTTTAATGTTATCGTCGTAGTCGTCGTTTGTTCTTTTTTCTTTTCTATGTCAGAATAAAGTTTTGTGCAAAGCGGGTCGAGTGTCAAAATTTGTTCATACAATGCCACCGCACCAAACTGATCATTCTTTTGAAATTTTATGTCAGCAAGATATTTGAGTGCCGCAATATAGTCTGAATCAAGAGAGACAATATGGTTCAGTTGCTGCTCAGCAGAATCGACCTGCCCCGCATGAAAGAGTGCCTTAGCGTAATAAACCGTGCCGAGAGAGGTACATGACTATTGTGCAGATTTTCGTTACAGAGAGCGACCGCCTTGGAATACTTTTTGTCGGTGAGATATTGCGATGCGACCGCTGGCCAATATCCAATTTTGGCAAGATGAGCGGTTGTATCGACAGATGTCTTCTTATCTATATCAAACATAATAGCTTATGTAACACAGATTCCCCAAAAAAGCAAGCACGAATGAGTTTTTTCAATAAGTCATACTGAGCCTGTCGAAGTATGCTCCACTCATGTCATTCCTCTCCCCAATGTCACCCCCGACTTGATCGGGGAACCAGTACAATCGTCACACTGAACCTGTCGAAGTATGCTCTACTCCTCCATCCCCAACCAAACCCCCCTTCCCGTGCTTGACACGGGATCCAGTATAATTGTCATTCCCTTTCCTTAATATCATCCCAAACTTGATTACGGAACCCAGTAGGTCAAAACCCCTGCGGTTTCGACAAATGGATATTGTACCGTTAGGACATTGCCCTGTCTTGTAGCTCGAAACATGGCAATCTCATCTTATTATAGTTGAAAATTAAAATTATATCCGTATTATTCAATCACGAGTGTCCATTATATTTTTGGAGTGATATGACAAAAGAATTTTGCGTATTTGTAACAACCTTATTATTATCTATTTTTAATTTAGGTTGTGGCTTTAACCATTATACCATTACAACCCCTTCTCTATTCTCTAGTAAGCATGGTAAAGTAAACATTGGTTTTAATCCATTATCACCTACATCAGTTTATTTTGAAGGAAATAGTTATATAGATTTTAATTCATTAGATCATGAAAATTATAACTATTATTCTTTTTTTGTTAGTTTTGTAGGGAACAGGCATGCCTGTTCCTAATGGGAGGTTCGGGCATGCCCGAACCCTACAAGTACGTTCACAGATAACTCGTAGGTCGGTGTTCCGATTCTAACAAATATAATTGAGAGAAACCCGACATTTCTCGTGAGTGATAGACACCCTCATCTACTCCATCCTTACAATTTTCATACAACACCAACGCAAATTTTCACCCTCCCCGCTACTATGATATGCTTAAAACATTTTTCAAAATAAGAGAAAGATGAAAAACATCAAATTTGATAAAACGAACCCAATTCTCTGTAAAACCATAAGAACAAATAGATTAAAATGATTTTCTTGAACATAAATATGTGGATAGCTTTAAATGTATTGATATTGAGTTAGGACTGGATCCCTGGTCAAGCCAGGGATGGGGTCGTAATGTAAGTCACGTTTCTTTTGTAGGGAACTGGCATGCCTGTTCCTAAAGAGAGGATCGAGCATGCCCGAACCCTACACACTAATTAATTTTACTAATAGTGTTGGTTGTCGAGCGACCTTTGGTGAGTTTGACAGTCTTAACCTGACCGCCATTGGATAGCACAAACTCGCCACCAACAATATCAGCAATTTTGTAATCAGCACCCTTGACAAGCACATGCGGAGAAACAGACTCAATAAGTTTTTGGGGAGTGTCCTGCGGAAACAAAATAACATAGTCAACCGACTCTAAAGCAAGAAGAACTATGGCACGGTCGAGCTGTTTGTTGATAGGACGGTTCTTTCCTTTGAGTCTTCGAACCGAAGCATCTGAGTTAAGCCCAAGAATAAGAACATCGCCAAACGATTTTGCTTTGGCAAGATACTCAACATGTCCACGGTGTAAAATATCGAAGACACCATTGGTGAATACTATTTTTTGTTTTTTACGTTTGAGTTTTTTTAAAAGATTTGGTAGTTCAGAATTTTTTATAATATTTTTTTTCATAGTCAAATCAATTTTTGACAAGGTTGCCATCTTTGATATTCAAATGCAGTTCTTTCCTGAGCAACTCAGGCGTGACCGATGCCGTACCAACTTCACCGACGGTAATACCCGCTCCAGCGTTGGCAATAATAGCCGCTTCATGAAGCTCTGCCCCTGCACAGACCGATGAAACAAAGGTCGCAATAACGGTATCGCCCGCTCCCGTAACATCGAAAACTTTTTTCGCAAATGTCGGAATATGAGTCGGTTCTTTATCTGTTCTAAATAACGACATACCATCAGCACCACGAGTGATAAGAATTGATTTTGCCTGTAGTTTTTCAAGGAGTCCATTACCGACTTCAAGCAATTCTTTTTCATTTGATATCCGTTGTCCATACGCAAAGCCAGCTTCATGATGGTTCGGGGTAATGACCGAGACATTTTTATAATTATGAAAATGGGTTTCTTTTGGATCAACCGCAACAAAAATAGATTTCTCACGACAGAGTGCGATAACTTTTTCAAGAAGTGAAAGTGAGATAACCCCTTTACCATAATCAGAAATTATCACCGCCGAAATATCATCAACTACCGACTCAAACTTTTTGAATACTTTTTGTTCAGTCTCAGCATTCAATTCATGGCGATTTTCACGATCATACCTGACGATTTGCTGGTTGCCAGCCATCACCCGAGTTTTGATTGTCGTTTGGCGACTTTCATCATTTATGAGAAATTCAGAACTAATTTTTTTAGATTTCAAGATTTGAGAAAACTTAACCGATGCCTCATCTAACCCGACCACACCCAGCAAAAGCGGTTCATCACCGAGTTTACGAATATTAGCGGCGACATTGGCTGCCCCACCAAGCAGAAACCGATCTGATGTCACTTCTACAACCGGTACAGGTGCTTCTGGAGAGATTCGGGTGACCTGCCCAAAGAGATATTCATCAAGCATAATATCACCAAGAATAAGTATTTTGGCATTTCCAATTTTTTCGGTAAGCTCAGTAATTCTATCAGGTTTTATTGGCATCACAATCTCTCAAAATTAGGTATTTATTACTTTGACTTCGATGGAGAATATATTAGAATGGATTACTTATAACAAGTGAATTGAAAAGAAAAATAAACTGTATATAGAAAGAATTTAAGATGAACCAGCAACAACAACCTCAACAACAGCTTAATATTGAACTTGGTGAAAAAGAAGCTGAAGGGATTTACGCAAATTTAGCGATGCTTATACATTCACCAACTGAAATAATTATTGATTTTGCTCGGGTGATGCCAAGAATGCCAAAATCGAAAGTATTAGCTCGCATTATTATGACACCGATGCATGCCAAACTTTTGCATAATGCCTTAAAAGATAATTTAGAAAAATTTGAAAAACAGTATGGCGAAATTAAAACATACGGAGCATCAAACAATCTTTCTAACCCTATCGGTTTTGAATCTCAAAATGATAATGAGAGTGAGAACAAATAATGTCTCAAGGCTCTTTTGCTTTTGTCTTGCATAGTCATCTTCCCTACGTGCTTTCGCATGGTAGATGGCCTCATGGTACCGACTGGCTATGTGAAGCTGCTGGTGAGACCTATCTCCCGATTATTCGAATTATAAACGAACTTATCGATGAAGGTATATCGCCAAAACTAACTATCGGCATCTCTCCAGTTCTGTGTGAACAACTTGCCGACAATTCATTTAAGTCCGAATTTGTTGCATACTTGAATCAAAAACTTGATGCAGCAAAACATGATAGTGAAGAGTTTCATCGTTATGCTCAAAAAAGTATGCTGAAGAATTCTCATTTTTGGGAACAATGGTATACTGATACACTCAAACATTTTAATGATGTCGGACAGGATATTTTATTTGAGTTTAAAAAGCTGCAAGACAAAGGGTATCTGGAAATTATAACCTGTGGTGCAACTCACGGCTACTACCCCTTGCTCTCCAGAGATGAATCACTCCAAGCACAAACAAAAGCAGCCGTTAAAAATTACAAAAAACATTTTGACAAGCAGCCGACAGGAATTTGGTTGCCTGAGTGTGCCTATCGCCCACGATACAAATGGACTCCTCCTGTTCCAATAAATGGATTTCAAGAATCATACCTACGTAAAGGCTCCGATGAGTTTCTGAGCGAAAATGGAATCGATTATTTTATTATTGATTCAGTTTTGCTCAAAGGTGGTAAATCTCAGGGTGTTTATATTGACAAATACGATGCTTTAAAAATGCTTTGGGGCGAATTTGAAAAAGGGTATCAACCCGCTGAAGAAAATTTTGAAAAGACTCCACGAAAAGCATATTTGGTTTCATCTGAAAGTGAAGGAAAAAAACCGACGGCAATATTTTCTCGTGACCCCGAAACTGGCGTATTAGTTTGGTCGGGCGACCATGGCTATCCTGGAGATGGTAACTACCTTGACTTCCATAAAAAGAGATCACCCGGTGGTCACAAATATTGGGCTGTGACATCATCAAAAGCCGATCTTGCTGACAAAGTCGAATACAACCGTGAGTCTGCCCTCAATAGAATCCCAGAAAATGCTGAGCATTTTGTTTCCAAAGTTGAAGAGATTATGGAAGACTACGCTAAAGAAAATGGCGAAGATGGAATCCTGATGGCTCCATATGATGCTGAACTTTTTGGTCATTGGTGGTTTGAAGGTCCTGAGTTTTTAAAAGCCACGTTGAAGAGATTTGCATTAAGTGATAAAGTTGAACTGACATTTTTAAAAGACCATCTCACCAAGACAAAACCAGACCAGATAGTTTCTATTCCTGAAGGAAGTTGGGGACAAGGTAACGGGCATTATATCTGGCTCAACAAACAAAATGATTGGTCATGGAAACATATTTATGAAGTAGAAGAAAAAATGTGTCGCTATGCCAAATATTGGTTTGAACATAAAGATGCTCAAGATGAAGAATTGACCAAGTTAATCAAACAAGCTGGGCGAGAACTGATGCTTCTCTCAGCTTCAGATTGGCAGTTTTTAATCTCTACCTTTGCGGCTCGGGACTACGCAGAATTGCGACTCCACGAACATTATGATGATTTCAATCGCTTATCAGTCATGATCGAGAAAAAAATCAATGGAGAAAAAATAGGTCTTGGTGAATGGGAGTTTTTTGAAGATTGTACGATTCGTGATGCTCTCTTTGAAGAATTTGAAATCGAATGGTTTGCCAAAGTTGACTTCCCCGCATAACAAAATTCGTTTACGAAAAACAGCCACAATAATGGCTGTTTTTTTTATTTGCTTTAAAGGTTTAAATATCCATTATTGTATTCATGGCTGGGTTATTAAACAAAAATTGTCCATTTTGTAAAGAACTAATAGTTAAAACTGCAACAAAATGCTATCATTGTCATTCAGATGTCCCACCACCCAAAAAGAAGTGGTGGCAAAAATTTGATAATTTTAAGAATGGAGCATTGTTGATGTTACTTATTTGGGCAATATTTCAAGTTTTTTATAAGTAGGCGGTAACTGTAAGTTACTTTTTATAATATCTTACAATGACACCTAAGATTCTTTGACCCTCTACTTTTAATATCTCGAATTCAATATCATGCCACCTGACTTTTTGACCTTCATTTGGCACAGAACCAACTAAATCATATATGAGTCCACCAACGGTATCATAGTTTCCTTGGTCATATTCAGTCTCTAAATAGTCTTGCAAGGTTTCGATTAAGACGCCAGCATTTACTTTGTATTGACCAGATTTCAAATCAACAATATCATCTTCCTCTGAATCATGCTCATCCTGAATCTCTCCAAAAATTTCTTCGATAATATCTTCAAGAGTTACAAGCCCTGAGATACCACCATATTCATCAACGACGATAGCAATATGTTGATGTTTACTTTTGAATTCTTTGAGTAATTCTCCAATAATTTTTGTCTCTGGAACCAAAAATGGTTTTCTGATATATTTAGAGAGATTAAACTTTTCTCCAACTTCAGGAGGGTCATTAAAAAGATCTTTAACATAAACAAGACCTAAGACCTTATCTATATTTTTTTCATAGACTGGATATCGAGAGTGACCATCTTTTTTAATAAGAGCTTTAATATCTTTAAATGACATTGAATTTTCAAAAGCAACGATATCCATACGAGGTACCATTATTTCACGAGCGACAGTTTGATCTAAAAGAAAAATTTGATTGATCATCTCTTTTTCTTCTTCATCAACAATAGTTTCACCAATACCTGCATGTTCAGCAACAGTTTCGATAGCTCTTTCGACTATGTCTTCTTTTTCTTCTTCAGAAAGAATTTCATTAGAACTTGTCTTATCAACAAGAACTCTAAACATTCTGACAACAGGATAAAAGATAAGATAGATAGGATAAATAATCCAAAGATACTTGACCATTCCTTTGTTAATTGCATTCCGTGAAGAGTACCGAGGAAGAATTTCAGCACATACAATAAAGAAAATCCAAACGAGAAACAAACTTGCAAAATTGATTGGAATAATATTTAAGTTATTAACCAAGGCAAATGACTCACCCAACAAAACGACAGAAATAGTAATTACAATCAGAACAAAAGATTTAAATATTTCAGATATTTGTAAAAATGCTCTCGGGTCACCAGACATTTGAATGAGAAATTTTTTCCGATATTTAGAAGAGACAGGCAGAAGCAATTCGATATCATCAGGGTCAATATAAACAGCCAAAGCATACAATGAAATTATGTAGGCAGTAAAATATCCAAATATGATAAGTGCTATAAAAATATAATCCATCCTATGTATATACTTTCTTCAAATACATTTTTTCTTTTGTCTTCATTATAATTTCATCTTTTGAATCGATATGGTCATAACCTAAGAGATGTAAAAACCCATGACACGACAAACGTATAATTTCTTCTGACAACGATGCTTTATAATCAAGAGCCTGTTTCTGGGCAGTTTCTACTGAGATATATATTTCTCCAAATACGGCTTCATTATCATTCGGTTCATCTATATTAAATGAAAGAACATCGGTCGCTCTATCTTTTTGCCTGAATTGGTTATTAAGTTCATGCAATCTTTTATCATGTGAGAAAATCAAGTTCACTTCACCTTTTGATTTTTTTGGCATTTCGATTTCATAGATAGAATCAAAAAGAAGTTGAATCATTTTCCTTGGGAGTCGCACATTTGTTTCTTTGAAAATATATAACTGCATCATCTGGAGACATCTTCTTTACTTGGATATTTTATCCGATGATGGAATGAACCAATTAAAATTTGTGAAAACGCTTTTTTTATCTTAGACAAATCTTTAAGAGTCAACGGACATTCGTCTAATTCACCCGATTCAAACCTATCGTTAATAATCCTTTGAATAAGTGAATCTATCCGAGCAGGCTTTGGATCATCAAGGGTTCTACTGGCAGCTTCTACCGCATCAGCAAGCATAGCAATACCAGTTTCTCTTATCTGTGGTTTTGGTCCGGGATATCTAAATTTATTGGCGGAATCTTCATCCATCCCCTGTTCAATCGCTTTATTATAAAAATAAGACTGCACCATAGTTCCATGATGTTCTTCAATAAAACTAAGTACATCATCAGGAATATCAGCTTCTTCACCCAAGAGTCTTCCTTTTTTCACATGTGAAGAAAGAATAATTGATGACATAGATGGTGTCAGTTCTTCATGTTTTGATTTAAGCCCAAGTTGATTTTCTACAAAGTATTCAGGAATTTCAATTTTTCCAATATCATGGAAATATGCACCAACTCTGGCAAGTAACGAATTCGCACCGATAGCTTTGGCAGCAGATTCGGTAAGCGTCCCAACAATTATCGAATGATGATATGTACCTGGTGCTTCAAGTGATAAACGTTTGAGAAGAGGATGGTTCAAATCAGAAAGTTCCAAAAGGGTAATATCTGTTGTTATAGAAAAAATTGATTCAAATATTGGAAGCATACCAATAGCCAGTAATGGAACAATAATACCATTAATAATTCCATAACCTATATCTAAAAAGTATTCTTCATTTGGAGTCAATTTTAAATTCTCCATTAGTAGAATAAAAATTGCGAAAGTAAATGCCGTTGAGTACATAATTCTAAAAAACTCGGAACGACGCCTGACATGTCTTGATGTAAAACAGGCAGCCGTACCAATAATAATTGTCATAAATGCAATTGAAAAGTCAAAACGATGCAAGACCCCCAATAAAAATGCCAGCACAAAGGTACTCAAAATCCCAACTTCTGCATCAAATAGAATCGTCACCATAATTGGCAACAATGCAATCGGATAAATATAATGCGACAATTCAAAACCAATATTTGCATATTCAGCCAAGTTTACAAGAAATAGTTGTAAAGCAAATACCAAAAAGAGAGCAAGTAGTTTTGGATTAGAACGATAAATATCTTTTCTGAAATAATACAAGAAAAGATACAATGATGTAAATGCCGAAAGTATCAAAAGCATCCGAGCTAAGAGAGGAATAAAGGTTCCAACCCAGCCATTTTCGGCTGCTTGTGCCTGTTGAATACGTACCATCTCACGCAGGACTCTTGCTTGCTGCTCGGTGATTCGTTTTCCAGATGAGAGAACTATATCATTTTGTTCAACGACCTCTTTTATATTTGAAATCAGTTTTATTTGTTCGGCAACCTGACTATTATAATCATCCATATTGATATGAAGATTTGGCTGGATAAACACTTTGCCAATCCGATGATAATACTGCACATCAATTGAATCTTTAGCAGAAAGAAGATTAAGTGCTTCAACCATTTTTAAGTTCGCATCCGCCTCAGACATAAGACGAGAACGATTTAAAATCCGTTGACTCTTGTCATAGCGAATCAAAATATTATTATTCCTTGATTGAGGCAATGAATAATGATCGGGTAGAACACCTATTTCATAAATATTATTTTGCAAAACCGTTTTAAGATGACCGAATAAGAGCGATAAGCTATCGTCCATCATTACAGATTCGATTGCTGATTGTGACAACATTGGAAACTTATCTGAAATAATTTGAACCGATAATGATTCAGTCAAAGTAGAATCAAGCTCTACTTTTAGTTGAAGTGAATCAATGAGCATCGCAAGAGAGTTTATTTGCTTGCTAACACTTCTTACCACCGATGAGTCATAATCTATTAGAAATGGAATCGCAAGCTCGACATCTTCTTTTTCTTCTCTAAGCTCTCGCTCAGTTTTATATACGGTAATTTCAAAAGGTGCAAGAATATCTTCTCTAGCAATTTCCCCTTTTTTCTGCATATCAAGAGGATCGTAGAGAGATTCTCCCTGGTATAACACACTAACTAACACGGAGAAAAGAATAAGCATTAAAAACTTAAACGTTTTCGAGTGCATCGATGTGTTCGGTAGTTGCCGTTCACCAGACTGTACTTTTAGGAGCCGTTTGATTCGGCGTTTAAATTTTATTAAAATTGAGAACATAGGGCGAATATCCTTTTCGCCTTTCTAAAACTTATTTGTTTTTTTCAAATTTTTCATATGCTTTGATAATTTTTTGTACCAATTGATGACGAACAACATCTTTTTCAGTCAGATACACAAACTCAACACCACGAATATTTTTTAAAACTTTTTGTACTTTTACAAGCCCTGACTTTCGTCTATCTTCTAAATCAATTTGGGTTACGTCACCTGTGATGACCGCTTTTGACTTTTCACCAATACGTGTCAGAAACATTTTCATCTGAGCGTTTGTCGTATTTTGTGCTTCATCTAAAACAACAAATGCATCATTGAGAGTACGACCTCTCATAAATGCCAGAGGAGCGATTTCAATAACACCAATTTCCAAAAGTTTTCGAGTCTTATCAGGTTGCAACATATCATAAAGTGCATCATAGACAGGTCGCAAATATGGATCAACTTTGGCTCGAATATCTCCAGGTAAAAACCCAAGTGACTCACCCGCTTCTACCGCAGGACGAGTAAAAACAATTCTGTTCACACGTTTTGCTTTTAACTCAGCAACTGCCATAGCAACCGCTAAGTAAGTTTTCCCTGTTCCTGCTGGACCAATCGAAAAGACAATATCATTTTTGCTAATTGCATCAACATATTTTGACTGTCCGATTGTCTTAGGCTTGATAGCTTTTTTAAGAGAGTTTGTTAAAAGCTCACTTGTTGATATTTGGTCTGCTGGTCCGAAACCATCTTCTTTCACCATCGAAATGGCATAGAGTACATACTGTTCGGATAAAAATTCATCCTGTTGTAATCGAGTGATAAAATCTTCAAACAGACGGACAATTTTATCAATCTCATCAGGTTCTCCCTCAAGAGAAACTGTCTCGCCACGAACAACAATTTTGCATTGAAAAGCAGATTCGACTAAACGAAGGAAAATATCGTTTTGTCCGAACAATAGTCGTTGGTCAATTCCTTCTAAGAGGAATTCTTTTTTATATTTATCGTTCAATATTTTTATTCCTGTGTTTCTTCTTTTAGATTTAAAAGTAATCCCAGTTCATCAAGTTGTTCTTGGTCGATTTCCGACGGGGCACCATCCATGAGCGACATAGCATTGGCAGTCTTTGGAAATGCAATCACCTCACGAATTGATTCCGACTCTGTCATCAAAGCAAGCAACCTGTCGAGTCCAGCCGCAACACCCGCATGCGGTGGAGCACCATACTCTAACGCTTTGAGCAGGAAGCCAAACATATTTTCAGCACGGGCATCATCTATTCCTAAGATGCTAAGCACTTTCTTTTGTAAATCTTTTTTATTTATTCGCTGACCACCTGAGGCAATTTCCCAACCATTGATAACTAAATCATACTGTACCGCTCTTGCTTTTCTCCACGGATGATTAACATCGGTTCCATCAAGTTTGGAGTCAAAGCCTTCATCAATAAGTGGTAAATCTTCGTCATACGGATGAGAAACAATATTATGCATAGCATCAAATCGTTTTGCATCTTCGTTATAATCAAAAAGTGGGAACTCTGTCACCCAGAGGAATTTCCAAATTGATTTGTCTATCAGGTTATGTTCTTTTCCAAGATGCAAACGCAGTTGCCCAAGAATTGATTCAGTTTTAAGTTTTGCATCAGAGATAATAAAGAGTGCATCGCCTGCTTCGGCTTTGGCGTGAGCTATCAATTTGTCTTTGACCTCTTCGCCAATGAATTTCAGAATTGGTGATTTGTCGCCTGCTTCCGCTTTGAGAATATATGCGAGACCACCAGCACCATGCGATTTGGCAATTTCTGTCAGATTGTCAATCTGTTTGCGTGAATAAGAACCACCACCTTTGAGCATGATACCTTTGACAACTCCACCATTTTTTACATTGTCGGTAAATACTTTGAAGTCGCAATCTTTGACAATATCAGAAAGGTCGATAAGTTCCATATCAAAACGCATATCAGGTTTGTCTATCCCCCATCTGTCCTTACATTCATTGTAAGAGATTCGTGGGAACGGCGTTTTCAAATCATAATCAAGCATCTTTTTATAGAGGTCTTTCATAAGACCTTCCATGACCGCAAAGACATCATCGGGCGTAACGTACGACATTTCCAAATCAATCTGGGTATGTTCTGGCTGACGGTCGGAACGGAGATCTTCATCACGAAGACAACGAGCGATTTGGAAATATTTGTCAAAACCTGAAACCATCAAAATTTGTTTGTAGAGTTGTGGTGATTGTGGAAGTGCATAAAACTTTCCATTTTGCACACGACTCGGTACAACATAATCTCTGGCACCTTCTGGAGTGGAACGAATCAATAGTGGTGTTTCGATTTCATAAAAATCAATTGAGTTTAGATAGTTTCTAATATACAGACACGCTTCATGACGCATCCGCATATTTCTCTGCATTGGAGTACGACGTAAATCTAAATATCTGTATTCCAAACGCAGTGCTTCGTTTGCTTTTGTTTCATCAGTTATTTCAAATGGAGGTGTTTCCGATTCTGAGAGAATATAAAATTCGGTTACCTTCACTTCAATAGCCCCTGTCGGCATCGATTTATTGACCATACCATCAGGTCGACCGATTACTTCACCTTTGATAGCGACGACAAATTCGTGTCTGACACGGCTCGCCTCGGTATGCATTTTTTCATCAATTTGCTCAGGGTCGATAACTATTTGAGTTTTTCCATATCTATCTCGTAAATCTATAAAAAAGACTCCACCTAAGTTGCGTTGTGATGCAACCCATCCGTTGAGTCTTACAATTTTTTTATTATCTTCAAGTCTTAATTCACCACAGGTGTGGGTTCGTTTTAATTCTGAAAAAGTTGGCACAAAATCCTCTCTAACTATTTGTCTATTATATATATATCGGCATCTTTTTTATGAGGTTCAGCCATATATATTTCTCTTTGGCAAAGGTATAGTATTTCTCAATAGATGTCAAGAAAGCGAAAAAACTGAAAAAAATCATTTCTTTCTATCAAAATGACTAAAAAAGCCATTGAAATTGACAATTACTTGACAAAAGTCTGATTTTATATCTTTTTAGGACATAATTGAACGGATAAAGAAGTCGATATTACAACTATGAACTTATCGCGCTATTTTAAAGAAGATTTAGTAAAACTCGAAATGTCCACCATAATCGAACCTCTTGAAGAAGATATGTCCGAGGCAAAATGGCGTCAGAGAGGAAAAGAACTTGTCTTGGATGAGTTAGTCACGCTGTTGGAGTCAGGTGTCCGAATCGGCAACCGTACAAAACTGCTATTGGATTATGTCAATCGGGAGAAAAAAGCGACAACAGGGATTGGGCATGGAATCGCTATTCCGCATGTTCGCTCAATGCAGGCAAAAGAGTTTTCGATTGCCTTTGCTCGTTCAACAGTAGGTTATGATTTTGATTCTCTTGACGGGGAACCATCCCATCTCTTTTTTATCATGGCTGCTCCCCCCTATGAAGATGATTTCTATTTAAAAGTATATAAATCTCTTGCCGAGATGTTACAGTTTGATTCATTCCGTGAGGAACTGATGGGCATCCAACATACTGGCGAACTTATCCGCTGCATGCGCGCAATGGAGTAATAGAAAATTTCTCTCCACCAAAGACTTAATCAAATATTTTCCATCATAAAAGAATATTATGTTTTTATCTAAGTTTTGTAGCCCACTGCTTGGGGTGGGTTTCTATTCTTATAATGTAGTTATACTTAAAATGAATCGTAAAAGCATCCCAAGGGGTGTGCCACCCAACCGACAGAAAATTCACATTTCTTGTAGGGGCGTTACATGTAACGCCCCTACGCAGATTTCTGCATAAAAAAAGTCGGAACCACAGGGGTTCCGACCTACGAAGATTATTATTTAAATGTTATAAAACAACTTATGGGCAGTTTGGTGGGTTGGCACCACTTTGGAACATATATGCGACCAAATAAACCAAGTCGGAAATATCAATATCACCAAGACCATCAACATTCGCTTCAAGCAGACATATCGGAGAAGTCCCATTCTGGAACATGTATGCGACCAAGAACACTAAATCAGCAATATCTATGCTATCATTATTATCCCCATCAACATTTCCTCTGAAACCAATACAACATCCCCAGCTTCCTGTATTGAAAACAAACTGCTGTGATGACCATGTTGTATCACCTGCTATATCCGTAGCGAACACTTTCCAGTAGTAAACCATATCAGTCGCAAGTGGACTGACTAAAGTAAACGATGAGTCAGTGCCTACTTCAAGAATGGTAGAACTACTAAACAAAGAATCTATATCATAGACTAAACTATACAAAACCGAATCACCTGGATCGGCATCTGTTGATACGTCCCAAGTAAATATCGGTATTGTTCCAACAGACTCTGCTGAGTCAGCAGGGAGTTGTAGACCAAATGCGGTTGGAGCTTGGTTTACCTGATTGACAAAAAATGATTCAACTGCAGAGTAATCTGATGATGCTGCACCATCGTTTACCCGTGACCGCCAGTAAAATTGAGCATCTTCGGTAAGTGGCACATCAACGGTCCATGAGGTCGTGCTGGCACCCTCGGCAACCAATGATGCCGATGTAACAAGTGATGATAATCCAAAATCATTATATACTTCAAATTCGTATGTCAGTACGTCGCCATTGCCATCGGAACCATTGTTAACCACAAGCGAAGGAGTGTTCGTATTCACTTGTATATCAGCAACAGGAGAAACTAACGACCCAAAAAGAGGAATTGCATTCATTGTAAATGTCGTCCTTCTCCAACCAGACCAATCGGTTCCATTGTAAACACGCATGCGAACAAAATAAGAAGCACCATCATCCAAAATCGCTCCAGCGTAGACGATAGAATCAATCGAGCCAGTTAGAATTCCAGACTCCCACATATCATTGGCGTTAAAGCAAAGATTACCTGTACCTACCTGCACTTGATACTGAACCTGTGAGGCTCCTGTCGTATCAGAAACAGACCATCCAAAAATCGGCGTTGCTGAACTAACAGATGATGCAGAAATTTCTGATGGGAAACTAATAGAATCAACATACGGATTGGTCAATTGATTGACGGCACCGTAATCGAAGAAAGTCATAATACGAGCAAGCACAGTATCTTGCGTAGCATAGCCTGACGATTCATAACTATTTGATATTCCTTCAAACCCAAAGCTTAACAAGAGTGATTTATAAGGACCATCATAACTAATCCCTAAGAGACCTCCAACTTGCAACTCAAATTCGGCATTTCCATCACCACCAAAAAGACTCATTGTTTCAGGGGCAGTTTGATTCGTCCATGAGTCATATCGCACTTTGAGTCCATCACCAATAACTGACCCCGAACTGCCATTTATGAGAGGAAATAATAAATCAGAGGTATAGTCTGCTTTGAAATAATTTTGTAAAAAAGAAAGATCATCCACTGAAAGTTCTTCAGCAAGTGATTGTCCCGAAAGCATCATCCTGCCACCATTGTCCATGAACCCTTTCATAGCAGTTACATCGGCAGCCGATAAAACATCGGCTCTGTCATCTCCACTTATCCAAATGACAATATTATAATTATCTAAATCAAATGATGACGGAGAACCTAAAATAGATTTATCATAAATATCATGAGGAATCCGAAGGTTTCGGAGTGTATTTACTACATGCAAGTCCCATGCGGCACCATTGTCATCATCAACAATCAACACTTCAGGAGTGCCTACATGAAGTTCATATCCAAATGTTATAGCACCTAATGGATTATCAGATGTTATATCTAAGAAAAATGAGTCGATACATGGATCAAATGTTGCTGGTATATCAAAAACGATAGGAATGACAGTATTGTTTCCAGAACCTCCATTGCCCAGCACAGTACCTATATTGACCGTTGGTGTTGTAAAGACAAAATCTGGATTTCCAGAAGACATAGTCGCTGTAACATTGTTAGCAGTCAGCCATAAATTATTAACTGTAAAGGTAAAAGTTATCGTCTCACCTAAATCAACAACTGAATTATTGTTACCATAGAGAACATCAGAAAATTCTGAAGTGGTAACGGAAAAACGAGGTGCTGAATATGAAACATCTAAATTAGCATACATCAAAGAATCAGATGCCGAAATATCCCATACCAGAATATTGGTTGGGGCTCCAGAGTATTTATTAGAGTTCGGAAGCGAGATATTTGTAAATTCAGTTTGAGTAGCAGTAGACCAAACATCACCAGCATCTCCACTATTAGCATCATTTTCTAAATCAGATTTACCGTCTGCCTGTTCAATCCCAACAAGATAACGAGGTTCATTTGAATTACCCCATTGGGTTTCATCTATATGATAAATCAATAACCCTGAACCAGGGATTCCAAAATCATTTCCAGTTTGTTGTCTATTTTCAACGATAAAATACTCTTGTCCAACAACGCCATTTTCCCATATACGATAAGCAACAGGGTTATAATAACTTGATGGAATTTCCTGATTGGTAAGATTTGACGAGACATTGGTAAGGTTGATAAAGCCGAGTTCTTTTTTACACCATGCATCAAAAAATGCAGGATAACGTCCGCCAGAGTTCCAGCTTCCGCCCGCCATGAGCGACCATTTGCCAACCCCAGCAGAAGAATAATCGGTATCATACAAATCAGGTAACCCTAAGAAATGTCCATACTCATGAGAAAAAACACCCTGCGTAATAAGTCCACCCGAGCCTTCTTCTGGTTCGGTTGTATAGCTATTAAT
This sequence comes from Candidatus Zixiibacteriota bacterium, assembly GCA_024280215.1. Taxonomy (GTDB): domain Bacteria; phylum Zixibacteria; class MSB-5A5; order GN15; family FEB-12; genus QQUK01. The sequence continues at coordinate 32,978 of JAJRQO010000021.1, forward strand.
ACTTATACCATCAAGGTTCATAGTATACGATGTTCCCCAGGCGTGTGACCAAATATCAAAATCAGAACCTGTCGCTTCGGCACCTGGCCCAGCATGTACAATAAATACTCCATCGGCTGTACCATTACCATCATTATCAAACTGAGAAAAGTCTACAAATGGATCAGCTGCCGTAATAGCATCCTCTGCCATCCGTTGAGCATTGGTTGGATATGAACCGAAACCATTATTGCCATCGACATAATATGCGTAGGTTTGTGGAAGACGATACCATCCTGCCACAACACCCTCTAAGACAAAATTCCCATAAGAGTTTTCGTAATAAAATTCAGACATCGAATAATGGCTGTCGGTTGAGTCAAATGAAAATAAAAGATGTTCAAAGTCAGCAACAGTAGCCGAATAACCTCCGCTTGCAGCAGTCTTATCGGAGAAGTCTGCTAAAATAACCACAACCCGAAATGTATCAATTGCATTTGCGTCGGTTGAAAATGATGCGGTAGCTTTAAGATTTACATCATTATGTGGTTGGCAAACGCCTTTTGCTTTAGCAGTTGCCATACGGTCTATAAATTTTTGTAGCTCACCAGATTCTCGAAGTTTTTCAACTAAATCAGGTGACATAGGAACCGCATGAACAGGACGATTGATAAAGATTATAACAGTAAAAAGAATAACAAGTAGGAATGTTATTTTAGATAAAGTAAATTTTGATAAAACCAAGGGTAGGCCTCCAAGTTGTTTACGCAGAAAGTGTAGCATTTTAGATGACTCTGCAACATACAAAAGATACGAGTTAAGTCAATATTTCAACAAGAGAAAACAGAATATGCGTTTTTTATCTTCTTTCTGTTTCTATCGGAATTTTTTTGTAAACCTTTGGGGTTTTGGATGTTAATTAAATAGTCGAAGTATTTTCACCCTTGAAGTCAATTTTGGTATTGGTCGAATCTTGATATATCCATTCTGAGACCATGCTTTTTCACTGTTGATTGTCTCGCTATTGCCTCCTGAAGCTCCTAATTGGAATGATTCATCTAAGCAGATTACGACATGATACGCTTTCCCTGAGCTGTTGAGATAGAAAAACAAGGCTCCCTCTTCAGCGATTTCAAGCTCTTTTTTTTCAGAAAAATATCGATATAAACCATCAGCAGTAAAATCCTGATTTTCTTTACAAAGCCCAATTGATTTGAGGCATTCGATTACTAATCCTGAACAATCAAAGCCCGAAGGGTCATCACCGCCCCATTTGTAGGGTGTTCCAAGATATGAAAGTGCTGTATACATAAACCATTTGCGTGAATTTTGTTTCATACAAGACTGAGAAAAATACAAAATAGTGAATAGTTATATCGAATTTGTAATTAGAAACATGAGCTCGGTTGAGCACCATTTGAGAAAAGAAAACTTACCAACAAAATCAAATCTGAGATATCAATATCCCCGTTACCATCAATATTTGCTTCTTCTCGACATTTTATTTCCATTCCATCATGAAACATAAAATCGACCAAAAAGACTAAATCTAAGAGATTAATCTCTTCATTCATGTCGTGGTCAACATTCCCACGTTGACCACGACAACATTTTGGACCTATGACAAAACAATGAGGTCCATCCCATGATGGAATAATTACAACACCATCAAATTTCCACAACCAAAGCATACCAGGGGGAATCATCGCATTATCAATACAAATTGTTTTTCCTTGATGTTCCGATGGAATTAAAAACGAAAGAATTAAACCAACATCAGAAAAATCAACTTGAGTACAATTAAAGAATGTTGCTCCACCATAACCGATAGTATCGGTTCCTTTGTTATCAACGGAAAAATCAAAAATTGTAGATAAAGCATCAAATTGTAATTCCCAGTCAAAGTTGACAGTATCCAAACGTAAATCAGTCCATGTCAGTGTTGAATCATAGTCCCCCGTTAAGTTTTCACCATAAATCCTAAACCCAGATTGGATAATTTCGAGACAACCTAATTCTGCTGAGATTTCAAATTTCAAATGAAGCTTAACATTGAAATCAGAAAAAATTGTATCGGTACTATACAAACCTTCAACATGATCAACGCTAATACTTGGAGCATCAGCTTGACATATTGGGCTCAATAGGAGAAGTATACTTAGGACATATCGTTTCATTTTCACCACTTTGGTAAAGTAAAATACTTTTGTTACGAATTTTTATTTTTTTGATTGAACACTTGCTACATAAACACCAACTAAGACAAGAAACCCACCAAGTGCGGCAAATGCTCCAAATGTTTCACCTAAGTATGGTACGGCAAGAACAGTTGTAGCGATTGGTTCTAAATAAAGAAAAAAGCCCGCTTTGGCAGCACCATGTTTTGCGACTCCCTCTTGCCAAAACCAATGAGCGACAACCAGACAAAAAACTCCAAGCATAGTCAAGGCTATCATCGGTTCTGCCGGAAGATTTATAAAAACTGACCAATCAGAGTTGAACAACATATAGCCAACTGTTATAACTGTCGCAGGGATAAACATAGCAAATGTCACCGCGATCGGATTATATTTTCGTGAAATATCACGAGTCACGACAGTAAAGACTGCCCATGTATGAGCCGACACAAGTACCAGCCAATCGCCAACAGATGAAAGCCAATTGATATTTGCAAGGTTACCTTTTGAAACTAAAAGAACAATACCAACGGTTGCGATGATGATTCCATATATTGCCATGCGGCTAATTTTTTCATTTAAAAAGAGGAACGCCAATATCGCAAGTACCAATGGTGTGACAGAAATTATCCATCCTGTGTTAGTCGCTGAGGTAAATTGCAATCCAGTAATCTGAATAAAAAAATGAGCAGCGATAATAAGTCCACCTATCAAAACTCTCAGGTAATCTTTTTTATCAAATTGTAGTTTAATTTTTTTCTTTAAAATAACAAGATACAAAAATGGCAGACCAATAATAAACCGTAGTCCCATCAGCTCGATAGGTGTGACATAGTCTAAAAGTATTTTTGTAAAGACAAATGACCATCCCCAAAAGAACACCGCCAACAGTAGCATGACCCTCTCACGCATTAGGCATCATGCTCCATCAGTTTTGTTTTCCCACTCTTCTCAGCAATGAAAACCCCAACGGTAATAAAGATCGCTCCTAAAATCAACCAGGCTGTAATTTGTTCAGATAAAATCACCCACGCCCCAACCATCGTGATAAGTGGTTCAACATAAAGATAAATTCCTACCTCTGAGGCATTTTGTCGAGCCAGCCCCTCTGACCATAACCAAAAAGCAATCGCCAAACAAAAGACACCAAGAAATATCAGACTTACGAGAGTATCAGTTTGGAGGGTCATAAATTTTGAAACATCGGAAGTAAAAAAAGTATAAGGAACAAAAATCAGTCCCGCAAAGGTTGTCATCCAAAATGTTGTATAGAGTGGATCTGCAACAGCTCGAATCTTCCGAATCCAAATCGTATAAGTAGCCCAAGTGACACATGAACCAAGCACGATATAATCGCCCCGTGAGTTTAGCCATTTTAGATTTTCAAATGAGCCATTTGCCATAAGGACAATAACCCCAAATGCAGCAACCATCAGTCCAATCGATTGCCTGAGAGTGAATTTCTCTTTTAAGACAATCCATCCTAAAATCGCTATAAAAATTGGAGCTGTTGTCAAGATCCATGCCGTATTTGATGCGGTCGTTTCTTGCATACCAACCGCCATTACCCAAAAATGAACAAATATGAGCAATGCTCCGACAAGAATCTCAAAATGATTTTTCAATGGGAAAATATTGATTTTCTTAAAAAGTAAAATCCCTAATAGAGCAGGCACGGCAAGCAAAAACCGTATTGAAATCATCTCAACAGGTTCAAGTTCACCCAAGACGATTTTAATCGCTATATATGACAATCCCCAGAAAATAACTGGGATCAGAAGATAAAGTGTTCCGCGGTTCATGTCGAAAAGTAATATATAGAAAGAAAAATGAAAGTAATTTTTCAATAATAAACAAACGGAGATTATTATGTCAGATGAAAAACTAATTCAAAAAATCGATGAATTCATTGAATTTCAAAAACGTCCATCTATATTTTTAAAACCAACATTAGTCATGCAAGACCATAAATGGTGTGCATGGTACGGTGAATCAATTGACAATGGTATCGCTGGTTTCGGAAAAACTCCAACTGAAGCATATCATGACTTTGATATGAAATTCTATGACTACATTCCAAAACATGAAACTATAAATGCATAAAGATTTTTTTAACTATAAAGGGATTGAATCATTATGAATTCAATCCCTTTTTTTATTGAAAATATGTAGAGCTTATCATATCTTGCAAAAAAGAATGAGGTCTCTATGAAAAGCACTATAACAAATCTGTTCTGTCCATCCTGCAATAAAGAATACAAACATACAATTCTTATCAATCTCTGTGAGTGCGGTCTGCCACTTTTAGTCAACTATGACTTAGAAAAAGCAAAAACAACTCTCACCAAAGAATCTCTCCCCCATCGGCAAAATTCAATGTGGCGATACACGGAAGTTCTGCCTGTATTAAAAACTGAAAACATCGTCACCCTTGGTGAGGGGATGACTCCGCTTCAGTCATCGGTCTCAATCGGTAATAAATATGGCGTCAATAATTTATACTTCAAAGATGAATCGACTAACCCAACAGGTTCTTTCAAAGCGAGAGGTTTGGCGATGGCGGTCTCCAAGGCAAAAGAACTCGGAGTTAAGAAAATCATTATCCCAACCGCTGGCAATGCTGGCTCCGCCCTTGCCGCCTACTGTGCCAGAGCAAATATTAAATGCAAAGTCATCATGCCCGACTCTACTCCCGATGCATTTGCCATCGACGTCATATATCATGGTGGCGAGGTTGAAAAAGTTGCGGGCTCTATCAAAGATGCGGGAGTACGAGTGCATGAGCTTGTTGAAAATGAAAACTGGTTCGCTGTCTCAACGCTCAAAGAACCGTACCGTATCGAAGGTAAAAAAACGATGGGTTACGAACTTGCCGAACAACTCGACTTTGTTTTACCAGATGTTATCATCTATCCAACAGGTGGCGGGACAGGACTTATCGGTATGTGGAAAGCATTCGACGAGATGGAACAACTCAGGTGGATTGACAGCAGACGCCCAAAGATGGTCTCGGTACAGTCTATAGGATGCGCCCCGATTGTCAAAGCGTTCAACGATGGAACAAATAACGCTGAACTTTGGGAGAACCCAACCACTCACGCCGCTGGTCTTCGGGTACCTGGTGCGATTGGTGATTTTTTGATACTTGATGCGATACGAAAATCAAACGGGACAGCTTTGGCGGTATCAGAGGAGGCAATTTCAAACGGAACAAAAGATATGTCATGCCTTGAGGGTATCTTCCCAGCTCCTGAGGGTGGTGCATCGCTTGCTGCTTTTTATGAATTAGTGAAATCTGAATTTATCAAACAAGATGATACGGTTGTAATTTTCAATACAGGAAGCGGATATAAATATTTGGATGTGCTAAAAGAACGGATATAAAATAACAGATTTACTTATCCCCAAATTTCTCGAGAAATATTCTAAACCTATCTATATTTTCTTGCAGAAGTTTACCTTGGTCAACTTTTGCACCTGATTTTGCCAATACTAAAACATTGTTTCCTAAAGCTATTTCCCATAATTGTTGTTCTGTTATTTCATAGAAAAACTTACTTGTCTCGGAAATATATTGATTTCCTATTGAATAGATTTTATTTTCAAAATAATCATTAGGTGTGAGTGAAATAAAATTACCATCGACAGAAAATATAATAGAATCTACTGCAAAACTTTTATTTGAAGCCATACGAGAATATGTTTCATATACAACATAATAACGCTCATCCCCTACAACTTCAACTTTTTTCAGCAACATAATTTCATAAGATGGAGTATTATCATCATAAGATATCTTAATATTTCTTGCGACATAATGAGGACCTGCTTGCTCTGCACTTGAAATTTTATCATAATCAGGAAGCGATGTAGAAACACAACCTCCAATTATAAAAATAAGCACTAAAAATAATAGTGTTTTGGCTTTAATCATAGCAAAGTATATAATAATATCTGCTTTAGAACAACAAAAAAGCCTCGCGAGACTTAACTACGAGGCTTTATATTTATGTGACAGCCAGCTGGCTCCTACCGGGGAAACTCGCAACACACAGAAAAGAACTATTTACGGCTGCTACCTTCCAGTCCTGACCGGGTTCACAGGTATCTGTTGTACAAGACCCAATTATCAATACTGCTCAACTGTCACTATATCTATCTAAATTTCAAAGAACAATCTACACACACCCGACCCATCTGTTGTAGGGCTGTCTTTCAAGTCCCTTCGACTCCGCTCAGGGTGACTTCAAAGACAACAACTTACTATCTGTCATGCTGAGCGGAGTCGAAGTATGTTCATAAAACAAAATCTTTATCAACAGTCCCTTTAGCGAGGGGTAAAACCTTAAAGCAAATTGAAAGTAATACAGAATTAGCAATAGGTAAAGAAGTTTTTTAAATTTACCTCAACTTATTTATTAGCATGAATTTGCCGTCTGAGACCTTTGATGTCACAGGCGTAGAAAATTCCATTTTCGATATACAACCCTTCGATTTCTTCCCGAATCTCATAATCCTGATTGACCCCAAAGATTTTCCCATCATATAAAACCGCAATCGAATCTTTGACCGTATGCCCTACGATTATATTTGTAACATCATAATAGTCTAATAACAAATCAACTTCGGACATTGTCAGTTGTTTATATTTTTCCATATCATAATGATAACCACGATACCATATTGGTCCAAATGAGCTGAATAAGTTTTTCAATGTTGTGTCTGCTTTGATAGAATCTCTTGGCATATCAATATTTGCCCGAATAGTTTCGTTGATAAACTCAAGAGAATAATTATTGTGCATCATCTTTGGAGAAATCCCCGCATGCACAAACAGGATTCCGTTGATAACTTCAATTACATTTTTAGAACGAAGCCATCGACCTAAGACAGTATTAACTCCAAATAAATTCGAATATGAGCTATCACTATCTAAGAGTTCAGCAGTTTTTTGATACTTTTTATTGATATATCGCAAATCATTTTGTAACGGCATTATTTCATGATTACCCAGGAGATAATGTACTTTCCCACCGGCTTTTTCTGCCTCTTGTTCTAATCTGTATATCATCCATAATATCTCAGTGACTTTATCTCCCCTATCGAGCATGTCACCATCGATGACAAGATGTCCATCCCCAAATGACCAATAAAGATTTGAGTCGACAATATGATTATTGATAAGAAGTTCACAGAGATATTCGTATTCACCATGAATATCAGAAAAAACAAAAAGTTTGGATGCTTCATTATACTTATATTTTGATTGTACAAGAGGTGGCATTTTTATTGTATATGAATGAGAACTAAAATCCCCAATATCATTTATAAAAGTAATTGAGTTATGTCCGTATTCTTTAAAGACATATACAGTATTTGTCAATACAAAGGAAATTTCAATTGTTGTATCGTTTTCTATTGTGACATACGGACCATCTGGATAATTCATCATATGACCAGCTGTTGCAATAATAGAGAATTGTAATGTCAAAATAAATACTAATAAATATTTCATTTTATTTCCTCTACGGATGAATCATTTTCTGGACTATTGGTGTGAGACCTGAGAAGAAAAACTCAAACAAGACCTGTCCCGAAAAAGCAAACATGACCAGCGTTAAAAATGCTATAATAACAGCTTTACGGGCAGTTTTATTGCGGGCTTTACTGTCAAGCGACGAGGTCATCGTCATAAATACAGGCATCACCCCGAGCGGATTTATCAGGGTAAAAAACGATGTGAAGCAAAGTAGCACAAATGTAAGTGTTTCTGACATAAACGCATATTAGCAAATAACAATCAAAAAGCAAAGGTTATTTAATCATGGGAAGAACAGTAGATATATGTCCCTCTAGAAATAACCATTCCTTAATAGTTGTGTCGGGTGCTTTCATGCTTAGCATGATACACCTGACACGTAATAAATCTGTCAGTTCTCAATTCGCAAGCGAATAAGAAACTGACAGAACTTTAAAAGATTATAGTTTGGTTCTTAGTCATTTATATCAAATCAGGCAAATATTTTAAGAACAATTCAAGAGTTTCATCCTTTAATGTGGTATGAATAGGAATATGTAATTTCTTACTTAATGCAATCTCTCTTTGTTTATAAGCATCAGTCATATTAGTTCCCATAGTAATTACAATTCCACTATCAATTTTTTCATGACTATTATAAGCTAATTCAATCTGATCTAATGGGTCAAAAGCAGAAATTTCGTCAAACCACATTTTCACCTGAATCGCATTTCTATGCAATACACCAAGAGCATCATTTGAGTTACTTATGAAATCAGCACCTTTTTCTTTTGGACCAGCGTGTTTTTCTACTTTATCATGACCATACAACATTTTTAGGACTTCAAAAATTGGAGCTTCAAATTCAGTGGCATTATATTTATCTTTAAGTTCTTTTTCTAAGTGTAACTTAGACAGTTTTTTTATCTCAAATAATTTCTCTTGAATAGGAGTTGGTTGCGATAAATCTTCATTTCGTTTTAAAGTATTTACAATTTTATCAATATCGGACTTATAACCTCTGATATTCCAAAGCCGCATTGGTGTTTTCATAGTTCCACGTAAGAATGCAGATACATCTATATTGTGAGGATGTATAAATGAATCACCTGTAAGCAACTTAACTTCTAAGACATGTCCATAATCACCAGATTTATGATTACGTTTGAAACTATATCCTCCAGTAACTTCGGCGATTAACCACTTACCGTAATCAGGTAAATTTGGAGTAATTATAATATCTCCCACTTGAATACTGTCTAATTCATTAGGGTGCATTTTTCTATTCCCACGCCAACAAGCAATTTGGTCAGCATTTAAAAATTTCCCTGATTTATTACAACTCCGAATAGTATTCAAATCTTGGCTAACGTCATATCCCCACCCTTGCCTTAATCGACCTTCTTTTAATTCAGAATAGAAATAATCCCTATTTTCAGAATCTGTTCTAAATGCCCAATAGTTGCCCATGAAAATCTCCTATAAATTTAATTTAAGTGTCATATCTAATATACCACCATCACATCAAGATTAATAGTTGTGTCGGGTGCTTTCATGCTTGCATGATACACCTGACACTTAATAAATCAGTCAGTTCTCAATTCGCAAGCGAATAAGGAACTGACTGAACTTCTATCTATTTTCAATCACATTTAATTAAATTATGATTTCCCATCCACACTTTTTTTACTATATTAAAAGTCTATGAGTTATGTCGTATTTGCAAGAAAATATCGCCCAATGTCGTTTGACGACGTTGTCGCACAAGAACATGTTACCAAAACCCTCCAAAACGGTATCAAAAACGACCGTATTGGACAGGGCTACCTTTTCTGTGGTCCTCGTGGTACGGGTAAAACGACCACCGCACGAATTTTAGCCAAAGCGATCAATTGTGCAGATGGTCCAGCCGTGAATCCATGTGGCAAATGCGATGCTTGTGAAGAAATCACCAAAGGTGTCTCACTTGATGTCCTTGAAATTGATGCTGCCTCAAATACTGGCGTTGATGATATCCGCACGATACGTGAAAATGTTCGCTACATGCCAACATCAGGACATAAACGAATTTATATTATCGACGAAATCCACCGTCTCTCGGCATCGGCATTTGATGCACTGCTAAAGACTCTCGAAGAACCTCCACCGCATGTCATGTTTATCTTTGCGACAACTGAACCTCTCAAAGTTCCCGAGACAATTCTTTCACGAACTCAGCGATTTGATTTCAAATTAGTTTCTATCGATGACTTAGCAAAACATCTCAAAATGATAGCAGGTAAAGAAAAATTAGACATTTCAGAATCTGCCCTACGTCTTGTTGCCAGAAAAGCAAATGGCTCGGTGCGAGATTCTCTTTCGCTTTTAGACCAAATTGCCGCTTTTGCCGATGGTGCTGTTTCTGAAGAAAAAGTTATCGAGGCTTTAGGCTTAGTTGACAAACAGCTGCTTTTTGATTTTGTCAATGCTATCTCAAATAAAGAAAAATTAACGACTCTGCAAATCATAAAAACTATTTTTGAAAATGGGGTCGACTCCAAAGATTTTGTCGCAGAACTGATGGAACATCTTCGGATTCTTTTAGTCCTCACGACTGATAAATCTGCATCGGAACTTCTGAATGTCTCTGCCGATGATTTAACTGAGTATCAAAAACAAGCGGAGAACTATTCCGTCGGTGATATTATCCGTCTGATGAAAATCGGTTCGTCGATGAACAACGACCTCAAATTTTCGGGGCTTGATGAGCGACTTATCCTTGAGATGAATGCTGTTAAAATGGCAGAAATTGAATCTACAGTCAAATTTGAACAGGTCTTAGCATATCTCAAAAGAAACCCTGTTCACAATGTAAGTACTGCATCAACAAGCTCTAATCAGGCTGAAAAAAAAAAGAGTATAATTAACCCTCCCAAAGTAACATTTGTAAAACCTCAAGCAGAACAAGCACCGCCTCCTACTCACCAACATGAAACGAATTCCGAAGCATCACATAAGCCAGATGAATTTCCAAACAGGGTTACGCTCCCAATGCTTCAAACAGGTTGGAAAAAATTTCTCTCAGCTTTTCATAAAAAACGCCCGATGCTAGCATCACAACTTGGATTAGTACAGATAAACGATGTGACCAATTCGGTTGTCCAGTTTACCTACCCCGCATCTGGAGAAAATTCAAAACTTATTGTTGAAAAAAATGATAATATAAATTTAATTACAGAATCAATGAGTGAACATTTTCAGGCAAAACTGAGTATAAAGTTCACCTTAGATAAAAACAACACCAGTTCACAACAAAGAACTGATGAAAAAGAAAACGCAAATGAGAAGCTCAATGAACTTGTTTCAAACTCAAGTAGGATTAAAAATCTTATTGAAAAAGTTGAAGGCACAGTCATTGGCATTAAAAAAGTGACATAGTTACTAAAATTGATTAATTTGAAGGAGTAGAAAAATGGCTAAAGGCGGTGGAATGGGTAACATGATGAAACAAGTACAGCAGATGCAAGCAAAAATGGAAAAAATGCAGGCTGAACTTGAAGAAATGGAAATCGAAGCATCATCTGGTGGTGGTATGGTAACTGTTGTTTGTAATGGTAAGCAAGATGTACTTTCTATTACTTTGGATCCAGAAGTTGTCGATAAAGAAGATATAGAAATGCTACAGGATTTAATTGTTGCCGCTATCAAGCAAGCAAAAGAAAAAGCTGGTGATATACAATCTGAAAACATGTCACAAATTACTGGTGGAATGAATCTCCCTGGTATGAACCTGCCTTTTTAGGTTACAGGTATAGATGTTTAAATCCGCAAGTTCTGTAGAAAGACTCGCTAACCGCTTAGCACGACTTCCTGGTATTGGTCGAAAATCTGCTAATCGTTTGGCATTTCATATTTTAAAACTTACTAAAGAAGAAGCTTTTGAATTGGCTGATACAATTCGTGAGGTCAAAGATAAAGTTGGTTTTTGTACGGTCTGTAATAACATCTCCGAGACAGACCCATGTCAAATTTGCACTGACCCAAAACGTACAAAAAATATTATCTGTGTCGTAGAAGAAACTCCCGATGCGGCCGCTATTGATAAAGCTGAAAGTTTCAATGGCATGTTTCATATTTTAGGTGGTAAGCTCTCCCCTCTTGATGGTATCGGACCTGATGATTTAAAGATATCCGAACTGTTAGCACGTATACATGACGGTGATATTACTGAGATAATTTTAGCAACGAATCCAAATGTCGAAGGTGAAGCGACTGCACTGTATTTATCAGGCCTGCTCAAACCGCTTGGATTAAAAGTAAGCCGAATAGCACGAGGTCTCCCTGTTGGTTCTGATTTAGAATACGCTGACTCGGCAACACTCTCACGAGCATTAGAAGGCCGTCAGGAATTTTAATAACATGACTATCTCATCTCAAAATGACAAGCAAGTCACAATCGGATTTGGGATAACGTTTGTATTTTTTCTTGCGATGAGAATATTAGGAACTAACCTTTTTGAGAACAATTGGTCCTTTACCCATCACTTGTATATTCCAATCTGGTACTACATCATTCCAATCGGTCTAACTACACTATTTTATTTTATTACCAACAAAAAGAAGTCCCCTTTCGAAAGTATTCTTGAAACAAAGTTACAGAGCTACCTGTTATTCGGATTTTTCATTTTTCTCTTTATTCTCTTCCAATTTGACTCTTTTCTCTATGGAGGGGGAAACTATAAGATAAATCAGATAGCCCAATCAGATAAAATCATTTATCAGTTTTATGAATTTGGAACAGTATTCTTTGTATCTCTTTTTTACAAACTACTCACCCTGTTTGAGATGAAAAACAATGCGGCAGGTGTTGTAAGTTGGAAGATGTATGCTTACCTCGGGATGATATTTGCCTTTGTAAGTTCTCTTTTACTTTCAAAAAAAATCAGCAATACGACTGAAAACAGATTTCTTGTTTTTATTGTCATCTTTTTAGGTCCACAGACACTTTCCTATTTTGGGTTCATCAATCAAACTTCACTCGTAACAGGTTTTATATATCTCTTCATCTATGTAGCTTTGAAATTTGAAAAGGAAAAAACATATAAGTCTTTAGGGCTCATGTGGGGATTAGCAATTCTGGCCAGCCTGACACATATCAGCATGCTTATTTTATTCCCTGCTCTTGTATTTGTAACTTTCAAAAAGTTTCTTAAACAGAAAAAAACAGCATTTATTCTTGGACTGAGTTCATATCTAATTATAACAGTCACTCTTTTTTGGGTGACATCGGTGCATTTTGAATATTCACAATCGATTCTCTTTTTAGGCAGTCATAATATGCAAGTTAGATATAATTTATTTTCGTTAAACCATATACTTGATTACCTGCAATTACTTTTTCTTTTTGTCCCACAAGTTGTAATGTTGAAGTTTTTGTTTTATAAAAACATAAAAGAGGTTTTGAACTCATTTCGGTTTCAATTACTTACACTTATCGTTTTTTCATCAAGCACTTTGATTTTTATTTTAGAACCGACTCATACTATAATATTAGATGCGCCGATGTTTGCCGTCTATCTATCCCCGATAGTAGTTATGCTGGCAATGCTCATACAACAATCAAAACAACAATTAAAATATGTATGTGTATTTGCACTCTTTGTACCGCTCTTAACATTACCGAGCTATACTCATATTGATATAGCGGAACAACAGGTTGGCGATTATATTGAAAAAAATCACTATTTTTACATAGAGGGTGCCACCGCTTTGCAAGATTCATACTTTCATTTGAAAAGTTTTGACAAGGCAAATAAATGGTATATTTCGCTCCCAAAAAAATCAAGAGACTATTTAGACCTTACTGCTGCGGGTGAATTTAACTACGCCAAGATGTACTCTAAATCATTGCTGCTATATAATCAGCTCAAGACAAAAGCACCATATTGGGGCGAACCAAGATTTCATATAGCATCAATTCATATAGCTCAAAAAAGGTTCAAACTTGCTCGCCCAGAAATCGACACTTGTTTGCTGATTTCAGCTTATGAAAAAGAATACTTAAAATTGGATTATAAATATTATCTTGAAATGGGTGATTTCACCAAAGCAAAAGACCGAGTGTTATATGCTCTTTTATATCACCCCAATGATTTTGATATCAAAACAGATTTAGCTATTGTATATTATCGTCTAAAAGATATTACCAATGCCAAAAAGACTGCCTCAGAAGTAATTGCCCAAGACCCATCCCAAGCCTATGCATATTTAATTTTAGGATTTGTAGCAGAGATTCAAAAACAACCAACTGAAGCCATCAAAAACTTTAAACTATTTATCAAACAGGCTCCTGAAGAACCAGAGACCCCGGGTATTCGTAAACGATTAAATAATTTGATTCTTCAGCAACAAAGTTAAAATTTAATACCTACTCTCAATACGAGCGAATCCGTCAAGAGCTGCAACTTTATATGCTTCAGAAAGTGTCGGATAATTCAATACAGTCTCCATGAAATAATCAAGTGTCCCCCCAAATGACATGACTGCTTGTCCAATATGAATTAACTCGGTAGCCCGTTCTCCAACAATATGCACACCTAAAATCTTTTTTGTCTTAGGTTCAAAAATTAACTTGAGCATTCCGTCATGATCATTAATTATCTGTCCACGTGCCAATTCAAAATAACGAGCGATACCAATTTCATATTCTTGATTTTTCTCACTCAAAGATTCTTCAGTTTCGCCAACCATAGAGACCTCTGGAATAGTATAAATACCAATCGGAATAATACTATTGATACGTGATCTATCATTTTCTTTAAAAGCATGAATCGCTGCAAGTCGCCCCTGGTCCATCGAAACTGAAGCAAGAGAAGGAAAACCAATCACATCGCCAACAGCATAAATATTATCAACAGCAGTACGATACATCTCATCAACTTGAATAAGACCCCGACTATCGACTTCAATACTTAAATTTTCAAGCCCAATATTTTCAGTGTTACCGCTTCGACCAGCGGCAAAAAGTAGTCGGTCAGATGTTATCTTTCGACCAGATTCAGTTGTTGTAACAACTTGCTCATTGACAATTTCATGTGATTTATCGCCATCACCTAATATAAGATTTATTCGATATTTTCTCATCAAGTAGACAAGACTATCAGCAATTTCTCTATCTAAAAATGAAAGCAATCTGTCACGACTATCAATGATAGTCACTTTAGTTCCGATATGGGCAAAGATTGAAGCATACTCACAGCCAATCACTCCACCGCCAACAATCGTAAGTGAGCGTGGGATTGCATCAAGATTGAGAATCGATTCTCCATCATAGACGTAATGTTCGTCAAAATCGAGACGTTCAGGATGATATGGATGCGTCCCTGTAGAAATAATAATTACTTTTCCTTTAAGTACTGATGTGTTGTTATCGTTGTCCGAGACAACTACGGTGTTCGGATCTGAAATCATCCCAGTCCCTTTTATAACTTCAATTCGGTAACGTGCCATATTTTGTTGAATCACGTCAATCTCTTGTTGGATAACTTGATCCTTGCGATACATAAGTTCTCGAATTGAAATATCAGACTTCACGCCACCCACTAATCCATAAACCGAACGTTGACGCAGACCTGAAATATACAATACAGTTTCACGCAGTGTCTTTGAAGGAATCGTACCTGTATGAATACAAACACCACCCTGCACCGAATGTCGCTCGACAATAGCAGTAGTTTTTCTCATACGTGCTGCTTCAATAGCAGCTTTTTCACCTGCAGGTCCCGAACCAATAACTATTAAATCATATTCTTTAAAACTCATAATCTATACCTCAAAAAGTTCTTCCTTGAATTGACTATATTATTTAGATGTTTATAAAATCTTGTATTTGAGTTTGCATTGTAGCTAATCTCTCTTTTACTTTATCGACATTTTTAACAGCAGACCTGAGCGAACCAGAAGCTCTCTCCTGTAAATCGTTTAATTTTGAAACATGTTCATACAAATCATTGAGTAATTCGGAGAACTTCCTGCTATCCGATGTAATCCCTGCTTCACGATAGATAGCTGAAATCGACGCTAAGAAGCCATATAAATGTCCTGGTGAGCTTGGAATAACTTTCTTCGAGAGTGAATAGCTAAAGAGCTGTTCCTGTTCATGAGACAGCAGATGAGTATAAATTCCTTCAGCAGGCAAGTACATAATCGCAAACTCAGTCGAGTTTTCATCGGGGCAGATATATTTTTCGCTGATCGCATCAATATGTTTTTTTACTGCTTGAGCAAATTCTTTTTCTAATTTAATTTTTATTGTTTCATCATATTCTGACAATAAGCGGTTAAAAGATTCAAGAGGAAATTTAGAATCTATCGGCAAAATACGTTCATTTAATTTTACAATGGCATCAACACGAACATTACCTTTAAAACTATATTGGAAATCTAAAAGTGCATCAGGTAAAATTTCTCTCAATAAATTTTCAAGAAGAATTTCGCCAAACTGCCCTCTCATTTTTGGTGGTTTTAAAATATCAGATAATGACTGAATATTTTTCCCAATAGCTTCTAAGTTTGAAGTTTGATTAGATAGTTTACCTAACTTATTTTCAATCTCGTTGACAACCGCCAAACGTTTATCAATAACAGCGTTGCCCTCAGCAAGAGTTGTATGTAATGTATGATTTGCTTTATCAACAGTATCTTTGAGAGAAATAAGCCCTTCTAATTGCTTGGTCGTTATTTCACTCTTAAATTCAGCAAGAAGATGACTAAGTGATTCTTCAGATTTTTTATTTTTATCACGCAATAACAAAAGAGTTGTAATCACAATATTCACAACAACAGCGATTATTAAAACGAGCATCAACAAATCCATGTAAGCTCTTTTTTAATTTGGTAAAATTACAAATTCTGTTTTCTTATTCAGTTTAGAAGATAAAACTTCTTTTTTGAATTTGAAATATAATTTATGATTTTTATCATCAAAATACGCATCTGATGGTTGTAAACTCCAAATATACTTAGCGATGAGATGGTTCGTGGCATAATCATACACGCCAACTTCATTACGGTCATATCGAACCCCAAAGCGATAACCAGCGAATTCTGTTGCTACTTTGTACTGCTCTTCAAACAGTATAGAACGCTTCCCATCAAGAACTGCTTGATTCTCAAAAAGGATATTTCCCATGACAGTATCATTTGCCATTGCGGAAATTTCAAAAGAATAAAATTCTTTATCTGCTTTAATAATCAGCCCATCAGCATTATAAATCTCTTCCCCCTTCTCAGAGAGTCCAGGTTGTAAATAAGAATGAGCAACAACGTTGTCAAGATAACTTCTGAAATCCGTTTGCAACTCCGCCCAATCACTTTTATTAACCGCTTGAGCAAAACTCTGTTTGATTTCTTTTGCTGACAAAGAATTGAGTGAGTCAGCAGAACCACAGAAGTTTTTATACAATTCAAAATAGTTATCGACTCCAATTCTATCGATTAAATAACCAGAAAAAAGTCCAGAAACTGAATAAGCAATATTTGAGGTCGCCACTTTTTGAAAGTCTGAAAAGGCAAGAATGGAGTCAATAGAGATAATATCTTCGCTAATCAAAAACTCGCCAATAGATGCCAAAGTATTAGGTGCTTTCCCCCATCGCCCACCAAAATAAACAGCAGTACCTTCCCGTAAAATTGGAAGCGAATAGAGCGGTAACGATTTGAGTTTGATATTTGTCAGTAGATGAACTATTTCATGATGATGCGGGAAAAATGCTGAGATAATATCATTTGATGGCATATCATAAGTACCTTTTACAAGATGCCCTGTAATCTGTTCGACCTGCTTGTCTGACTCACAATAGAAATACTCAATTTTCTTTTCAGCAATTAGCTCTAAAACATCGTCAGACAAGTTCATGTCTTTTGCCATTTTTTCGATAAAACGATCAGCTTCAGCAAGTCCAATCTCATTTAAATTAGATTCCAAGGTGCTATGATATCTGATATTAAAATATTTTGTCTGTTTTGTTTCCCAATCAATTGAGTAATAATTTTGAGGGAAGGTGAGCCAAAAATAATTATCAATGTTTCGCATATAGTAGGTATATTCTGTGAGGTTGCCATTTACTATTGATGAGTACAATAAATTTGAAAAACCTCTTGGCATTTTAGCAGTTTTTTTGGCAGGAGGTTGCAGATGCTCACGCATAAGATCGATATCTTTTACTATCGGAGAATAACAATCAATTTTAAGAGGGATATTATCATACGTTATACCAAACCGTGCAGCTCTTTCTCGACATTCATCTGTCCAATGATAATAAGCTGACTCCGTATTGCCAGATACCAAAAGGTCAAAATATCCAGATAAAGTACCAATGTCACTATCTGCTTTCAAGGACGAAAAAGTTAATAAACAGACAAGACTTACAATAGTAATATATTTATATTTTAACATACCGAACTCCATATATAATTATCTAAATTTTCTTTCAGTTTATACAGTATACATCAAAAATAGCTCAAAAAAAACCCCTAATATCAGGGGTTTTTATATAATTTAGTATACTCAAATTTAAAAAGTAAATCCAAGTGAAAATCTTTGAGTCGACGAAAGCCGACCAAAATCCTGCCAAGCATAGTCAATAAATAAGTTAGACTCTTCTCCTAATGATGTTTGTGTACCACCACCAAGGGTTAAACCTTGCTCATCATAATTTATTTTGTAACCACCTCTCAGGAAATATTTTCCATCAAAGGCAAACTGTGTACCAAAAGCACCCTGTTCTACATTATCATTTGGATGTTTAAATTCAGATGACAAAGTTACGACTGCTTTATCATTGAGGTCAAAGTCATAGGCTAAACCTACTCGAAATGTCAATGGCAGTTCGTACGAGCTTGATTGCTTCGCAGATGAAACAGGAATTCCATTATCATCAATATACGAGAAGGCTAAATCAGAACCCGCAAATTTTAATTTTGGTCCCATATTAGAAATACTCATACCCATCCGCAATGATTTATATCCTGTTTGAAGCTGTGTACCAAAATCAAAAGCAATCCCAGACGAAGTCAGGTGGTGAATTTTTTCACCGACATATTTGAATGTACCACCAAAGGCAACTTTTGCATTAAGTTGTCTGGCATAAGAGACCCCAATCGCAAAAGATGAAACCGAATAAAACTCACCAGAGCCATCTTGATTCTCAAAATTTGTTATCTCGATATCTTCCATAGAAAGAACTGTCGTTGAAAAGCCAAAAACACCTACATCTTCAAAATATTTTGCATATCCAAAATAATTGAGATTTACATCCAAAAGATAATTAACATTTGTAAAAACTGCTTGAGATTCTGTCACACCAACTAAACCAGCTGGATTCCAAAACATCGAATATGCATCATTAACAAACGCAACAGATGCTTCACCGATTCCTTGATATCTGGAGCCAACTCCAATTTTTAAAAATTGTGCACCAGATGATCCGACTTTGCTAAATTCAGCAGAGACAGAACTAAAGATGAAGAGAAACATAACTAATATAAGAGCTATTTTTTTCATTTTCTTATCCTCTACTTCACTACCGCAAATCGTCCGAGGAACTCACCGTATGGAGACTCGACATGATATAGGTAAACACCAGAAGCAACAAGTTGTGAATTCACTGAAAGTAAATCCCAGACAGCGTCTCCTCCAGTTTGGTTATGGTCAATAGTTTTCACTAAATCACCAGCAAGATTATATACTCTAATTGTACATTCATTCGGTAAGTTTGTAAAATGCAGAGCAGTATTTAAACTATGTGAACGCTCTACATCAGAATTATATGAGACAAAGTACGGATTAGGTACAACTTTAATATCTTTCATTTCATTACTTGCGGTTTGACTATTAATCCCGTCAACTTTGAAAACAAATTGATCCTGCGGTCCGTTTAATGAAGCACCTTCGATAGTCACAACATCACCAACCTGAGGGTTGTATGTTTCATCATCAAAAGCAAACATCCAACTATAATAATCAGGAAATGCTGACGCCATTGCTGTTCCATTTGAATCATACGGAACATTTATAATCAAAAGTAAGTCGTAATAATCCCAAGCATCATTTTGAGCAAAGTCATAAGTCACAACAGAGACACGTTGATTGGTCGTTGTATTCCAAACTTCAAATGGAACCATATACTCAATAAAGCTGTTCGCATAAAGGTAAGCTCCGATTGAACCTGCGATAGATGAATCACCAGTATAACGAATTTCATAAGTTGAACGGAAATGCTCATGTCCAAAAACGACGTCACCACTATAAAAAGACTCTAAACCAACACCATAAAATGTACTGGTATCAATAATAACCAAACTTGAATCACCTACTGTTTGTGTCATTGATCGAGGAACAACATCACCGTCATTGACGACAACCCGTAAACCATCGACGACTTCGTTAATTACAACATCATCATTATTTACAAGTGTTTGGTTAGCAAGTAATGTATCAGAGGTTGTCGTATTGATTAAGTGCCAATATGTTTCATCTGGTCTGTCTTCAAATACAACAGCGTAATCACCATCAACCATATCATTCCAATCAAAAACAATTGGGAAAATCTGACCATCCGATGGCACTTCCGTACCATTATATTCATGAGTCACAGTTGAAGCGGCATCATAAAATCCAGCTGGATTTGTACGTGGAGTCACTTTAATAACATTTGGTGATGAACCCGCAACACCAAATCCATTTTGAAGAGGGTCACTTCCAGTTAAGGTATCTCCCAAATCATAAGCAGAAATACAATACCAATATTCAACTTCATTATATAATCCTGTATCTATATAAGAATGAGGAATCGGATCCCCAGGAGAAATTACAGAATAATTTGCTATTGTTAGATAATCTTCATTAAGACAATTATTTGTATTGCTTTCATCAATGTCACCCCAAGTTTTACCAAGATCTTCAGATTTATACAATTTGTAACCTGAAAAATCAGAAATATTAGAAAGAGGATCAATAGAACTTTCAGCTACTTCGTTCCACTCGAGATATATTTTTCTGTCACCTGCACGAACCGAAAGGGTTGGAGTCTTTGGAGGCTCAGGACCTACATAAAAGGCATCATATAATGTTTGGACTGCTTCAGCATTTTGAACAAAATCAACTGAATCTTCAGCACCAATCAAGGCATAAACAACACGTACTGTAGCACCTGCTTGTAAGTTAATTCCACGAACAGCTTGAATATAAAACTGATCAGTCGGAGCAAGAGGAGCATCATACTGTGCTGAATTTATCATTGCAAATCGGCCAGGATCATCACTTGGAAGAACATCCCAGTCATCAGTACGAAATGCGGTCATTCCTACATTGTTAGGTGTCTCTAAAAGTTTTGTACCCATGATTCCTGTTTTGGAAGCCCAGCCTGGGTCTTCACCCTGAACATCATATGTGTACGCCCAACCATTGGCGGTGTCATACACAACAGCATCTTCCAAACGTCCGTTATCACCTGTAATACTATAATAACCACCTACATCTAAATCGACATATAGTCCGAAGGCGAAGTCAGTATAATCATTTGTTGTTGTATTGGTAATATCCATAACTACAAACATAAAGTCTTCATTGTAACAATAATTCCACTGATATACAGAATGAGTTAATTCAAGCCCCATTAGTGAAGTACCCGATGCAGCATCATTAAAACGATAATATGAATCTTGTTCAGATGTTGGACCACCTGGAGTATTACTTGTTGCTAAGGTGTTATACTTTTCATTATAAACCCAATTATTTGTTACTGCATCCCATACTCTCCAGCCATTTGCAGGACGACTTTCATTTATACCTATAGTATCTGTCAAATCATAATTATAATACCGAGTGGTATCTGTCGATAGATACATACGATATTCATCAACACCATCAACTGGCATTTGTATTGCTTGAAAATCATCAACTGAATTAGCGACCAAAGTATCACCATTAGGCATTGTTGCCCCCATCCAATATCTTATTTCCGCTAAATAACTATGTCCAGAATTACGTGGCCATTCTCCTGATGGTATTCCAAAATGAGAGTACCCACCAACATATCCATAGTTATCAACACTAGTAATAATATTGCCTCGGTCATGTATAATTTGATCAACAGTATTAGAAGCTGGTGCCAATGACAAACCATCATTGAGAAGTCCTGTTTTGACTGGCTCTTTTGCATTTGTAACTGAGACAAGTGTCAAAAGTAAAAGAATCGTTATGAGTATACTTATATATTTTTTCATTTTCATATCCTCTTCGGCTTAGAAGTTAAATTCTAACCCAGTACGGACAGTTCGGGGTCTTGAATAGTGTGAAGGATCTTTATCAAATAGCCTATCAAAATAGTCTACTTGCTCTTGTGTTACACCTGCGTTAAGATTTGGTGATACTGCTTGACCATCATAGTCAGGTCTTCCAGTATTGGTATAGACATCTATAATATTTCGTTTATCAAACAAGTTATCTACTTCTACGAAGAATGACATTTTGTTTCTATTTTTGTTAACGCTAAAGTGTTTTATAAATTTCATATCAACAGTATAGTTGGATGGTAGACGCCCCTCATTTCTGTCGCCAATTCGATTTTTTAGTGAATCAGTAATCGTATATGGCAACCCAGAGCCATAGTTACCTACAAACCCAATCCCCCAATTAGTAGGGACTTGTACACCAAATAACTTCGTTTCATAGTTTTTAGGAACTCTAAAATCTATAACTGCTGTTAATGTATGACGTTGGTCATAATCAAGTGGAAATTCAGAGACTGGTGCGATAGTATCAACAGAAGATGTCAAGTAACTATAATAAGGTTCGTAGACACTTGAACCAATACCATTAGCTATCATATACCCATAAGATAATGATGCATTCAACAAACCATTACCTGGCAATCTTTCAATCTGTACATCAATTCCCTTTGAAGAGCCATATGCTTCATTTTGAAAAGATGTGATAACGTCTGTAGGTTTAGTTGAAAAACCAGGATTGATAGTTGTTACTAAATCCTGAATATCTTTTTGATAAACTGTTATATCAACACGAACATCTTCTGAAAGCAGGTGATTTAAACCAAGCTCATACGATGTTGTCCGTTCAGGTTTTAGATTTGGATTACCCAATAATGGGAATCCAGTACCAGTGGTATTACCTTCTAAATTAGTATACAAATAAGTAAATCGTGGTATTTGATAATATAAACCGTAGTTAAAATGCATCACAGAATATTCATTTATAGGGAATGACACACCAAAACGAGGTGAAATATTCGAAGTACTATTTGCAGTTGTATAACCTATTGGTCCTCTTGACTCATCAAGATTCATATATGAAATATCATCATTGCGATAATCATATCTTATTCCCAAGTTAATCACATAAAAATCGTATTCAATTTTATCCTGGGCGAACATTGAGAAATACAATGGTTTAGAATCATATTTTTCACCATACGGTTGATTATTGAAAAATTGTTTGAAATCCCAATCAATATCATAAGAACGATATTCAAAACCTGCCTTCAACTGATGACTTTTGTTTACCTGATTGACAACACTCAGATGGAATGAATTATATTTTGATTCTCTGTTTCTATAGGTTGGATTATAATCATTGGCAGTTGTAAAACCAACTCTCTCGGATGGATTAGTATAGTCAATTATTGCTCTGTAATTTTCGTCTTGGATAGTTCCATTATAGACACCATTAGAATCTTCAGAATATCCAGCCCACTCACTCCAATGAGAATCAAAAAGATGTTCAGGAGCTGATTTGGTATAAGTATAAAACTGGCTAAATCGTGCGGAGATAATCATTTTTTCGTTCATATAGTAGTTTCCTGAAAGACCAATGAGATATGCTTTTTTTTCAAAGACTGGAAGTCCATCAAGGTTGAAATCATAGGAAACACTATTTACATCACGATGTTCATACACTTCACCACCTGATTTAAAATATGTAAGGTTTGAGACTAACCGCAATTTAGATGTAGGCTGTAGTGAAAATTTTGACGTTCCAGTATATGAAGCAACTCCACTATGGGGAAGAGAACCTGGGTCATGTAAATATTCGCCCGCAAATGAAAAGTTATTTGAACGCTCATTTAAATATGGTACAGGTCCAGAAAACAATAATGATGCTGACCGATTTCCATTTCTATTTAAACCTTCCC
Source organism: Candidatus Zixiibacteriota bacterium (assembly GCA_024280215.1). Taxonomy (GTDB): domain Bacteria; phylum Zixibacteria; class MSB-5A5; order GN15; family FEB-12; genus QQUK01. The sequence goes on from JAJRQO010000021.1 coordinate 56,842, forward strand.
AATCGCCATTATACAAGTTGTACGAATGAGTCATGCCTTCATATAATTTGATAGAACCTTTATAGTCAGAACCACCCTCACGAGTAACAGCACTAACAACTCCAGACAATGCTTCACCATATTCAGCAGTATAACCACCAGATGTTAGAGAAAGTTCTGACAAAGCATTTGGCATAATCCGAATACCAGAACTTGCAACAAATGGATCCTGAATTGAGAAACCATCAAAGTAATATGAAACTTGTCCTGATCTTCCTCCACGAACATGCAAACCTTCATCACGGCCTATTACAACACCTGGGTAATTTGTTAATACAGATTGTACTGATACAATATTAGGAAGTTGCTCTAATTTATCCGCAGTAAAAATCACTTTTGATGCGGTCAAATCTTTTTGAATAACGGGGTTATCAGCAAACACTTCAACCCGTTTTGCTAAATCAATTGTCTTTTCGTCTACTTCGAAATCGACAGGAGTAGTCAAGTCAACTAATACTCGCACTTCAATTTTAACCATAGTTTCAAAACCGACGGATGTAACAGACACATCATATTTACCACTTGGAATATTAATAATAAAATACTCCCCATCCATATCAGTTTGTGTTACAATATTCGTTCCTACTACACGAACAGTAGCCCCTACGACTGGTTCACTAAATTTAGAATCCAGAACAATTCCAGAAACTTTACCTGTTACACCAGCATTGATTTGAGAAGTTAAAAAACACAATAGTATAGGTACTATGTACAATGTTAACTTCTTAAATTGATTAATCAATTTGAAGCCTCCAAGTTTTCACTATTAAACTTAGTCATATTTAATTCTTTTTATATTTATAATTACATATTCTTAATTCAATTAAATTGATTTAATGCTTATCACGCATATCGGCGATGGCTAATATTACTTAACCCATCTTTTGATTTTTTTAAAATAAGAAAATTATACATGAGTTGTATTTCAAAAATATGCATACTTGCTAAGAATGATTGGTTTTGTATATACGATAGATCTACTTATTTCTTTGTCAAGTTTCACGATAAACACCCGATAGATAAAACGATATAAAGCTTTTCTGTAAAATAAATAGTTCTATAAGTAATACAACTGAGAATAATGGACAAATTGCATTTTGATTATTAGACTAACAAAAATTCTACTATTAATATCATGCATCCTCATTTGTTATAATGATATTGTTTATGCCGACAAACATGATATTATCATTTTGTCTGGTGATGAACTTACATCAACAAAGCGAACAGTTAAAGGTGCTACTAAAATCATCAACATTGAACACCCTTTAACTAAATTCACAAACTTTTTAGTGAAGAAAAACTCAGATCAAAATTTATCAATTGTAGATTCGATTATTGCTATACAACCAAAACTGATTATTACTATTGGTTCAAACGCAACAAAACTTGCCCAGGAAAATTTTGATAAAATACCGATTGTATTTTCATCCGTTAAATATCCAGTTCTATCTGGATTTGTAAACTCAGTTACTAACCCTGGACACAATATTACAGGGGCATCAATTGATATTCCTGTTAAAATACAATTTGAAAAATTCAAACAAATTATACCAAATTTAAAAAAAATTGGTGTCCTCTACACTCAAAATACTGAAAGTTTAATTCCTCAAGCAAAAATCATAGCAAAAGAACACAACTTAGAATTGATTGCTCTTAAAGTAAGCCATGAAAAAGAACTGCCACTAATGCTTGATTCACTCACCTCTCAAGTTCAAGGCATTTGGTCTGTGGCTGATCATAATTTGTTTAAACAAAAATCTACGCGTTACATTCTGATAAATACACTAAGAAAAAGAATCCCATTTATGGGGTTCTCAAAATATGTTGTAGAATCGGGAGCATTGTTTGCCCTTGATTTTGATTATAAGGCCGTTGGAAGACAAGCTGGAAATATTGTTAATAAAATTTTGGATGGTAAGAAACCATCTGCGATTAAAGTCACTACCGCAGATGTCATCTGGTTCCATTATAACGAAAAGACAGCCGAAAGAATTAACATTGTCATTCCTGATGAGTTAGCTGCTGTTGCGAAGGAGGTATATAGATGATACATATCCTCCTTAACATACTAAAACCAAACAGTCTGCGTTTAAAACTTGTTTTACCTGTTGCTGGCCTTCTCGTCGTTACTATTTTTGGTTTCAGCATGTATCTAACCAAAAAACAATCAGATGGTTTCCGTAACGAACTCGAAACCAGTGGCGAAGCAATGATTCGTATGCTCTCGACTTCGGTTGAAACTGGTATTCTTTTTGGTTCATCATACGAAATCGATGATGCCATGAAAATTCTAATTCCATTTAATAATATCGAGTATGCTGAGGTCATAAATTCTGACAATGAAATTTTAGCAAATATTGGTGAATGGAACGACAGTTTAATTATTTCACAAGTTAAAAGTGAAAAATCAATGAGTGAAGAAGACCGTAGCTTCTGTGAAAACTTTTATGTTTATAATCAAGATGGTGAAGATTTCTTAATTATGCAATATCCCGTATTCTATGCTGAAGAAGAATTAAGTAGAGAAAACTTAGGATTAACTGGTGGTTTAGACAACATCGACGACGCAAATGCTAATTCAGAAATTATTGGTAATGTAAAAATTATCTTCTCTCTGGAAAATGTAAACAACGCCACAAGTGAAGCAAGAAATGCTGCCTTCATACTATCAATTATCATATCTGTGATAGCAATTATCATATTAGCATTCTTTGTCAGGTTAATTATCGCACCAATTAAAAAAATGGTTGATGCAACTACGTTGATTAGTCAAGGTAATTTAAATCAGCAAATAAATATTAAACGAAACGATGAAATCGGTCAATTGGCAAAATCTTTTGACATGATGGTTGACTCGCTCAAATTATCACGTTCGGAAATTGAAAATTACAATAAAACTCTTGAAGAGAAAATCATTGAACGTACGATTGAACTTGAGGATGCCCAAGCACAGCTTATTCAATCTGAAAAACTTGGAGCAATCGGACAACTTGCTGCTGGTGTAGCACATGAGTTGAATAATCCATTAGGTGGGATATTAGGATACGCTCAATTTACACTTGAAAAACTCAAAAAGAGAGATATTGAATCTACTACACAAAAAGATTTAACAAGTTATACGAAATATCTAACTGATATTGAAAAACAAGCAAGACGTTGTAAAAACATTGTACAAAATTTACTTAGATTCTCTCGTTCCTCTAAAACTACTGAGTTTATTGATGTAAGCATTAATTCTGTCATCGAAGATACATGTACATTTGTCGAACATCAATTACATATGAATCAGATGATTCTAAAAATTAACCTGGATGATAAACTACCGCTTATTCAGGCAAATGCTGGACAACTTCAACAAGTCTTTACAAATTTAATTATAAATGCAATGCATGCTTCAAAACCTGATACTGAGATTGAAGTTAAAACAAGATTTAGCCCACCATTAGGTGAGTTCGATGGTGCTATAGAAATTTCTTGTATTGACCAAGGTTCAGGAATTGCATCCTCTGATATAAAGAAAATTTTTGAACCATTCTTTACGACGAAAGATGTTGGAAAAGGTACTGGATTAGGACTTTCTGTAAGTTATGGAATTATTAAAGAACATGGTGGTGAGATTAAAGTTGATTCACAGATTGGAAAAGGCACTAATTTCACTATAATAATACCTCTTCAGAAACAATCCGAACAGACCGATATAAAAGATAGCGAATATATTAACAACTTTGAAGAAAACATGTCACAAAAGATTGAAATTAAAAAATGAGCAAAAAAACTATTTTAATAGTCGACGATGAAGAAGTAATCAGAGAATTCCTAACAGAAGTTCTCTCTGAAGAATTTTTTGTATCTACTGCGACTGACGGTGATGAGGCAATTGAACAACTGACCCACAAGCAATTTGACCTCGTCATTACAGATATGAAAATGGAAAGAGTCCAAGGTGAAGAAGTTGTTAAATTCACTAAAGAAACTTATCCAACTTCAGAAGTTATTGTTATTTCTGGTTATTCTAGTCTGTACAGCGTTGGACAAACAGTGAATAGCGGTGCATTCGCATTTCTTTCAAAACCATTTAGTATTAAAGAGCTCATGAATACTGTTAATGAAGCTGTTGGAATGTAGGGGAAAACATGAGAATATTAATAGTAGATGACTCCGAGATCATCCGAAATTTATTAGATGAATATCTCTCAGAACTTGGTCATCAAATAGAGTTTGCAGTAAACGGTCAAGAGGGTGTCGATAAAGCTTTAGAAAATAATTACGATATCATTTTCTGTGATATTCACATGCCTCGTAAAAATGGATACCTTGTTTTTAAAGAAATCAGAAAAGAAAAGAATGAACAAATTTTTATTATGACAGATTCTCTACCAGATTCTTTAGCTGAACAAGCTGAAAGTGAAGGTGCATGGTGTGTACTGACAAAACCGTTTGACTTAGATGAAATAAATAATATTTTAAATACAATTATTGAAAGAATACAGAACTAAATGAGCTCTGAAAATAAAAATATTACTATCATGGTTGCTGATGACGAAGAGGTTGTTCTCTCTTTAGTCAGAGATACATTAGAAGATGAAGGATTTAACATAATCACCTCACTCGATAGTTATGAATGTCTTGCGGAATTCGACAAACAACATATAGACATTCTAATTTCAGATATCAGAATGCCAAAGATGAACGGCATTGAACTTGTAAAAAAAGCAAAACTGAAACAACCAAATCTTGTCGTTGTTTTTATGACTGGCTATGCAAACTTAAATTCGGCTAAAGAAGCGATTACTCAAGGGGCATCTGACTATATCCTCAAACCATTTGAATTGATTGAAATGAGAAATGCGGTTGAAAAAGCCGTCGCTCAATTACAAAAAGAATCTAATTCTAAAAACTCTGACGAACAGCTTGACCATTTAAGTAACTTAAACGAAATGCATTTAGTTGGCGATAAATCATCGCAAATTAAAATGTCATTAAAATTTACGGTCACACACTCAAAAGCTAAACATGGCTCATTTCTATACTGGAATAGCGACCAAACTGAATTTAAAATGATTTCTATCAATGGAGATCAAATTGTTGAAAAAGATTTACCAACTGATATTTTAAATAATGTTGTTTCTGCAACAGATTTTTCAGAATTAGAACAACCAAAAATTATTAATTCACTATATCAACATCCATTTTTAAAAAGTAATTCAACTGAAGCTCGTGAATTTGTGGTACCTTGCTGGTATTCAGATGATTCACCAATGGTAATGGTGCGTGTGAATCGCTCATTACTTTTATATGGAATTTTAATGATTAACGCACCTGTTGAATCAACAACAATGATTAAATCAAATTTGAAATTTCTTTCTATCACCGCTCAACAATTAGCTTTATCACTTGAAAATATTGACTTATTAGAAAAATCACAATCTGCGTATCATAAACTTAAAGAATTACAAGATGAAACAATTCAACTTGAAAAGATGGCTACCAAAGGTGAGATGTCTGCTGAAATCGGACATGAATTAAATAATTTCTTAGGTGTAGTTGCGGGAAGCTTGTCGCTTCTGGATTATCAAATTAAACAAAAGAAATATGACAAGTTAGATAAACATTTAATCGCTATGCATGACAATATTGGAAAAATAAAAAAATTCACCAGTAATTTAATGGAATTACGTCCAATTTCCACTAAGAACGAAATTATGTTCTTCAATAAATTGCTTACAGAAGTAATAGATTATCTAAAACCACAAAAAAGATATCAAGGTGTTACGATCAATTTTAAGCCATGTCAGCAACAAATTCCGTTCCATGCTGATACGCTTCATATCCAACAACTTCTTTACAATTTATTTAACAATGCTGCCGATGCAATGCTTGATACGACGGAAAAACAAATCAATGTAACCTCAAGTATTGATACAGATAAAAACAGATTTGAAATTTCTATAAGCGATACAGGTGAGGGAATTTCTCAAGATAATATAGAAAAAGCCTTTTCGGAAAAATTCACAACCAAAAAAACAGGACATGGTTTTGGATTATTAGTTTGTAAAAGAATCATCGAAAGCCACCAAGGGGAATTACATATAGATTCGACAGTTGGTCTTGGTACCACAATCTCTATAGAATTCCCACTCGCAAATTCATCAACACTTCAAGAGCTTGAATTAATTTCTTAAAATTTACGACTTCCTCGTTGAGTCAACTCTTCCCCTTTAGCACACATCGGACAATCAGCGACTTCCCAACTGTCAGCATCAACTGAAGTTAAAGCATAAAACGGATAATCAAATTTTACTTTACCGTTAGATCTATCAAGCATAAGTCCAATCCCGACAATTTCCGCTTCATATTTATTACATAATTCAATCACTTCAAAAATCGAACGTCCCGTAGTCAAGACATCATCAACGATTACAACTTTTTGACCTTTTTCAAGTGAGAAACCACGTTTAAAAACCCGTCCTCCCTCATCACCTGCTTCAGCATAAATTGATTCAATCCCCATATAGCGAGCAACATCATAAGCTATAATAATTCCACCAGTAGTAGGTCCGACAATAGTTACAGGGTTTGCCTCTTTAAATTGGTTCGCCATCTGCTCACACATTTTTGTACAAATTTCAGGCTGTTTTAAAAGCGTAAATTTTTCATAATAAACATCTGAATGTCTGCCAGAAGTTAGTTTAAAATGTCCTGTCAATAAGGCATTGGAATCTTTAAATAATTGTAAAATTTCATTTGAGTTCATTTTTCCTCCGAAAATATTGCTACCGCTGCAGCAACTGATTTTTCATGGGTTATAGAAATAAAACATGTTGCCTTCACTTTGTCCAAAATTTCATCAGATAAACAAAGTTCAGGTTGACCAGTCGAGTCGTTTACTATTTGAATCTCTGGCAATGTTGGTTTGTCTGTAAGAAATTTCCCTAAGGCTTTTATGACTGCTTCTTTAGCAGCAAACCGACCAGAGAGAAATTGTGCTTTATCTTTTCGTTTTTCATACTGTTGAATTTCAAGGGAACCTAAAATACGATTAACAAACCGTTCTCCGTATTTATCAACATCTGCTTTGATTCTACTGATTTCTACAACATCTAATCCGATTGATTTTATCATCTTTTATCAACTTTTATCGTTCTATCAATTCAATATTCTTTTTGTTAAAATTATAACTTTTATTCAAACCTTTCGACTCCGCTAAGATTGACTTGAATAAGAATAACTATAATCTGTCAAACTGAGCGGAGTCGAAGTATGCTCAAAGTATAGATATTCTTCCAACAACTCCGCATCCAACATATAATAAAAACTACAATTTATCAATAGATAGAATTAAAAGTTGCAATTGTAACAAAATAATTATATTTTATAACAGGAGAGAATGATGCAATTTGAAATTCTCTAACACTTAATTAATGAAGGTCGCCTCTTTTGTGGTGCGTTCTCGCCGTAATCCTTTTGGTAGCGAAACTATAAACATAAAAGTGACTTTAAATCCTTTACCTTATTCGTAAGGGAGTTTTTCAAATAGCAGACCTCTCTCCAATAAAAAAACCCGCTTTTAGCGGGTTTTTTGTAGATATCGTCTAAATCTGATTAGTCTTTCATAGAAGCTAAGAAACGCTTATTATTTTTTGTTTTCTTAACTCTATCTTGTAAGAACTCCATCGCCTCTATCGGATTCATTTCAGCTAAGAATTTTCGTAAAATCCAGATTTTACTAAGGGTTTCCTCTTCTAAGAGCAATTCTTCTTTACGAGTCGAAGAACGGTTGATATCAATTGCTGGATACACTCGTCTATCGGCTAAGCGACGGTCTAAAACAAGCTCCATATTACCAGTACCTTTGAACTCTTCAAAAATCACTTCGTCCATACGTGAACCAGTTTCAATAAGAGCAGTTGCTATAATTGTCAAAGAGCCACCCTCTTCAATATTACGAGCAGCACCAAAGAAACGTTTTGGTTTATGTAATGCGTTAGAATCAACACCTCCAGATAGAATCTTTCCAGAATGAGGAACGACCGAGTTATGAGCTCGAGCCAAACGAGTAATTGAATCAAGCAAAATCACAACATCTTTGCCACGTTCAGTCAAACGTTTTGATTTCTCTAATACCATATTGGCAACTTGCACATGTCGTTCAGCGGGTTCATCAAATGTCGATGAAACCACTTCACCATTTACAGAGCGCTTCATATCGGTCACTTCTTCAGGACGTTCATCGATAAGAAGTACAATCATAATTACTTCAGGATGATTAGTTGTAATCGCCTGTGCTATTTTTTGAAGCACGATAGTTTTACCTGCTTTAGGAGGAGAAGTAATCAAGGCTCTCTGCCCTTTTCCAATTGGGCTCATTAAGTCAATAATACGAGTAGTCAATTCTTCAGAATTTGTCTCCAAAACAAACATATCATCTGGGTATAGTGGAGTCAGATTATCAAACATCGTTTTATGCTTAGATGCATTGGGATGGTCATAGGTAACCGCTTCAATTTTCAATAAAGCAAAATAACGTTCATTATCTTTTGGAGGTCGTACTTGTCCAGAGATAATATCACCTGTCTTTAAATCGAACCGTTTAATTTGTGATGGGGAGACATAGATATCATCTTGACCAGGTAAATAGTTGTATCCTGGGGAACGCAAAAATCCGTATCCCTCTTCTAAAATCTCTAAAACTCCTTCTGCCAAAATCACTGATTCACCTGCAGAAGATTGTTCCATAATTTTATAAATCAATTCCGATTTGCGTAATCCAGAGACACCAGGGATATCCATACCCTCGGCAATTTTTAGCAAATCAGCAATTGTTTTAGTCTTTAAATCAGCTAACTCAGCAGCCATTTCTTATCCTTTATATTCATTTGTAAAATATTATTCATCTTTTAATTCTTCAACTGGGGCATCACCCCATAATTTTTCTAATGCATAAAATGAGCGTACTGGCTCTTTGAAAATATGAACCACAACGTCAACATAATCGAGTAAAACCCAACTTCCCGTATCCATCCCTTCACGATGATAAGGCTTCATACCATCATCAAGTAACTCATCATAAATCGCGTTGCTAATCGCTTTGACATGCACATCGGCATCACCAGAGACAATGACAAAATAATCACAAATTGATGAAATCTCATCCATCTTGAGTATTTTGACATCAAAACCTCTTTTTCCCAACGCTATTTGCCCTGCTTTACGGGCTGTTTCTAATGCTAATTTTGCCACAATATTTTTACTCTAACTCCTTTGATTGTACAAGTAGTGTTTCGATAACAGAGTCTTTTCCAATTACAATTGTTGCATTGAGATGATTTTTATTCTGCTTTAACTCACTATATTGTATTTTTTCGCTATCTATATGTAAGATCTCAGCTAACTCTTTTATAGCATGAGAATCTTTTATTCTACTAATTATAAATGTTTCCTTAGAGGGTTGCATTGTAAATCGTGTTAGTTTTACAATATCGATTTCCATATCAGGCAATTCTAATGACTTTAAATATACCGAAAGGCTTTCTTCTGTATTATTCTCTGCTCCAGCATTCAATATTTCTATTCGTAAATTATAAGTCGGTCCAGTCGTTTCTTTAGCTATACCTTGAGTGAGCTGAACTGAAAATGAGACAATAAATATCAAGACAATAATCGCAGTAGCAATTAAACAGAATTCAAAGAATCGCCTCATGTGAGGTTTTTTAGTATGTTTTTTTTTGGACACCAGTTTTAACTTAATTTATTTTTTTGTTTGGAAATTTTTTCAAAGTGAAATTATGCGGGAGGGATTAAATATTTTTCTTCTTTCTAACAGTCCTTTCTTATCGACGCAGAAATGAATCATGTAAACGGCTACCAGGAGAATAATATGGAGTGCCGTATAAGTTATTACCTTTATATGATTGCATACTAATAGATACTTTAAAATTTTCAGATGGATGATAGTCTAACATAAAGCTCGGTAAAATATCAGTCTTATTATTTGCATCGCCCCACATAGCGGTTGGGTCATGAGCAACGCCAACATTTAAGGCGAGAGACAATTTCGATGAAATTTCATAGAACATTGATGTATTCCAGATGCCTAATGAATTTGAACTTGTTCCACCAGAAAAATAATTAACAGAGTAACTATGTGACCATTTTATCCGTGAAAAATCTAACAATGAAAATGGAGTTGCTGCAGGTTTCAATACATGAGAAGGGGAGTTTTGAACTCTATCAATAGATGCATTTTCTACAAGCTGTGCTTGTGTTGTCACAGCAGATAAAAATAAAATCATAATTAGAATTTTTTTCATAATTTGAATACCCTTTAACTCATTAAACCTTATGGAAGACTCAAAGTCTTCTCTTTAAATGTAGTCGTTTTCAACAACAAGGTCAATAAAAAACCTCTAATTCTTTTATCGACCGAACTTATTCATTCTTTTATACTTATAACGTTTAAAACGACCAAAAAGATTAATAAAAATTACATTCTATCTTTAAATTTTTCTGATAAATAAGCTAATTGCTCAACAGAATTGATACCCTCGCCCTCATCTGGGTCATCAGCGACCACAATCGAGACAGGCATATCATTGTCGTACATAACTTTAACACAATCAGTCAGATAATACTCACCTTGAGAATTATCCGTTCCGATCTTTGTGAGCGATTCAAAAAGAACAGAATTTTCAAAACAAAATGTCCCTGTATTGATCTCTGTCACTTTGAGTTGCTCTTCGGTGGCATCTTTTGCTTCAACTATTTCCTGCAAATTCGACGTCCCCGTTTCACGTATAATCCGCCCATACCCTTTTGGCTCTTCAATAATTGCTGACAAACAAGATGCCTTAGCATCGGTCTGTTCTAATACATCGATCAATCGTTGGATTGTCCCCGAACTCAAAAATGGTACATCACCTAATGCAATTAGCGTGTTTCCATCAAAATCAGCCAGTGCATCTTTTGCCATCATAACCGCATGACCAGTTCCATTCTGCTCATGTTGCCAGACAAATTCAACTGGGTACGATGCTAATGATTGTTCGACCATTTCCCCTTTGAATCCGATAACGACTATAATTTTATCAAAATGAAGTTTTTGAAGTGTCTCAACTACATACTGAATCATCGGCTTACCCTTGATTTCGTGCAAAACCTTTGGTAAATCCGATTTCATACGAGTGCCTTTTCCAGCAGCTAAAATGACTGCGGCTTTTTTCATACTAAAAATCCCCTGTCTATTTATATTTTATAATGAAATTTCTTTATTGTCGGCGTCAACATGCACAAATGATGGCTTGAAACCTTCAAGTTCATCTGTGTGAAATTGACCATACGAGATAATAATAATCAAATCGCCTTTACATCCCTTACGAGCAGCAGCACCATTAAGGGCAATCGTACCTGAACCAGCGGGTGCTTCAATCACATATGTTTCCAACCGTTCGCCATTATTGATATTGACAATAGCGACTTTTTCAAACTCAACCAAATTGGCTGCTTCCATCAAAGACTTATCAATAGATACCGAACCGACATAATTAAGGTCAGCATCGGTAATTGTACAGCGATGTATTTTTGATTTACAGACAGTTATTAACATAATTTCAATCTCATATTTTCTTTATTCAGCGGTGAATATAGTCAAATCTTCTCAAATGGCAAGTTGAATAATCATCATTATCTTTTTTTCTTCTTCTACTTATAACCATTTATTGCTCAAAATGTTGCAGAAAATCGGGATTTTATCGTACACGTTAGGTTGGGTCCTGATTTCGCTTCAGCGAAATTGTGACCCGACCATCATTAGGCTTTTATCTGAACCCAGTTGCGAGCAGGAAATATCTCAAGCTCCTCAGAAATATTATCAAGTGCTGTCGAAAGGTTTTTCCAACTGACCCGATGTTTTGCCTTAGAAACCGATAGCCACCGAAACTCAGAATTCTCATCTGATAACACAACCTTGGCATCATCTTCTACCACGGCAATAATCAGCGGAAGTATCCAAATCGAGTCATATTCAGGTTCATAAAATTGAATAAGATGTTCGGTCGCCCAAAGCGATTTTGCCGTTAATTGTGTCTCTTCATTTAATTCACGCACCGCAACCTGTGCAACCGTTTCTTCCCCTTGTTTACCACCCGTCATAAATCCCCAAAAGCCACCGTATGATTCTTTTTCAGCTCTTTTGAGAATCAAGTATTGCCAACCATCGTAAGTTTTTTTGACGACGAGAACATTAACCCCTGGAGATTCTATTTTAATATGTGTCGACTTTGCATTCATTTAATAATCCTAAAAATCTTTCTATTATCTTTACGGTGGATATGTAACAAAAGATTGAAAAAAGTCAATATATATTTATTGTAATAGAATCCTTGTAGGTCGGTGTTCCGATTCAAAAGAATATAATTGCGAGAAACCCGACAACTTTTGAATATATCTTACTTCTCCCCGAACTCCTCTCCGCCAAAGGCGGAGTCCAGTCTCTTATAATAAGTCATACTGAGCTTGTCGAAGTATGCTCCAACCACCAGTCATTGCGAGGCAACTTGTTGCCGTGGCAATCTCATCTTTGTCATACCTGTCATCCCAGCGTAGGATGGGAACGAGTCTTTTCATAATTGTAAAAGACCCGACATCTTTTGCATATACCATTCCCTCTCCCGTACTCCTTTCCTGCGGAGGCAGGAATCCAGACTTTTTATAGTTGACAATCAATTCAATATATTCGTTTATAAAATATAAGATTATATTTAATAATGGAGAGGAACTACTCGGGGCACCTGTGTAATAAGTCAAATAGGGGAAAGTAAATTGATTTTAGTATAACATTTTCGTATCGTTATATAGAGTTTTACGAAACTTCAACTCTTATTGGAGCATATATGATTGAAACATTGTTTATTATATCAAATATAATATTTTTCTTTAGTATTCTAAAGATAGAATTTTCAAAGATACTTTATTATCAACTACTAATTTTTGTTTGGTCGATATTAAATATCGGAGGGTTATATCTTTCAATTAATGCTATAGATGCCTCAAATCCATTTATATTGTTCTATTCTATTAAACTGCCATTATATGGATGTATCCTTTTTGTAATTGCAATATTCGTTTTGGGTTCTATAAATAAACACAAAATATTACGACTATTGAGTGTTTATTTTATAGTTGGAGGGTTTATGCTCTTAAGATATTTGCCCGGCATGGGCTCCCTTGTAGAACAAGACGTTGAACCTCTATTAAGTATTCCTTATATGTTTTCATTAGTAATTCCATTTATAATATGTCTCTTAGTACCTATGGGATTTACTAATATACTACAATTAGGTTACTTTAAAAAAAAATTCCTACCAAAAATTAAAACAGCGAATGGCAATATAAAATATATTGTCATTTGTGCCTTGTTGTATTTTACTATTCATATTTTCTTTAACTACTTAAAAGAAGATTTTTTGATATATTTCAATTATAATCAATCAATTTTAAAGCAATTTATGCATGTTTCGCTAATTACATTTTATCTTATTGTTTTAGATCATTTTGTGTTTATAGGACTAGCAAAATATATTATGGACGAAATATTTGAAGGAGATGATACAACTTACTATGAAATAATATTATATGCATTTATATATGTGGGATTCCATTTTGCTGATTATAATGCCTATGCAATTATTGAAACATTTTTGTTTGCTCTAATTTATGGGTATCTTTACTTAAAAACTAAAACTTTGTTTTATGGAATTATTTTAGCTTCACTTACTTTGATATTTTTTGGTTAATAATTTATTTTTTTACTAATTATATTCATATTAAACTTTTAAAAAATTATTGTGGACGACAGATGTCCTCGTCTGCCCAACACACATTCACTACAACTCCTCACCACTTTCAAATCACACCTGCACCAATATGAACCCGATTATTTTCACAATACTAAGACCACAATTCCCCGAGACAGGACACCTATATCTGTCTCTTGGAGTGGAGGAAGTAAAAATAAAACCACGTTAATGACCGAAACAAACCAATTTTGCTATAACACAAAGCATGCTATATGATTACAACAAAAAATTGCTTTCTTACTGGATTCCTGCTTTCGCAGGAAAGGAGTTCGGAAGGTTGTGTTTGTTTAAAAGATGAGATTGCCACGACAACAAGTCACAATGAGACAAGTTGTCTCGCAATGACAGAACCTACATCAATTTCGCATTGTCAATAAGGCGGACATTATGGAGCCTGACCGCAAGCGAACAGATTGTATTTTTCTTGATAATTTTAGTAGGAGCAAGAGTTTCAAAATCTGTAAATGCAATGTAATCAATCTTGGCAGTTTTGCATGTCGCCTTAATAACAGTTTTCATCTCTTTTTTTATTAGCTTACAATCTTTGATATTTTCTTTGACCATCTGCTTCGCTTTTTTTAAAGCATGAGACAAACAGAGTGCTTCGATTCGTTGTGATGCGTCGAAATATTTATTACGTGAAGACATCGCCAAGCCATCTTTTTCTCGAACAGTCGGAGCTATAAGATATTTGATAGGATAGTTCAAATCAGTCGTCATTTTTTTAAGCACCATCGCCTGTTGGAAATCTTTCATTCCAAAAACGACCACGTCAGGACGGGTTATATTAAAAAGTTTTGCAACAATAGTTGTAACACCCCTAAAATGCAAAGGGCGAGATTTTCCCTCAAGCGTTTGTGTTAGCGACTCAACATTGACGTATGTTTCATAACCATCGGGATATATATCTTCAGGCTTCGGTACAAAGACAATCGTCCCACCCGCATCTTTAATTTTTCGAATATCCCCTTTCTCATCACGAGGATACTTTGACAGATCTTCCCCTTCGGCAAACTGGGTCGGATTGACAAAAATCGTCGTAATGACAACATTTGATTTTTTCAAGGTAGTCTTAATCAGCGAAAGATGCCCGTCATGCAAAAACCCCATAGTCGGAACCAGTCCGATAGTGAGACCATCAGCGACAAGCTGTCGAGAAAGCGATTGCATTTTTTTTATAGAGCGGATTATTTTCATGTGGTAATTGAATTTCCTAAATTAATTGGAGCATACTTCGACAAGCTCAGCATGACTGGTTTCAATCTTCTTGTGGTTCTTCATCTTCGATTTTGTAGCCGTCTTTGATATAGCGAATAACGGCATAACCTCTCGCCTGCCCAACAGCTATAATCGTCAGAAAATATCCGATTATCGAAGCAAAGATGACAAAAATCATAAATGCCATCAAATATTCAGGCATCGTATGAGATGAATACTTGGCATATTTGGTGAGGGAAAAAGAAAAATCTACTGATGGGAAAAGTTGGAAGGTATGAAATGTTACATCTGATTTTAATGGCAACAACGACAACGATTTTTTTATCATCGTTTTCACCTCTTCACCACCGCTTAAAGATGTACTCCATGCGATAAACTGCACCGAACGGTAACAGACATAGGCATAGACAAACGATGAAACTTTCCCGGTAACTAATGCCAATAACGTATAGCCACCCCACCGAAATGGTTGCCGTATAATAGTCGCAAATGTTTCCAGTATAGATTGGAAGGCTTCACCCTTTTTCTCAGCAGCAGTAACTGTCGGAAGCAAAATGATAGAGATAAGAAAAACCACAATAATAAAAAGTGTCAGAATTGCGATTAAGAAATTTGGAATCACAAAAAGAAGTGCGTAAATCCATTCACCGATATATGGTATTCTCGCCACCAAACCAATCAGAGTAAATAGGAGTATTATAAATCCAATAAAACTAATAATCCCAAGCTCGGCTAACAGAATTTGTTTAAATCGTCTGAATCCTTTTCTAATGGCATGATGTGGTTTCATGAATTTATTCCCACGAATCGCTTCGATTTCTAAAATCGAAACCGCATAAAAACCGAGCATCAACATAAGTAGTGAAATTATCGCACCGACAACAAAAACAATTTGCGCTACAATGCTCGCAAAGAATAATTTATAGAATGGGAAAAATGTATAGACCGAAAAAATCGTTTTTATTTTCTCTCCATTGATAGAAAATGTAGCATAGGTAAAAATATTATAAAGAGCTAATGACAATAACAGAAAAAATGTCATGACCAATATTTTTTTAGCAGACAACGCTTCAATAGGTGCTTTGAAAACATCTACGAAATTATAATGTAATTTTCTTTCCATATTTTCAATCTCTCTTTTTGGCTTCCTAAAGTCAAGTTAAAGATACAGCTCTTATACAGGGGAATTTGCTTTTGGTTCTACACATGGAATTCGACAATATCTTTATAGCCAAGGACAAAATCTGGTTGAACTTTCTGCCCGTCAAATTTCCCCTCACCCCATACTTTGGCAAATTTTAACTTTTCGGCTATATCCCTATGGAGAGCATAAGCGGCGTCAGAGACAGTACCATTCACAGGGATGATAATCGGGTCTTTATAGTCGGGGTCATGACCAATCGGCTTGGTATAAATCCGCATTTTACCCGTCGCTTCAAAAAGAACAACCTGCAGTTGCACAAGCGACTCTTCATCTAAAATAGATGTAGCCACAATTTTAAAATCTGGAAACAGTTTGGCAAGTTCAACCTGTTTGGTTCCATCTTCATCTTCAAATGATTTATGGGCACAGATAACTGTATTTTTATAAGAGAATTTTGGGTCGTCCGCTTTTTCTAAATTATCTTTTTTTAGTAGGACTCTTTTTTCTTCTAAAGCATTTAATATAAATTCGACATCAGCAACCATTGTCTCCGATGCTAAGTCAGCAACAAGAAGGACAATATCAGCATTGCGAATAAGCGAATTCATGTATGACTCAAAGAGGTCAGGAGAAATCGGCGGAGTATCTATCAGTTGCAGTTGTACGGTATCATTGAGTGCCATACCAGTCAATGGTTCTCGTGTAGAATATGGATAATCAGCAACTAAAGGCTTAGCATGCGTCATTGCATCGACAAGTGAAGATTTGCCCGCATTGGGAGCTCCGATAATAATAATCTGCGCGGCACCCTCTTTTTCAACATGGTCATGTGTCGGTGCATTCTTAGCTCCATGCACTTTTTCACCACCACCAGCAATAAGTTTTTTGAGTTTGGAGATTTTAGTTTTCATCTCCGCTTGGAGTTTGTACGTCCCTTTATGCTTTGGCATAATACGATGCAGCTCTTCAGCCATGCGAAGTTTTTCGTTGATATCTTGTTCTTCTTTAAAAGCTCGTTCAAGCTCGTAGTATTGAGGAGGTAGATTTGCAGGCATCTTATTTTTTATTCTTTTTGATAATAGTTTTTATTTGGCTACAGATTATGTCGACATCTTTTAGAGTAAGTGACGGATATAACGGAAGCGTCACTATTCGTTTCCATGCTTGGGCAGTTTGTGGATACTCTTCAGGGTTCATCTCAAAAGCGGCTTGGTAGTAAGTGAATTCAAAAATTGGTTTATAATGTACACCACACTCTACTCCGAGTGCATCCATCTCTTTGATAAACTCATCACGTTCGATATTTAAACTTTTGAGATTAAGTTTTATTATAAACAAATGCCACCCGTGGGTGGAGTCATCTGATATTTTTGGAAGGGTAATCTGTTCAGAATGGTCTGAAAGATTTTCTATATACCGTTCTACGATTTTAACACGCTTTGTTTGTTCTTTTTCATACACCGTCGCCTGCCCTAAACCAACAGCCGCATGAAGTTCCGACATATTTGCTTTGATTCCCGTAGTGGCAACATCGTATTCCCAGCTATTTTTTTCTTTACGTTCGGATGCCGACGATGTCATTCCATGTCGTGAAAGAATTTTGACAGCATCTGCAATCATCTTATGCTGAGTCAAGACAATGCCCCCCTCTCCACAGATAAGGTTTTTGGTCGCATGGAATGAAATAACCGAGGCGTCAACATGATGAACGATTGACTTTCCTTTGTAAGATGAACCTATCGCATGGGCGGAATCTGAAATAAGTGGAAGTTTATATTCAGTGCAAATTTTATTTATCGCATCATAGTTGCATGGTAAGCCAGCAATATCAACAGTGATGATAGCTTTTGTGTTTATACGTACTTTCCGATACACATCTTCGGGATCAATATTTAAACTACTATCAATATCAGCAAAAACGGGTGTCGCCCCCACAGCAATAATTGCCTCGATGGTTGCGACAAAAGTAAACGGGGTCGTGATAACCTCGTCACCATATCCAATTCCTAATGCCATAAGGACCAATTGAAGCCCATCGGTTGCCGAGCTTACTGAAACTCCATAGGGAGAATCTGTCAGAGATAAAATTTTCTTTTCAAAATCTTTAGTCATTTTTCCAGGTGACAACCAACCAGTCTCAAGCACTTTGGTTGCATTGCTGATTGCCTGTTTGGAGAGTTGTATGTCAAAGAGAGGGATTTTACTGTTTTTCATTTTTTTTCACAAATTCAAAAAATTGTTGTATCAATTCATTCTGCCTTAAAATATACAAACTCAACAAATAAATAACAACTAAAACGAACCCTGAACCAATGAGATACAAAACTATATTGAGATATGATTGCTCAAAAGATACTGAGATTAAATATTTATCTATCATATAAAGCAAGTACCCCGAAGAGATTCCAGCAAAAATCAAACTTACAAATGTCGCCAGAAATTGTTTCTTATCTTGCATCTTTGTTTTTAGCATCAGAAAGAGAATCATCGCAACTGCAAAGAAAAGATGTGCTGTTGCGGTAGCAACTGAAATGCCGGCGTATCCAAAAGTATTTGACAAAAGTGTATTCAAAACAAATTTCAAGGCAAACGCACCCACGACAAAAAGAAGTACAGTCCTCCCCCATCCTCCTGAATAACATGCCCGCATCGAGGTTGAGATAACAAAAAGTGAGACAATCGAAATTACATAAGGGCGTAGAGTTGTCGCGGTCAATTCGACCGAGTGAGCGTCAAATTGTCCTCGGTGAAACAGAAGATAAACTATTTGCTCGGCATGTAAAAAGAAAAATGTTGCAATTGGAATCGCAATAAAAACCGCCGAAAGAATTGCTTTTTTATAGAATGCTTGAAAACGATGTAGTTGGTCGGTCTCAGATGATTCAGAAAACAATGGAAAAACAACCGCACCAATGGCAAACCCTATAATAGAATCTGGCAATTGCACGATAACCTGCGAATAGTTCAATGCTGAAATCACTCCCTCGCCAAATGATGGAGCGATGAAACGATCAAGCAGAAAATATGAACGGTTTATCAGTTCGATAAGAACAACAACACCAGCGGTTTTAAATAGTGCTTGAGAATGTTCGGTTATAAATTTTGGTGTATAGTTATTAAATGGTTTATACAACATAATTTTTGAAAGTAAAAATAGATTTTGGAAGAACAACCCTGCTATGACACCGATAATAATTGCACCGACTGAAAACGATTCATATAAAAAGTAAATTGAAGCTATGCAAAACAGATTGTAAGCGATAAATCCACCAGCTGGAAAGATGAATATTTTTTTGACATTTAAAAATGCCCGCATGAACGCTTCGGTTGTACCAAGTAAAATCATCACCGATGAAAGACGACTATACAACACAACTTGTGAAAATTGTTCAGTTATTAATTGCGAACCCCAAATTTTCATTATATAAGGAGAACCAAAAATTATAATAAGCATCAACACAAAAGATGACAATAATATAAGATTTAACGGTGGGTAAATTGCATTCCAATTTGTATCGTTGCCCAACTCTTGTTGTTTGGATAAAAAAGGAACAAAAAAGTATATCGAGGCAAAATTAATAACTCCGTACGCTAAGGCTGGAAGCATAACAGCAATAAGATATATATCATAGTCAGCTGTTGTACCAAAGATGTCAGCAATAACCATTTCACGAACAAATCCAAGTAGTCGGGAGATGAGAATTATGATTGCTACGGAAAATATTGTTTTAGAAATTCGTGAGGACATATATGTTCAAATCATTTTTAAATTAATAAGAAAAAAGGAGTCTAAAAAAAGACTCCTTTCATAGTTGAAACTATAACCTACGAGACCGCATTTTTTACCGCTTCAATAACAATCTGTTGTTCATCTGGTGTCATTTCAGGATAAATTGGAATGGACAAAACGGTGTCTGCCGCTTGGTTGGTCATTGGTAAATCCTCAGGTTTATAGCCTAAGTCAGCAAAACATTCCTGCTTATGAAATGGTACTGGATAGTAAATATCAGAACCAATTTTAGCTTCTCTTAGTTTTGCGGCTACTTCATCACGGTTCTCAATTGCAATGGTGTACTGATTATAAATATGAAAATCAGAATAGTCCATAACTTTTGGCGTTGTGATAGCAGAGGTGTCGGCAAAAGCATCGTCATAAATTTTTGCATGTTCGATTCTTTTTTCTGACCATTTTTGCAGATGAGGCATCTTAACAAGAAGTATCGCAGCTTGAATAGACGCTAAGCGAGAATTAAAACCGATAATTTTATGATAGTATTTTGGCTTAGCACCATGATTACGAAGGATGGTCAGAAGTTCGACATTTTCATCAATGTTAGTTGTAATGATTCCACCATCACCACCCGCTCCAAGATTTTTGGACGGGTAAAATGAAAAGCAACCGTAGTCGCCCATCGAACCAGCAGCTTTACCTTTATACTTCGCACCAATTGCCTGAGCCGCATCTTCAATAACTTTGAGGTTATGCTTTTTGGCAATTTCTAAAATCGGATCCATATCAGCAACCTGCCCAAAAAGATGCACAGGGATAATTGCTTTTGTTTTATCTGTGATAGCAGCTTCTATAAGTTTTGGGTCGATATTATAAGAATCTTTTTCGATGTCGATAAAAACTGGTGTTGCACCAAGACGTGAGATTGTTCCCGCTGTCGCAAAGAATGAAAAATCAGTTGTAATCACTTCATCACCAGCTCTAACGCCAGCGGCAAAAAGAGCAAGAAGAAGTGCATCAGTTCCCGAAGCAACACCACGTGAGTATGCCACACCAGAAAGAGTTGCAATTTGTTTTTCAAGTTCGGTTACTTCTGGTCCTAATATAAACCAGCCATGATCTAATACATTTAAAACCGCTTTGTTCATATCTTCTTTGAGATATGCATACTGGCGGGATAGATCTAAAAGAGGTACTGACATTTTATTTTAATCCTTTATTCGTCATTCCAACCCTGGTTTTCCAGAAGTTGATCTTGTGGTACATCACGTAAAACTTTTGCTGGCATTCCAGCCACTATTTTTTTTGATGGGACATCTCTTGAAACTAAGGCACCTGCGGCAACCAAAGAATCTTCTTCGATAGTTTTCCCCGGCAAAATTGTTGAATTAACCCCGATTCGAGCACCTTTCTCAATGATGACACCCTTGAAATTTTCAAATCGCTCTTTGGTTCTTCCAACAAAATTATCATTGGAAGTAGCCACACACGGTGCGACAAAAACTCTATCAGCGACCTCTGAGTAAGCAGTAATATAGACATTCGTTTCGAGCTTGACATATTTACCGATATTACAGAAATTTTCTATTGCAACACCACGTCCGACAATAGTTTTTTTGCCAACCGTAACATTTTCTCTTACCGTTGCTAAGTCAGCGACCAATACTTTTTCGCCGATTGTACATCCACGATAAATAATAACAGAGGTTCCAATTATACAATCTGAAGCAATCGTACATGGCGGTAGTTCTTCATCTTTGGTCACAGCAGAGTTTGCTGCTTTCATAGGGCGTTTACCAATGACAGTATTGTCGTCGATTCGAACATTGTTTCCAATGGTACTGTTTTCATGAATAACAACATGATGTCCGATTTGGCATCCTGCTCCAATTGTCACATCTTTACATATGACACAAAATTCACCAAGTGAACTGTCTGAAGATATTTGCGCCGAACTATCTATATGAGATGTTGCCATAAACCTATCCTTTATAATTTCTTCATTATACTATTACAAAAATAAATTGTTCATTTCTTTTTTGTCACACCTGGAAGCCATCCAAAATATGCTGAGAGAAAATGAATCGCTCTATTGTAATCATCTGGAGATTTTTTTTCAAGCTTTCTAAAATATTCCAAAAGCACTGCGAGGAAAATCGCAAAGAAAAACGAACCCGCCACCGAACCCAGTACTATGAAAGTTCTTTTTGGTCGACTTTTTATTTGCGGAACATCAGCCTTATCTAAGACCGAAAGGGTCGGCATTTTTTCAAACTCTTTCATTTTCGCCTGTTCTCGTTGTTCGAGCAAAACTTGGTAAAGTGCTTCAGAGACTTTGACCTTGCTAAATAATTTTTCATACTCACCTTTGAGAGATGGTATCGATGCCACAGGTAATGAGAAGAAAGAACTATCAGCGTTTGAAGTTTCAAGACTATAGAGTTGATCTTTTATAATCTCTTTTTGTCTTTGTAAATCAACCAGCTTGGCATTGTTAGCACCAAGGGAGATTTCACTCATCTTCACTTTAAGCTCAAGCTCCGCAAGTTTTATTTTGAGTTGGATCGCTTGGTCGATTGCCAGTCTGGTTTGTTCATCAAAATCAACTGTTTTATATTTCATTTGAAATGCCTGTAAAGCAAAACGAGCGGAGTCTAAATCAGTCAAAACCTGAGCAAATCTACTTTCTACAAAATCTTTTGTCTGACTTATTCTGTCTGCGATAATCCCACGATTGACTTCATCAAGTGCTTCGACAAAGGTATTGGTAATATCGGCTGCCATTTGTGGACTTTTATCCTCGACAGAAACCGACAACAGCCCTTCTTCGGTTACTCGAATTATAGTATGATACATAAGTGCATCATAGGTCTCTTCAAAAGTCTGCGTCATATAGTATTCGTGTAAGTTGAACTTATCAATAACTTTTTTAGTAACACTTTTACTTTTTAACATCCGAGCATAGAGATCATTAGGAGTTGTTAGCACAGGAAGATTAAGTCCTGAAGTAATTGAAAATGCTTCCGAGAACCTTGATGAACCAGCTAAAGCAGATGAAATATTTTTAGGTGGTAATAAAAGAGCTTCTGTCTTGTACCACAATGGGAGTGTCATGGCAATAACAACAGATACAATCGTCGCCAGCAAAACTATGCTTATTATAAGAGTTCTTCTTTTTGCTAAAACTTCTAAAAAGAGCCATACATTTGATGTCTGTTCTTGATTCATTTTAACTCCTCTTTCACTTGGATAATAATTTCGGCACCATCGGGAACTAAAACTCCAGAGTGTACAACACTTGTACTTTTTGAAATAGGGTTAAAGATTTGAACTTCATCTTTATTAGAAGTAGGTAAAAAACCACCCGCAGATTTAATATAAAACAAAACATCTTTTTTAAATTGATATGGGAAGTAACCCGGATTTAAAACCGAACCAGAAACTTTCACAAATCCTACCTGCCATGGAACAAAAATAGAATCATTGACTTCAAGAAGTATTGAAGACTGCGAAACATTATCATATGGAATTGAGATTGGATATCTCACAATCGATTTTTCTCCATGAGAATCAACCAATGGTTTACGAAAAACAGTTATTGAATTTTTGTTCGCATCGGTAAGAACGCCACCAGCCAGACGAAGTAAATCATCTAAAGATAGCGATGCGTTATAAGCATAAACGCCTTGATTTGAAACAGCACCAAAAAGTTTTACTTGTTGTGTATTCTGAGAGACTGATGACTTCACGACAAGAACGTCTTTTGCTTGAATATTGTTATTATCTATTCTTTTATTACCTCGAATTATTTGAACATCTGACATAGTCGTAAAATTTTTAAACTTTCCTGCCAGCTGAATCATCATAGCTAAATCATCCCCCTCTTGTAATTCTATTTCACGAGGAGAATTTACATCACCAACAATATGAATTGTCTCAGAGGATTTACTTGGAACTTCAATTGCTTTCCCAGCATAAAGATAAGGGTTAGAAAAAACATCACCAAGATATTTTGCTTTATCTAAATCAACAGGGAGAACTTTATTCTCAGAAATAAATTTGATATTTCTTGTTGAACCATTTTCTAAAAGACCTCCAGCTTTGGTAATTAAATCTGAAACACGGTCAGTAGTTAGTCCTCGATAGATACCTGGCTTCTTGACAGAGCCAAAAACCGCTATTGAAACTTGTCTGGGTTCGGTAATCGACACTTCAATTTGAGAATCATTATACAATTCTTTTAAAGTCTCTGTAAGTTTATTCTTGGCGTATGCCAAAGTTTGGTTTTGAAGATTAATCAGCCCAATTGTCTCATGAACAATTTTCCCTTCAGGATCAACCGTAAGGCTTACTGGTTCTATTTGAGAATGTATAAAAGTGACTAACAATTTATCCCCTGGACGAATCAAATAAAGTTCTGGATTTACAGGGGTGTCAAAAAGATTGACATCTTCTTCCGCTTGTACAAAAACGGCAAAAAAGAGTATAAAAACAATACTACATATAAGTATATTTTTCATCTGTTTCCTATGTTTTCTCATTAAAAACAAGGATAGCAAAATGGCTCTTCAAAGTCAATCTCAATTACATAGTTATTTCGCTCGTTTTAACTGAAAAAAGTGTTCTGGGAAAGAATATTTAAATACCATAATTCAAATAAATAAACTACATTAGAGACTTAACTATTAAACGAATAAAACTATATGAAAAAATTCTCATACCTACAAAGCAAAGATTTTTATGTTCCTACTCTCCTATTTTTGATTTTTATAATTACTTCATTTACAATTTTAAATACAGGTGATTATAAATACTATTCAATGCAAAGGATGTTAATTCAATGGGATGGGCAACACTATCTCTCTATTGCACGTGATGGTTATGAAAAATATCCGTGTCAGTATTCACCGAACAATGTGTGTGGCAATGTTGGCTGGTTTCCATTTTATCCGCTCGTAGGTTCACTTTTGGCGGTTTTACCAATTCCTATAAATCAAATAATGATTGGCTTGAGCTGGTTGTCATTTTGGCTGGCTTTGCTATTGTTATATCGGTTTACAAAAAAATTATATTCCGAAAAAATAGCTCTATGGACGATAGTTGCTTTAATGTTGTTTCCGACATCTTTTTATTACTTAACGGCATTTCCATATTCAATGTATTTACTTTTGACAATGTTGATATTCACATTTTTATTCGAGAGAAAATATCTCTACCTCATACCGCTTTCGGCAATGCTTGCCGTCACCTATCCATCAGGAATTGTAATAGCCCTACCAATGATGTTCACTCTCTGGCAGGAAAGAAAGATCGCTACTCTCAAAGAAAAACTGTTCTTAGCATCTTCTCTTATTGCAATAGGAGTTGGTTTGACCTCGTATTGTTTATATAACTATGTTGTCTTTGATGATTTTTTCTTATACAATCATTTTCAGGCACAATCATACTTTGCCCATAAAGCGACATTTCCACTCATAACTCTCTATGAAACCCTTACAGTCCTTCCATTGACTCATATCATTTCTTTGACAATTACATTTACAATAGCGTTGCTGGTTCTCTTTTATCAGAGAAATCAAGATATACGATTACAACTTTTCATGTTTGGAATTCTACTCTTCACGCCAACGGCAGGAACAACTGATTGCTATTATCGACATATAATTGTCGCCTTTCCTCTCTTTATAATGATAGGAAATGCAATTGAATCAAAACGTAAAAAATATCTGATAGGCATTTATATTGCCATATCTATTTTATTGGCTGGTTATCTCTACTTGCCACTCTACAAGTGGGGCAACTTAATGTAGCTTTATTTCAAGAATGTAAGTCTTCTGAGGGTGTCACCATTTATATGTTCGAGTATAATAATGTCTCCATCTGTAAGAAAATCAGCTTTGAATACTCCTTTAGGGATATTGAGCGTATCACAATTATTATAAGAAATCTCCCCAACAGAGAAGCTGACAGTATTAGTCCAAAAGTTATCAACAAGTCCAGAGTGATTACAAAAATTAACTTCTCCTTCTGAAATATCATAAAAACGAAGTGAATATGAGACGTTGTTGATTAAGGTCATTTCGACGGAATCTCTACGACGAGTCCCAATATTCCCCGCATCATTATTACTGACAAATAGCCCTCGAAAAGTTTTTATATCTCGATCCTCATTACCATCGGTTATAGTGTGACTACAACCAAATAAAAACAAAGCTGCCATAGTTATAAAACATTTTTGAAGCATTGCAATCTCCTGAGTTTAAAAAAGAGACGAAATAGAATTTCAAAATGTTTAAACTATTGTAAAAACTTTATAATATATAAAGAATCATAATCTGTTCCAGCAATATCTTTACCAGAAACATTTTTATAAATCCAAACGGTGTCACCATGATTGATAAAATCAGCGACAAAAGTCCCACGAGGAACATTTAACGTATCGCAATTATTATATGAAATCGAGGTTGGATCAAATGACGCTTTTCCTGTCCCAAAGTCTAAAATAGTTCCACTATGGTCACAGAAATCAACAATATCAAGAGAATCAGCCTGAAAGAATTGCAATGAATAGGTCGTGTTACGAACAACTGAAAACCGTATCGAATCTATTTTAGCTAACTCTTCGACTAACAACGAATCGCGTATCATGTAAGTACCAACAAAATCCTCATTTGAGGGGCCTAAGTTGCTTTGATTATCCGGACAACCAATAAGTAGAAAAGAACTAAGTAGTACTACCAGAAAAACCAGACATGTACATTTATTTAGAGACATTGACTTCATCGGCTTCATTCTTTTTTTTATTCTCAGGTTTGCTCTCTTTATAGGTAACGGCTGCCTTCACAAAATCTCTAAATAATGGATGAGGTTCTGTAGGTCGAGATTTTAACTCAGGATGATACTGTACCCCAACAAACCAAGGATGGACTTTGATTTCAACAATTTCGACCAAACGTTCATCTGGAGAAACTCCTGCCATCATTAATCCATTATCAGTTAACATTTCACGATAGGAGTTATTTAATTCATAACGGTGACGATGACGTTCGGAGACATCTGTTTTCCCATAAGCGATTTCTGACTTTGAACCTTTAATAACGGTACATGGATAAGCACCTAAACGCATCGTACCACCTAAGTCGGTGACACCTTCTTGGTCAGCCATCAAATGAATGACAGGATGTTTTAAGTCACGATAGAATTCATAGGAATGAGCATCATCAAGTCCACATACATTTCGAGCATACTCAATAACAGCACATTGCATACCAAGACAGATTCCAAAGAATGGAATATTATTTTCACGTACATATTTGATAGCTTCAATTTTTCCCTCTACCCCACGTTCGCCAAAACCACCAGGAATCAGCAGACCGTCAAGGTCATGAAGGAATTTTTCGGCACCATGTTTTTTTATCTCTTCCGATGAAACCCAGATTAAATCAACTTCTGCTTTTGAGGTTACCCCCGCATGCACAAACGATTCGATAATTGATTTATATGCATCTTTAAGATGAACATATTTTCCACAGATACCAATTTTGATATGTTTTTGAGGATTGATAATGGTCTCAACCATTTTTTCCCATTCAACAATATTAGGCTCAGGTAATTCCCACCCAAAATGGTCACAAACTATTTTGTCTGCTCCTTGTGCATGAAGATTAAGAGGTACACCATATATAGTTGAAACATCTTCAGCAGTTATTACCGCATTCATCGGAACTGAGCAGAACAATGAAATTTTCTTTCGCATATCATCATCGATAGCTTTCTCTGAACGACATAACAACATGTCAGGTTGAATACCGATTCCACGAAGTTCTTTCACCGAATGCTGAGTAGGTTTTGTCTTGAGTTCTCCTGCAGTTCGAATATAAGGAACCAATGTCACATGAAGATACATAACATGGTCACGACCTTCTTCAAGCCCCATTTGACGAATAGCTTCTAAAAATGGAAGTGATTCTATATCACCAACTGTCCCACCGATTTCTACAATTGTAACATCGGGCGGATTTTCAGTTTTTTCAAACCGTTTAATACGGTTTTTAATTTCTTCTGTAATGTGCGGGATAACCTGCACCGTGGCACCTAAATAATCCCCTCGTCGTTCACGTGTAATAACTGTATTGTACACTTGTCCCGATGTGAGATTATGATCTTTTGTAAGTGATGCCGATAAAAACCGTTCGTAATGTCCTAAGTCCAAATCTGTCTCGGAACCATCGTCGGTGACATAGACCTCGCCATGTTGAAATGGGTTCATTGTACCAGGGTCAACATTGATGTACGGATCACATTTGAGATTTACGACTGAAAGACCACGACTCTTTAAGAGTAGTCCTATTGATGATGCTGAGATACCTTTGCCAAGCGATGAAACTACGCCACCAGTGACAAATATATATTTTGTTTTCTTAGCCATGATATACCTATCTATATTTTTTCTCTATTTTTTTCATTTCTTCTAATGTATCAATTGATACAGGTCTAATCTTTGTTTTGAAAACACGGATTTTTTCACCATTTTCTATAATTCGTAACTGCTCAAGAGACTCTGCTTTTTCAAGCTCAGAACGCTTCCAAGATGCAAATCGAAGTAGTGATGAACGCCTATATAAGTATATACCTATATGATGATAAAATGTAAACTGACTTGTCACATTTTTCTTCTTTGCCTTTTGCAAATATGGAAGAACAGAACGTGAGAAGAATATCGCATCAGAGTTTTTATCTAAAACAACTTTCACATTGTTTGGATCAATAAGTTCCGCATCTGAGTTGATTGTATTCGCCATCGTTGCAAACTCTATCTTCCGTTCAGCTTTGAATTTTTGAACCAGCTTATCTATTGTCTGAATTTTGAGACCAAAGTTATCCCCTTGGATATTTAAAATAATATCGCCACCAATCTTTTGGGCTACTTCTGCTGCTCTATCTGAACCAGTTTTATGTTTTAGAGAAGTTCTGATAGTTTCTGCTCCAAATGTTGATGCCGCATCTATAATTTCTTTATCGGATGTAGCTATCACCAATCGGTCAATTTCTTTTGATTTTGATAATTCAGCATACAAATGTGCGATAAGCGGCTTCCCTAAAAACGGATAAAGCACTTTTCTTGGGAATCGTTTTGAATCCAACCGAGCAGGAATAACAGCAGTTATACGCATAACAACACCAATGTGATATAACCCAACATCGTCTGATATTTATTATGAATTGAGTCTGAATAGCGAAGCCAAGAGAGTGGATGTGTGAAGTTTATTTGTTGTCTCTGTTTACGACATCCTATCGGCATAGGCTATGATACAGAGAAGAACTCAGAGAGTCAAGTAGAAAAGAAAAAGGAGTAACACTCAATCGGACAATGCGTTAAGGTCAAACAGGATAATTATTATAGAAAATCTCGGTTACATCTTTGCTATTTGCAGAAAATTGTTGTATATTAAAAACTGAAGCTGGCAGGTTACAATTGTGTAACTACTTAAATAGTATAATCTTAGGGATGGGCTTAGGCTTATGAACAAAAAGGTAATTATCGCCGCCAACAATATGATTTTTACGTCCAAGATTATGACTCTTCTTGACGGAATGGATGCCGAAGGAATTAAGGCTATTCGTTCAGATGATATTTTTTCTAAAGCTCAAGAGATAAAACCGGACTTAATTATTATCGACCTTAATTTAAATGGTATTGAAGCACCATCGTTAATTAACAAGTTACGATCTTATGGTGCCACTCAGTCAATTCCGATTGTCTGTTATTCTCCTCATGTTTTAAAAGAACAGATGAAAGCTGCGAAAACAGCTGGAGCAACAGAGGTTCTTCCTAATTCGAAGATGACCTCTCGGATGAATAATATTTTAAGCAAATATATTGAAAATTAGTCGATGATTTTAAAAAAAATTGTAACCGGTTACTTGCAAAAGTAGCCGGTTTTTTATTTTTGCGGGAGCAAGTTGTGAAACAGATTTTCTTTTTTCTTTTACTTTTTTTTATAATAACAACCATACCAATCAATGCCTCAGAAATACAATCAATATTACAAAAATCAGTAGGTGGGAAAAAGGCTGTCGAACGAATCCGCTCTCTCAAATCTATCTATATGAGTGGTACTGTAAATATGAATGGCGTCCTCGGTACTTTCGAATACAAGTCTAAACTCCCTGATAAATTTCACCTCGCCCTCAAATTTCCAAGTTTTAGTATGGAACAGGGATACGACGGAACTACCGCTTGGCAACAAGATTTAACAGGTCAAAAGACAGAGCTAACTGGAACTGAAAAAAACGAAGTTATCAAAACTATCTATTTGAATTCGTACAAATATCTCTTCGATGATACTATTCCTAATAAAAATTATTTAGGTAAATCCTATGTTGGCGAAAAAATATATGAACAGATCCTCTTCTTTCCAACGATACGTGACACGATTCATGCATTTTTTGACGTTACAACTGGAAACAGAACTATAAGTAAATCAAAACAGGATTTGTTCGAAGTAGTTTCGTATGATTCTCTGTTTCAAACAGTTGATGATATCAACTTTCCATTTTACTCTCAGTCAGTAATTAAAGAAATGAATTTTACATTTTATCAATTAGTTGATTCTGTTCTTTTCGATGTAGACTTTCCTGATTCTATCTTCTTGTTTCAAAAAAGGAATGATGCCAATTATCGGTTTCCTGCAAAAAATAAACTCACTATTAAAATCGAATTTCAGAACAATCATATTTTTGTTCCAGTTACAATAAGTGGTACAAGAAAAGTGTATATGCTTTTAGATTCAGGAGCTGGGGCAAGTATCATAAATAAAAAAATTGCAGATGAAATAATTTTTGACTCGATTGGAACTATGCCCGCGATTGGAGTCTCAGGTACAGCGAGAACGAAGCTAATCCGAACTGATTCCATGCAAATCGGAGATTTAAAACTGTATAAACAAATCGCAGGGTCAATGGATTTACAAAACATCATGCGAAGAAAAATAAATAAAGTTGAGTTTGGAGGAATTTTAGGTAATGACTTCCTCTCACAATTCCCTATCTTAATTGATTACCAAAAAAAAGAACTGACAATTTATAACCCAAAAAACCACCAAGCACAATCTGGTGGTAATAAAATTAATTTTGAGTACTACATGCTCATTCCTACAATAGAATGCAAGGTCGGGTCAGCAAAAGGGACATTTATTGTCGATTTAGGTAATTCTTTTGGGCTCATTCTTCACGATAATTTTGTCAAAGAACATAACTTGAAAGAAATAATTACAATCGATATAGAGTCAAAACAACTTATAGGTGGCATTGGAGGAGCAAGTGTTGGACAGACTGCTGTAGTTGATTCATTTCTGATTGGAGATGAAATCCTATTAGATGAAAAAGTTACTATTCTATCACCTGGCGAAGGAATTGTCGGCTCAACAGAAATTGCTGGAAATATTGGCAATCGATTGTTAAAAAAATACAAAGTTTATTTAAATTTCAGCAAAAACGAAATTATTTTATACAAATATGAATAAACTACTCGTTATTTTGTGATATTTTTCTCAAATCAACTTTATTGAGGTTGACATCAGCACTTGCAAAAGTATACTTTAGCCTAAGACATTTTAAATATAGAGGATTCAATTGAAAAAAATAATAATTCTAACTTTGTTCTCAGTCCTTTTACTCACATCATTTAGTTTTGCTGAAACAGAGATTACACTTTTGAAAAGTAAAAAACATCAACTTGGTGTCAGATTGGGTACATGGAGCAACAGTGGCGGGACTCATCCTGAGACAGCTGTAGATTCTTCATCTAATCCCCCAACAGACTCTCTAATATTGTCGATACAGGATGTAAACTTTTTCCTTGAGGGATATTACGCTTACAACATTTTCTCTAATTTTTATAGTGAGATTTCTTTTGGAATGGTTAATCGTGGAAATATACAGTTTTACCAAGGCAGTACAATTGATTTTAGCAATATTCTTATCTACACTGTTCTGCTTCAAGTGAAATACTACCCTCTTCTCTCATCAACAAGTAAATTCCAACCATTTATTGGAGCTGGAGGTGGCTTGTATCTCGGCAAACAAGATATCCAGTTCACAAATGATATTTATGCACGATATTATCGAATTCGAGGAGAGAGTGAAACAGATTTTAACTATACTCTTTCGGGAGGTTTTGACTGGAAGTTTAACAATACATTTTCACTTGATGTACAGACAAAATATATGCCGATAACATTTTCTGATTATTTAATTGGCGAAAAAGATTATTCAGCAACGACTATTACAATTGGATTTAAATATAATTATAATAATAACAAGAAGAATAAATAAAGTTTTGGAGAAATTATGAAAGTCGGAATTAATGGTTTTGGTCGAATTGGAAGACTCGTTTTAAGAGCCGCAAAAAACACAGACATCGAAATTGTTGGTATCAATGATTTAACAGATGCAAAAACTCTTGCCTATCTTTTGAAATATGATTCTGTCCACGGAAAATTCCCTGGTGATGTGTCAGTAGACGGCAACAACATCGTTGTCGACGGCAAAAAAATTCCTATCACAGCAGAAAAAGACCCAGCAAATCTTAAATGGGGTGCACTTGGTGTTGACATTGTTATGGAATGTACTGGTTTCTTCCGTACCAAAGAATCCGCATCTGCACATATCAAAGCGGGTGCCAAAAAAGTTATCATCTCTGCCCCAGCAAAAGACCATGATGGTACTTTTATTCCTGGTATAAACTGTAGCAACTACGATAAAACTAAACATGATGTTATCTCTATCGGTTCCTGCACCACTAACTGTTTAGCACCTGTAGCTAAAGTCCTGATGGATAACTGGGGAATTGAAAAAGGTTTCATGACTACTATTCATGCCTATACATCTGACCAACGTCTGCTCGATGCACCGCATTCAGATTTACGTCGGGCTCGTTCGGCTGCACTCTCTATGATTCCTACAACAACTGGTGCTGCCAAAGCTATCGCCGAAGTTATTCCTGCCTTAAAAGGTAAAATGGATGGTTGTGCGATTCGTGTTCCTACCCCAGATGGTTCTATTGTTGATTTAGCTATTATCCTTGAAAAAGAAGCAACTGTTGATGAAATCAACGCTGCTGTCAAAGCTGCTGCAACAACTGGTTCGCTCTCCAATACATTAGAGTATTGTGATGATCCTATTGTCTCTATTGACATTGTTGGTAATACACATGGTTCGATATTTGATTCAGGCATGACAGCAACACAGGGAACATTTGTAAAAGTCTTTATGTGGTATGACAATGAATACGGTTTCTCCAATCGAATGATTGACATGGCCCTCATGATGCTGTAAGCGAATGTATCGTATATAACTTCTAAACTTTGTAAGGCGGAACCCTTTAGTAGTTCCGCCTTAATATTTGAAAACAAAAACATTAATTAGTTTTCCTATAATACTGCCCATGATCACCATCAACAATTATTGAAAATACATCCCCTTCATAATAAATAGAATAGTAACAATCTGAGGGCTTTGAACTAAGGTCTTCTCCTAACCATTCTAATAGTTTGGCACTATCTCCATTACTTGTATGTAAGTTGTATACTACTGATTCTGACCATTCTGGAGAGCGTCTTGAAAAACTATTCAATTGAATATGATAATCTCCAATAGCAACTGTACCTAGTTTCCATTTTCCTTTATCAACAACAACAGAGTCAGTATAGTGATATATTCTTTCCCAAGAAAAATCTGATTTAATTACTAATAATTCTTGATCTTTATGTGTGGGCGTATATGTACCTGTAACATTATTCAAATCAATTGGCTTAGAAATCCAATAATCAACACAACCAAAACAAAATAAGATTATAAGTACATTAACAAAATAAAGTAAATATAGTCTTGAATTCAATATTTTCTCCTCACTTTTGAATATGTTAATACTTAACATATTTTCTATAAATTTACAACCCTTAAATCTTACATATTGACTTTCCGCATTGCATGTTCTGTCAGTTCCTGATTTTGATTCATCAAAATTGTGAACTGACAGAGTCACTATATGTCAGGTGTATCATGCTAAAGCATGAAAGCACCCGACACAACTATTTAATACTACCAATATCCTTACAAATCATATATTGACTTTCAATATAATATTTGCCTTATTGAATGGCTGATAATTATAGTTGTTTATATACAGATTTAAGGAACTAAAATATGAATAAAGTTACTGTTGATAATATCAATTTTCGGTCTCGAAAAGTTCTCGTAAGGGTCGACTTTAATGTCCCACTCGACGACAACCAAAAGATAACCGATGACCGTCGAATCAAATCTGCTCTCCCGACTATTAAAAAAATCATCTCCGATGGTGGGATTGTCATTGCTGTCTCGCATCTTGGCAGACCAAAGGGGAAACATGTTACCGAACTCTCTCTTCGTCCATGTGCAGTACGACTCGCGGAACTGCTCGGACAAAAAGTACATTTCGCCGACGACTGTATCGGACCGGAAGCATCAAACCACATTGACAATCTTAATGACGGCGAAATTATTCTACTTGAGAATCTTCGGTTCCATAAAGAAGAAACCGACAACGATTCCGAGTTCGCACAAAAGCTCGCATCACTCGCTGATATTTTTGTCAACGATGCCTTTGGAACTGCTCATAGAGCTCACGCCTCGACAGAGGGTGTCACCAAGTTTTTCAACCAATCAGTTGCGGGTTATTTGATTCAGAAAGAACTCGAATTTATCGGCACCGCCCTTGCCTCTCCTCGTCGTCCCTTTGCAGCAATTTTGGGTGGAGCAAAAATCTCTGGCAAAATCGACGTCATCGAAAACTTACTCGACAAAGTCGACATGCTTTTCATCGGCGGTGGCATGGTCTTTACCTTTGCCAAAGCAATGGGATACTCAATCGGCAACTCACTTCTTGAAGCAGACAAAGTTGAGTTCGCAAAAGAACTTATTGAAAAAATACAAAAATCAGATGTTAAACTTTTCTTCCCATCCGATGCGGTGGTCGCATCGGAAATTTCAGATACAGCCGAAACCGAAATCGTTGACATAGATAAAATTCCTGACGGGAAAATGGGACTCGACATCGGCCCCGCATCAATTGCTCTCTTTGAAGAAGCACTCAAAGAAGCACAGACAGTTGTATGGAATGGACCAATGGGTGTTTTTGAATCAAAACCGTTTGCCAAAGGAACTACCGCAATCGCTGAACTTCTTGCCGAGCTTACTTACAATGGCGCGACAACAATTGTTGGTGGTGGCGATTCTGCCGCGGCTGTTTCACAAATTGGTCTTGATGATAAACTTTCTCATATTTCTACAGGTGGTGGAGCATCACTTGAATTTATGGAAGGTAAAATATTACCAGGAATTGATGCATTAACAGATAATAATAAAGCGGGAGTTACGGGATGAGAAAACAGTTAATTGCTGGCAATTGGAAGATGAACGGCACTATTGATGAGACAAAAACTCTTTTAGAGGGACTTTTATCTGGCTCTTTTGACTCAAGCAAAGCAGATATGGTCGTTTGCCCACCGTTCACTGCTCTGTCTTATGCAGGCAACTTATTGAAAGGCAGCAAGATAGCCGTTGGGGCTCAGGATATGTCGGTGCATGAAAATGGTGCTTATACCGCTGAAATCTCCGCAGGGATGCTCTTGACAGTTGGCGTATCTTTTGTTATACTTGGACACTCTGAGCGGAGGCAATATCATGCTGAATCAAATCAGATGATAAATGCCAAAGCGAAGGTTGCTATTGAAGCAGGTTTGACACCGATTATTTGTGTTGGTGAGACTCTCGAAGATCGAGAATCTGGAAATACTGAAACAGTTATTGGACAACAAATCGACGGTACGCTTTTTGAGTTTTCTGCCGAGTTACTAAATAAATCGGTTATTGCGTACGAACCAGTTTGGGCTATTGGAACTGGCAAAACTGCAACTCCTGAAATGGCTCAGGATGTTCATCAGTTTATTCGAAACCGCATTGCGGGAATCGATAAAGAAGCTGCTGAAAAAATACAGATTCTCTACGGTGGGTCTGTGAAGCCAGATAATGCGAAAAGTTTGTTATCGCAGCCAGACATTGATGGTGCCTTAGTTGGTGGTGCTGCTTTGAAGGCGGATGACTTTTTGAAGATAATTAATTCGTTGTAAACGGAGGTTTATATTTTGTTTTCTATTTGGGTAGTCTTTCATGTGATTGTTTGTATCGGACTCGTATTAGTTGTACTAATGCAGTCGAGTAAAGGTGAAGGTTTAGCTGGTTCCGCATTTGGTGGCGGTGGTGGTGGCGGTTTAGGCGGTGCGGTATTTGGCGGTCGTGGAGCAGCATCATTTTTATCTAAAGCTACTTCAGTCTTAGCAATCGTATTTATGTTAAATTGTATCGCACTCGCGTATATGTCTGCTGGTGCAAAAGGTGGCGTTAATGCTGTAAGTGCTGACGGAACTCCAAGCTCTGTTGTTACAAAAAAAGCTCAACAAGACCGTGAACGTGCATTACAACAACAAGCACAGCAACAACAGCAAGTTCCTGATTCATCTTTAAATATTAAAGTGATTCCGAACGAAGCTGCCCCTGACAGTAACTAAGATTTCCACGACTTCTTTGCGGGAGTGGTGGAACTGGTAGACACGCTAGCTTGAGGGGTTAGTGCCTTAGGGTATGCGGGTTCAAGTCCCGCCTTCCGCATTTATAGATATAAAACTTGTAATCTAAAATTTCATTTTATATTACAATAGCATTTATCCAGATATTCAGAAATATTAATATTGGGATGAATTGATGCTTTTTCGATATACCTACCGATCCATTGGTAGTCAATTTCTTCAATTATTGCCATCGTGTACAATTTATTTTTCTCATTAGATACAACCTCACAAATCAAACATACTTTTGTATGGGCAATTATTTTCAGTTCGTAGCAAAATAATTTTGTTCCTTGATTATAGCACGCATTATAAAAATTTAAGACTAATGAATCAGTTCCTGTACTCTGTACAATATCCAAAATTTTTATAGGTGAATGATATTTTAATTCTGCATATCCAGGTAACATTTGCCACGCATACCATTTATTTGTCTCAAGCTTCAAATTCATTTATAACTAACTCCTAACAATAATCAAACCTGGCTGAGTGAGCGTATCACACCAACCAGGTCTTATTAATGCTGTAGCTACAGCATACGTTCCCCTCGAAAAAGGATAAATAGCCCTTCTCTCCGTTGTCCAGTAATTATATATATCAACATTTGTGCCAAACTCATCAGAAAGATTATAGTGTTGTAACACCACAGGTTAAGTATCTTTTACATTTTCTTCTTTCCTGAAAGGTGTAAATTAGTCACATTTCCAATAAATTTTAGTGTGACAAAACGACACATAAATATTCAGAACACTCGTAAATGAACATCTGCTTGAATGTCCTATTATTCAATACAGACTTTTTGTATAATTTGTGGGCAGTAAACGCCCACGTCTACCCCTCTCTAACTCGAATTTATCACTCATCCATTTTCTCTACATATCCAAAGTAATTTCACACACTCCCCTATTCTATAACTAAAACTTTATTGTAAATAAAAAACAGAAAGCATAAATACTATGACAATCACCACAAAACTTGTTGCGATAAATTTGATTTCGCAAAACGAACCCATTTTCACTGTACCGACAGGGCATTGCCCTGTCTTATTAAGAAACGGAAATTTAAAAAATATAGAAAACTGACAAAACAAAGCCAATTTACGACAAGTTAATACGCTTTATATAATTACGACGAAAAATTGATAAAAGAATAAGCCCAATACAAAAAAATACTGGGCTTAATATGTAATTCTATTTAATAAAAAACTGTTACCAGTTTTCACCAAGTAATTCAAAATGTGCCTGAGGATGTAAACATGCCAAACATACTTTTGGAGCATCTTCTGATTCATGGAGATAACCACAATTGCGACATCGCCAGACAACTTTGCCGTTTCGTTTAAATACTTTGCCAGCTTCAAGATTGTCGGCAAGTTCTTTGTATCGTTTTCCATGTTGTTTTTCGGCAATTGAAATCATTTCGAATGCTAAGGCAATTTTGTCGAAGCCTTCGTCTCTGGCAATTTTTGCAAAGGCTGGATACATCTCTGTCCACTCATGTTCTTCCCCCGCCGCTGCCGCTCGTAAATTTTCAAGAGTTGAGTTTATTTTTCCTGCTGGAAATGTTTCTGTTATTTGAAGATCTCCCCCTTCAAGGAATTTAAAGAAACGTTTGGCATGTTCTTTTTCATGGTTAGCAGTTTCTTCAAAAATGTCAGCGATTTGAACTAAGCCTTCTTTTTTGGCAACGCCAGCAAAATAGGTATATCTGTTTCTTGCTTGGGATTCGCCTGCAAATGCGATGAGTAAGTTTTTTTCTGTTTGACTGCCTATTATACTTTTTTTCATTTTAAATCTCCATCGATTCATAAAGTGTAAAAAAATTTACACATAATGCATATATTTGTCAATGATTCAATAGGAAAGTTCATAAAATTATTTATATAAAAAAGCCAGCAAGTCTGAACCTGCTGGCTTTGAGAATAAGACATTTAAACAATAAATTTATGGACAAATAGCTGGTGCAGGACCACTTTGGAACATGAAACCAACCAGTAAAACGATATCTGAAATGTCTATCGGTGCAACTCCACCCGATCCATCAATATCCGCTTCAGTAATACATGATGGTGCTTGACCACCCTGGAATGAATAGGCAACAAGAAAAACTAAATCGGAAATATCAACAGAACCAGCAAACGTACCGTCATCAGGTCCTCCATCTACATTTCCTCGAGAACCTATACAACAGCATGCATCACCGATGCCATCACTATCAGCATCTTCCTGTCCAGGATTTGATGTAAGTGGACAGTTATCAACTATACATGTATTAGCAGGATAGCCAGGGTCACCAAACCCATCACCGTCGATATCGGTACAATCATCACAGACATCACCAATCCCATCAGAATCAGCATCTTCTTGTCCTGCGTTTGCGATTGTTGGACAGTTGTCATCGGTACATGTATTGGCTGGATAACCAGGGTCGCCAAACCCATCACCATCAATATCGGTACAGTCATCACAGACATCACCAACGCCATCACCATCAGCATCTTCTTGTCCTGCGTTTGCGATTGTTGGACAGTTGTCAATATCATCAGGAACACCATCACCATCAGAGTCAACAACAACTCCAGTAGAAGCAAAATGTAGGAAAATAGATGTGTCAGGTAGAATCAATGGATTTCTATACTCCCAAACAACATTTGTTCCACCATTAGTAATATCAACGGAACGATATTCAGCAACGACTTCATCATCAGTCGTATTCACATGAGTTTCAGCTCCCCATGTTGCCCCATTATCATCGGTAACAATTTGAATCAGAGTGTCACCACGATGGAATGAACATACAAATGTAGCACCTGAAACATGTTCAATTTGTGGGAATCGGTCATCATCTGTTGATGCAACAACTATAGAGGTCGCAAAGCTGTCCACAAACGAACCAGTAGTTCTCCAAGCGACTATGTCTTTGCTTGAGCTTGTGTTTTCATCCCAATATTCAGTTACAATTATGACGTTTCCATCATAGGCAGCAACTGACGGATATTGCACATGTTCTAAATCAGCACCATAAGTATACGTAAATCCTTGAGCATCAGGCCCTGGGTCTACGAGTAAAGAATCATACCAATCCTGCCGAACAAAGAGAGTCCATGTATTTGTGACTGGGTCTAACCTGTCGTAGACTGAATATGCAAAACGTGCTGTTTTATCTATTGTGTTATCAGTCGTAGCACATCCATCTACGCCAG
This sequence comes from Candidatus Zixiibacteriota bacterium, assembly GCA_024280215.1. GTDB lineage: Bacteria > Zixibacteria > MSB-5A5 > GN15 > FEB-12 > QQUK01. The sequence continues at coordinate 96,698 of JAJRQO010000021.1, forward strand.
CGAACCAACTAATGGTTGCTTGTCCAGCGTCAGTTGTAGGATAAAAAATGTGAGGAGCATCAACCATTGCTGGAGTTGTAAATGTTGTCGATGAAATCCAAGAAATCATCCCCCATTGCCAGTCAGCAAGAGTATTATCACATGCGATAGAAGTCATTTTTGTATCATGCCATCCAAAAGATTCCCAATCCCATGAGGATTGTCCCCAGTTAAAAGTATTGGTAGGATGCATAAGTCTTGTAAGATAAGTACGAGCCCCTGAGCTTTCCGTCGTTGGCCCGACTACTGTTACGTAGAAAATAGTGTCGTTTCCCCAATAGTCCAGAGATGGGTAAGTTGGGTTCCCAGTAAAAGTAAATGAGCCACCAGTAAAGTTCGTTCCACCATCAGTAGAACCAAACCATACTAAAGTAGTGTCAAATATATTTTCTTCGTAACCTAACATCAAGTTCCCAAAACCACCATCGGCAAAAGCAGGATGTAAAGAAGAAGAATCATTTAAAACTGGAACAGGAATTGAAGTTACATTAATTTCGTAATCTCCACTCGCACCAGATTCGCCATCGATAACTATATAATAGGTATTGCCAGCAAGCATCTCAACAGCATTTACTTCAGACCTTGGGAGAGTGCAATTAGTAGAAAACCTATTACATGCAATGACGGAATCCACGTGAGCAGCATTTCGATAAATCCAAAGATGAGTCAAATATGATGAGTTACATAATGACACATCAACAAGTTCATCTTGTGTAGGCGTATAAGAATAGACAACATCCGCAGCATTATTGGGTACTCCTACCCCAACACATGCTTCATCATAATCATCGGCAAATCCCGTAGTGTGTCCTGTATCAGAAAAAGGAGTTGATGAGATAGCAGCAGCAGTTGCGATATTATCTCCACCTTGTAAATTTGTTGTAAAGATTGTTTCAAAAGTTTCATACACAGGTTTTACCAATTGAACTTCTGAAGAAGTTTCAATTCGCTGTGTAGATGGAATCTGCCTAATACCTCTAAGAGTTTTTACTTCGTAAGAGTTGGCTATTGTTTGGACAGTCTGATTGTTTGAACCTTTGGTTACTTTTACTATTGAGGGTTTCTCTCCAGCAATGGCAAATGAACAGGAAGTAACAATCAGGAAAAGTGATAAAAATTTCATTAAAAATTGTTTCATTTTTTCCTCCGAAAAGTACGTAATAGTTTTAGCTGTATTATTTATCCTTTTATCGTTCCTCCATAAAGTGAATTCACATTATGTCATTTTTTCAATTTTTGACGTATCTTTTACTAAGATGTAAAGTAGTTTTTTTGATAGTTCAATTACTCTTAATTCTTGCTCTATAACTATAGACTAATCAAAACTTACAAATCTGTCAATGTATTTCTATTTGGATTACGCACTTGGATTAAAGATGTTTCTTTTAGGACAATAAATGGTGTAAAAACGCAAAAATTGCTTTTTCATGAAAATTCAAGAATCAAGAACCATCAATAACAAATTAATTTATCTTAGATTATTAGAAGTTATTGATAGACGACTAAAACTGGTTCACCTTTATAGGTGAATGAGAACAAATAAACTAAATATCCAAAGTTGACTATACCAACAAACGTTAAATCATCCGCCCCTCTCGACCAAAGTCTATCTTGTGCTGAAGTAATTCAAAATTTTACTAAAGAAAAGTTAAATATGTCCCCCCCTAATTGTAAACAAAATAAATGAAAATGGAACTACAAACAAATTAATTTTGTTACAAAGGTTACCTACAAAATAGAACAACTTAGGTCTATAAAGAAACCTACAAATCAATTAAGAACTAAGAAAGAAAGATATGCCCAATAATAGAACTATAATTATCTGTATTACGTTAGGAGTTATATTTTTTCAACTCATGACTACAACGACGTACGCCCAAACCTGTAGTTGTGGTGGTCCTCCTCTTCTTGGTTCACTTGAATCATTGCCTGGAACAGCAGGTAATTTCCAGATAGCCATAACTCATGATTATCGTTCAATTTCTGATTTGGTTTCAACGACAACAGAACTTGATGATGACACCCGAGAACGCTACAGCCAGTCAACTTTGTTGCAGGCAGATTACAGCCTAACATCTCGTATGACATTATCGTTTTCATTTCCATTTGTAAGACAATCACGAACAATTCAATCACTCATCGGAAATGGTGAAAACATAAAGACTCAAGGTTTTGGCGATTTGATGGCACTTGCCAAATACTCGCTTATACAATCCTCCATTTTTTCAGCACAATCATTAGCAGTAGGTTTTGGGATAAAAGCACCAACAGGTGAACCTGAGCTACGTGATAACGGGTTACTTCTTTCGGCAGACATGCAGACTGGAACGGGCTCATATGATTTTATTTTATGGGGAGCAACCTCGAGAGTAATATCCCGAAGTAAATCAATAAATATCTTCGCAAGTACCTTATATAGAATAAATGGAACCAACGACCGTTTTGGTGCATCAAATGATAGTTATAGATTTGGTAATGAATTTTGGATCATAGCTGGAGGTTCAATCCAAGTATTCTCCAAACTTTCACAATCCTTCTCATTAAAATATCGTAAGAGTCAAGCTGACAAATTTGCCAACCAATCATTAGCAAGTTCAGGTGGTCAATGGTATGATATAGCAATTGCACTAAATAAAATCATCATAGAAAATATTGGGATTAATATTTCGACAGAATTACCAATCTATCGAAAAGTTGAGGGTACGCAGTTCAGCACAAGCTACACGTTATCATTTTCACTTTTTTATAATTTAAATCTGAAAGGTTTAAAAAATGGGTAAATTAAAAATGAACAAGACAAATTTAATTTTTACATTCTTGTTATTTCTATTTTCGATATATGTCATAACAGGCTGTTCAAACGATGTTACTAACTCAAGCAATGAAAACAATGATGGTGTTTGGTTAATTCCAGAAGCAGAAGTTTTTGGTGGTGGCCCTGGGCGTGATGGAATCCCTGCTTTGTTTGAACCACAATTCACCTCTGCCTCATCAGTTAATTTCCTTGCTCCAATTGATTTAGTTGTTGGTATTCGAGTTGGTAATACCGTGCGTGGTTATCCTCATATTGTCCTTGACTGGCATGAAATTGCTAATGACCAAATCGATCAATCTTTTTATTCAGTAACATACTGCCCTCTGACTGGTTCAGCAATTGGTTGGAATCGAAAAATCGATGGAAGCGTAACAACATTTGGCGTATCTGGATTACTTTATAATACGAATCTCCTGCCTTATGATCGAGAGACAGGTAGCAACTGGTCACAGATGGAGCTACTTTGTGTCAATGGTTCTCGGGCGGGGAAAATACCAGAGACTGTACCACTTATTGAAACGACTTGGGAAAGTTTTAAACAGATGTTTCCTGATTCAAAAATCATAACTACCGCAACAGGGTTTTCACGTTCGTATGGTACATATCCATACGACGATTATAAAACAAATAACGACAAACTTCTCTTCCCAATCAATAACAAAGATAGCCGTCTTTCAGCAAAAACAAGAGTGCTTGGAGTTAAAATTAATCAACAAAGTAAAGCATATAGAATTTCTTCTTTTACTTCCACAACAACTGTTATTCATGATTCTTTAGGTGGTGAACAAATTGTTTTAGTAGGTAATAGTAGTAGGAATTTTGCTACAGCATTCAAACGAACAGCATCTGATGGGACGCTTCTTACTTTTACGCCTGTCACAGGTATAGGTACTGCTGTACTCAGAGATTCAGATGGTACAAATTATGACTTGTTTGGATATGGGCTTGACGGACCTCGTCAAGGTCAACGATTAATCTCGCTTGAGGAATCATACATAGCTTACTGGTTTGCATGGGGAACATTTCATGTCGGTACGGAGATATATGGCATGTAGCAATTGACAATTATTGTTATATTAATAAAGTGATTGTCAAACAACCAATTTTTCCGTTATTTGTTCATATAGAAAAATTATATTATGTGAGGAAAAATGGAACCAACAATATCAATCAAAGCAGCATTTCAAATAATTGGCATTCAATTTCGTGGCACTAATGAAAATAACGCCTGCCCAAAACTTTGGGACAGATTTTTACCACGTATGGGCGAACTACAAGGAAATTTAGCAAAACCAGTGACTGCTTTTGGGGTCTGCTCTGACTTAGATTCAGATAATAATGTCTTCACATATACGGTTGGATTAGAAGTGGAAAATAGTGCTATTATCCCTGTCGATATGGTCTCGATGGAAATCCCTGCACAGGAATATGCGATTTTTGAATGTAGCCTACCTAAAATAATAGAAACGATTGATAACATTTATAAAAATTGGCTTCCAAAATCGGATTTTCTTAGAGCAATCGGACCTGAGTTTGAACTATATGATGAAGAATTTAACCCAGAAATAGCTGACTCAAAGATGTATATCTATATACCCGTCATTAAGAAATAGCCAATTAATTCTTGTTCGCTATTCACACTTGACAAATTTCCAAATTCATCGATATTCGCTGTATGAAAAACGATTATCGAAAGAACAATATTGTCTAAACCAAAAATTATCGTCATTGGTGCTGGCCCATCGGGTATGTTTGCCGCTGGGGAAGCAGCAAAACTGGGTGCGGAAGTTATCATCCTTGAGAAAAAACGTCTTCCCGGAATTAAACTTCGTATCACAGGTAAAGGTCGATGCAACCTTACAAATATAGCACCTATCCCCGACTTTATTGAACGGTTTGGTAAAAATGGTAAATTTTTAAGACAAGCATTCCACTCATTTTTCTCTCATGACGTGAGAGCTCTCTTTAGCGAAATGGGAGTTGATGTGCAGACTGAACGTGGCGGTCGAGTCTTCCCAAAAGATAACGATGCCCCCGCTATCGCTGAGGCGTTAGTCAATTGGACAAAAGAACAAGGGGTAAAAATTATCACAGAAACTGCAGTAACCGAGCTTTTGACTGAAGATAATAAAATTATTGGGGTGAAGACTAATTCGAAAAATTATTTTGCTGATCGTGTTATTTTGGCAACAGGTGGGAAATCATACCCTGTTACTGGTTCAACTGGAGATGGCTATAATTTTGCCAAGCTTTTGGGACATTCGATTATCCCTCTTCGCCCAGCCTTAGTTCCTCTTGAAGTCAAAGGTGATATTGCCGAACGGTTGAACAAGCTTCATTTGAAAAATATAAATGCTCGGGTATTTGCAGATGGGAAAAAGACTGGTGAAAAATTTGGCGAACTCTTTTTTAGGTCGAACACATTGGCAGGACCTATTATTTTATCTCTCTCAAGAAATATCGTAGACCAGATAAATGCCAATGTGAAAAACATTATCTTCACAATAGATTTAAAACCTGCTTTAGATGATAAAAAACTCGACGGACGTTTGCTTCGTGAATTTCAAGCAAATAATAAAACTTCGATTTCTGAGATATTAAAAAAATTACTTCCGATGCAACTTATAGAAATTTGTTTGGAACAGACTTCTATTGACCAACATATGACCGGCTCACAAATGACAGCTAATGACCGCAAGAAACTTCGTTTGTGGCTCAAAGATTTCAAGATGGAAATAACAGGCTATCGACCATTTAAAGAAGCGATTATCACTAATGGTGGCGTCAACACCAAAGAGATATTTCCAAAGACAATGGAATCAAAATTGATTTCAAATCTTTATATTGCGGGTGAGATATTAGACGTCAATGGTGACACAGGTGGATATAATCTGCAGGCATCATTTTCAACTGGATGGCTGGCGGGACATTCGGCGGCTCTTTCCTGTTTCTCCTTAAAAAAAGTTTAACGTAAAAAAAAACCGATAAGTAATGACACTTATCGGATTTATATTTTGATAATCTCAAATCACTACAATTTATTTCAACAAGATCATTTTCTTCGACTGGACAAAATCACCTGCTGTAAGTTTATAAAAATAAACACCTGTAGAAACTTCGCTCGCATCCCATTCTACAATATGTGTACCAGCAGAAAGATTATCATCAATTAGCGTTGCCACTTTTTGTCCTAGAGTATTAAAAACTTCAACTATTACATCCGAACGAGAAGGAATTGAAAATTGAATTTGCGTTGAAGGATTAAAAGGGTTCGGGTAATTTTGAGAAAGAGAAAAAGCTGAAGGTAATTCGTTTGGAGTGTCATCATCTATATCAGTTGGCGTATTAAACGGTTCATTTAGTCTTGATTTTAACGTAACAACTGAACCTATATTACTAGTAGAAATCGCTACTGACATTCTTATCATAACAAACTGACTATCGCCAGGTGCCAAGGTAAATGGACCTGTTGATGCCATCATACGTCTATCAGAGGCAAAGGCATCTAAATCGCCCTGACCTGTTAAAGGATATCCTGATAAAGTATATTTCACAGGATTTCCATTATACATATAAGGCGTACCGAATTTTGTCAAACCTTTCATATAATTAAAAACCGATTGAGGGTCATCTGGGTCAGTAGCACCGAGATAATGATTAAATGCTGTCATCGGTAGATTTTTATAATCAGCAATATAATTTCCATCAAAATATGCCGAGTCACCATTAGATGGTACCATAGGACCATAAAGCAATTTAAAACCAAGTGCTGGAGGAGCAACCCCTAATGAGTTATAGCTTGCATCACTGTCTGAAGAGTTGTAACAATACCATATATTATTCAGAGTATCACAACCAGTAAAATCATCACCTGCAGAACCGAGATCAGGATCAGACCAATGACCAATATAACAACTATCAATAATGTTAGTACCTTTGTTATATATTTTATATTCAATAAATAGTGAGGAGTTATAAGTATTATCTACGATAGTTGTCATTTGCACTTCAACACCTAATAGTGTTGACGCCATATTGGTATGCTTTGCAGGATCGGCATCATTGAATACCGACCAGAGCATTTGGTCACCACGCATCTTTGGATTATTGCTCTCATCCAAAGGAGCTCCTTGACTAATGGGCCAATCTAAGAAGTCCTGATTTGGGTTTGACAATAATGAATCACCATACAGTTTATATACACGAAACTCTGGCACATCTGCCATAAAAGTATTATTTAACATAGGACCAGGTACAAATTCTGATGTATACTCTGAAACAGAGACACGAACTTGATTATCTACTTTTCCACCAATCCAAAGACCAGCAGCGTACAGCGGTGAATAATTTGCAACAATTGTATGATTCGCATAATCATTTAAATCGCCTGTATACGGATACCATGTACCGTAGTCATATCCAAACATACCCGACAAATCTCTTCCAAAGTTACCATGGTTGGTTACAAACATAAGAATATTATTGGCATCTACCAAAGTGGCATTGTCAACGACTGTTGATTTGTTTTCAGGTGTTACTTTATAATTTGCATCTTTCGCAACAATGCTTGATGAAATAAAAAACAGCAAAAGGATTAAAAATAGATAATTAGTTTTTTGAGCCATATTGCCCTCCAAAAAAAGTATTGAAATAATTTCCAATAACTGTTAAACAACTTCATCTATCATACCAATATAATAGACAAAACCATCAATCCAATCAAGTACTTTCATCTGATTTTTTTAGTATGCCCTTTAATGCTACTCTTTACCATTAAATTTTAAAACATCAGAAAAACTCATTGCACCGGGGAAGCCTTGTTCGGCTATTTTTTGTTTCGCCGTCCAAGTATCAATTGAAATTTTAAAAACGGCGATCTCTTCTATTTCTGGTTGTGTGATAGCTTTGTAATCATCATCTTTTTTAAGATGCGGGAAATACTTATCAAGCAACAGATACATTTTATCTTTAGCATCTTTCATATCAGTCATCACATCACATGTGCCAAACGCAACCAATGAAGTGTATTCATTTGAAAATTCTCGTGCGGTATCAGCAGGAAGCAAACGACCCATTTTCCCTAATGAGAAACAGACTTTTTTATTATGTACAATATTAGCAAACAGTCGTCCATGCTTGGAAGTATGCAGATAAATAGCATGAGTGTTTTTATCATAGACAAAAACTGTCATAGTCATAAATGGTTGGTCTTCTGAAACAGTCGCAAGAGTTCCAAAGTCTGCATTTGAGATATAGTCAACAATCCATGCTTCATCATTTACTTGACGGTCTTTACGACGCATTTGATCAATATTTGTTAGGTCATGTTTTTTCATATTTTAAGCACTTCCTTTTAGTTTTGTTTTAGCAGGTAGAGCATCTGGTTTATTGATGCTAACTTCTGAAGGCGTCGTTTTCTTTTTTGAACTAATAATAATAAAGACAGCTATCAAGATAAAGAGCGAACAACCTATTGTCCAAAGCGAAATTGTTTCAGATGCAATCAAACTACCAAGCAACAATGCAATAACAGGATTGACATAAGCGTAGGTAGCAACCTTTGATGGGTCGGTCACTTGAAGCAACCAGATATATGCACCATACCCAACCGAACCGAATGTTATAAGATAAAGCAATGACATCCACCCTTCAAAAGTGACACTTTCATAATTAAATCCGTTCAGTTCACCTGTAACTATTGATAGGAGTAACAGAACAATTCCGGCAACAAGCATTTGCATGCCAGAAGCAACTATGAGTGATTTCGGCATTTCTGTATACTTGGCAAAGATAGAACCCGATGCCCAAAATATTGTAGCAAAGATTAACAACATTGCACCAAATTGATCAATTTCGGCAAAACCACCAATGTCAGTTGGATTGATAAGAGCTGCTACGCCGATAAAGCCTAAAATAAGTCCTCCGATAGCTTTTTTAGACGGGCTACTTCCTTGGGGATGAATGGCATCAAAGAGAACTATCCATAATGGAACCATGGCAATAAGTAGTGCGGCTATACCAGATGGCACGACCTCCTCTGCCCAACTGACAAGTCCATTCCCCCCGACAAGCAACAGAATCCCAACTATAGCAGTTGACACCCAATCTTTTGCTTTTGGTTTTTCAACTTTTTTAATTATTCCATAGAGATAAAAAAGAACGCCCGCAATAAGAAAACGGATACTTGCCATTAAAAATGGTGGAATTGTCTCAACACCAATTCGTATTGCCAAGTAAGTTGAACCCCAAATAATATATATAGCGGCAAAGCCTAAAATGATTTTATATTTTAAATTGTCTGTCATGTACGCTCTTAATCTAATTTTATATGGCAGGTTTCTTTATATGTATCAAGTACTATCGTTGTACGTGTTGACACAACTGTATCTATAACACCAATTTTTTCACGAAGTAAATCTGAAAGTCCCTTAGTATCTTTGACTCGTACTTTAATAAGATAGCAATCTTCTCCTGCGACATTGTATACTTCTTGAATTTCTTCTACTTCAGCGAGTTTATGTCCAGTGTCCCATCCATTGACTTGTTCGTTGGTAGTAACATATACAAAAGCGAGAAGGTTCTTCTCAACTTTCACAGGATCTAACCGAGTTTCAAATTTTTTGATGACCCCTTTGTCTTTAAGCTTTTTAATACGTTCAGAAATCGCCGAGGGAACCATCCCTACATCTCCAGCAATATCTTTGTTAGCCCGACGACCGTTTGCTTGTAAGACATTTAAAATCTTTTTGTCAGTTCTATCTATCATTTTAATTCCTTTCATATAACATCTCAACGAATAAAGTATAGTATTGTTCCAATAAATCAACATTATTCTAATAATATATTAGAATATATACGAATCTTATTCTCCTAACAAGAACATTAACCGTACTTAATTCACAACCAATACTTCAACGAGAATAGATAAATGTAACCTATATTAACAACTTTCCTGCTTGCAAAAAATAATTTAAACTATATTTTAATAAATGTTATTACTTACCTTGACGATAAAAACAATAATAATATTTAGTAACTAATCCAATTGGAGGTTTTATCTATGTCTTTAAAACAAGCTTTTACAGTCATGTACTTTTTGCTCATTGCCATTAGCATCAATGCAGAAGTACCAAACACGACTAACTATCAAGGTCGCTTAACCGATGCATCTGGTAACCCAGTCGCCGATGGATCCTATTTAGTCAAATTTATCATATATGATGCCCCTACCGCTGGAACAGATTTATGGAATACAGGTTTTCAAACTATAAATACAGTTGATGGTCTTTTTTCTTATCAATTAGGTTCTATGGTTGCATTACCTAACGGGATTTTTTCAGATACAAACAGGTATTTGGGAATTACCGTCGGAACCGACCCTGAACTATCTCCACGTTCAAGATTTATATCCTCTGCGTATGCCTTTGAAGCAGGAAATGTAGCTTGGTCAAATATCAGTAATATACCTTCAGGGTTTGCTGACGGAGTTGATGATGAAGGTCTTTCTCAATTGGGTGATACTTTAAAAGGTAACCTTTATTTTGATGGAAATAATGATGGTACAAACGACGGTATGATTCAAGTCAGCGGAACTAGTTCCAATTTAATTTTAGGAGATAACGGAATTACAAAATCTTTTATTTGGGGTAATTCTTTTGGTGAAGTTGACTTATATGATATCGATGGGGATTTAACTGCCCAGTTGGCTGCAGGGAATATCGGAGGAACTCTAAGGCTTAAAGATAATACGGGTCTTGATAAAATCCTTATGTTTGGCAATTACACCGGTAATAGTTCCGTACAACTGCCAACTGACGCCATCAACAACACCGAAATACTCGATGAACCTGGGATTGCGGGTAGGCTAAACAGCACAAGTACTATAACGCTAAACCAGACCACAACTACGATGACTGATCTTGTTACTGTAACTATAACAATCCCTTCAGCAGGGTATATTTATGTTACAGGACATACTTTACAATTTACCTCAGGAACGACAGCCGCTAATATTGGAATTTATCAGATTGATGAATCAAGTGGAGGGGGATTATTAAGCGCATATTACACTTGGGCAGGTTTTATTTCATCACCAAATACTAATAACTTCTATCAATCGGTTGATGCCAATAGAGTGTATTTCAAATCAGCTGGTACATACACCTTTAGACTTGAGGCACTTGCCAATTCTGGCAATAGTACTACTGCTGTAACAAAATGTTATAGCTCAAAAATAATAGCAATGTATTTCCCTACTTCATATGGAACAGTATCTGCTGTCAGTTCCCAACCGCCTTCAGATGTTGAGGCAACTTTAGTTCAAAGTACGAACCTTGACGGTTCCACAGAGCAAGTTTATGAATATGACTTACGTGATTTAGAGTTAAAAGCAAAACAAACAGCATTGAAAGCTAAAGAAGCCGAATTAGAACTTCTTAAAGCAAAGCAACAAGAAAACAGACAAGAACAATAACTGTTGACAACAAAAACAAAATTAGTATACTTATACTATACTTCAAACAAATAGGACAGGTAAATGAAAAATAAAATTACAGTTGTAACTTTTGCATTTCTATTGCTCCTATCTTTTTCAACAAACAGTTTTGCAAAAAAACTTGAAAAAGATGAACAAAACAAAACAGTCTCTTCTAAAGTTGTTAAAAAAGAACAAACAGCTATAAAAACGACAACTGTTGTCAAAGAAAATTCATCAAAGTCAGAAACAGAAGTCAAAACTACATATCAAGAAAGTCTGAATCAAATTCTGAAAGACTACACTCCCACAGCCAAATCATCAATGGCTGGTGAACAGATTAATTGGCAAGTTTTATCAACTGGTGGCAATCAAGCTACTTCCGCTAATTTTATTTTAACAAGTACAATCGGTCAAACTGCGGTTGGTATTGGAATATCTTCGAACTATCAGCTTAATGCGGGATTCTTACAAGTGTTTGGACCTCAAGGATGTTGTATCGTGGATCGTGGAAATGTTGACGGTGGCGCTGATGATGGCACCTTCCCTGGTTCTGTTGACATTGGTGATTTAGTTTATCTTGTTGCTTTTATGTTCCAAGGTGGCGTAACTCCTACTTGTATTGAAGAAGCTGACATCGACGGTTCTGGTGGTGCTATTCCTATCGACATTGCCGATTTAGTTGCTCTTGTTTCTTTCATGTTCCAAGGTGGTGTCCCACCACTTCCATGTTAATAAACATTTTTTAAGCTAAAAGCTAATTATTATAAAGCTGTAACCTTTTTGGTTATAGCTTTTTTATTGCCTTTCTCTTTAAAAAAATAAATTTTTATAAGATTTTATAGAACATTTCTACTTGACAAATTAAAGACTTATTTGATATATTATATCTTATATAACAACAATACATGCATATTAGTACTTAGCCTAATAAGTACAGGCCAAATATAAAGAAACATAAATCTAATCTATCAGGAGTGACCTCATGAAAAAGGTCTTTCTTCTCTCGTTAATGGTTCTTGCTATATCAATAGCTATAGTTCCGCGTAATGCATCAGCAATGAATTTATTGTTAAATCATCAAGGTAAACTTTCAGATGCTTCAGGAAGCCCTGTTTCAGACGGAAATTATAATATTATTTATTCTCTTTGGGATGACCCTGTATTAGGAACAATGCTTTGGACAGAAACATTGACAGTTCCAGTCGTTAATGGTCTCTTTAGTTCTGTACTTGGTCAAGTGATAGCTCCCGATCCAATGATTTTTGAGAATCAATTATATATGCAAATTCAAGTTGGCACTGATGCTCCAATGCTTCCACGTACAGTGATGACCTCAACTCCATATGCTGCTATGGCATTGTCGGTGCCAGGCTTTACTCCAGGTCCAGACAATACTGTTACAGGTAACTATGCCTTTGCAGCTGGTAATAACAATACTGTAATAGGTGATTATGGTTCTATTACAGGTGGACAAAATAACTATGTCGAAATGGTTAATACAACACCTCCTCCTTTTGATACAACTGGTATGTTTGATGGCATCTCTCCATCATTTGGCTTTGATAAATCATTTGTATGTACACCTCTGGTTGGCTGGATTGGTTCTGGTGCTTCAAATACTGCTCTTGGTGCGACTTCAATAGTCGGAGGTGGTTCTGACAACCATGCTGATGGATTTTTCTCTGCTATTCTTGGAGGTTGTCAAAATTATGCCTTAGGTGGTTATGATGTTGTTACAGGTGGTATTGATAACCGAACAGTACTAAATGGTGGATTTAGAACTATAAGTGGTGGACGGTTTAATAGAATTAACTCTTTTTGGTATTCTACCATTGGAGGTGGTGCATTTAATGCAATTGATCCACCTTCAGTCGGTGGAACAATAGGTGGTGGTTTTGTTAACAGAATTAATGGACATGTTGCGACTATTGCTGGTGGATATTTCAATACAGCTTTAGACTTTGGAGGAACTATTGGTGGTGGTCAACAAAATAGAACAATCAGAAGATATGCAACTGTAAGCGGTGGTCAGAATAATGTAGCAAACCAAGACTATGCGACTGTTGGTGGTGGATTTGGGAATAATGCAATCGCATCGATGTCAACTATTGGTGGTGGTGGTCAAGCAGATTTAGCTGATCCACTAAGTAACAATGAAGTCTACGATAATTACGGTACTATCTCTGGAGGTGGTCGTAATAAAGCAGGTTCCAATGATGGTATCGAAATCAACGACCAATACACAACAATTGGTGGTGGCTATTTCAACCAAACACTCTCCAGTCATTCGACTATTGCTGGTGGAAATTTAAATACAGCGGCAGCTATTTATGCAACTGTCGGTGGTGGCTCTGACAACTATAGTGCAAACTGGGCATCAACAATTTCTGGTGGACAATCAAATGAAGCTCTCGGATATGTTTCTACCGTTGGTGGTGGTTTGTTTAACCTATTGATTGCTGATTCTGCTGTTATTTCTGGTGGTACTCGAAATACAAATGGTGGTGTAAGTTCAGTTATTGCAGGTGGTTCATTAAATAATGTAACTGTTGCGGGAATCCACTCTGTTGTCGGTGGTGGTACGGGGAACCTTATGCAAGCTACAGAAGCAACAATCGCTGGTGGTTCAAGAAACACAATAATAGCAGGTGGTAATAACGGAACTATTGGTGGTGGTAGTGGTAACACAGCATCATATTTTGCTACTGTTCCTGGTGGTGCTGATAATACCGCAATGGGTGAATATTCTTTTGCTGCAGGTAAAACTGCCAATGCTGTACATGCCTGTTCGTTTGTATGGTCAGATTGTTGTATTGATGCTGCAGGAGTTGCCTTGCCATTATATTCAAATGGAGCAAATACTTTTACGGCAAGAGCAACTGGTGGATTTTATTTCTTCTCTGACTGTGATACTATTTGGGATCCAACTGCTCCACCTTCAGGAACGTACCTTCCATCTGGTGGATCCATGTGGTTGAGTGGGTCAGATAAAAATCTTAAAAGAAATATCCGAGAAGTAAACAGCTCTGACCTATTGGATAAAGTTTCTTCCCTGCCGATTTACCAATGGAGTTACAAAAATCAAGATGAGTCGATTGAACATATTGGTCCAATGGCACAGGATTTTTACAAAACATTTCAAATTGGTGATAACAATACTTCAATTGGTGCTTTAGACCCAGCGGGTATCTCACTTGCTGCAATTAAACAATTGCACAATGAAAATTCTGATTTAAAATCAGAAATTGAAATACTAAAAAAACAAGTGGCAGAGAATAATAATCTTTCTGAAAAAGTATCTGAACTTACTCAACTTGTTCAAATTCTTTTAGCAGGAAATAATCAATCAATTAAAAATCTTGCTACTACTAAATAAGTCATTAAACAAAATGAAGAAACGCAGAAAAAATCAAAACTTTTTTCTGCGTTTTTGTTCAATAGAAAAAATCTAACAAATTCTTGGCAACTGCTCACCAACGGGCATATCAACAATTCGACTGGTGCCAAGAGTTGTAATAAGTTGCACCAGCTTTGTTTTCTCATCTACGACATCACCAATTATAACAGCATCTTTTCCAAGTGGATGAAGACGCAAAGCCTCGAGAACTTCTATTGCTCTGTCTGCTTTGACGACAACAATCATCTTTCCTTCATTGGCAATATATAATGGATCAAGCCCTAAAATTTCGCATGCCCCCCGTACAGGTTGACTGACAGGGAGAAATTCTTCTTTGATTCGTATACCAACATTTGAAGATTGAGCAAACTCATTTAATGTCGCTGCAACTCCACCACGTGTCGGATCACGAAAAGCATGTATTGACGAGCCACCAACTTTTAAAGCGATCTGCACTAACTCATGTACTGGGGCAGTATCGGACTTTATTGGAGATTGAAATGAGAGCCCTTCACGTTTTGAAAGAATACAAATCCCATGATCGGCAATCGTGCCACTAACAATAATCAGATCATCAGGCATAAGACAATCAGCACCGATTTTGTAATCATGTTTAATCATTCCAATACCAGAAGTGTTAATAAATATTTTATCCCCTTTCCCCTTATTAACAACCTTGGTATCTCCAGTAACAATTTTAACTCCAGACGATGAGGCGGCAAGTTTCATTGAGATAACAATTTTTTTTAAATTTTCCAATAAGAAACCCTCTTCAATGATAAATCCACAACTTAGATATAGAGGTATTGCTCCAGCCATTGCTACATCATTGACAGTACCATTCACAGCTAAGTCACCAATATCTCCACCAGGGAAAAAGATAGGATCTACTACATACGAATCTGTGCTAAAAGATAATTTTTTACAATCAATTTGTAAGATAGCGTTATCATCTTGTTTGTTTAATTCATCATTTGCAAATGCCCAGACAAAAAGTTTTGAAATTAAGTCATTCGACATCTGCCCACCCGAACCATGGACAAGCTGAATTCTATCATGCTTTGTAATCGGAAGTGGACAGGTGAACTCATCTGGATCTATCTGTTTTTTCATTTTAGATTTTCCTGTCTGTTATAAGCGTAGTATGCAGCACATGCCCCCTCCGATGAAACCATGGTCGCACCAAGAGGATTTTTCGGAGTACACTTTTTGCCAAACGCGTTACATTCGTGTGGTTTCTTGAGTCCTTGCAAAATAATTCCAGAGATGCATTCTTTTGGTTCATCAACTTTTAAATTTTCAACATCAAATATTTTTTCCGCATCATAAACAGCCATCTCATCACGGAGTATCATACCACTCTCAGGAATAAGACCTATACCTCGCCATTTTTGGTCTGAGATTTCAAATACTTTATTGATGATATCAATAGCAGAACTGTTCCCGTCACGATTGACCACTCGTGCATATTGATTTTCAACTTCATGACGTCCCTCTTCAAGTTGCCTGACTACCATCAAGATTCCTTCCAGAATATCAACAGGTTCAAACCCTGTTGCAACAATCGGAAGTTTAAATTTTGCCGCAAGCGGATAATACTCATCCAGTCCCATCACCGTACAAACATGACCAGCCGCAAGATATCCATTGACTCGATTATTCGGAGAGTTGAGCAAAGCAATCATCGCAGGTGGTACCAACACATGAGAAACCAATAGTGAAAAATTATCAATCCCCTGCACTTTTGCCTGCCACGCTGCCATGGCGGTAAGAGGAGCAGTCGTCTCGAAACCAACAGCAAAGAAAACAACTTTCTTCATTGGGTTATCTTTAGCAATTTGTAAGGCATCAAGTGGTGAATAAACAAACCGCACATCGCCACCTTCTGACTTTACCATAAATAAATCTTTTTTTGAACCTGGCACTCGAAGCATATCACCAAACGATGTAAAGATAACATCATCACGTGATGCTATCGCCAACGCTTTATCAATTTTTTCAAGAGGAGTTACACAGACAGGACAGCCAGGGCCATGGACAAGTTCTATAGATTTTGGAATCAGTTGATCTATACCATTTTTCAAAATAGAATGTGTCTGTCCACCACAAATTTCCATGATGACCCAATCTTTAGTAGTAACGGCATGGATTTCATCAACAATTTTTTTAGCAATATACGGGTCACGGAACTCATCAAGATATTTCATAATCTATATCTTTTCTTTCAAAGGCATACCAAAAACATCAAGACCTTCTTTTTCAGCTTTGGCAGTCATTTCATCCCATAACTCAAAAGTCTTTTGTGCTTCTTTTTCATTAATTTTATTTAGAGCAAAGCCAGCATGAACAATAACATACTCACCAACTTTCACATCAGCAACATAAGCAAGACAAGCCTCTTTGATTGTTCCAGCAAAATCAATTTTGCCCATGAGCATACTGTTCACATCATATAGTTCAATAACTTTTCCAGGAATAGCAAGACACATATCAAACTCCTTTCTTTTGTGCTGATAGTTGTGCATCGGCAATCATTATTTGCCCTAACGCCAACCCTCCATCATTGGTTGGCAGTTCTTTGTGAGTAAGCAAATTAAATTTTTCATTTTGTAAACGTAAAGATATATATTCAAAGAACAATTTATTTTGATAAACCCCACCGCTCAACGCAACTGTATCGATAGCAAACTTTTCACGAGCAGACAAAACGGCTGCTACAAAGTATTCAGCTAATTGATAATGAAAATATAGTGCAATCTGAGCAGTTGGTTTATTCTCTTGAATCATTTCTACAATTTTGCGGATTAGTTTATCAGTATCAATGACAGAGCCAACATTTTTAATTGGTTGTACATCAAATCGAGTTGTTGAGTTTGCTATGTTTTCAAGTTCAATCGCTGCTTGGGCATCGTAAGTAATAGCATGTTTTATATTAAGAAGTGCCGAAACGGCATCAAACAATCGTCCACAACTTGAAGTAAGTGGAGAGTTTATTTTTTTCTCTATCATTTGACAGACTAAGTCTGTTTTTTCTTTACTTATTGATCGCATAAAGGGAATATTTTCAGGGATTTTGTTCCCATAGGCTGAGTATAAACAGGACAACGCCATCCGCCACGGTTCTTTAATTGCAACGGTTCCCCCAGGGAGGGCGACCTGCTTGAGCGAACAGAACCGTTCTACGTTTAAGGCATCGCCAACCAATATTTCCCCGCCCCAGATAGTACCATCAGTACCAAAACCAGTACCGTCCAAAATTATACCGATAGTCTTGTCATAATAATTATTTTCAGCCATCACAGAAACCATATGAGCATGATGATGTTGAATCGCTATCGTAGGAAGGGTTTGTTTTTTCGCCCATTTGGTAGACAAATATTCAGGATGTAAATCATAGGCAATAGCTGTAGGTTTTGCCTCTAAAATTTTTGAAAAATGAGAGATAGAATCCTCAAAAAAATTATACGCTTTTGGATTATCTAAGTCTCCAATGTATTGACTCATAAAAACATTATTTTCTCTTGAGAAAGCGATTGAATTTTTCAACTCTCCCCCAACAGCAAGCACGCAATGCCTGATGTTTTTATTAATAAAGTGAGGCGATGGAACAAATCCCCGTGAACGTCGTATGATTTGTGTGTAGTCAGAAACAACACGAACTATAGAATCGTCGCATCGTTGTAGTATATTTCTGTTATGTAATAAAAAATAATCAGCAACAGAAGACAAACGCTCAATTGCTTCGTGATTGTCAATAGCAATTGGTTCTTCAGATAAATTTGCAGATGTCATAACAAGTGTATCAAAGTTATTTTGTAATAAGAGATGATGCAAAGGTGAATATGCAAGCATGAAGCCGAGCATTTTATTTTTAGGTGCAATATTTACTTGAAGTGTGCAGTTCCCTTTTTTCTCCATCAGAACTATCGGACGTTTATTACTTATAAGCAGTTCTGACTCCTGCTTTGAGACATAACAATATTTTTGTATTGTTTGTATGTCTCTTGACATCATGGCGAATGGCTTTTCAGCTCGTCCTTTTCGATCACGAAGTTTTTCTATAGCCTTACTATTATTTGAATCAACGGCAAGATGAAAACCACCGATCCCTTTGATAGCTATAATTTTTCCATCTTGTAACAATGAGATAACATCTTCAATAGGACTCTCTGTACTCATTTCACTTGTACCATCATGCAACGAAAGTTGTGGACCACAGACTGAACATGCATTTGGTTGTGCGTGGAAGCGTCGATTTGAAGGGTCATCGTATTCTGTCTGACAGTTTGAGCATAGAGGGAATTCTGACATTGACGTTAATGTTCTATCATACGGTGTTCCTTTTATAATTGTGTAACGAGGTCCGCAGTTTGTACAATTTATAAATGGGTACTTATAGCGACGGTCATTTGCGTCAAACAGCTCCTCTAAGCAGTCATCACAAGTAGCTATATCGGGAGAAATGAATGTCGTCGGTTTCGTAATATGAGAGCTTTTCTGAATTTTAAAATCGACATCATGACATACAAGAATATCATCAATTCTGTAATCAGTGATTTGTGCAAGAGGAGGTGGGGCAGTTTTAAGTTGTGAATGAAAACTTTCAAGATTGTTTTTCTCCCCCTCAATTTCTATAACAACTCCCTCAGAATTATTACTTACATATCCGCACAGAGTTAATTCTTTGGCAAGACGATAGACATGTGGTCTGAAACCAACACCTTGTACGATACCATTAATTCTGATTTTCTCTCTTTTCATACACATACAAATATATCTACCAGTTGTCAGATTTCTTAAAGGCAACTTGTTCAACAAGCCAATCAAACCATTTAGGTAACCCATCACCTGTGCGACAGGATAGTTCAAAAACCTTAAGTTGTCCGTTTATTTTTTTGGCGTTTTCTTTTACGGTGTGAAGTTCAAAATCAGAGAAGCCAAGCAAGTCAGTTTTATTTACAATCATCACCGACGACCTTCGAAACATACCTGGATATTTAAGAGGTTTATCATCTCCTTCTGTCGTACTAATCAACACAATTTTCATATCCTCACCAAGATCATAGCTTGATGGACAAACCAAATTGCCAACATTTTCAATCACAAAAAGGTCAATTTTTGCAAGGTCAAACTGCTCAATAGATTTTAGAATCATACTGGCATCAAGATGACAACTTCCGCCAGTTACAATCGGACGAACCATTTTCCCGCCTGCCTTGATAAGACGGTTAGCATCATTTTCAGTTTGAACATCCCCCGCAACCAATGCAATATTGAGTTTGTCATTTAGTTGTCCAATGGTTTTCTCAAGCAACGATGTCTTTCCCGACCCAGGTGAGCTAACAAGATTGATGACAAAAACAGAATGCTCTTGAAATTTTTTTCGAAGTTCTTGTGCTAAAATGTCATTTTCTGAGAGAACTTTTTTTTCAATCATAATTTTTTCAGGCATGATAATTCCTTTTTATTCATCTGCTTCGATGTAAGCGATTTCAAGTTCGTTGCCTTGATTCATATTTATATCATTTGATTGACAGTTTGGACAGATAAAAATAAATTCCATCACTTCAAAATTAGTCTGACATTTCTTGCAGTACCCTTTAACTCGGATTATTTCTATCAAAAGTTTTGTTTGAGCTAATTCGGTATTTTTCGTGATTGCTGCAAACCCAAACTGTAGAGAATCAGGTACGATATCAGTCAAGGCTCCAATTTTCAAGCCTATCTTAGACACAGATTTAATATTACGAGTTTTCACTTCTTGTATTACGGTATTCACTATTGAGGATGCTATTGAAAGTTCATGCATTACGAAGTATATGTTTTAATATTGTTAATGTCAGCTTTTAATAATTCAATCAATTCTATCTTAGCATGCTCCACTTCAGGCGAAAGCTCTGTGCCATAGTCAAAATTTTCCCCTTCGATACCATAGACTTGCATTGTTTTAGGAAGTTTGTGAAGTGTCTTCGCAAGTTTTACAGCTTCAGGAAGAGCAAACAGATGTGATGAAGTTTGAAACAAATCAGATTCTAATTTGTCTTTTGACAGGTCGATTTGATGAATCGCCCCCACTTCTCGGTCAGAATTAACAGCATCAATAAGAATCACATGGTCAAAATCTTCCCATAAATTTATAAGAGCAATCCCTTCACCCGACGATCTCTGAATAGTGACCTCTTCTAATTCACAGGTTGATAAACTGTCGGCTATTTCCAAACCGACAGCATCATCTGAACGAAACTGATTACCTATCCCAATTACAAGAATTGACATTTTATTCTCTATCTATTGATACTTTTAAAAAGTGACAGGAACAAGAAATACATGGATCATAGTTTCTGATTGCCTGTTCACATTTCCAAGTTATCTCTTCATCCGACAAATTAATAATTAATGGAATCAACTCACGTAAATCAGACTCAATTGATTTTTGATTTTGCGATGTAGGTGGTACAATATTTGCATTGGTTACTAATCCATTTGAATCAAGATTATAGCGATGATAACAAATCCCGCGTGGAGCCTCTGTGCAACCATAGCCAACAGATTCTTTAGGATTGATTTCTATATACGGTTTTTTAGGTTCTACATAATTTTCAATAATTCGAATGGCCTCATTGACGGCATGAAGAGTTTCTACCGATCGAATGATAATAGACTTAAATGGATTATAACATTCCTCTTTTAAGCCAGCATCTTTGGCAGCTTTTTGTACCTCAGAAGAAAACTTATCAAAATTTAAAGCATATCGAGCTAATGGTCCAACTTTATATTTACCACGTTCTTTTAATTTACAATGAAGCGAAGTAGAGTGTTCAACTTGTTCTTCCTCAAAATGTTTTTCAAAATCAGCGACATCTATATCGAGTCCTTTGTTAGAAACAATTCGTCCTTCATTAAATGGATATTCATCAGGATGTCTAAGAGCAACAAACTCATAATCCTGTTCAAAATCAGGATAAGTGAGAGTTGATGTTAGTTTTATCATACTATGAGCAGCAGTACGAGCCCATTTTAAATTTTCAAGCAAAGAATTAAAATCTTTCTTTGTAGGTAGTTTGTAAAAGCCACCAACTTTTACATTGATAGGATGAATCTCACGACCACCTAAAAGAGTAACAATTTCATTACCAATTTTTTTTAACCGCAACCCTTCATTGACTACTTCGGGATGATCTTTAGCAAGTTGTATTGCATCTTGATATCCTAAGAAATCTGGAGCATGCAACATATAGACATGTAGCACATGACTTTCTATCCACTCACCACAATAAATTAAACGTCGTAGCTCTCGTAAATTATTATCAAGCGATGCCCCCAAGGCATTTTCTATCGCATGTACTGCTCCCATTTGGTATGCGACTGGACAGATACCACAAATACGAGCAGTAATATCAGGAACTTCGGAAAAATGTCGTTCTCTTAAAAATGCTTCGAAAAACCGAGGTGGTTCAAATATCTTAAATTTTATATCTTGAACTTTATCATCTTTTATTTTTAGATAGAGAGATCCTTCGCCCTCAACTCTGGCAAGGTAATCAACGTTTATAATTTTTGTTTTACTTTTGTTCATGGAAGATACTCTCATTTTTAAATTCTTCAGCGTTTGCATTTATCCCACGGTAGATTCTAATCAATTCGTCTTTTGACATTCCCATCTCTTCAAATTGATTGCTCAAAGATTTGACATTTGGATCTTCCGACGGACCAAAACAGCTATAACATCCACGATTGTATGCGGGGCAAATAGCATCGCATCCCGCATGGGTCACAGGACCAAGACATGGAATCCCCTTTGAAACCATCACACAGATATTTCCACGTCGTTTACATTCGATACAAACAGAATGTGTTGGAATATTTGGTTTTCGTCTATTAAGATATGCATTACACACTTCAACAAGTGCCAATTTATTGATTGGACAACCTCGAAGTTCAAAATCAACTTTGACATGTTCGGCAATAGGCGTAGAATTTTTAAGTGATGAAATATAGTCTGGTTTGGCATAGACGATATTAATAAAATCGTTTACATCTTTAAAATTCTTTAATGCTTGTATCCCTCCAGACGTAGCACATGCTCCGATTGTTATCAAAGTTTTTGACATCCGACGGATTTTATGAATCCGTTCAGCATCATGGGCAGAGGTAATTGATCCTTCTACAAGTGAGATCTCATAGGGACCTTTGATAATTTCTCGAGATGCTTCAGGAAATGATGCAATTACGATTTTATCAGCAATTGCGAGTAAGGCATCTTCACAATCTAAAAGAGATAATTGACAACCGTCACAAGAAGCAAATTTCCATACCGCTAATTTTGGCTTAGATGTTTTGTTCAAAGGCATCTTAAATCTCCCTCTTATTAATTAAATCTTTTACTAAATCATAATTAAAGACAGGACCATCTTTGCAGATAATTTTTCCCGTATACTGACAATGACCGCACAAGCCAACACCACATTTCATATTTCGCTCAAGTGAGACAAATATATTTTCTGGAGCCAACTCCTGTTGCTGAAGAGCAACTGCGGTATAACGCATCATAATTTCTGGGCCACAGAGAAAAGCCGTCGTATTAGTAGGGTCAAAATTACTATTTTTAATAAGTGTTGTCACGACTCCGACATTTCCCATCCATTTTTGATCAGCACGATCAACAGTCACATATAAGTCAACATCAAAACGCCCTCGTAGTGATTCTAATTCTTTTTGATAGATAATATCAGAAGGTGTCCGTGTACCATATAAGATAGAAATACGTTTATATTTTTCTCTGTTATTTAAAATATGATATACAATCGGGCGAACAGGTGCTAAACCAATCCCACCTGCTACAATGACAATATCTTTTCCTTCCGATTTATCAATCGGCCAATAGGAACCATAAGGTCCCCGAACACCAAGCATATCACCAACTTTAAGACGACGAATCGCTCTGGTTACATCACCGACCATACGAATAGTATGAACAAGTTTATCTGGTCTATCAGGGCTTCCACTTATAGAAATAGGTACTTCGCCACAACCATGTACATAGAGCATATTAAATTGACCAGGTTTAAAATCAAAGGAGGTTGTACCATCTTCAACTGCTAATTCAATAGTGAATGTATCTTCTGTTTCTTTTCGAATTCTGTTTATTACAAACATCTCAGGAATAAATGCTGAGGTTGTAATTTGAGTTTCGATTTGTTTATTATTTGATAGGAGTGTCATATATATCCAATAGTTGTAATCTTAATGCCATTAATTCATCTTCCATAAGGTTGACAAATCGTTTCATCATATCATAACCGAGTTCGTGATCTTCATCACATTTTTTTCTCAGACAATTTCCATCTAAAGCAATCGCTCTGGTTACTTCCATAGCCCGACAATCAAAATGTCTGAAATACGGAGCAACCAACCATGACCACCCCAAAACATCGTTATCACCAAGGGTGTTAAACACAATCCCCCCTTTATTTGGACGAAAAACTTCCATAGCCAATTTTCCTTCACGAATAAAATAGAAAAGGTCAGCTTCGTCCCCTTCGTGAAACAGATATTCTCCAGGATTTATCCGAACATTTTTAGCACATCCAACTATTAGTTCAATATGCTTTTTCTCCATCCCTTTTAAAAAAGGATGCTCTGCCAAATAAGATTCTAAATTTTTCATATTAGTTCTCCACCTCGGCTAATTGTTCTGCTTGAGCAGTTACTTGTTTTTGGATAGTTTGAGTTTCTTTGGTAATATCAATTCCAACTTGACACCAAACAATACATCGTCCACAACCAACGCATCCAAGCGTATCGAACTGTTCTTGCCAACTTGCTAATTTATGTGTCATCCATTGACGGTAGCGAGATTTTATTGATGCACGAACTGCCCCACCATGAATATAAGAATACTCCATACTAAAACAGGAATCCCAGCTACGGACTCGTTCGTTTTCCACACCATCCAACGAAGTAACATCTTCGATATTGGAACAAAAACAAGTTGGGCATACCATCGTGCAGTTTCCACAGGAGGTACAACGTTTAGCAATATCTTCCCAATGGGGATGATTGAGATTTTCAAGCAACAAATCTTTCAGATTTGTCGTATTAAGTTTTCGTCCCATATTGTTTTTTGCTGAATCTAATTTTTGAATCTCAATGTTTATCAAATCGGCAGATGCTTTTTTTATATCTAATTCTTTTAAAACTTTCAAGCCACTTTTTGAACCTGCTTCAATTAAAAATGAATGGTCGTTATCAATAATCATTTCTGTAATTGCTAAATCAAAACCAGACTTAGCTTCAGGACCTGAATCGGTTGACGTACAAAAACAAGAACTACCCGCTTCGGTACAATTTGTCGTAACGATAAAAAGAGCGTCACGTTGTTTTTTATAATAATTGTCAACATACTCACCATCGATAAAAATTTTATCCTGAATGAGTATTGCTTGAAGTTCGCAAGGTTTGACTCCAAAGAATGCAAGCTTATCAAGATGTTCGTCTTTTCTGATAATTGAAATTTTTCCATCAACTCGTTTTGTTTTTAAAATTGTCAAACGAGGTGGAAACAGATACTTTTTAAAAGAAAAAGGACCAACATTGTAACCAAACAATGCTTTATCGGCTCTCTCTATTAAACGATATGAACCCGATTCGTGGACATCAGTTATTCCAATCGGTAGCTCACTTATGTTGTCTAACTCATCATAGATAATAACTTCATCTCTGATAGTAGGACCAATTGTTTTGTAATTTTGTTCTTTAAGCGATGTTAATATTGATTCAATAGCATCAACACCAACAACATACTTAGTTCCTTTAGTGATTTTCACCTTGCTCATCTTATCCTATCACAATTATTGAAATAATGGATTTAGTTAGCTTCTATTATTTTATCGACACTCAATTACCAATTATTAGTTAATATCATAGTTACTACTAATACATATACCAATTTACCCACGTAAAAGCAAGTGATATTTTTCACAAACTTACTTTAAACCCCACCTGACAACAAATCTCTTATCGTTCACCTTATCTTATTGGATAACTGATAGTTAAGAGATTATAAGCATGGTAGGAATCAGTAATTATAGGGACATGTATATAAAAATAATAGGAGATAGTTTTAATAAATGATTAAACGTTGAATTAAAATAATAAGCCCGTTGGCTGGGGGACATTAGCTAACGGGCTTTTAAAAGATATTGTCAAGGACAAGCTACGGGTGGTGCTCCAGATGGAGTACCAAACATAAAACTTACCAACCCAACAATATCAGAAATATCAATTATCCCACTCCCATCAATATCTGCTTCTTCAAAACAAGGTGGTGGGCTTCCTCCTTGAAAAGAAAATGCTACCATATAAACTAAATCAGCAATATCAACGGAACCCGCAAGGGTGCCATCATCAGATCCATAATCAACGTTACCACGAACAACAACACAACATGCAGGTTGACCTGTAGTAAATGATAAATTTAAAGTTTGATTTGTATTCATAGTATAGTTGAGTACTTCTGTTGAATCTATATATCCAGACAAAGTATCAGTGCGGCAGAACACATTAAAGCTGCCAGATGGTATCAACACAGAATATTGACCAAACAAGTTTGTCTTATCATGTGGAGTATATACAGTATCGCCAGTACTAACATAGGCAACACAAATTTCAGCATTAGAAACCGGTGAGCCAACATTGTCGGTTACTGTTCCAGACAAAACAAGTCCTGTGTCCAAAGTTACAAACAATGTTGTATCTTGTGTAAAAGAGACATTAAATATTTTTTGAGCCGTTAAAAAATCCGTAGCCAATGGTTCAAACTCAACATCATAGGTACCTGTCTCAATTACAACAGTAAAAGCGCCACTCGCATCGGTATTATCACCTACAATTGGAATCTTCAATTGAGTAGCTGACACTTTCACATCAATATCAGAATTAACAACAGCTCCTCCAGCAGTTTTATCCATAACACCAGACAGAAAAATCCCATCAGCTAAGACAACATCTTGATTATAATCAGCCATTACTAAAACATTTAAAAATTGTGCAGGAGCTAACCCCGTAGGTACTTGAGGTTGATAAATTAAATTATATGTTCCGCTTGGGACAATAACTTGGTAAAATCCACTTGCATCAGTTTTATCACCTGAAGTAACTAATTTAGTACCAGTAGTAAAATCAACAATATCAATATCGACTAATTCAATAGGATTAAATAGAGAGTTCGTGATTGTACCTGAAATTAACAAACCTGACTCAAGAGTATAATTTAAAGTAGTTGCACCTGATATTACTACACCAAAATCATCAAGAGGTACAAAAGGATCACCTGCTTGTGGGGTAACATTAACATCATAGGTACCAAGTGGAACAACCACCGAATAAAAACCTGTACCATCGGTATTATCACCAGGAGTAACTTGCAGAATACCAGTAGAACTGTTTGTAAAGTCTAAATCCGCATTTACAACAGGAGCACCACCTAATTGCGTAATAATCCCAGAGACTTCATACCCCAAAGTCATAGTAACATCTATACTTGTATCACTTGCTATTAAAACATTGTTGAGTTCTATTGGTAACCACGGATCCGCAAATAATCCTACTGGGCGGTATCGAATACGATATTCGCCTGGAGGTACTGTAATATGGTAAAACCCATTAATATCAGTATTATCTCCTGAAGTAACTAATTTATTACCCGACACTTGTTCATACACATTTAAATCAATATCAAATATTCCTTGTCCTAAGCTATCTCTCACAAAACCTGACAGATTATATCCAGCAGCAAGCATGACATCAAAAGTTGTGTTCCCACTTACAGAAATACCAGTAAAAGTTTCTCCAAGATGCCCTTGTACAGAAGGGACAAATTCTAAACCATAGATACCGATAGGCAAGCCAGCAATAGAATAAAATCCTGAGGCATCCGTCACTGTCGCCGGAATCCCAATCGGCCCACCAAACTCATCAAAGAGCAAAACACTAACAGCGGATATAGGTACAAGAGCTGAATCTGTAACTGTTCCTGAGAGCGTAAACTGTGCAGAAACTGATGATGCTGTTAGAATAATGACCGCGAATAAAACTACATAGACCTTTTTAATCAAACTAAATCTTTTCATTTCCCATGGACCTCCATAAAAATATACTTACGTTTCTTTTTCTATTTTAACAATACAATCTTACGGGAATCACTTCCCATTGAAGTAATAATACGATAAATATAAAGACCAGTAGCAACTTTTTCACTTTGTTCATTGTTGCCGTCCCAATGGATTGCATATTCGCCTGGTGTATATATTTTGCTCGTTAACCGCTTAACTTTTTGTCCTAATATATTAAAAATATCGAGTTGTACATCAGTTCGTTGTAAAATTTCAAAATTTATAGTAGTTGTAGAATTAAACGGATTCGGAAAATTCTGTTGTAATATAAAATTATTGCCGTTTGAAGAAGTTGGTCTTGTAAATAACTTAAAAGTAAAATTACTATCTTCCTGTACTAAGATATTCGAATACTGCCCAGTACGCAAGTTTGTTTCTTGTGGCGGATTTACTTTTATATGATACATCCCACTTGGTAAAACTGCTTCACCTTTACCGCTTATATCAGTAATAGCATAAGGAGTAAATAATTTCGAAGAAGTTACCGCATCAATTATTTCTATCTCAGAGAACTGAATTGTTTGATCTAAATCATCAACAATTGTGAACAACGTTAAAAGACCTTCATCAAGTGTAATCTGACCAGCCGAGGAATCCACAGAAAAAGTAGTTTGTAAAAACTTTTTTGCGATATAGTGTGAACCTCGTTGCGGTAAGAATGAAATATCAAAGTTACCCTGTGGAACAAAAAAATTAAAAAAACCTAAACTGTCAGTAAAATTATTAAAAAGATTTATCTTATAATTTAAATTATAAGTAACCATAGACAGTTCTACATTACGTATACCCAACCCAAAACTATCTACAACTTGCCCTGAAAAATTAATTCTGGGTGTTTGAAACATAACTAATTCAATAAGCGTATCCTGACTAATAGTAACATTAGGTATAAGTATTTGTTTAAAATCAGATCCCAAAGGAGGGTCAAATTTTAGATCATATAATCCTTGAGGAACTGTAACGATAGATTCACCTTCCGTATTGGTCTTATCGTTCGGAGTAAATATTTTTATACCATTATTAGGTAATTTAAAATCTACATCAGCTTTCGTAATAGGATTACCTAAGGTATCGACAATTCTAATTGTACATACGATACCCTCATCAAGAACTTCATTATAAACAGAGTCTGCAACAAAATTAAAACTATCTATTAGAACTCCTATATACCTTGAACCTCTTTTGGGAGCGAAACGTAATTGATAGAAACCAGGGTCAACAGCAACATTATAATTCCCTAAAGTATCGGTACTGTTGTTTGATGTAAACACTTTAGCACCCGTGATAGCATCACGCAAATCAATATCTACATCAAAAATTGGAAGACTATTTATATCCGTTACTGTGCCCGAGAGAAGATTGGTTGGCAACATTGTTATATTAATGATTGTATCATTCGTAATAAGAACTGTATCAAGTTGTACACCTTTAAACCTGCTATTGAGAGGTGAATCATATCGGATACGAAATAAACCTGGTGGCACCACAACTTCATAAAAACCATTTATAATAAAGGTATTATCGTTTGGAGTAAATACTCTTCCCCCATTAATAGAATCCACATCTAAATCAACTTCACCAATCGGGTTTCCAAGAAAATCAGAAACAACACCTGATATTGCAATCCCATTTTCAAGAGTCACATCAAGACGCTGACTGGTAGTTAAATCGAAATCGAAAACTTGTTTACCTAATAATCCACTACCAATACGAGGAGCAAAAGTAACTCGATAAAATGTAGAATTTAGTACTGTAATAGAATACCATCCAGTAATATCGGTATTATCACCTAATGTTATGAGTTTCACACCAGTTTGAGAGTCGATTAAATCTAAATCAACATTATCAACTGGGTTACCATTACTGTCACGAACGAAGCCAGAAATAGTTGACAACGCAGATGATACATCATACGAAAAAATTATAATAACTATTAAAAATAGTATTTGTTTAATTCTGAGCAGCATAAATCTCTCTTAAATTATAAAACTTAAATTCAGTTTCGCATAGGTTGCAGTTTCTTGAGATGAAGCAAAAGCTTCACCAGGTGTAAACATACTTAATACCAAAGTAGGTTCAACTATTTCAAACAGAACAGGAAAAGCTGTAATAAAATCAATGCCTGAACCAATATCATCAGAAAAGCCATTAGGTCTGGCAGGAGGATCATTCAGGTTGCTTCCTTTAATAGTGTTATCAGGAAAGTGCTGTTTGTAGTTATGATACACAATATCAAAAGAAATATTACTGGTAGGATAAACTCCAAAACCTAATGTAAATATTTTTAAATTGCTTAGTTCGGGATCGAGCAAGGTTCCATAATAGTACAAAGAACTCTGTCCATTAAATGAAGCGACATTATCCTGATACGCTGTCTGTCGAAAAC
The DNA here is from genome assembly GCA_024280215.1 of Candidatus Zixiibacteriota bacterium. Taxonomy (GTDB): domain Bacteria; phylum Zixibacteria; class MSB-5A5; order GN15; family FEB-12; genus QQUK01. The sequence continues at coordinate 126,983 of JAJRQO010000021.1, forward strand.
GTTCATTCACTAATGGAGTCGATGGGTCATCACCAGTAGCAAAGGCATACGCTAAAGTAATCGACGGGTTGTATGTCATATCAGATTTGAAAATAGTAGCTCCAATATCAAACGCCTTTCCTTTGGTTTCGTCTCCCTTATCTACCCCACTCATAAATGACAACTCAGCCCAAGGTTTAATATTCTCCATCTCTCCAAGATAGCGAACCCCAATCCATTTTGGTTCTCTATTTCGTATGTCAGTATCAGACCTTTTTAAATAATATGCAGACATTTGATTATCTTTTTGAAAAAACCAAGTCACCTGCCCAAACAGATCAGTCCAAGTATCAAACTTACTTTTTATCGGATTTATAGCAGTGATATATGCCGATTCAAAAATCAAATTTTCTTTTCCATAATAAAAAACTCTAACCGCGTCCATGTAATCATCAAAAAGCCATTCGCGAGGTTCATCAAAATCTTGACGACCAACTGAAACAGCAAAACCAGCATCAGCTATGTTATGCCAGAGATAATATAGTTGAGTTATATTGGCTTCAAAATCTCTTGATGGTAAACCTTGTTCACTTGATAAGACATACCGTTTACGTAAACGTACTTGTGCAAAAGCTGAATGAGAACTATTTATTATCGCGGTTAACTCAGTACGAATATCATGTTCGGAATCCTCTTGATCAGTGTTATCAAACGTAGACAGATCATATTCATTTTTACTTAACCAATTTTGTCGGTATTTTATGACACCATTAAAATAATCATTCAACATATACCCTTTACCTAAAGAATAGACAGAATTTTTTCTCAAATGCCCAAAAAGATACTTTTCTACTTTATTCAAACTGCTGGTAGCATTATTTACATCCGTTTTGTTATTAAGAATGATAATCAATCCGGAAACTTCAATTGTATCAGGAGCATTACCATCAATAGCAACCCTTGTCACTGTACCTTTTACTTTATGATTCTTCTTCACATCACGAATTTTAATTTTTGTAGCTTTCCAGCTTCCATCTTTGCGAATACGACATGTTACCTGAACAAGTTGTTTCTTTTTTAAATTTGCTATTGTATTCTTGCTCGTACCATCACTAATAAATTTAGTTTTAGAAGTTATATCAATTTTTTTTCCAAAGAGAGTAATTGTTTCTTCTTCTAAATCAATTGATTCAATTTGTCCTCGTAATTTTGGTTTACGAGGTTTTGGTAGTGCCTCAATTTCCAAAGCTATAAAAGATAAGGATTCTTTAAAGTATCCTTCTACCTCATACGCTTTGCCAACTTCGATGTTAAGCGAAATATATTCTGGTTCCTTGGCATCTATCTCATGAATACACAATAAAAGTGCTATCATTAAAATTAGATACGCTCTTAATGTAATCTTTTTATGATTTCCCATTCTTTTACTTATTCCTTTCATTGCTTCCTTCTGTCCCCACACTATTAGCTTAAACAGCTTATAGATTTTCTTAATAAATGTACAGTTAACTTTTTCCATCTCGGTCTAAAGAGGTAAATAGTTGCTATTCTCAAAAGTGAAGCCGATTCCCACCATATAGCTCTCTCAAGAAATTGGTCATTGCCATCATAAGTATCTTGAAATAATTTCACACCTTCAAGAATCTCCTTTGTGTTCTCGGGTGTTTGGTAGAGTCGAAGATACAAGTGTGCAATAAAATTGCCAAAATCTAATGCTGGATCGCCAGCAGACAGATTATCAAAATCAACAATTGTCGTTCGATTCTTAGAATAAAGAACCTGCTTATCATAAAAATCTCTATGAATACATTTTAAATTTGTAACTTGATTAAGTTTTGTACTTGCAGTTTCTAATATTTCAAGAGCTTCTGTAAACAACTTTGTTTCATTTGGATAAACAGACTGAACAATCGCAATTTGTTTAGATAAATTTCTTAATTCATGTAAAACTGAAAACTCACTGAGTCCATCTGTTGGTACTGTATGAACTTTTTTGATTATATTAGCAGCTTGTTGGCAACCGATGCCAAAAGAACTTTGACTAATAAGTTCATGAAGAGTTGTTCCTTGAACTTTTTCCATAAGTAATGAACCTTGCTTCTCATCATACCCATAAATCTTTGGAATTGAGAATGATTCGTTAACAGATGAACCTAATCCATATTTTTCAAGAAGTCTTGACTTATCAAACAAATCTTTACTTTTATTCTTCTTAACTAATTTTATTATAAAGCTGTTCTTTTTCTGTCCACAAACGCTAATTTTATCTTTAGTGAATAATTCTAAGACAGCTCTCCGTTCAAGTCTATAACCTAATACATTAAATTTTATTATATCAAAATTGTTACCTTGAACATCGTTCTGCAATAAATGTCGAATATTAAACGGTTCATTTTGTTCCGAACAAATTTCTGTAAGAATCTTCAATTTGGGATCATATGGAAAAGATAATACAACTAAATTATATTCATCAATTGAAAAATAATAATCAGTATCTAACTTACTTTTATATTTTTCAAAATCATCTTTTACATGAAAGAGTTTACCATAATAAATTGTATAATTTTTCGAATCATCAAAATATACATGGTACTGCAACACTAACGCTTTGTTTCGATAGTATAGCCTTGTCATATACACTTTGTCAACATGAACAGTCTTTTCTAACCCCTTCCTAAAAACAGAAGTGACTAAATCAGAGTCAGTAACAAAATCATAATAATTAAATTCCATATGTAGTTTTGTTTTTGAGAACATCTAAAACAACTTTCAATATTTTTTGAATTTTCTTTTCCCATTTATTTTCAAACAATCGAAATGGCTTAATTGATAATGACAACAATGAGAAACCAACACAGTAATTTAATTTTGTATGGTTAATTTTAAAAACTGTATTATTACTATATGAATCTATAAACTCTATTATAAATAATTTCGCATCAAACTCAATAGCAAATATCTCTTTATACAACAAATGAGCGATATAATTCCCTATATCTACATGAAAATCTCCAAAAGTAAATCGGTCAAAATCGAGTATTTTCATCTTGTTTCCCTGAAACAATAGCTGTTCGTAAGAAAAATCACCATGGATAAGTACTTCATTATTCGCTTTTTTATTTACTGAAATAGTAGTAAATTCCTTTTCGACTTCATCTATCAATTTTTTATTTTCGGGAAGAATACTCTTTAGTGACTCGATTGTAGCTGATAAATTGTATTCAGAATTATTTACTGCTTTGAGTGTGTCTCTATTGATTGACAATTTATGAATATTTGAAATCAACGATGCTGCCATCATATTAATTTTATGAAATTTTTCACTTTCAATAATTGAACATACATCATCGGCTTGGGCATCTTTATAAATCATAAACTGCTTTTCAATATCATAACAAATTGGAACGATTACATTAGGAATATCATTTGAAATAGTATTGAGTAATTCAAAAATAGATTTTCCTTTTCGTGAAACATCACACTTAATAAAATAATTAATAACTTCTTTTGTTCCCGACTTAATATGTGTTCTCAATGTTGTTACTTTGAGCAAAATTCTTTTTTCAGGTTTGTATCTTAAAATTTCATATTTCATATTCTTATGAGAAATTCTATATTCATTATTATTTAATAGAGAATCATGACGATAAAGTATTCTTCTTAATTTACGAGAATCTAAAATTGAATCGAGAGATTTTATTTCAGAGTCTCCATAAAAAGGATAAAATATTATTTTTGCAGAATCAAAACAGATAGAAACAGAATCTTGCTTTCTCACACTCAGATGTAGTCCAAGTGATTTGTTTTTGGCAAGATCATAATTCTCTATAGTATATGCTTTCGCATAAAAATAACTCGTAGAATTTTCGTTTGATATTTTATGCTGTAGAACAACTTTATAAGTCACAATACAACTTGTATCAGGTTTATATCTGACATAAGAAATCTGATATGATACAAGAGAATAATTTGAGCTACGAAAAAACTGCTCTAACGCGTCTTGAACAAACTGATTAGTAAAAAGTATATTTAATCCGCTAATTTTATCATCAACGGGTAATTTACTTACAGAATTATCTTTTATGTTATTTTTTGTCATATTCATAATTATTTTAGAACAATCAAACTTTCATCAAGTAGCTGCATTACTTTTACAAACCAGTTCTTCCTTAGCCTTCGTAATTCTTTTACTGTCAATTCAACCAAAGCACATCCAGTATAAAATTTTAATTCATTGTTATCAATTTCAATATTAGTTTTGTTCTTATAAGAGAGTAAAAATGATTCAAATATTTTTTCTGATGATTCGACCAATGACTTAAATTCCAATTTTTTTAATTGAGCATAAAAATTTCCTAAATCAGCAATTGGTGATCCGATAGCAATACTATCCAAATCAATTATCCAGTTTTTTGATTCCCCAATTAATACTTGTCCTTGATGAAAATCACCATGTATAACAACATTGTCTGCATTTTTTAGATTTTGTAGTTTCAACATAAGTGCTATTCTTATTTTATTTATTTTCTTTTGTATTTCAACATTGCCATAAGTAATAATTTTTGATGACCTTTCAAATTGATTCACAAATGATAATGGAGCTTTATTTTCAAGGTCACAAATTTTCAATGAGTGAAATTCTGATATAGTATTAGCGAAAACAGATAAATCAGCATTATTAATATTGTGAAGCTTATCAGCAAAAGAGATAGCATCAACTTTTTCTTGGATAAGAAGTGAATCTTCTTGAGAGAAATGAAGTACCTGAGGAACAAATAATGTCTTATGTCCTTTTAATGCTTCAACTACCTTCATGGTTTTCTTGTAAGAATTTTGCACTTTATCAGGTAATTCAATACGTGCGATTACATTTTTAAAAGATTGTGATTTATACGAAAGTAATTTATATGTGGCTACAAATCTTGTCTCAGGCTTATATCTAATTGTTTCATACGAGTCATTTTGAACATCCTGAAGAAGTGGTGATAATTTAAGTTTTCCATCAGCGGGGAACTTACAAATAAGAATATTTGATTCATCAATTAAGACAAAATTTTCACAAGAACTTTTCCCAACAAATTCTTGCTTTACTTTTAAATAAATATCATCATTCATACACCTAATATAGTATGTATCGCATTCATTTTTATTCCCAGACTTCACTCTAAGACTGAGTTGGCAACTTTTTTTAGGGCTATAACGAATATGTTCTATTTTAACTTCAGTATATTCTTTCATAATAGAATTTGAAAAGCTTGAATTCAAGAGAGTTAAAATTTCTTGGGAATCAATTAGTTTTGCCAAAGGAAGATTTTTATCCTCTGGCAACATACGATTCTTTTTTGTCATTAGTTTTGTTTTCAAATTTTCACCTACTATTTCAACAGAGAAAAATGTTCTTTTAACATTCTCTCGTCTATTGAAAAGAATTTTTTAAACTCACCATTTTTTTCAAATAATTCTTGTGGCGTCCCTTGTTCAACCATTCTACCATCATTTATAAATATAACCCAATCAGCCAATGATAAGAAATTAATTCTATGAGTTATAATAAGCATCGTTCGATTTTGTTTTAATTGAGCTAAAATATTTTTTGAATCTTTTTCAGCATGCACATCAAGCCCTGTTGCAGGCTCATCAAATATCATAACTGGTGAATTTCGCATAGCAGCTCTTGCAAATGATATCTTTTGTCGCTGACCTCCAGATAAAGTCAATCCTCCTTCGCCAACCATAGTCTCATACCCATTCCCTAATTCCATAATAAACTCATGAGCTCCAGCCAACTTTGCCGCTTCTACGATCTGTTCTTGAGAGGCACTATTTTTACTAAATGCAATATTTTCAGCAATACTTGTTCTAAATAAAAACGTCTCTTGCGCAAGAGGCGTTATACGTTTTCGTAAGCTTCTAACTTTATACTCATCAATATTTTTATCGTCGATAATAATTTCACCGTCAGACGGTTTATATAATCGTAAAATTAACTTTGCTATTGTCGATTTACCTGCCCCAGTCGGTCCAAAAATTATTGTCGTCTTATTTTGAGGTATCGTACATGAAAAATCTTTTAATATTTTCTGTTCTGAATTATAGCTAAAGTTAATAGACTTAAACTGAATATCACCTTTTATTTCTTTGGCAGAGAGTCCATCAGTTTTTTCCAATATTTCAGGTTCCATTTCAAGTAACTCAATTGTCTTCTCGCCACGAACAGTAGCTTTTGCAATTTTAGATGATAGCTGTGCGACAGTTTTTAACGGACGATAAATTCCTCTGAGATATGACAAAAATATCAACAAGTCACCAGGGGTAATTTCATTCGCCAGTGCTTTATTTGTGCCAACCCATAGCACTGCGCACATACCTACTGCCGTTATAATATCAACAATTCGAGCATAGTTTGCGGTTAGCTTAGCGGTTTTCACATTCGCGGTAACATCTTTGTCAATTGAACGTCCGATTAAGCGTTCTCTTCGTTTCTCTTGTGAGTATGTTTTCACCTGTGAAATACCAGCAAAAGTTTCTTGTACGGATGCAACGATTTTCCCATACATGAGTCTCTGTTTGCGAGCTGAATCTTTGATTTGAAATGAAAACTTAATCGCAGCTAAGGCAAAAAATGGAAGAGCTGCCAACGCAATAGCGGCAAGTTGCCAATCGAGCCAAAACATAATTCCAAACATACAGACAATAAGAATAATCTGGCTGGCTAAATTAATAACCATTGATATAAGTAAATCCTGCAATAAACTTATATCACTGGTCATCCGAGTCATCAGCTCACCTGTTTCTCGATAATCATGATATGACAATGGTAATCTTTGTACATGAGAAAATAATTGCATGCGAATGTTGGCTACAAGATTGTGACCTATAATTTTGGAATAGACACCATACGTATACGTAAGAAGTCCTCTTAAAACAGCAATGAGTAAAATACCAAATGCGGCTATAAACAATACCTCCATCGGTTCTAAATTATTTAGAAACGACAAAGCTGAATCAGCTGTTGCATCAATATCTTTAATAAGAATAAAATCAAAAACAATTTTAAGTGGCCATGGTCGTAAGAGAGACAATAGCGTTACACCGAGCAGAGACATAGAACCAACAAAAAGACGCATCTTATGTTTTTTAAGATGCCCGCCAAAATGTTGAAAAATTCTTCGGAGCGATTTAAATTTAATTTTGGGTAAATTATATTTTATTCGCATGTTCTTCTTTCAGCTCATTTGCTACTTTTATTTTTGCAATTGAAAATATCTTTTCAACATCGCCTAAGCGTGACTCCCAGGAATGCTTCGTCTTAGCATCTTCTAAAGCTTGTGAACTAATTTTTTTTCGTAAACTCACATCATTTTTCAAACGAACAATTGCTTCACCTAATTCTTCTTTGCTACCCGCATCGACCAAAAGAGCATTTTTCTCATTAACAAGTAAATCAGAAATTTGACCTATTGCTGATGCAACTATCGGTTTTCCTGCGGCCAAATATTCAAATACTTTCAATGGTGAAAAATAAAAATTATCTAACTTTGGATATGGAGCAGTAACAATATCAAGTTTTGCTATATGTGAAGGAATTGTATTATGCTCTACGGCACCTACAAACTCAACTTTATCAATAAGATCAAGAGCTTCGCATTGGTTTTGAAGTTGCTCTATATAATCTTTCTGTCCACCTCCGACCAATCGAAGTCTTAACGATTCATCAACCTGATGTATCGCAGCAAAAGCATCAATCAGAATATCTACACCATGCCAAGGCTTAATAGAGCCTACAAAGCCAATAACAAATTCATCAACAGCATCAGAAGATTTTTTGAGGGTGCGATTATTATCATAATTATCAAGTGATACACCATTTGGAACAGTGGTCACCGCTGTCTTTGGAGCAATATTCAATACATATTCTTTTAATTTATCCGATACTGTTATAACATGATCAGCAGTCGTAAATAAAAATTTCTCAACCGACTTCGCCAACGCTAATTGATTGAGTTGTCTAAATTCCGATGCTTCAAGCACCAAGGGTGCATTTACTTCAAGAATAAATGGAATCTTAAAATTTTTCGCAAAAACTAATCCAGCAGTTGAAAAAATAGAATAACGTTCATACAAAAGTTCAAATTCGTGATTTTGATAAATAGTAGATATCATCTGCCCTATTGCTTCATTACGATAATAGTCCGAGGCTTCTTTCATTGTATGTTTATCTTCATTTTGCTTATCTGAACCATTCATGAATTCTATATTAGCAAAGCCTGGGAGTTGATAGACAGGATACTCATGGTTCTCTGGATTCTCCAACGCAAGCCTTGATGCTGCAATAATTGGTTCATACCCTTTGAGAACTAAAGTTTTTAAAAACTCCCTAATATGAATAGAAGCACCTTTAGTGCCTCCATATGGAATACCTCTATCAGAGGACAAGTAGAGAACTTTACCTTTTGTATTTGCCATCTTTTTAATTTGCCTCAATAGTTTTCAATTTTTTTGGAGCGGCAATATTTTTTAAATCATCTATATACATTTCGTATAATTTTCCCGCATTATTTTTAAGTGAAAAATTGTTTTCAGCAAAGACTCTTCCTTTTTTGGCATATTCTTCACGAAGCTCTTCAGACAAGAGCAACCTCTCAAGCATTTCAGCAAGTTGAACAGGTTTTTTTTCTTCGACTAATAATCCGTTATGCTCATGTTTAATAATTTCTGGAATTCCGGAAATCCTTGTAGATATCGATGGAAGCCCAACCGCTAATGCTTCAAGTAAAACTGTTGGTAGAGCATCAATATTATTATCTTTCGCAATAATACAAGGTAGACAAAACAGAGTCGCTTCATTCATTAACGATATAACTTCATCAGATGTTTTAGCTCCTATAAATTGTACATCATCCTGAAGCTGCAATTCCTCCTGAAGTGCCAACAAGTCTTCCTGTTCAGGTCCAGACCCGGCAATGACACATTCAAAATCTATTTTCTTTTCTTTTAAGATTTTTAAGGCTTTAAGAAGATCATCAAAGCCTTTCTTCTCAACCAGCCTACCCACTCCTAAAATAGTTTTTGTTTTCCTTTTAGAAACCGGTACTGGTTGTAATGAATTCAAATTTACACCATTGTATAAAACTTTAATTCTATCCATATTTATTTCAGGAGCTTGTTCAAATAGATAATTTTTATTAAAATTAGTTACGGTAACTATAAAAGATGCATACTGAAGTTTTTCGCGTAAATAGTGTTCATCCATATCATACACAAAAATATCTTTTGCATGAGCAGTAAAACTAAAAGGGATTCCACAAATACGATGCGACAAATACGCGATAGTACTCGGGAGTGAAGCAAAGTGAGCGTGTAGTCTCTCGATTCCTAAACTTTCTACTTTCGAAGTTATCCATGCTGACCGCCAAATATTTTCTATTCTACTGGTATCTTTTGTGCGTAAAGCTTCGTTGATTAAGTTCCAAATATTGCTATTATATTTTTCTAAACAATCCCACTCATTTGAAATCCATCCTGACCATTTTTTTACATCAAAGTCTTCTAAATAATGAATATGTGCTTTTAACTCGCCTATCTGTGGATGAAACTTTCCTTCATTTGGTTTTTTAAGTGAGAAAATTGTAACTTCTGCACCTTGTCTCTCCAGTTCTAAAATTTCATTTAAAATAAAAGTTTCAGAAATCCGTGGGAACATTTTAACTACATATCCGATTTTCATTTTAAAATTTCCTTCAGTAAAGAAGTTACGAGTTATTTATTTGTTGATAAATAATTCACCACAAAAGCGAGCAAGGTTATTTGTACCGTTTAGTTCAATACTATTTTGTGCTCTCGCATTTGTTAAAGGTTGTTGTGGATTTTTAAGTTGAGAAAATATTTTTTCTGACAACGACTGAGCTGAGACATCATCAGGATGAAGCATCTCAACCAGATTTAATTCATTTAAACATGTTGCCCGAATTAGTTGCTCTTTTCGATGCATCACTCTTGGAATCAATAAAGCACGTTTTGCACATCCAAGTAATTCCGTAACTGTGTTATAACCAGCAGTGCTAACCACTAAATCACTCTTCTTAAAGTATAATTCGGCATTTTTCACAAAACTTTTAATTGAAACAGGTAGCCCAACAGCTTCTTTTTTAAACCGCTTCACAAGATGTTCCTCTAAAAAGGACCCCATTAGAATAACAGTATCAAAATTTATTTCATTTTTATATTCCCGAAGCATTTGCAAATAATTGCCAATAATAATCTCTCCGGCACCATCACCACCACCGATAGTAACGGTTACCAGAGAGTTATTGCCAGAGTACCTTGGAGGTATTTTACTCGGCAATTTTTTTACAATGTAATTACAATAAAAAGTTTTTTTCAGTAAATGTTTCGGAAAATTATAATTCTTTGCTGTCTGATAGACGTTTGGAGAACCATAGACCATAACAAAATCATATAACTCATCCAACACTTCGTAAATCCCGTCTTTATTCCAAAGCTCACACACATTTTTGGGTGAGTCAATAATATCACGAAGACCTAAAATTTTTACACAATCTGAACCAGATTTTTTAAGCCATTCAAGTGATGGTTGCATTTCTGATTTCATTCCAAGAGGAGAATGGTCAACTAAAAGTAGATGCGGATTATAGTCCTGTATCGTCTGAAGTAAAATATTTGTTCTGATAGTTAAAATACGTCGATAGGTTGTCCCAAGCGTTCGTGCTTCATATGCTTCAGGACCAACTTTTCGTACGGCTGGTAATTTCACATAGTCTACACCATCAGGGATTTTAAAACGGTCGACAACAGGAGAACCAGTCACCAACAATATCGAAAGCTTCGGATAATTTTCAATCAAGGCATTGGCAATTTTTAAACATCTCTGTAAATGTCCTAAGCCAAAAGTATCATGCGAATAAATCATCACCCGCTGACCATAACCAGAAACTTGCTCTCTCAATTGCTCCAAGCTCATATTGCTATTAGCAAAATCCAATACATTTGTATTCTTAGATTCATCTTTTCTGAACTGATTAGGAATGGCAATTGTATCTATTTTATTCATTAATTCTCATAGTTTTAGAAAACTCATTTTCTCTGAGTTACATTGAAGCAAATTCGAAGCCAAACAGCCCAATATTCTGTATCATATTACGGCGTATAAAGTTATAAAATTACTACATAGACATAACTGGTCGACAATACAGGGATGATTGGTTCATATAAACCAATTGGGTGATTTAATCAACAATGTTAATTATTTTGAAGATTTCATGCTTTTTGATGCGATAACGGAGAGCTTCACGACCGAGATGAAGTTTTCGAGCTGTCATGCTCACATTTCCATCAAATTGTCGTAATGCCTGCAGGATAATCTGTTTGTCTAACTTTTCCAAGTCGATTCCATTTTCAGGAATATTAATTTCAATTTGAGAGTCTGAGTTAATGAGTAGTTTGTGTGATACTTCGTGTGAATCGTCAGAGATATTTAAATCTTTTACAAGAATTTCTCTATCTTTTTTAATAAAAGTAACCCGTTCCATCAACTGACGTAACTCTCTTACGTTTCCAGGCCATTTATAGGAAACAAGCAATTCCTTCGCTTCATCAGTTAAAACTTTATCAACTTTATACTTTTTGCTAAAACTGCTTAAAAAGAATTCCGCTAAATCACAAATATCTTCTTTTCGTTCTCGAAGAGGTGGTAAGCTGATGGTCAGGTTATTAAGACGGTAATACAAGTCAGATCGAAATTTTTCCGTATCCTTTAAATCTCTGTTAGATGCCGCAACTATATGAACATCAACATCAATATCTTTTAGCCCACCGACTCGTCTGATAGTCTTCTGTTCAATCACCTGCAATAGCTTGACTTGTGTTTCAAGAGTCAAATCACCAATTTCATTTAAGAAAATTGTTCCGCCATTGGCAGTATCAAAGAGGCCAACTTTAAATCGGTCAGCACCAGTAAAAGCACCTTTTTCATATCCAAATAATTCAGCCTCTTCAAGTCCTTTTGGAAGCGTTGTACAATTAACTTCGATAAATGGTTTTTCCGCAAGCTTACCACGGTAATGAATAATTCGTGACAACAAATCTTTTCCAACTCCAGTTTCACCAACAATTAAAACAGGCGGATAATCAGATGCCGATGGAAGGTCCATCGATATAACGCTTTCAATAATTTTTACAATCTCCTGCATCTTAACAGAATTAAAAATCATCTTATCATCATCTGCTTTTTCTGCTTCAATCTCGTGATAATATGAAATCTCCTGCTTTAGCCTCGTATCGTTCAATGTACGTTCGATAGCCAAAACAACTTCATCGATATCCAATGGTTTCCGAAGAAAATCCGATGCCCCAAACCTCAAAGCTTCTACAACCGAATTCATTGTTGCGTATGCTGAAGTTATAATCACAGAAATACCAGGGTCATATTTTTTTATTTCCTGCAAACACTCAATACCTGACATACCCGGTAATTGAATATCAAGCAAAACAATATTTACTGGATTTTTTTTCAAAAACTCTAAGCCATCTTCTGATGATGTTACTGTTGAGCAATCATGCTTATTTTCCTGCAAAGCTCGACAAATTGATTTACCGAGTAATATTTCATCTTCTATAAAAAGTATTTGTGCCATAACACCCTATCTATACAATTTTTCTCAAAAAAGCAATCATCAATTTTTCACTGGTATTTTTATAATTATCTTAGTACCTAATTTTTCAACACTCTCAACAAGTAACTTCCCATAATGTAAATCTATAATTTTCTTCGCTTGTGATAAGCCTAAGCCAGTTCCCTTTTGTTTAGTAGTCACAAATGCCTGAAACAATTTCTTTTTAATTTTTTCGGAAATACCATCACCATCATCTTCAATCGTTACGACGACAATTGAAAAACCATCAGCATCTTGCTCCATCACAGTACAAATATTTATTTTTTCAGAATTTGCTTCCAAAGCATTATTTACAAAAACAGAAAATACTTGTTCAAGAAGAATCTGATCAGCTTGGATATCTAACAGCTCTCCGTAAGTTGTACTAACATTTACACCAGTAGCATCTATCTTAGATTTTACTGCTCGTAATGATAATGTAACAATTTTATTTATATCAATTATTTCTTTAGTTATTTGTAATGGTTTGGCAAAGTCCAAAAATCGCTTTATCCAAAGATTGAGCCTGTCAATTGACTCTATAATATCATCAAAATATTCAACAAGCTCTGAATCATTTTCTCTTTTTCCTTTTAAGTACTGCACAGCCGCTCGAATTCCCGCCAAAGGGTTTTGAAGATTATGAGCGGTGTATGCTGCAACCTCACCCAAAGCTAAAACTCTTTCTTGATTTCTAACTCCTATTTCATACTCTTGAAGCGACCGAGCCATGCTGTTGATTGACAAAGCTAAATCACCCCATTCATCTTTTTGAATATCTTCAACGCGGGTGGTAAAATTACCAAGAGAAATTTTTTGAGTGACTTGATTTACAGATTCAATTGGATGTAGAAGCCAGCGCTGATTAAGTACAAGCAGTATAATCAATAAAACTAAAACTACTGCAACAGACGATGCTATCAAAAAAACAGCTTTTTCACCAGCATCTTTTGATGAATCAATCGATCTCGCTCTTTGGTCTTGATAATATTTATTAAAAATAAAAATATCATCGCTCACTTCATCAACAATTTCGTTTAGTCGTTGTCGAAGCTCACTTTTATCAAATTCCTTTTTAGAGTTTTCTTTTTGATTAATAATACCATTTAGAATCCATTGAAGTTCCACTGAAGTTTCAGCAAGAGCTTCATAATGATCTCTTTCTTCTTCTAATGTTGCAATATTTTCAAATTCTTTAATCTTTAAATCAACAAAAGAGCCTATTTCAACAATCCTATTCGGTGACATCAAATCATCGTTGATATAGTCTCTACCCAAAGCAATCTGTTGATACATCATTGAACGAAGATTTTCTACAAGAGTTGACTTCACTTGTATAGACGTAAGACTATCTGCTGTTTCATTCCATTTTAAGATGGAAAAAAAAGAAATACTGCTGACAATTATAAAAATTATCAACAGTATAGTATAAGAGATAAAAAGTTTCGATTTAATAGTCATAGGAGAAAAGTAATTCTATTTATATGCTTTTACAAGCATTCTTCGTTCAGAAAAACCAGGAACTTTTCTTGCGGGCTTTAATTCATGATCACGATGAGTCCCCAAGATTTCTACTTTTGAAAAACCTGTCTGTTCTAATATCTCTAAAATAAAATTTTTGGTCGGTAACATATGCAGATGACCTTTTTTACTCATTTTTCGAACTAATGCTGACAGTTCAGGATGTTCAAGTGGCACCGCTTCTACAAATTCCAAAAACGCAATATGCTCAGTTAGGTCATAAACACGGTCTAATACTTGCATTGGGAATTTCAGATGATGAAATACCGCAAGAAAAAGCACATAGTCAAACCGACCTAATTCTTTTCTTTTCAATGAAAGAATATCAGTCGCCATAAATTTAACTTTGGAATTAAAGAGTGATTTTACAAATTCAAATTTCTCTTTAGCCTTCGGGCTTTTATCGACAGCAATTATTTTCGATGCACCTCGTTTTTCAAATTCGAAGGAATAAAACCCTTCATTGCTCCCTATATCCAAAACAGATTTTCCTGAAAGGTCAGCAGGTAACCCCATCAACTCGATTTTTTTTGATTCAGACTCACCAGTTTCTCCGTCCGTCACAATACCGTTGCCAAGTGGAATAGACTGATACCAATTAAATTTATTTGCTTTTTCTTGTATAGTTTTGCTATCCAACTGATAACATCCTTTCTTTATTTGTAATTATCTTTAAACCACAAAATTGTTTTTCTTAAGCCAGCTTGAAATGGCTGGAATTTTTGCAACCCTAACACATTTATTACTTTTGTAGGATCCGCAAGAGTACATGGATCATCACCAGCTTTTAATGGAAGAAATGTAGGGGTTATATTCGTTTTTAATATTTTCTGAATCCCATCAAGTAAATCATTCACCGATGTTAATTGCCCAGGGCCAACATTAAAAACCTCACCTATCGCAGATTTTTTACGAGATGCTAACCTAAGAGCTTTGACAATATCACCAACATAGACAAAATCACGGGTTTGTTTCCCATCGCCATAAATTATCGGTTGAATACCACTAAGCAGCTTTGTCGCAAAACTTGGAATAACATTGGAATACTGTGAGCGAGGATTTTGTCTTGGTCCATACACAGAGAAAAATCGCATCGATACAGTTTCAAGTTTATATAAATTCAAATACAAATCACACAGTTGCTCACCTATCAATTTTGATGCTGCATAGGGTGACGACCCTTTTACAACCATCGACTCTTTAAACGGAACCTTATTGCCAGCACCGTACACCGATGCCGACGAGACATACACAACTCGTTTGACATTATTTTGCCGTGCTGCTTCCAGAACATTCTGAGTACCACCAATATTTACATCCGATGTTTCAATAGGATTATCGACAGAATAAGGAACCGATGAAATCGCAGCAAGATGATAAACTTCCACGGCATTTTTCATTACCTTTTTTAAGGCAGTATAATTACGTACATCATTCTTGACAAACGTTACATTTTTTAAGACTGTTGAAATATTTTTCTTTATACCAGTAGAAAGATTATCGTATACAAAAACATCAAAGCCAGAGTTCACCAAACTTTCGACAAGATGCGATCCAATAAATCCCGCCCCACCTGTTACTACTACTTTTTTCTTTATATTATTTTTGATAATACGACCTCATCTTAAAATAGATTTTATAATTATTTAATCGGTTAGTTTATTAAATATATAAAAAGAGTTTTTTATACAAGGAAAATCTTTTGAGATTATACATTTTAGTGTTTTGCACTATATATAGGAAAAAAATATTTTAACCATTGTAATTTATTACAAAATCTACTTTTTTTAGAAGATTTTATAAACAATTAAGGTTTACCTTTTTTTATCGCTGATCTATTTTTAATATATTTCCTCAACAGTAAGCAATCTCTTTAGTTTCTAACCATCAACATGGTGCGACCTTTTATCTTTAATGCAAGCTCTATTAAAGCTAACTCAGTAGGATATTTTAGAAGTATCTATACGGACTTAAAATCTTCTTCAATTAAATTTATATCCCCTCACACAGCATTCACATTACTAATAATAAGTTGGGTAGATGTTTGTATAACCTTTTGTAACAAGACCAAGTAGTTAGTATTATTTGGAATGTTATGGCCGAGAACTTGAGAGACATATCGAACTTTGTTATATGAAAAATCGTAATAATTGGAAAAGTTTTCGTACTAATAAAGCCATTATTTTATGGCCGAGAACTTGGGATTTATAGCGGATTTACATTTATGATAAATAGTAACATTGGGGAAATTTATAATTTGAATAAAGCCATTTAAAATGGCGGAGGAGGTAGGATTCGAACCCACGGTACCTTGCGGCACAACGGTTTTCAAGACCGCCGCATTCGACCACTCTGCCACTCCTCCGAAGGATTGTAGAGACAAGCGATAATAACAGATTTTATCGGTCGTTTGTCAAGAAATTATTTTATCAAATTAAAAAAGAGGAAGGCATACAGCCTTCCTCTTTGTGACTTTCGATGATATGAAGATTATTTTCTCGATGAAATTTTCCCCAACTTTGCCCCAATAGCAGTCGGTCCGCAGGTTTCCGTCACTGACCAAGTTGTTGTTCCATCACTATACGTGACAATTTCAGATGTTCCGTTAAAGGTTATTGTAATAGTCCAAGTACCGTCAATATTCAATGAATCAAGAGATGAACCTTGACCGCCTATACAATTTAGCATAATATTTTGAGTCCCAACAATTTGACCAGATGTTATACAATCGTCAAGTGCATCAATAACAAATACTAAGTTCGTTATTGTAAGAGTGTTATTCATATCTAAACTACAAGTATCAGTTAACTCTACATAAGTTGCTGTAAGTGTATCATTTGTATTTCCATTAATTGTAACAACTCCAAGAGAATCAAACGTTGTTGCAGAAAGATCAAAGGACTGATGTCCTACACCTGAGCCGAAAGTATTATTTTGAAATGCATATTGTGCACGAATTTTGATTCCATTCATTGTTGAATCAGGTAATGCAACAGGTGTATTATTAACAAGTGTTTGAATTGAATCAATTCCCTCTACTATTGTCGTATCGGAAAATTCAACAAATGTCGCAGCATAATCGAAGATATGCCAACCGTTGGAATATGAATAATTATTTGAAATGACAATTACAGTATCTGCTGTAGCTTTTGTATAAGCAATTTTAGATGGTGCTGCTGATGGAAATTGCATTTCTAGTAATTCAAAAGATAAGTCCAAACCGTTACCAGCCATTTCTGATGAAACAGTTCCAATAGAATCAGCAACAAATTGGAAAGATGCTGAACTCGTATCACCTATAATTAAATTTGACTCTGTTGCTGAATCTGAACCACAACCAATCATGCTTATCACAGTAATACAGACTGCAACAATCGTTAATAAACTAAATTTTTTCATTTTCATTCCTTCTTGTAGAAGTTATTATTTTAATACGTTTATTATATATCGACTAAATATTTAGTACAACTTAGATAAATTTAATCCAATTTCAACAAAAATATTACCATAATATTTATTACCTTAAGGTAATATTTGTCTTGACTTACCATATAAGTGTTATATATTCAAATAAATTACCTAAAGGTAATATATGGAGATATGATGATTTTAACTGCTGTACAACAAGATTACATTGAGACTATCTATAAACTATCGTCCGAGCTTACAGATAAAAAACTTCGGATTACTGATATCGCTGAAGCATTAGGTACTAAACTTCCGACAGTAACCCGCACAATTAAAAAATTAGTTGAATTCGGATACGTACATCATGAAAGCCATGGCGGTGTTCTACTCACTCCAAATGGTACAAAAATAGCTGAAGAACTTGCTCATTTACATAATGACCTCATACGCTTTTTTACTGATGTTTTAGGAATGACTAAAAAACAAGCGATGATTGATGCCTGTCAAGCCGAACATGCTTTCTCATCTATCTCAGCACAAAAATTACATGAATTTCTCATCTACTATCGAAATTTACCAGAAACAGAACAAGAAGTAATTTCGAGATTTAAAAATATTAAAAACAAAAAAAATGCGTTTAAAAATTTGCCGACTAATCAAACTTCTGGTTGGCGAGCTTAAACATTTAAGGATTTGTAATGACAATAATTGAAATGGGAATACTTGCATCTGTTCTTGCTGGACTCGCGACTGGAGTTGGAGCTTTGCCTGCCCTCTTTTTTAAAAATGTTCCTGATAGAGTATTAAACACAATGCTTGGCGGAGCTGCTGGTGTTATGCTTGCGGCGACATCGTTCTCCCTAATTGTTCCAGGTATTGAACATGGTAACGATATTTGGCCTGGCATGGGAGTTTATGTTGTTTCTGCGGGCATGATGTTTGGTGCTATCTTTTTAGACCGTATTGACAAATGGATTCCGCATGAACATTTCCAGATGGGACATGAAGGACCTTCAAGTAAAATGAAACGTATCTGGCTATTCATCATCGCAATCACAATTCACAATTTCCCAGAAGGTCTCGCTGTTGGTGTCGGATTTGGAGCTGGTGATGTAGGGGCTGGTACTTCACTTGCAATCGGTATTGGACTACAAAATATGCCAGAAGGTCTCGCTGTTGCTCTTCCTCTTCTCAGTTTAGGGTATAGCAAATGGAAATCTGTCGGTATTGCGACCGCTACTGGGCTTGTCGAACCTATCGGAGGTCTGCTTGGTGTTGGTATGGTCACCGAATTTCAACAAGTGCTTCCAATCGGTTTAGCTTTTGCTGCTGGTGCGATGTTATTTGTTATTTCAGATGAAATTATTCCAGAGACACATTCCAAAGGTCGCTCACGTACCGCAACATTCGGCGTCATGATTGGTTTTATCATTATGATGGCAATGGATAACTTATTAGGATAACATGTCATCTACAAAAATTGCAATTTTAAACTCACGGCAAGGCTTATACCCTTGCCGTTTGCATGAATGGGTTAAACAAACTCTCAAAGTTCTTCACTCGCTACGAAAGTCAGAAACAATTATTGTTTCATCTATTGGTATGTCGACATGGGACATAGTCACAATTATCGCATCAAAATTACAGCTTCGTTTAGAACTTCATATACAACAATCCGAAAATATTTCAGATGAAAACATGAAAAATATTATTGTTAGAGAGTACAACCTAAACTCATCTCTTGTATCGTTTATTATGATAGATAAAAATGAATATAATAAATTTCAAATAGCCAGAGATATATCAATTTTAGATTCAGCGGAAAGACTCATTCCAATTTCTGTTCGACCGAATGGAAATTTAGAAAAACTTCTTCTTACACATGACAAAAAAACAGACAACTCCTTTCAGCTACCATATAAGAAAAAAAGAGATAAAATATCATACACTCTAAAAGAAAATGAGTCAAACCCAATAATAAGAACTATCAAAGATACATATATTTGCCATTGGACAAGAACCTCAAAATCAAAATACAACCACGAACGGGAATATGATTTCTACAATAAAATTCTACAATCAGATTTATATCCACGGACTGCAATTCAAAATTTATTACATATAATCGAGCATCAAACTATTTATGCAACCGCTACTCATATGTCACAAAACATTCCGACAGTCTCTTTTACATCACTTACTCCAATAGAGATGATACCTCTTTTCAAATGGCGAAGTCGTTATAGTGAGATGTCATTTGAACCGTATGGCATTGGTATAAAAAAAGAAGTCACTTTCAGCAATAATATTCAAGAAGTTATCTACTATGACAAAACTCAAAAAAATATATTTACTGAATCAGATGAAGAAATCTGGCTTACACAATCAAATGGGATTGTTACAAATTGGGAGAAAGAATGCGAACTTCGTCACTTGGGTAATTTTAATTTCTCGAATATATCAGTTGAAAATATCCTGCTTTTTACTCGTTATAAAAAAGAAGCCAGTCAACTTCATGAGTTAACCGGCTATAAAACTATCTCTTTTGAAATCTAATCTATTTAGTATTATTTGTTGTGTCGGGTGTTTTCACACTTTAGTGTGATACACCTGACATTTCTACAAATCTGTCAGTTCTCAATTCGCTAAAGCGAATAAGGAACTAACAGAACAATTAACATTGGCAGAACCACTAAAGGGTTCTTCCCTACTATTTTAGTAATAACATCTTTCTACTTTGACTAAATGAATCTGTTGTCAGCTTATACAAATAGATTCCCGATGCGACATCTGATGCATCCCATATAATTGTATGCACTCCCGCTTCGGCAGTTTGTCTTTGATTGAAAACTTTTTGTCCAACAAGATTAAATATTTCAAAATTATATTCTGTCGAATTAGGTAATTCAAACTGTATAGACGTTGTCGGATTAAATGGATTTGGAAAGTTCTGGTTCAGCGAAAAACTTTGAGGTAGTTCACCTGGTCCAAAATCATCTCCGATATCTGTCACAAATCCAGCATAGGCAGATTCGGCATCCATAGAAGTTTGCTGTATTGCTGGATATGTATCACCAGCAATCAGAGCAAAAGCAACCGTATCGGTTTGCCCATCCGCAAGTGAAATTTGAGCAGTTGTAAATTGTAATAAATCAGCTTTAGAAGTTTTAAATGTCTCACTACCGATGAATCCATTTGACAATGCAATCGCTTTATCGTTTTCTGTAAATCCATCCAATGCTCCGAAGCCTGGATCGATAAAATCACTCGTTTCGGTAAATGATCCCGATGGTGACGGTTGTAAAACTTTTACTCCACGATAATTCATAATTATTCCCGAAGAATCTGTTGCAAGCCAAGAAAATTTATCAAAAAGTTCATAGCCACCAACGTTATTCCACCAAACTGGTTCTACATCCCAGTTCATGTAAATACTCACATTCAAATTATTCACCGCAGCACCTGAATTGTTTCTTATTAAGTATCTCAAAATTAACAGATCTTGATATGGACCATAATCAAATGCATAACTTTGTTGTACCACTTCCAGTCCAATAGGATTCTCGGCTCTTGAATCAGAAAATTTTGCGTAGGTTTGTTGTGTTACTCCAATTTTAGGAGAGACAAATCGGATATCACCTCCAGGCATAATCTGAAAGTCGCCATCAGGCTCTTGTGCTACATTGAAGACACCATCAGAAATCTGTAACGAATCCAATCCGATAAGCAATCCACCCTCATACAATTCATTTGGGCCTCCCGTATATCTAAATCCTCTTCCATCAACAACAGGAAATACAGACAGAGCATTAAAACCAAACGCTCCAAAATTAGAAAGTGAAAATTCGATATTACCGACATTATGGGTAACAAATGAACGAGATGTTTTTGGCTCTACAAGAAAATATATTTTGATTGTATCGGTTAGTTCATCACTTACTAATTCAACATCCAAAGAAAGTATCGTTCCAGCAAGCAGTGTGTCATCAATAGCAACATCAAATGTCGTTACTGCTCTCAAAGTATCACCCTCATTAATATCTCCTAATGCTGTAAATCCTGAGATGACATGTAAGGCAGAATTCAAACCTATAATAGTTGCAGAGACATTTGATGCCAACGCACCCGTATTTTGAATTACGATTGTTCCAACAACTGTATCACCTGCAACAATCGGCGGTGTATCAAATGAATAGAGTGCAAAATTTGGAGTTGTATTCACAGCAGACAAAGCAGTCAAAGCAGCTACACAATCAATCCTACCCCATCCGTAATCATTATCTGGTCCTACACTTCCCATATCTATAGCAGATGTCAATATTGCTTCTTTAATTTCAGCAACGGTAGCATTTGGGTTCTTCTGACGCAACAATGCCACCAACCCAGAAACATGTGGTGCCGCCATAGATGTACCAGTACTCACAGAATATAAACCATTTGGCATAGTAGATCTCACAGTTACACCAGGTGCTGAAACATTTGGCTTAATCTTCCCTAATGGACAGATTGACGGACCACGTGAAGAAAGATTATTGATGAGTCCTGTCGTATGGTCGAGATTTCCAACCGCAAAACAATCAAGAGAGTCATTGGCACGATTGGCAGGATTTCGAATCGTAGATGCACCACTAGTTCCTTCATTGCCAGCAGCAAAGATATTGACCGTTCCCAAAGCTTCTGAATTCTCAATCAAATCATAAAAAATATTTTTACAATCAATGTTAGGCACTCCCCAACTATGATTAATAACATCAGGTAAATCGTCTATTGTATTTGGGTTGCCATCAGGATCAGCCGCCCATTCAAAGGCATCAATGATAGATGCATACACGTCGATGACCGCAGCAGAAATCCATTTTGCCTCTGGAGCGACACCAACCGTATCACCCGTAAGGGTATCAATACCAACCATCAACCCCATAGTGTGAGTTCCATGATACCTGCAAACCGAACCGATACAATTAGTAAAACTATGTGGAGCTAAAACTTTTAATGAGGGATCAAACCATGCTGCCAACGAGTCGCCATCAAGACCTTTCCAACTATGCTTCAAAGCAGGGTGTTCCCCGTCTACTCCTGTATCAAATGAACAGACAACTGAACCAGCACCCGTAAACCCCATACCCCATGCGACTGGAGCATTGATGTACGTCAGGTTAGACTCTATACCAGCAGTAGCTTTTGATGAACTTGTTTTCACATCCTCTGGTTCAATCGAAACCAACTGAGGGATTGTTTGTATTTTTATAATATCAGAGCGACTCGATAGTTTTTCAATTTCCACAACAGACAACTCAACATCTATTATATTCACCATCCAATGAGGTTTAATGTTTTGAACAGAAGTTTGAGGCAGCCCATGTAAATAGTTGAGCAAAGATTGTTGAGCTTGCTCGTGCGAATTTTTCAGACTTCCGACAACAGCGGTATACCGCTCTGCACGTGATTGTCTGGCTGCCGTACTCATTGAATGAATCAGTCTTTTATCAACAACCTTGGGAAGCTCAAGCCACACACGAATGAGTTGATTCGATTGTGTAAGGTTCATCTGCGCCTGTAATTCTTCTGATATTTCAGATGAGAATCCTGTTAATGGTAAACTTATAAATATTATGACAAGAATTGTTCGTAAAAATCGCATATTTTTCTCCAGTACTATATTGACGAAAGATGTTGTCAGTCGTTTAAATCTTTATACTCTTTAAAATAGCTATCTTTTGAAAAAAGAACAGGGAAAAATTTGATTTTTGAGTATAAATCACATACTATTTAGACAAAGTTATTTTAAGAAGGATTAACTCATGAATTTTAAAGATTTAGATAAAGAACAACTTTTAGGAGTAATTGAAGATTTTTCAAAAAACTGGCTTGCCCATGATGGTCTCTGGTTTCAGGCTGTCGAACGTGGTAGTGACATGAAAACCGCTATTCAGTATGACTCCGAAGCATGGGAAAAGTTCACGATAATCGAAGCAAAACGAATCATGAAACGTCATAACATAGCCGAGAACTCAGGCTTGGACGGACTTAAAAAAGCTCTCGGTTTCAGACTCTATGCTGCTATCAATGTACAAGCGATTAAAAATGAAACCGACAATTCATTTGAATTTTACATGATTGAGTGTCGGGTACAGACAGCCCGTGTCAGAAAAAATATGCCTCTCTTCCCATGTAAAGAAGTTGGCATTGTCGAATACACAGGCTTTGCCAAAACTATCGACCCACGAATTAAAACCGAAGTCATCTGTTGCCCTCCAGATTTAGAGGCTGGCGATAAATTCTACTGTGGTTGGAAATTCAGCATTGATGAATAATAATTTGTAGGTCGCGTTCCAAGCAACTTGTTTACAAGTTGCAGAACCCGACAGTATTATAAATTATGTGCAATAAAAAAAGTCACCCATCTTACCGACAGGTGACTTTTTTATTATATTTTACTGTGCATGGCAGACGTCCTCGTCTGCCTTAAGATAATATCTTCTACAATCCTAACTGCTTCCGATAATACTCAACTGTCCGACGGACACCTTCTTTAAATTCTACTTCAGGTTCATAACCAAACTTTGCAAGCTTATCAATCGATGCATACGAATGTTTTATATCGCCAGCTCGTTCATCTTCATAAACTGCTTCAATATCACAACCGATAATCTCACGCAAGATATCCAATGTCTCGTTAAGTGTAAACTGTCCGTTACATCCGACATTAAAATAGTCACCACAGATATCATCATTAGTTGCCGCAAGCAGATTTGCCTGCACACAGTTGTCTATATAAGTAAAGTCACGAGACTGTTCTCCATCACCAAAAACTGTCGGTTGTTTGCCACGTAAAAATGCTTCGATAAATTTTGGAAAGACTGCCGCATAAGCAGAATTCGGATCTTGTTGTGGTCCAAAAATATTAAAATATCTGAGTGCCACAGTCGGGAACTTATACAACTCCCAATAGACTTTCAAATAATATTCGTTGGTAAGTTTTGTAACTGCGTATGGAGAAAGCGGCGATGGTCTCATCCCTTCATGTTTCGGAAGTTCTTCAGCATCACCATAAACTGATGATGATGACGCCATAACCATTTTTTTCACACCAGCAGATTTGGCCGCTTCAAGCAGATGTAAAGTCCCATCGACATTAACAACATTGGATGTAAGCGGATTTTCAACCGAACGAGGAACTGATGGAAGAGCAGCTTGGTGTAAGATATAATCAATACCTTCAACAGCTTTTTTGACAACCCAAAAATCCCGAATATCACCATCAACAATTTCTATATCATTTATAACCGCTTGTAAATTATCAATATTACCAGTTGAAAAATTGTCTAAAACCCGTACAGATTCACCTTTTTCAACTAATTTTTTGGTTATATTTGAACCAATAAATCCGGCACCACCGGAGACTAAATATTTCATTTTATGTATCCCTATAAAGTAATCTATTTCATATAAATATCGGCAAAAAGTTGATTAACTAAATCTATAATGCATAATAACCGTATACAGCTTAATATGATAATCTACTGATGTCCAGTTTTATCTTTTAGAATAACAACAATATGTTATCTCATCTGATGAAAAACACTTTATCTTTTCATACAATTTCATAAACTTGGATGAATTATAAAACCGAGAAATTGGACTATCGATATACAGCACCACCCAGTCAGGTTTATAATCAGCAACCAACTCAAAATATTTCCCTGACCTATTATAGATAACAGCTTCAGGCGAAACTAAACCGTCTCGGTCTAATATTTTTCGCTTTGAATAATAGCCGATATAGCCAATATCTTCAGCGGCTATAATTTCATCTTCCGATGTATGGGTGTATAAATAATACCCGATTTGTTTATGAACTTTCTCAAGATTGTGTTGAGATAATTTGTAATATGATACTTTCATATAAACCATAGGTAAAAGCAATAGACAAATCAGAGCAAATATAATTTTTTTATATAACAAAACTTGGAGTGTTTGATTTTGAATCTTTTCAATAAGAAAAATAAACCCCGCTCCAATAAATAGAAAATAAATTGGATAAATCGGAGAAACATACCATATAAAAAGAGCCGTATTACTCACTGCCAAAGGCAGAATCATTCCACCTAACCAAACAAGTGCCAACAATCCAAAGTTCTGTTTTTTCCAAAGCCAGTATGCACCGATACCAGCAAGAAGAATTAAAACGATCCCGTAATAATTATAAATGTTTAATATCAGAAACAGCTTATCAATTATATTTGATGAACCGAATTGCGAATACAAGGCAAGTTTGGCTGTGATAGAATTTGGTATGACAGAACCAAAATAATAATTTGAAAACAAAAACCACGGAGCGATTATTGAAAATGGAATCGCAAGCAGTTTGATAAGTTCTTCTCTGTTTTGTATGAGAGTTTTTATGCCTAACAATAAAAGCAGAAGAAACCCCTCTGGTCTTGTCAGCGATGCAAGCGTTGCCATCCCCCACGCGTAGTAATGTTTTTCTTTATGTGAATAATACATCGAAGTTATAATCAAAAGCGTAAAAAACGAAGTCTCCATCCCTGCTGTATCAGTCACTAACAGTCTCGGAAATAAGATATACAAAAGCACAGGCACAAATGCAAAATGGTTCATCCGAAGCGAACATGCAAACTTATAAATCAGAACCGCTGTTATACCTGATGACATCAACGCAACAAGCGTCGCTGCTTGCTGAACTTTGAATCCGATAACATGCACCATTGACAACAACAACGTAAACAGAGGCGTCGTTGTACCCAGAACATGTTCACCTTTGTTATAGACAAACCCGTCACCAATAGCAAGATTTTCGACATACCGAAAGGTGATGAATGCATCATCGAATGTAAAATTTGTCAACCAATGGAAGATAATCCGTACGAGTATAGTTGATAGAAAAATAATTGTAATTTTCTTCTGCATCAATTCCATACAAAAATATAGGAGAGTTTAATAATGAGGTCAAGTTAAAGGAGTTTGTGTTTCGTCAGGTCCTGATTTTGATTTATCAAAATTGTGAACTGACGATATAAGTGTCAGGTCACAATTCTCTTTCAGAGAATCAGGACCTGACACAACATAAAATTATATAACTTGTGAATAGATTGTTCAAGTTTTATAATGAAAACATAATTTAACTATTGAGGAATTTTATGGCTAAATATATCTATTGGAGCAAAGAAACAATTTGTGACTGGTCTTTCACTATTATTTACCCTCCTATAGTGGAAGAGACAAATCATATAATTAAAGAGAAATTTAGAGATGGAAACTTTTTGTTTCTTAATTTTCTATTTGATAATAATTTTCAAAAAAAGTTTTCAAAACTAGGTATTAAGCACTCTGAATATACTCATAAGAATAAGAAAACAAAATTCGCTTCAATTAGCTCACATGATATTGACGCTTTTAATGATGTTGGCAAATTTTATGAACATTCCTATATTGAAATTTCGAAATCACTCTCTAAAGAAAAAATTCATAATATTCCTGATTTAAACTACTCTGAATCTCTTCATTTTGGAGAAGATAAAAAAGTAATATCAATTCTAGATTCGTTAGAAAGTTCATTTCTATTCACTCAAAATGATGGAAGAGAAATTCGTTTATTCTCACGTCATGGTGATTTAACAAATAATTATTTAATAGAGTTGTTTCGATTTCATATTAAAAATTTAGATATTGAAATAAAAAATAAATTTTCTGACCAAATTATTCTAAAGATTGCTTATTTTTGTAAAAACACTAATGAAATTTCAGATAATATAATCATTGATTCTACTGGATTAGTCAAATTTCAATTATGGAATAGTAAAATTATTGATAGAGGACCTAAGCTAGAGGAATTTATTCAAGTGTGTAATGTTTGTATCAATAATGATGAGATTACATTTTCGGAATGGGGAAAAGTTTCTTCTAGTGAATTACCATCAAACATTGCTAACAGAAAAGCTGGAAAAAGCTGCTTAACATTTATGGTTGGTATATTACTAATTATAATTTGTTTATACTATCTGATTAAGTTTTTGATTGGGTTATTCTAACGGTCTTTGTATGGCAAGTGCTTGCCAGCTTTTTTCTCATCCATATACTTCTTAGACATTTTGACAACCGCACCCGACATGAAGATAAGAGCAATAAGGTTCGGTGCCGACATCAATCCATTGGCCGCATCGGCAAAGTTCCAGACAGGTTCCAAGTCAAGCGTCGCACCCATGAGAGTAAAGATAATATAAATCCATTTATACGGAAGTTTTGATTTTGCTCCACCAAGATACTCAACACCTTTTTCGCCATAATATGACCATGCCACCACCGTTGAAAAAGCAAAGAGCATGATACCAACAACAACCATCCATCGTCCAAAACCAGGAAGAGCAATTTCAAATGCGGTCATCGTCAGCACCGCACCATTTTGACCATTCGCCCAAACACCTGTTGAGATAATTACCAAGGCTGTCATCGAGCAGATAACAATCGTATCGATAAATGGTCCAAGCATCGCAACCAAACCTTCACGCACAGGCTCGTCAACTTTTGCAGTAGCATGTGCCATCGCAGCCGACCCCTGCCCTGCCTCATTTGAGAACAAGCCACGGCGAAGTCCCCACGCAAATGTCATCCAGATAGTCGCACCACCAGCGGCACCACCGACAACAGCAGTTGGGTTAAAAGCATGATAAAATATAAGTTCAAACGATGGTAATATCTGTTCGTAATTCATAAACAATGCGACCATCGCAGATAAGACATAGACAACCGACATGCCAGGCACCAAATATGTCGCAACCGAGCCGATTCGTTTGATACCTCCAATAATAACGGCACCCGTCAGACCTGCTAAGATAAATCCGAATATCCAGCGAAACATTGTTTCGCTTTCAGCGGAAACCTCAAAGACATCAATCAACGAATGAGCCATCGTATTTGACTGCACCATATTTCCCGCACCCAATGCACCAATCGCTACAAACGATGCAAACATGTAGGCAAGCGGTTTGAAATACTTTGGCATACCCATTTCAATATAA
Organism: Candidatus Zixiibacteriota bacterium; assembly: GCA_024280215.1. GTDB lineage: Bacteria > Zixibacteria > MSB-5A5 > GN15 > FEB-12 > QQUK01. Next base: position 155,601 of record JAJRQO010000021.1, read on the forward strand.
TACATCGGACCACCACGGACATTTCCGTCAGGATCGATTTTACGATACTTAATTGCTAAAGTACACTCGGCAAATTTAATCGCCATACCAAAAAATGCCGTAACCCACATCCAAAATATCGCTCCCGGTCCACCCCAATACAATGCAACCGCCACACCAGCGATATTTCCGATACCGATTGTCGCCGAAAGAGCTGCCGACAATGCCTGAAAATGAGTAAGCTGACCTTTGTGGTTCGGGTCATCATATTTCCCTGTCGCAATTGCAACACCATGGGAAAATCCACGTACTTGGATAAGCACCATACGCACTGTCAGGACTAAACCAGTCGCCAACAATAGCGATGCCATGTATGGTCCCCAAACAAAGCCAGAGATTGAATTGATTATATTTGTAATGGATTCTAACATTGGTATAAATATTACAATTTTAGTTTTTTTCCGCAAGTAAAAAAATAATTGCAATTTCAGACATTCTACATGAGTTTATCCTTGCCCTGCGTGTATAAGCGTTATAAGTTGTCAAAAAGTAAGAAAAATAATATTTATTCTGAAAGGATTTTCATAATGTCAGATTTTTCATATATCCATGCTCGTCAAATTTTAGATTCACGCGGTACTCCAACCGTTGAAGTTGATGTCTGCCTCGCCGACGGTTCACTCGGTCGTGCAGCTGTTCCATCGGGTGCATCAACTGGTGCCCACGAAGCAGTAGAACTTCGTGACGGTAAAAAATCAGAATACTTTGGCAAAGGTGTCACAAAAGCTGTTACCAACGTAAACAAGATTATCGGACCAGCTCTTATTGCCAATATGGTTGACCCGTATGACCAAGTCTCTCTTGATAATTTTCTTATCCAACTCGACGGAACCGAGAACAAATCGAAACTCGGTGCTAATGCGATGCTTGGTGTCTCTTTAGCTACTGCCAAAGCTGCTGCTGATTCACGCGGACGATTCCTGTATGAATATATCGGCGGTTCAAATTGTAAACAACTTCCTGTCCCAATGATGAATATCATCAATGGTGGTAAACATGCCGACAACAATGTCGACTTGCAAGAGTTCATGATTATGCCAGTTGGTGCTAAAAATATTCGACAGGCTATCCAAATGGGAGCCGAAATTTTCGGACATCTTAAAAAAGTTCTCAACAAAAAAGGGTATAGCACCGCTGTTGGTGACGAAGGCGGTTTCGCTCCTGATTTAAAATCAAATGAAGAAGCACTTGAAGTTATCATGGTCGCAATCAAAAATTCTGGCTTCAAACCGAAAAAAGATGTCATGATTGCTTTAGACCCAGCATCGACTGAATTCTATAACAGTAAAACAAAAAAATATCATCTTGATGCTGAAGGTAAAAAACTTTCATCAAAAGAAATGATTGATTTCTACGAAAACCTTTGCGACAAATACCCAATTATTTCAATCGAAGATGGTCTCGCCGAAGATGATTGGAAAGGTTGGCAGGAGATGACGGCACGTTTGGGTCATCGTATTCAAATCGTCGGTGATGATCTGTTTGTGACCAATCCAAAACGTTTGGCGCGAGGTATTAAAGAAAAATCAGCCAACTCTATTTTGATTAAGCTGAATCAAATCGGAACATTGACAGAAACACTCGATGCAATCGAAATGGCACAAAAAGCTGGCTACACTGCAGTCGTGTCACATCGTTCTGGTGAAACTGAAGACGCTACTATCGCCGATGTTGTAGTTGCGACGGGAGCAGGTCAGATCAAGACAGGTTCGCTCTGTCGTTCTGATCGTATTGCGAAATATAACCAGTTGATTCGTATTGAAGAAACAATTGGAGAGCATGCGGTTTATCTGGGTAAAGATACATTTTATAATTTGAAATAGCATTTTGTCAGGAATGGGTTCCTGACAACGCAAAGTCCCCCATCCTCGACTTGATCGGGGAACCATATAATTGTAGCAGGGCAGGTCTCTCCGAGACCTGTCCTTTTTTTGTAGAGGCGTTACATGTAACGCACCTACAACGGAACAGGCAAGCCTGTTCCCTACAAACAAAAACTCCGAACCCCTTCTCTGGCTTGACCGTGCCTGAAGGCACACCAGAGATCCAGTCCTTTCGTAATTTCTAAATGGGTTCAGTCGCATATAAAACATCTTAAATTACTCTATTTATGCTTCTCATTTTCGTTATAAATAATTCACCCGCAGGGTGTTACAGAGAAATGGCTTTGGCTGAAAAAATGGCTTAAAGCCATTTTCGTCTATTAAACTTGTAGTGTTTTTGTGCATCGATTTTCTCTTTCAAAATTTAGTCGTTCATTGCGTGTTATGTCAGTTCCTGATTCATTGAAAATGAATTGTGAACTGACAGTTTATCGACAGTTCACAATTTTGATAAATCAAAATCAGGAACTATCGAAACAGTGAATTTTCAAAATTTAGTTATTAATTGAAAGGGATGTGATGTGAATGAAGTAATATTTTGTAAAGAATTTGAAGCGGATGGCTAACTACCATTTTTTTACACACTTTTCTATTTGAATTCGTTTATATTACAAATAACACGCAGGGAGAAATATTGTATGAGAAAAATTATTTTATTATTATCAGTCGCTTTCGTATTAATTGTCAGTTGTGATAATCCGTTTTGGAGTAGCCCACCAAGCAAACAACCTGTTTCGCAAGATTCAATTATTAATGATACTATTGTTATAGATACAGTTGTAAAATTAAACTATGATGATGAGGCTGAATCAATTGCCGTCTGTTATTTTAATTTATTAGAAGCTCCAGATTCTCTCTCTCAGAGAATTTTTAATGAAATGACACTAATTGACTCTCAATGGCATGACTCAATATCATCTTGGAGTAATTTTGTAGGTGGTAGCTTCAATCCCGATGATGATACAACTACTTATTTACGATATGTTCCTCCTTGGAGACCAAGTCTCTTGTTTTTATATTTTACTAATGCTGATTTTCCTTCAATTGTGGATAGTTCCAATACAGAATTCTACAATACTCTGCAAACTCTAAACTATGATTCCCTCGTTCTTTTTTCTTCACCACCTATCGCATATTTATATCTTGAAGGGATACAAAATCCAAGAGTCGCAGCTACAAAGTTCGCAGACAATCCTGCAATAAAGTCTACCTCTATATACGAACAATATGGTTTTGGAGAGCATTCAAATATCTATCCTTCATTTGAAGAAGGAAATTCAAAATATTTTTATTTTTTTGGATGGGGAGGTTGTGAAGTTGGATGTACAAACGCAAATATATTTTATTTCGAAATTATAGATGGAATTGCAACATTAGCAGGGATATTTAACTCTGATAGAGATCGAGGTAATGCACCTGATTGGTATTCTATTTATTACGCAGCAAAACAAAAATGGAGAAAAAGTTGATTCCTATACATAATCCCTACAGCATCGAATCGACAACTACTTTCCCAAAACCAGAATGAAAACCTTTATTTGATATCGTTTGCATGGTAAACCAATACTTTTGATTCGACAATAACCCGATAACCTCAACAGTATCTTTCGTCCCATATGCACTTGGTGTTGGCATATTCAAAACAGTGTCTTGCTTATACCAAGAGCTTGATACTGATATACTTGAATCTGAAATTCTCATATCATAACTTTCTGTAAAAATACTACTATTTCCAGGAACGGTCCAATGCAGTGTAAGAGAACTATCCGACTTACTTATCACTTCTAAATCATCAATTTGTGCCGTCCCTTCATAAGGTGGTGTTTTATTATGCACTAAAAAACCGTTAGCGATGAAATTTGCGTGCGGTGATTCGACAGTAATATCATAGACAATTTTTTTTCCAACTGGAACAACTGAGTTACTTGGTAAACTTATATAAGATTGATTTTGATTTATGAAAGCAAACTGAGTTAGTTCTTTCTCTACCCATTTTTCAGCAAGCTCATACTTGCCTGTTTGTGGTGAATAGAACGGATGAGATGATGTCGCAGTTAATCTAATATTATCTGAAACTCTGAATTGATAACAAAGCTGATTTGACTTTTTTATAAACATAACTTTTGATGGTTCTAAACTGGAGGTCGCAATATTATAAGAATAAACAATATCTCCGACTTGTAATTTCTCGATTAGTAATTGACCAGTTGGAGTTGCAATTTGTGTTCCCTCGGCAATACAATATGTGAGAGGGTCTCCTGTACATCCTAGTAAGCTAACAAGAGCAGATAATACTACTATCGACATTAGATTAGTTCTGATTTTTTTCATTATAAAATCTCCCTGACTTTTAAGTTATAACTTATTAAACGTATCAAATCAGTTTTCATCAAAAAAAATTTTATTTTTATTATTTGCTCTAAACGTTTCTGCACTGGATTCTGGCTTCGCTGGAAAGGAGTTCAAATAAGAACATACTTCGACAAGCTCAGTATGACAAATTATAAAAAGATGAGATAGCCACGTCAACAAGTCACAATGTGACAAGTTGCCTCGCTATGACTGCTGTTTGCTTATTCCAAATTTTTTGTGTTTTGATAGACTTAAACCAGTTACATACCTTACTATTTTAATATTCTTTACGATTTTCACACAATAGCTACTTTCAAGCTACTCTTATCTCTTTTTCTACCAAATACTTACCAATAATCTCATTTTTTATACAAATAGTTGAAACTTCTTGACAAAAAGTGCGTTTAACATATATTGATCGCCTATTGGCACTCATCTCTTGTGAGTGCTAATAAAATATGGTATATTAAAGTAATAACAATTAATAGGAGATTTAAAAATGAATATCAAACCTCTTGCTGACAGAGTCGTTGTAAAAGCGATCGAAGAACAAGAAGTATCAAAAAGCGGAATCATTATTCCTGATACTGCCAAAGAAAAACCAATGGAAGGTGAAATCATCGAAGTTGGAACTGGTCGTTTAACTGATGACGGAAAATTAGTACAATTAGAAGTTAAAAAAGGTGACAAAGTATTGTACGGTAAATATTCCGGCACCGAAATTTCTATTGATGGCGATGATTATCTCATCATGCGTGAATCTGATATTTTTGCTGTTATAAACAGCAAATAATTATAAAAGGAGTATTACACAATGGCAAAAGTCATAGATTATGATGTTACCGCACGCACCAAGTTGAAATCTGGTGTTGACAAATTAGCTGATGCGGTTAAAGTTACTTTAGGACCTAAAGGTCGTAATGTTATTATTGACAAAAAATTCGGTTCCCCAACAATCACCAAAGATGGTGTTTCTGTTGCCAAAGAAATCGAATTAGAAGATCATTTTGAAAATATCGGCGCTCAGATGGTAAAAGAAGTTGCTTCTAAAACTTCTGATGACGCTGGTGACGGTACTACTACTGCTACTATCCTTGCTCAAGCAATCGTTCGCGAAGGTTTGAAAAATGTTACCGCAGGTCACAACCCAATGTCTCTCAAACGAGGCATCGATAAAGCAGTAATCGCTATTTCTGAATCAATCAAAAAAATGTCTAAACCAGTTGCTGGTAAAGAAGAAATTGCACAAGTTGGTACTATCTCTGCTAACAACGATCAACAAATTGGTGATCTTATTGCGGAAGCAATGGAAAAAGTTGGTAAAGATGGTGTTATCACTGTTGAAGAAGCCAAAACTGCTGAAACAACTCTTGATGTTGTTGAAGGTATGCAATTTGACCGTGGGTATGTCTCCCCTTACTTTGTAACAAACCCAGACTCAATGGAAGCTATCCTTGACGATCCAATGATTTTGATTCACGATAAAAAAATCTCTAACATGAAGGATCTTCTCCCTGTGCTTGAAAAAGTTGCACAACAGGGGAAACCTCTCATGATTATTGCTGAAGATATCGACGGTGAAGCTCTTGCGACATTAGTTGTAAACAAACTTCGCGGTACTATCAAAGTTGCTGCGGTGAAAGCCCCAGGATTTGGCGACCGTCGTAAATCAATGCTTGAAGATATCGCAGTCTTAACAGGTGGTAAAGTTATCTCTGAAGAACTTGGATTCAAATTAGAAAACGCTGTGTTATCTGATTTAGGTACTTGTAAAAAAATCAACGTCGACAAAGACAACACAACTATTGTTGAAGGTGCTGGCGAAGTTAAAGAAATTAAAGGTCGTATCGCACAAATTCGCAAACATATCGAAGACACCTCTTCTGATTATGACCGTGAAAAACTTCAAGAACGCTTAGCTAAATTAGCTGGCGGTGTTGCGGTTATCAATGTTGGTGCTGCTACTGAAATCGAAATGAAAGAAAAGAAAGCTCGTGTTGAAGATGCTCTTCACGCTACACGCGCAGCTGTCGAAGAAGGTATCGTCCCTGGTGGCGGTGTTGCTTTACTTCGTGCGATTTCAGCTTTAGATAACGTTGAAGCAAACGATGAAGAACAAGTTGGCGTAAACATTCTTCGCAGAGCTTTAGAAGCTCCAATTCGTCAGATTTCTGAAAACGCTGGCGTTGAATCTTCTGTTGTTGTCAACGAAGTAAAACTGAAAAAAGGTTCTTTCGGTTATAACGCTCGTACAGACATCTATGAAGATTTAATCAAAGCTGGTGTCATTGACCCAACAAAAGTAACTCGTTCAGCCCTTGAAAACGCCGCATCTATTGCTGGTCTTCTCTTGACAACTGAATGTGTTATCACTGATGCTCCTGCCAAAGATGGTGGTACTCCTGCAATGCCTGATATGGGCGGCATGGGTGGAATGGGCGGCGGAATGCCAGGAATGATGTAGTCTCTGAAGAGACATTCATCACCCCATAAGCTTAGCTTATAAATAGTTTTTTAGTTTTATTATATATAGTAGGTCGGAACCCCTGTGGTTCCGACCTACTTTTTTATTGAATAAATACAATGTTAAGTAGTATCTTAAATATATGAATAACCCAAATGACGATAGTTACAAAGAAGAAATCAAAGCTAAACTTTTAGAAGAAAAAGTTCAGCATAAAAGTTACCTTCAGGACATATTTAAGGGAAGTTTTGCTGGGATGTATTTAGCAGGTCGTGCTCAAGCACCTATGTCAGTCGTGCTGACATTTCTCTATGTAGATAAAATTTTGTGGTTGATTGGAGTTTTGCTATTTGTTTCATGTTTTATTTTAGGCATATTTTTTATATTAATAGACAATCTTAACTCTTTTAGATATAGTAGTAATGAAAAAAGTTTCTTTTCATTCTTAGAGTATAAATTACATGTACCTTACGACTACGAAGAAAAACCAAAACCTATAATTCCACTCAAGAGATTACTACTCTACATGCTCTATACTGAAATAGCTATTTCTTCGTTTTTCATTATCGATTATCTGTTTGGATTGTAGGTCAGCATTCCGTTGGTTTGAAATTGTTAGATTTCATAGCCGAGAAACCCGACACAACATGAATGGCAGAACCACTAAAGGGTTCTTCCCTACAAGAGATATTCCGAAATTCCTCGTTCAGTCGGTTCCTGATTTGCTGAAAGCAAATTGTGAACTGATTGAATTTCCAAGTGTCAGGTGTCATCACGCTAAAGCATGATAGCACCCGACACAACAAGTAATATCCCCATCTAATCCTCACTTGCGGAAAAACGATAATTAAGTATATTAAAAGCTAACAAATAAACGGTTCTACAACTGACTCTTTGGGGAATTTAAAGATGAAACACAAACTAACTTTTTTTGTTCTTATACTGGTTTCACTTTTTCTATTTAATAGTTGTGAACTGCTCAATCCTCTTATTGGAGGTAAAACAAATAAACTTACTCCAATCCCAGACCCTCAAAATTTTGCAATATCAATTGAACGTACTCATGGTACAATTCAAGGCCAATCACAAGCGGTTGAAATAACTTTACAAAATAACACAGCAGAAAATTATCAGTTAGGTGGTTTTGATTTTGTCATTGGCTACAATGCCGCTGCCCTCACATTTCAGTCGGCTGACCCTGGACAATTTTTAGTAGATTGTGGGTGGGAGTATTTTACTTATCGTTATGGAGCAAATGGAAACTGTGAAACCGATTGTCCATCGGGCGAAATTCGTATTACTGTTATAGCGGAAACAAACAATGGTGCGGGAAATCATCCTGTATGCTTTAACATTGAAGGAGCGATTGCCAATCAACTGACAGTTTTAAATTTTTTAGTAACAAATGACCGCTCATTTGAATGTGCTTTTGCTCCTATCCAATTCTACTGGTATGATTGTGGTGATAATATTGTTAAAGATGTTTCAGGTAATCTCACATTTTTGAGTGAGCATATATATATTCAAAACTATTTTACTTTCGACCACACTACTACAATCGACTACAACCTTGATTTTCATATAGATACTCCTTTTCCATCTTACTCTGGGTCTAATAATAGTTGTGATAATGATAATACCTTTCGTAATATCGACTTTATCAATGGTGGGATTGATATTGTCTGTGTAGATTCAATTGATGCGCGGGGTGATATTAATTTAAATGAAATTTCTTATGAATTTTCCGATGCCGTTTTATTTTCTAATTATTTCGTATATGGAATGAGCGTGTTTTTGATGAATGTTGATGCGTCAACAGCTGCCTCTGATGTGAACGCCGATGGTCTCACACTTACCGTAGCTGATTTAGTATATCTCATTCGTGTGTTAGTTGGTGATGCTGTCCCATACCCAGCAAATATTGTAAATGATGCTACTTATACAAATGGAGATATTATTAACAATGACGGCATACTTTCTATAGAGAATATTAATGCAGGTGCTGCACATCTTGTCGTCAAAGGAGATATACAACCTACTCTCCTTGCTAACGGCATGACAATGTTTTCTAATTTTGATGGGGCTAATACAAATACTCTAATCTACTCGCTTGAATTGAACAGTTTTAGCGGTGAATTTATAAACATTGGGAACAATGAGTTAGTTTCTATGGCTATGGCTGATAGAGATGGCAACCAAATTATTCCGAAACTTATTCCTCAAACTTACGTGCTTGGACAAAACTATCCGAACCCATTTAATCCAACGACGACGATACCATTTTCAATGCCTCAGGATGCATTTGTAACGCTGGATATATATAATACTAACGGTCAAAAAGTAGCCTCATTCTCTGGAAATTATGTAGCAGGTTCTCATGCTTTTGAATGGGATGCGACCAATTCCCCATCGGGAACTTACAGATATACGTTACGAATAAATAATTTTGTTGACTCTAAAACAATGCTGAAGGTAGGGTAACATTGACTAAACACATTTTACTTACTATGGGAGATTTAGAAGGTGACTATAAAAAGCTTATCAACTATACTTATATCTACAATTGTCTTATTATTTAACTGTCAGACCCCTCATACTTATCAAAAGCTGAGTAACAATCAATTCCATCTCTCAGAAAAGATTGAAATTTCTATTGAATATGTTGGAAATGGGTCAAATTATGTTTTTCAAGGACAGTATGTAAATGTCCCAATTAAATTAACTTCCAACATTGATATAAATGCTTTTAACTTCCTTTTAAGTTATGATAAAAATGCTTTAAAATTTCAATCCGCAAGTTTAGGACAAAGTTTAACTGAAAGCAAATGGAAGATTTCTACAGACAATTTAGATGAAGAAGAAAATTGTAATGTGAGTTGTCCTCCAAGTTTGTTAAGAATAAATGCTTCTGCTGAAACTGAAACTGAAACTGAAACTGAAACTGAAACTGAAAACAATCATTACCAATCCTCTGATTCTAATCAAATTGAACTTGTCATACTAAAATTTTTAATAACAAATGACCGTACATATGAATGCGATAAGCTTCCTATAAATTTTTACTGGAAAGATTGTAAAGATAATATTTTAAAACCATTAAAAAATTCTCAGGAAAGCTTTATTTATATTTCGAATAATATTTATAATTTTGATCAAGTCAGATATGATTGTCTCAAAAATTATAGATTCTATGCTTACAATGAAATTCAGAATCATGATACAACCTACCCTACATATCTAGGTGCTCAAAATTTTGATTGTACCGAAAACATTGAAAGTAAACGGTCTATTGACTTTTATAATGGTGGGGTACAATTAGATTGCAATCATTGGATAGACCCAAGAGGTGATTTGAATGTAAATGAAATTGCTTATGAAGTTGAAGATGCAATTCTGTTTAGTAAATATTTCATCTTTGGAGATTCTGTTTTTACAATAAACTTGGATGGACAAATTGAAACAACTGATTTAAATGCTGATTGTCAAACACTTACTGTGGCCGATTTTGTATATCTTGTACGTATAATTATCGGTGATGCTAACCCCTATCCCAAATTAATGCGAGATACTATATTTTACAAACGTTCCGATTCTGTTTCTTATTCAGACAAAGGGCAAATACATTCAGTGAATAAAAAGGTTGGTGCAGTTAGGCTCGTATTTCCTGGACAACAAAAATTTGAATTACTCGCTGATAGCATGGATATTATCTCAAACTATGATGGTGAGAATACACGAATCTTTATATCTTCGTTAGAAGGGAAATTATTTTCAGGTGATTTCTTACTCTCAGAAAGTAAAGCAGATTCTTTAGAATTTGGTTCAGCATCAGGTTCGACAGTAAGAGTACATTATCAATAGGATAATGTACATCATTTACATCATGTCGTCGGCATCAACATCAATTCTTATTTTTAATAAAATAATTAATTTTCTACTTACATCCTAACCTTGCAATATAATTAAAACTTTCATATCTTTTTGTTCAAAATAACAAGCTAACTATCTTTTTTGGGAACAAGTACATTGAAATATACTAAAACGATACTAATTTCCTTACTATTGCTCATGAATGGTTGTGGGAAGTATAACTCTACTAACAACATAAATAGAGCTGAAAATAAAGACATTTCACAAAATCAGATTGAAGTTAAAATTGGCAATATGGGTTATCAACATAATGATATCGTTCTTCAAGGTCAATATGTAGAAGTTCCAATAAACCTTAATTCCGGAATATTAATCGGGGGGTTCGATTTATTGATAGCGTATGATAAAGAAGCACTCAAATTTCAATCAGTAACACCTGGCAAAGACTTAACCGATAATAATTGGGAATATTTTACATACGGCTATGATCTGGAAAACAACTGTACCGACAACTGCCCTTCAGGATTAATTCGTGTTACAGCATTTACCTCGACAAACATTGATACTAATCATCCAACCAAAAAGAAAGTATCAGAACTGGCGATAATGAAATTTCTTGTAACTAATAACAAAGAATATGATTGTATAAAAGTTCCCCTTAAATTTTACTGGCTCGACTGTGGGGATAATTCTTTCTATTCCTGGAATCAAGACACACTATTTATTGCCAATAAAATATATAACACATTTTCTAAAAAACAATTTTCTGATAAAAATACAGTACAAAACTTTGCTTCAACTTATCCAACGTATTATGGAGCTCAAGACCGCGACTGCTTTTCAGAAGATATTCATATCCCGAAGAGAACAGTTACTTTTTACAATGGTTCAGTTCAAATCAATTGTGTAGATATAGAAGATTCTCATGGCGATTTAAACCTAAATGAAATCATAAATGAGTTATCAGACGTAGAGTTGTTTAGTGATTATTTCATGACAGGGCTTAGAGCTTTCATAATCAATACAAAAAGTCAGACGGCTACTTCAGATGTAAATCATGATGGTAAAACTTTGACTGTTGCAGACTTTGTATATCTCATAAAAATTATCAACGGCAATGCTCTACCTTACCCGAAACTTAAACCAGATACAGCTCAAATAAAACATACAAACGGTATTCTCTCAGTTGATAAAGAAATGGGGGCAGCACTCATAGTTTTAGAAGGAAATGACTTTGCCACTTTGATTGTTAATAATATGGAAATAATGAGCAATTTTGACGGTACCAATACTCAAGTACTTATTTATTCACTTGATGGAAATACTTTTTCGGGTGAATTCTTAAATGTCAATAGTAACGTTGTATCTGTAGAGTTTGGCTCTACGGAGGGTACAACGGTTGCATTAAAACATTTAAAGTTAGGGGCAAATTACCCGAACCCATTTGCGGATATAACAACCATACCATTCTATTTAATGAACCAAGCAAAAGTTACATTTATTATAACGACCAATGATGGACAAATTGTTTATACACAATCTGAGTATTTTCAAGCTGGTGAAAATACTTTTACATTTGATGGCTCAACCCAGTTAGAGGGTATTTATAGATATACAATCATTGTCAATGGTTTTGAAGAGAATAAATCAATGAATTTAACTAGATAGTTACGAAGTAACTGGACTACATCATATCGTCGGCGTCGACATCAACGTTGATTCGTATTGTCGCAGGAAGTTTAAAACGTGCTTCAATATCTTCCCATTCTGAAAGCATCTTGACAAATTTGATGACCTGATTTGTTTTCACAAACAGATGTCGTCTATATCTATTCCGTAAAAAATAAATAGGGCATGGTGCTGGTCCTAAGAGTTGTACTTGTAGATTATGAGTTTTAATTTTGTGAGCCAGTTTCTCACGAAACATAAGGGTCTCTTTTTCAAGCAAATTTTCTTTTTCACATGACAAAGTAAAATTTACAATGCGAGAAAATGGTGGATACCACAACTCTTCACGTTCTTTGATTACCCTCTTAAAAAAGCCTGCATAATCCTGACGGGATGCTTCCTGTATGACTGGGTTGTCAGGATCAAATGTCTGTATAAGCACCTCTCCTCTTTTTTCTGCTCGTCCTGAACGACCTGACACTTGCAGGAGCCGTGCAAACGCTTTCTCGGACGCTCTAAAATCTGGCATATCAAGCGATGCGTCTGCAGAAAGAACTCCTACCAATGTCACTCCAGGCATATCGAGCCCCTTGGTAACCATCTGTGTTCCGAGTAGAAGATTCGATTTTTTTTCGGCAAAGTGTGTCAGAATCTCATACGCTTTTTTCCGTCCATCGGCGGAATCAGAATCCATCCGTATCGGTTTAGCACCTTCAAAGAGACGAGGGATGTTTCCTTCAACTTTTTGAGTTCCAACACCCATGAAATAAAATTCAGTACCATCGCATGCGTCATTTTCACAATGCTCAATGACATGGGAGATATAACCACAATAATGGCAAGTCAGCTTGTTCCCTTTTTTATGATATGTCAATCTCAATTTACAGTTTGGGCATTCGGGAACATCTCCACATTTCATACATTTCATTTGTGGTGAATGACCACGACGATTTAGAAAGAGTATGACCTGTTCATCTTTTTTTATACGTGCTTCAACTTCCTTTTTCAAGGTAAAAGAGATATACGGCAAATCACCTTTGAGCCGATCAGTTTTCATATCAACCAAATGCACTGTCGGAAGCAACGCTCCACCTGGTCGCTCGGTCAGTTCCAAAAGCTTATACCTACCAGTTGTAGCATTTTGATATGACTCGACCGATGGAGATGCTGATCCTAAGAGAATCGGGATATTATTTATCTTGGCACGCATGATTGCTGAGTCACGTCCATGAAAACGTGGGGCGGGGTCATCTTGTTTGTACGAGCTGTCATGTTCTTCATCGACAATTATCAGTCCAAGATTTTTTATCGGAACAAAAAGAGCTGAACGAGGTCCGACAACAATTTTATATTTACCATCTCGGATACCACTCCAACTTTCCAAACGTTCTTTTTCAGTCATGGCAGAATGAATGACGGTGACTTCATTACCAAAGAAACCTCGAAAATACGCAAGCGTCGTAGAGGTCAGAGCAATCTCAGGAGTAAGTAAGAGTGCTGATTTCCCCTGTGCTAAAATTTCACGACAGAGATAACAGTATACAATTGTTTTCCCCGAACCTGTGACACCATGCAAAAGGGAAGTTGAGAAACCATTAGGAATATTATCAGAAAACTCTTTTACAACACTTTTTTGATTTTCAGTTAAAACTATTTTATCAAGGTTCTCTTTTGGTTTGATAAAATCAAGCGGGACTCTACTTTCGTCAGCTTCAACAGGTAGGAGAACATTGTGCTCAATTGCTTTTTTCAGTTGATAGTCCGTCCAGCCATTTGCTATAAGCTCCCCACGGCTTTTTATTCCGTCATACATCTCCGCCTGAAACTGTCGTTCATGAAAATAAATTTCCCATCCATCGATTGACTCAATTTTGTAGCCAGCAATTTTAGCTTTTTTGAGATGCGGTTCATCAAGCCAATGTTCGATAACAGCTTTATCTTTTAGCAATTTTGCAAACAAACTTTTCTTTTGTAGTTGGATATCCTGAATAACTTTTTGGGAAAGTTTTACACCAGGTTTAAAATGCCTAAGAATCGATTGGGGAATCTCGCATGGTGCCGTTGTCCAAAAATATTGTGAGGCTTTTTTCTTTTTGAAGCTACTCGGTAGTGCTGCCAAAAAACAATCTGCTGGATTAGCAAAATAATAATTGGACATCCATAGTATCAGTTCAAACAAATCTCTTGGGAAGTAAGTTTGACTATCCAATGTCTGAATAATATTTTTATACCTGATGCCTGGAGTAAATTGAGATTCACCAATATAGAACCCAGTTTTTTTCATTTTACCGAAAGGAACTAAGACCCTTTGCCCTGGGAGTAGTTGTTCTATATGAGATGGTATTTTATAAGTAAAAGTTTTTCGGAGTGGCCCACTCAGGGCTATGTTGGCATATTTTATCATAGAAAGAATAAAAGCGGCAGATAAAATCTGCCGCTTCGTATCTGAAAAGCGTTATAAATTTATTTTAAAGCATCAAAATGTTTTTGTGCATTTGCTTTATCTTTAGTTTGTTTTAACTCAGCATACAAACTGATAAGTTGTTCCCAAACATCTTTATCTTTTGGTTTAATCTCAACAACTTTTTCGTAAGAAGCAGCTGATTTTGCAAACTCTTTTGTTTGGATATAACTATCACCTAATGATTTCCAGTAATCAGATTCATTTGGATTTAATTCTGCTGCTGCGGCAAAACCAGCAATTGCGAATTCCCAATTGGAAATAATATAGTTATATGTCGCATATAAATATTGAATCTGTTCATTTTTTGGATCAACATCTATGACTCTTTTATAGTACGCCAATGTTGTGTCTATATAATCATCTTTTATTTGTGTCCATTTTTTTGCCTCAGCATCATTACCTGCGTCAGCATATGAACGTGCTGAATCGGCGGCATCGATAAAGACTTTACGAAAATGATGCCCTGTTGCTTTAAGTGCTTCCACGTTCACAGGGTCTAATGCAAGAACTCTTTGACTCACAGCAAAAGCTGAGTCAAACATTTTTTGATTTCTGAAACAAATGCCAAGATTACCCAAAGTTACAATATCATCAGGTCTTAAATCGGTGTACTCTCTCATATATGGAATCGCTCCACCATAGTCACCCATGTTGATATAATCATAAGCAATTGTTTGTAATAGTGTCGCTCTGTCTTGAGCATAATCAAGACCTCGCACTAAGGCTTTAATCGCATTTTCATGATCACCCATTTTATCATACAAAGTTCTCATGCCAACAAAAGCTCTGATATCATTTGGATTTAAAACAATACAAAGTTCGAAATTTGCAATTGATGAATCCGCGTGAGCTTGTAAACTAATTTTAAATTGTTCAATAAGGGTTGAGTCTGTCTCATTTGCAATATCTTCCAGAATAGAAGTAACATTTTGCGAGGCATCATTTTCGTTCATAAAATTGATACCATTATTATAAAACTGACGCCAATAGTTCACAACTAATGAATCATTCTTTTGAATAAGGTTTTTACAACCTTTTTTGTATTTCTTTTTTACATCCTTATTGTCTTTATCACAGGCAACATTAAGAGAGTCCATATAGGCAACTAAAGTTGTTACATGCTGCAACTTCTCTTCTAAACTTACTGATCTGTCAATATAATCAACTTCAATAGAACCACGAAGTTGGATAGCTTCCGCAGTTGGCCCGTAGTGCATAAACAACGAATCAAGCATAGCAATCGCTGTATTATATCGTTCTAAATCACCAGACAAAATATGGATTTTGGCAGATTTGATATAAGCACCCATTGGCAATTTACGAGCTTTTTTGGCATTAGTAGCCATTGGCACCAAGGCGAGCAGAAGTGCGATAATTGCTAAATTTCTTAGTAATTTCAAAATAAACTCCTTACATAAATTTCTTTTCAAATTCAAAGTGGAATCTACAGTATATAAACAGAGATGTCAACATACTTTCACATCTATCGACGGGTATATCTCACTATGAATTTAGCCGTTTTTGAGCCGTTTTTTGTTACGTTTAAACTGAATTTAATGGTTGAAGCATCTTTTTTTACATATTTAAAATCAGATGAAGTTATTTCCCAATATCCGTATAATTTTTTTTCAATCTCGATAGTCACATCTTCATCTTTATGGTTTTTAAGTGTAATTTCAAATTCTTGTTCATCAACCTGTTTTGATACTCGATTTTGATTAACTAATTTGTGTTCTGCTTTTAGATCAAAAGCATAGCCAACTTTGATTGTGACATCTTCATCTTTTGGAGTGTGAGAAATTCTGTCTTCACCAAGCAGAATCTTACTGCCGTCATCATCGGCTTTAAAAAGACGGAATCGCCCTGCTGGAAGTGGCATGCCAAGTCCAAATTCTTTTGAGTTTCTAAACTTGAGAGCGACTTCGACTTTTTTATTATCGACTTCCGGTTTGTACAGAAATATCTTTTTCGCTTTTGTGCTGGCAGGTTTAAAAAGTGAAATCTGTTTGTTTTCGTTGTTTGAAAGTGTTGCTTTTCTTGGAAGGGTATACATGTGGTATTCAAAAAAGGATTTTTCTTCAAACCCAGATGATTCCATATCCATTGCAGTCGTCATCATTTTCATAGGTGGATTAGGTCGCCTGCTTTGTTGGGCTCTATTTATATCACCCGCAATAAGTTTGAGGGTTGCGTCATTATATGTTTTTCCTGATTGATTATTTATTGATGCCCAGCCGCTAATATCAAGCTCTTTGTCATCGGAACTAATAAGCCCGACATATTCGGCTGACCAATTCATACCACCAGTTTGGTACGAAATATTGCAATCTGCTTTCCCTTTAAAATCTGATGAGTACTTCCAAAATAGAGTTGGACGGGTGATTAGTCCTTCTGGTAAGACAGGGAAATTTACTTCAGTTATCTGATTCATTAAGAGAATTTTAATCCGTCCACCATTATACATAAGAGTCACAGCATCGTGGTCAGATGCAAGCAAAATCCCAGAGAAAATATTACCATTTTTATCAACTAACTCAATTTTCTTATCAATATATTTTTGATACATCTGCGATGAATTGACCAAATCATATGCGTAATTCTGTTCTACTATTGAAAGATGTTTTTTGCTGTCAATCAATTCAAACCGTACCGAAGTTCTATCAATCGCTGAAGGGACATCTTTGAACGAAATCTCATGCATTCCTTTTTCAAATGTCATAGTTCTATTTTCTGAAATCACACCTAAATTAGAATTATAGACTGTAACCGCAATATCATCAGCGAATACCGAGCATACTACTATAAGCATGATAAAACTTGTAAGAATCTTTTTCATAATTTATCTCCTAATTGTTATACAATTTAGACTAATTTTTGACTTTTTATGTGCAATTCTAAATTGGCAATATATTTATTGTACTTACTATACAGATACAACTATTTTTTCTTCCCGAAAAGATTTAATTATTTTTTGTGAAATGATTCGACAGTTTTATCGATTTCTAACTTTACTTCAGATGGGGTCGGAAGAAGCTCAGATTGAGAAAAAACACCGATTTTGACATCAATACGACTATAAATCTGATTATAGAGGGCATAAATGATCTCTAAACTTAGTTGATATCGAGGTGCTAATAATGGCAAAACAGCATCAATTGTCTGTCGAGCTTTATCCCGATAAAATGAGGCAAAATGATGATACTGAGCAAAAAGTGATCGAACATTTGCTGAAACCGTACCGCCATCAGCAACTGACCGCAACTCATCTTTTTTGACACCAAAAATTTCAAGCTGATTTAAGGCGTAGTAGTTCAACCCGTCAAGCTGGTCTTTTTGAAAGTCACGTATAATATGAACTATATAGGAAAAAAGTGCTAAATGACGAGCCGCATAGCGAATCTCATAGGCTGGAATTTTATAACTATTTTCAACTTTTGTAACACCAATCAAGTGCATAAAAATCGATGCGGGTGAAATTGCTGCTCCCTCGGAATATCTGAGAAATATTAAAAACGATTTAAAATCATCATGATACAAATCATAAATCATCGCTTTTGAAAGACGTGTCCATGGCCAGAGTGGAATGTGGAATTTATCTTTGATATCGATAAGAGCCGTTTGGAAATCGTCGGTTTTATTTCCTTGGACAAAATTGTCGGTCCATTTGTTAATTATCTGTTCAAACTGTTTTTTCTCATCTATAGAGAGCTTATACCCACCCGCTTTTTGGTCATCAACTAAGTCGTCAATTATTCGCATTGAGCGATAACAGACCTTAAAAGCATCATAACGGTCATCTTCCCAAAACCGAGCAGCAATATCCAAAATCGGGTTTGTGAGAATATCATCAAAATCAGGTTTCTCTAAAAAATTCAAATATGATTGTTCTAACTTTTCCATAAGAATTGAATATAACTAATCTTTAGTCAGTTAAAAAATTATATTTCAATTTCTTCAATTATTTTTTACTTTAGATATATGACTCAACCAATAAAACTGCTTATGCTGACACATAATTACCCTCGGTTCAAGGGAGATTTTGCTGGAGTATTCCTATCGCTTCTGGCAAGAAAGCTCCATCACTTCAATATAGAGCCGATAATTCTCGCTCCACATGCCCCTGGTTTAAAAGAATACGAAGAAATGGATGGGGTCAAAGTGTACCGTTTCAGGTACGCTGAGGATGAAAATGAGGTAATCGCCTATCAAGGAAATATGCATAAAATTGTTTTAGGCTCGGTAAGTGGGATTTTTCAGTTCAAACAATTTTTGAATGCTTTTGAGAAAAAGGCTCTGCAAGTGATTGCAAAAGAAAATATCGAAGTTATCGCTGGGCATTGGTTAGTACCTGCGGGGATAGTTATGAAATCGCTTGCGAAAAAAACTGCGATTCCGATGATCCTCTCATCGCATGGCACTGATATTCGATTGATGCGAAAATACTTTGCGGTGTTGTACCGTTATTTGAAAAATTTCTGCCTTACTTTAAAAAGTTGGACAGTGGTTTCATCATTTTTACAAAATGGCATTTTAGAAATGGATGACAGACTGCAAAATATTCTGGAAGTTCTCCCCATGCCCCACGATGAATCTATTTTCTATAAAGATGAGTCTATCAAACGAGATGAAAATCTGATTGTTGCTGTTACAAGATTTACCGACCAAAAACGGGTTGATAAATTAGTGCAAGCATTTGCTCTCGCATCAGAAAAAAACAACCAGATAAAATTACAAATATATGGCATTGGACAATTACAAGATGAAATTGAATCTCTTATTGAAAAATTAGGGATGAAAGAAAATATTTCAATTTATGCACCTCTCCCTCAAGATGAATTACGAGAAATATATAACAAAGCATCTATCGTAATTCTTAACTCATTTGAAGAAGGGTTCGGGTTAGCACTCTCTGAATCGATGCTCTGTGGGGCTGCTGTTATTGGAACAGATTCAGGTGGTATCACAGATATAATTCAAGATGAAAAAACGGGGAGGTTGGTTCCATTAGATAATCCAGAAAAACTTGCCGAAGCAATTCTGAAACTCTCTGGTGATAAATTGCTACGTAATAATATTGCTCAAAATGGTTATGAGTTTGCCACTGCAACCTACCAATCAAAACTACTTGCGAATCGCTATGCTGATATTGTTAAAGAAGCATTGAAGTAAATTAAAACATCTTGAACATGACCAGAAATATTAAACTTTTTCTGAACTCATCTTATATGAGCCGAGAATCTTAATAAAATGAGTTATCTCACCTAAATGGTCGAGAGCTTTTTTGACTCGTTCTTCTTTGACCGACCCTTCAATGTCGACATAGAAATGATATTCCCACGCTTTTTTGCGAAGTGGTCGAGATTCAATTTTTGATAAATCAATATCTCTGAGGGCAAAAACCGAAAGTGCTTTGTATAAAACGCCTGGTTCATTTTTCATTGAGAAGACAATTGAAGTTTTTGTTTTCCCTTTTACAACGACTTCTTTTTTTGCCAGTAGTAAAAACCGAGTAAAATTAGATTTTTCATCTTCAATTGATTTCCGAATAATATGCATCTTGTAAATTTCAGCAGCATAAGGCGAGGCAATAGCACCAGCGTTGTACAAACCAGATTCTGAGAGCATCTTTACTGCCCCCGCAGTATCATAATATGAAATCGGAGCAACAGTAGGATGAGCATCAAAAAAATCTCGGCATTGGTCTAAAGCAGCAGGATGTGAAAAAACTCGTTGAATTTTTGATACTGGGACTTTTTTGGCAGCAATTAAACAATGGTTTATTCGAAGATACGTCTCACCGATGACTTTAAGATTTCGTTCAAGAAGTAAATCATAATTTTTATGAATTGAACCTATCAGAGAATTTTCAATTGGAATAACGCCATATTTTGTTTTCCCTTTTTCAACCATATCAAAAAGAGATGCAAATGAACTACACGCGACAGGCATTGCATTTTTGCCTATAAACTTTTTGGAGGCTACTTCTGAGAATGCACCCCGTTCACCTTGAAACGCTACTTTAATTTTTGCCATATATACTTTATCGTCAGATTAAAATTTTTCTCAATACTAATACTGACCAGTTTGAAGCATTACCAGTGTACATGCCTCGACGACTTCAATTCCGTTATCAGATAATTTTTGTGCTAAGGCTGAATTTTCAGACCCTGGGTTAAAGATAACCCGTCTTGGTTTCAACGATAGAATATTATCAAATTCTTTATCTGATATTGCTGAGTTGACATACATGGTCAAGGTATCAATATCACCATCAATATCAGCAAGTGATTTCAGCCCATCAATACCATCAACAGCATGTCCTTTGGGATGAATTGGCAACGGTACAAATCCATGTTCTTTGAGCATATGGACAGCTTTAAATGAATAACGATCTTCTTTTGGTGATGCCCCAAGTACGGCGGCTTTTGTTTCTGGAACTGCTTTTGTCATAATACATTTCTCCTACTTTCTAATCCTTTTTATTATAAACAGTAATTTTATTATAAAGTTCAAGTATTTTCAGGTATGGAATTTGCCTTATACATAACTAAATAGACATAAGGTCATAGATATCAAGTCATTTATGGGTAAACAGGATAAAAGTATTTCTGTATCTATGCAGAGCTTACATATAAAGAGCAAATAATTGCAGTTAGAAAAGATTGAGGTTTCTCATGAAATTTAAAATAATATTATTGGTTTGTCTGCTCCAATTACCTTGTATAGTATCTTCGCAGGAAGTAGTTATATCAGGATTTCCAACTGGTGTAGGAAGATCGGTAGATGCTGATTTTTTCAAACCATACCAAAAAGATTTACAGATAATTGCCGACAGTCTACACAAATATCCTCTCGCAGTTGCTATAATTACGGGCGGTGCTGATGGACAGACATTCAAAGATGGTGATGATTCCAAAAACCCATCATTAGCATTAGGTCGAGCTCATACTCTACGTAGTTTTCTCACAACCCAGTTTCAAATAAATCCACTTCAGATTATTATCAGCTCTGAGGAAGTATCCTCAAAAGGTGCAGATGGACGTTATGCTTCAGTTTACATTTCTCACGATTCAAGAGAAATAATTCGACTTGGTGACCGTTTGGCGACAATCGAAGCACAACCATCAACAGGTGATTTGCTCACTCGAATCCAAGCCCTTGAAGAACAACCTCCAGTTGAAAAACATTTTACTGAAGTAACAAGTTTTTCAGAAAAATTCGGACTCCAAGTATCTGCAGGTTTTTCATCCTCGCCTTTTGGTGGAATTCCGATAGTCGGCGGGGCGGTAACATGGGATAGAACTTTATTCTTTGAATTAAATGCTGGACATACTTTTTGGAAAAATGATTTCTCCCAAGCAAATTTAGATTTAAGAACTAATAAATGTTTAATTGGCGGTCAGATACTATTTTTCCCATTTAAGAATAAACAAATTGGTTTACTTGGTGGATGGGTTCGTATTGAAGAAATTTCAAACCAATACCATGAGTATGTAAAAATGTCAGAGGGTGCTTTATTGGGAGCTCGTTTTATACCATTTAAACATTTTTCACTCACCGCGGCTTATAACCCATCAACACATAAAATTGTTTCAAATAGAAAGTCAATTTATAAAAATGATCAATTTAACCTCTCTATAAATTATTATGATCTCTTAGGAGGTGGAAGATGAAACGACTAATTTTCTTAATTGTACTTACCCTCACGATTTTCTCAACTCAATTTCTTGTCAATTGTTCAAGCCCACTTGAGTTAGAAGATAATACATCTCTGGAACCTGAACAACCTGAAGTAACTGTTGATACAATAATACTTACAGACACGTTGTATCTCGCGGACACAACTTCATCTAACGACACTATTTATATTGTAGATACAACTTTTTTTACGGACTCATCACTCGTTATAGATTCTATAATTATAAATGATACTACTGTTCTAATTGATTCGATAATAATCAACGCAACAGACACATTGTATATTGTCGACTCTAACTATACTGACACTTTGCTGTTGAGAGATACTTTTTTTCTTACAGATACGATGGTCATATATGATACAAGTTTTGTCATTGATACTGTTTTTGTAGATGACGACGATAATGATGATGAGCATGACGATGATGACCACGATGACGATGATGACGATGATGACCATGATGACCATAATGACCATGATGACCATGATGACCATGATGACCATGATGATAGTAATTAAATAGAGTAACTAAAGAAATAGAAAAAAACATTCTGAAAAGTGGGCTTTTTTTTAGAAAGAGTAATGTTATTCTTTTCTATTTTTCTTCTCCTGACGCATCCGTTTGATTTCCGCTTCACCAAGCGGTTCGCTACTTTTAATTTTAAAACTTTCTTTCATCTCTTTAGCAAAATCTCTTTGTAAACGAGAATTAATAAGAGCTGTAACAATCATCGCTATTACCGCTCCAATCGAGGCTAAACCCATATCTTTGTGTGCATCCCAAATATCACCTTGTGTACCAAGATACGCTACGCCCAGATCTCCCGCAAAAATTTCAACAGCTGCCCACTCAAACAATTCAAAAAGCATCGAAGTTGACATAGTAACATCTAACGGTAAAAAATATCCCCAAAAGCCTGATACATTGGCAACCCGATGAAACATTTCACGAATAGGGTATGCTAAAAGAAGACCATAGGAAAAATGCACCAAACGGTCAAAGTGATTCCGTTCCCATCCAAAGAATGAATTAAATGTCCGTCCAAAAACAGATTCAAACCATTGGTCATACGGAACATTAGCATAGGTATAATGCGATCCGACTTCATGAAGACAAAGAAACAAAAATATAAGTGTATAGGAAACTTTAGAAAGTGGGAATTTCTTGGATGTAAAAATCAAAATCGGTAATAAAATAACGACTAACAAATTTTCAAGCATCCAGTCATGACGGTCTATTGGATTAAAAGAGAGAGTTATAAAGAAAAATGTAAATAATAATCCAAGTTTTAATGCATATTTCTGATGAGTTGAAAGATTCATACATTTCCTCTTCAATTTATAATTAAAAGAAGTTATTTACTATCTATATCTTTAACAGAAATAAAGGCTGTGTCATAAATTTTGTGTAAACAGTTAATTGGTTATCTCAAATTCTTGGTACTCTGTCTCCAAATCGTATAGCAAATTGATGGACAGCCAG